>NZ_AZEB01000122.1 GCF_001434135.1 Lentilactobacillus kisonensis DSM 19906 = JCM 15041 | reverse complement strand
AAAAAATGTATACCGGAACTAGCAAGTACCCTAAGAGTAGAAAGATACTGATGGTCGATTGGGATAAGAAAGAAAAAATAATTGAATGGCGTCATAATTGGGCAGTTAGTGTCAATCAGGTTTTAGAGCAAAAAAATATTCCGGATCGGATCAGTGAAAAATCCTTTGAAAATCAAGGAATAGATGGAGTTCCAACTCAACAT
>NZ_AZEB01000121.1 GCF_001434135.1 Lentilactobacillus kisonensis DSM 19906 = JCM 15041 | reverse complement strand
TGAATTAATTGACCTCGTTAGCAACGCATATCATTGTTCAAAAAGCTTATTACTCGAAGTAATGGGCGTTAGTCGCCAAGCCTACTGGAAATGGCAGCATCGCCATCCTAGCCAGCAGGAGACCAATGACCAGTTGTTGGAAACTAAAATAATGGCGCTCGACAAGCTTCATCGCCATACCTTTGGCAGTCGTCAATTAGCTGACAATCTAA
>NZ_AZEB01000120.1 GCF_001434135.1 Lentilactobacillus kisonensis DSM 19906 = JCM 15041 | reverse complement strand
TATGAATTAATTGACCTCGTTAGCAACGCATATCATTGTTCAAAAAGCTTATTACTCGAAGTAACGGGCGTTAGTCGACAGGCCTACTGGAAATGGCAGCATCGCCATCCTAGCCAACAAGAGATCAATGACCAGTTGTTGGAAAGTAAAATAATGGCGCTAGACAAGCTTCATCGCCATACATTTGGCAGTCGTCAATTAGCTGACAATCTAA
>NZ_AZEB01000012.1 GCF_001434135.1 Lentilactobacillus kisonensis DSM 19906 = JCM 15041 | reverse complement strand
TTAGTGTTGCACTTGATTTGACAATTGAGGTAGTGAAATAATAAATAATACGATTGTCATTTCAATTAAAGTAAAACCAGATTTTTCTTTTCGGTGCCATTTTTTCATCCTAATACATCCCTTTCACTGAACTATAAATTGGAATTAATAATTGAAAATATGTTGATACAATCGTGATGCCAATTAATATAAACATGGCCGGTTGAACGAAACCAATCATCTTATTAGTAGTTAAAATCATGTCATCAAACATCAGCTTTGAATAAGCGGACATTGAGTTTGCCATCTCAGCAATTGTGTTACCTGACCCCATAAATTTGATAATCTCCTGAGGGATGAAACGGTATCTGGCAATCATTTGCTTGATTGATTGCCCATCAATAAGTGCTTCGTTTAGTTGCTGACCTAGCGCATACAATAGCGAATGAGAATTAAAGGCATTCAATGTTTGATAGATTTCTTGAACACTTAGCCCATTTCTCAATAAGGTTGCTAAGTTACTGGCTAAATAATAAGCAATATATTTCTGGTAAAGCGTCCCAATTATTGGCACTCTGACAATCATCTGCGTCCGTTTCAAAATAGTTTGCCGCCGCCAGTACAGAAAACTGCCCGCTAGTGTCAGAACCGTGCCACCCAAAACAACGTTGACAAGCGTCATGCCTAAATAATCTGGTTTGGTGGTGTTAACACTTGGCATCAATGCCTCAATCTGCGGAAATACATACACATGAATCATGACAATCAATACAATTAAAATAAAGCACAGAAACAACGGATAAACTAACATTGTCTTGATTTTCTTCATCTGCTTCATCTTCAAACGATCAAACTTCGCCAATTCTTCAAGCACATCGCTAAGTTGACCATGCTTTTCCGCAATCAGCAATTGATAGTAAGATTGCACGTCAATCAATGCTTGCGCACTTGCTGAAAAGCTGTCACCAGTGGCTAGTCGATTATTAAGTTGGATAACGCCAGCTGCCAATTGTTTGTCAGTTTCTGCAATAAATTCTAAAGCCCTAGTCAATTGAAATCCCATTTTGAGTAGGTTAGCCAATGAATCAAAGAAGTTTGCCTGTTCAAGCGTGCGCCAGCGCTTATCCCTGCCAGTATTTTTGAACCATTTGCTTAGAAACCAATCCTGCCCTTCTTGCTTGTTCAAGCTCATCTTGCCATCGTCCCCAATCATAAGTTGATTTCGATTGTAATTCTTTAAAATCATGGGCCATTAAAAGAGCCCGCTGACCACCCATGGTTGTTGGAATCAACCGCTGATAGGCGATTACTCGCAACGCTTGGGCGATAAAATCCGAACTAACGCCCAACTGTAAGAGGCGCTTAATCACACCCAAGGGATCTTGAGCGTGAACAGTTGTATATACCAAATGGCCACTTAACGCTGCCTTAACTGCTGCCTCTGCTGTAACCGAATCTCTGATCTCACCGATAATAAAAATATCCGGACGATGTCGAAGCCCCACCTTAATTAAATCTGAATAATCCATTCCAGCTTCATGGTTAACTTGTAATTGTAAAAAGCCGGCCTCCTGAATTTCGATTGGGTCCTCGATCGTCATCACAAATTCGTCAGTCACTAGGTCCCTTACCAAATTGTAAATAGTGGTTGTTTTCCCCGAGCCAGTTGGCCCCGAAAATACCATCAACCCTCGTTTCTGACTCGCTTCAGAAATTAATTGAACCTGATCTTGATTAAAGAATGTGCCTTCAATATCAGCCAGTGAGTAAATGATCCGGATAACCATTGACTCATCATCATTAAAATTACCGACAGAAGATAAGCGCAGTGCGTACTTAGTATCACCAATGTGCCATTGCATTGCCCCAAGTTGAGGACGGCGTTGTTCACTTAACGCCATATCTGCCAAGTATTTACAATAATTCATCAATCTCCGAGCCGTTAAATAGCGGACTTGGTCCCATAAAACAACTTCTTGTTGATTCCTAATTTTGATTTGGTAGACATCGCCCATCGGTAAAAAATAAATATCACTCGCGCGCTTTTTGATTGCATCATTTAAAAGCCCATCCATTTGTTGACTAATTTCCATTTAATTCACCTCACATTATCTAAATACGATAATTAATGACGGCTTTTTTGACAAAATAAAAAAGATGACCAAAAAAATGATCATCTAAGTGTGACGCGATTAAGTTAATTGATTAATTGCTTTCAGGTAACGTAGCGGCTTCATAAACATCTTGAACGTCGTCATTATCTTCAAGCTCATCAATCAATCCGGTATATTGAGAGATTTTATCTTCTGGAACTTCCGTTGTGTTCTCAGGGAACATCCGAACTTCAGCAGTATCCAAATCATAACCCTTTTTCTGAAGGGCATCACGAACTTCTGGCAGTGATTTTGGATCCGTAAAGATCTGAAATTCTTCGTCGGTAGAATTCATATCATCCGCGCCGGCATCGAGTGCATCCATCAGCATGGTATCTTCATCCGCATCAAGACCGTCTCTTAGAATGACAATGTAGCCTTTACGATCAAACATATATGAAACTGATCCATTGGCACCAAGTGATCCACCATGATGAGTAAATGCTGAACGTACCGCTGCAGCAGTTCGGTTTTTATTATCAGTTAATGCGGAAACCATGATTGCGGTTCCACCGGGACCATAACCCTCATAAGTAATTTCTTCGAATTTTGCTCCGCCAACGCCAGAAGCTTTATCGATAGCCCGTTGGACATTATCTTTCGGCATATTGGCTGCCCGAGCTTTTTCCATTACCAGACGTAACTGAGGATTGTTTTCTGGATCAGGATCACCTGCTTTAGCGGCTTGATACAAGTCACGTGATATTTTTTGGAAAATTTTTCCACGTTTAGCATCCTGAGCATTTTTCCGACCCTGAATGTTATGCCATTTTGAATGTCCTGACATAATAACTCCTCTTTTCTAAAATTTATTGCTGGTTACAAACATACATCAATATCCTACCAGATACACACCGGCGTTTCAAGATTTTTCAAGCAAAGAACCACCCTTAACAGATGTTATTATCCAGGGATACTCATGCCATAACTAGCTTCAAAAATTCTTAATCTACCAGTTGTTATCTTGATTGAAAAATCATTACCAAAGTAGCTTACTTACTTCGTTGATTCCCGTTTCATCAAGCCATATGGTAACAAGACGTTCTTTTCTTCAACTGGTTCATTATTCATTAATTTAGTTAATAACCGCATTGCAACGGCACCAATATCGTATAAAGGCTGCGTGATTGACGACATCTTCGGCCGAACCATTTCAGTGAGCTTTGTATCATTACTAGTAATAACTTCAAAGTCATTAGGGACACTAATATCAGCATCAGACATACCGTTCATAATGCCGGCAGCTAATTCATCGTCAGTTACCATTGCCGCCGTTGCGTTAACGGCCATTAAAGCTGGCTGGAGCAATGTGCCGGTCTTATAAGTATCGTCAGTTTCAAAAACCAACTTATCATCATAAGGGATCCCAGCACTCTTTAAAGCTTGTTTGTATCCCTTCAGCCGGTACTTGCCATTAATTGATTGATTTAGTGGCCCGCAAACAAATGCCACCCGTTTGTTGCCGCGGTCAATTAAATTCTTAACCTCTTCTTGAACAGCGGCCACGTAGTCGATATTAACGCTTGGATCAGTCCCTTCATCATCCACTGAGCCAGCCAAAACAATGGGGGTCTTAGTCCGCTTAAATTCTTCTCGCAGCTTATCGGTAATTTCATTGCCCATAAACACAATCCCGTCAACTTGTTTAGACAACAATGTGTTAAGCACTTTAATTTCCTTTTCACTATTGGAGTCAGAATTCGTCAGGATAATATTGTATTTATACATTGTTGCAACATCGTCAATTCCCCTGGCAAGCGATGCAAAATACATGTTGGTCACGTCTGGTACAATCACGCCAACGGTAGTCGTCTTCTTACTTGCCAAGCCCCGAGCAACGGCGTTTGGACGATAATCAAGTTTTTCAATAACGTCTAAAACCTTCTTACGCGTTGCCGGTTTAACATTTGCATTGCCATTTACTACTCTCGAGACGGTTGCCATTGATACACTAGCTTCTCGGGCAACGTCATAAATTGTAACTGTTTGTTTATCCATAAAGATAGCCCTTTCTTCCATGTCATAATCTGTTTTCATCGGTTTTCAAAACACCATTCAATATACCAAATAAAACCACTAACAGCAAATTGAAAACGTTTTCAAGTAAATCATAGCCTATCATTTGTGAAAATTCAAGTGAAAGCAGACTTTTAGATTGAATGGATATGCTATACTACTTGTAAATTATTAAGGAGTGAGAATAATGAACAAGATAGAAAAGGTCCAGCGTTGGCTCGCTGATAATGACCAAGACATTGCCTTGATCAGCGACCCCAAGACTATTCAATATCTAACGACATTTTATAGTGACCCAGCGGAACGCGTACTGATGTTAGTCGTCTTCAAAGAGAGCGATCCGTTTTTATTTGGACCTGCACTAGAAACCGAAGCCATTAAAGATACCGGCTGGACAAGTCCAGTTTATGGTTACTTGGATCATGAAAATCCATGGAAAATGATTGCCGACCACATTAAGGCTAAAAATACCAACCATACAAAATTTGCCATTGAAAAGGCGCAACTTTCCGTTGAACGGCTTGAGAGTCTCCAACAATTATTCCCAACAAGCGACTTTTCAGCAAACCTGACCCCATTCATTGAACAAATGCGGTTAATCAAATCCAATGATGAAATTGAAAAACTAAAGGTTGCTGGTAAATGGGATGATTTTGCATTACAAAAGGGATTTGAAGCCGTCCAAGCTGGCAAGACAGAAGATCAAGTTGCCGCTGAGCTACAATATGCGCTTATGCAAAACGGCATTATGGAACTTAGCTTCCCATCACTTGTCCAATCAGCTGCTCACGCTGCAGAACCTCATGGGGCAACGAGTGAGAAAAAAATTGAGAATAATAAACTTGTGTTATTTGATTTGGGGACGGTCTGGCAAGGCTATATTAGTGATGCGTCAAGAACCATCGCGGTTGGCAAACCAGATGAGAAGTCTATGGACATCTATAAGGTCTGTTTAGAAGCCCAGTTAACAGCTCAGGATGCTGTTAAGCCCGGAATAACAGCAGAGGAACTCGATAAGATTGCAAGAGACGTAATTGCTAAGGCCGGCTATGGTGCCTACTTTATTCACCGACTAGGTCATGGGATGGGGATGAGTGAACACGAGTTCCCATCAATCATGGCGGGCAATAAGATGGAACTGCAACCCGGGATGTGCTTCTCCATCGAACCAGGTATTTACATTCCAAACGTTGCCGGCGTCAGAATTGAGGATTGCGTTCACGTAACAGAAACCGGCTGTGAACCGTTTACGCACACAACTAAAGAATTACGCTACGTTGAGAATTAATTAATCAAATTAAAATGGATCCGCCAAAGTACGTTGCAATTACTTTGCCGGATCCGTTTTCTCATTTCAACTATTTAGTTACACAAAAGGGAACACAATTCACCTATTTATCCTGGGAACCATCCCCATCAGGAGTTGAAGCATCTGATGCAGCTGAATCATCCTTCTTCACTTCATCACTTTGCTCATTTAAGTCATCATCAGCACTCGGAATGCCAGAACTTTTGAATGCATCGGCTGCATCGACGACAATATCATCCTGGTTCTTCTTAATTTCATCGTCAGCTGAAGTGTCAGTACCAGAATAATCCTTGGCTTTCTCTGAAAATTTATCAGAAGCATCCTTCATATTGTCCCTTGCATTGTTCACCTCATCTTTAACGACGTCCTTAAAATCGCTCATTGCATCGTTGGCATAAAAGGCGTAATCAACTGCCCGATCACGCAATTCATCAGACTTCTCACGAAGATTTTTCTTCATTTGATTCTTCTTATCCTCATCCAATTTCTGATAAGCAGCATATAATCCTGCTCCCAACAAACCAGCGAAGATACCACCTACAAGCTTTTTACCCATTTAAATGACCTCCTTATTTATTCTGCTGAATGATTTTTAGAATGGCGATGATTTCGGTACATATTCCATGCGGATTTACCAAACTTACCAGCAATTCCAGCCGTTACCCCTTTTTTCCCAGTTTCTTTAACCTTACCAGTCAAATTCTGGGTCGCCTTGTTTAAACTTGAAACACTTTCGCCTAAATCAGCAGCGGCTTGAAATACCGGCGTGACAATATTTAATTTTTCGTCGACGTCTTTGACTAAACTATTAGATGTTGCCATTATTTTGTCTGTTTGCTTTGTAATGACGTCAATATTGCTTGTCATCGATCGAACGGACGAATTAACTTCTGATATCGTTTTACTAACTTTCATTAAGAATAATCCAATAAAAATGACCAGTAATAAAAACGCGATTGCCGCGATAAGACCAGCGATTTGCCCAACTGTCATCAATATTCCTCCTTGTGCAACAATTTACTTAAGAATAGCATTCCCATCAGGCTTTGACAATGAAATTGTTTTTCATTGCGGCGGTTTTAATTGCTGATTTGATTTGCTAATATGGATGTATATTAAAGAATTGGGGAGCCAATAATGAGAGATACAATCGGATTAATCATTCTATCAATTAACTGGCAACATTATTTTAACTTATTTGATTGGCGAAAGTTACTCATCACCGTCTCGCAAAAGACTGCCATTGTCTTACTGCTTACAATCTTGATGTTAGTTTGTCGCCGTATTGGAAAATCGTTAATTAACCACTTCTTCAAACGTTACCGGGAAAAATATAAAAATACCGTAACGGAAAAACGAATCAAAACATTCCATACCTTAACAATGAATATTCTTATATATTGCTTGTGGTTCTTCTGGATCTATTCAGTTCTATCCGCCATTGGTGTCCCAGTCGGCACCCTAATTGCAAGTGCTGGGATCTTCAGCCTGGCAATTGGCCTGGGTGCTCAAGGGTTTGTTACCGATATTGTGAGTGGCTTTTTTATTTTACTAGAAAAACAAATTGAAGTTGGCGAATATGTTCAAATCAACACAATTCGGGGAACGATCAGTTCAGTCGGCCTACGCACAACTCAAATTGTTGCCGACGACGGCACGCTAAACTTCATTCCGAACCGAACAATTACAACGATTTCTAACATGTCGCGCAATAATATGACGGCAATGGTTCAAGTAGGTATTCTTCCTGAGACGCCAATTGATAAGGTGATCAAACTGATTAATGAGGTCAATGATGACCAAGTTAACCAATATCCAGATATCATTGGCCGCCCTAAAGTAATCGGCACCGTCAATCTACCAGATGGCAAACTCGTCGTCCAGGTAAACATTACCACTAAGAATGGCGCTCAGTACCAAATTTCTCATGATTTCTTAGCAAAATATCTCTCAAAATTAAATGAAAATGGTATTTCCCTGCCAAGCAGTCCAGTCGTTATTCCTGGGGCTCCGACCAACAAGTAAAACCCCTTTTCAGTTTATGACAAAAGAGATAAGTGAACGACGTCGAACTTACTGAATGCTGCCATTTAAGCAAATAGCGCAATCACTCCAAAACCAGGAATGATTGCGCTATTTGCTTAAACTCTGGGATCAAATCACCTACCGTCCCAGTTTGCTTCTTAAAATTTCACTTTAACCTATTCTTTTGCAAAATACTTTGCTTAAGTTGTGATTTATCAGCTACTCACGCTTGCTTTACCGGCAAGCTTCTGTTTGCTTTGCATATAAACTGGCAAAGCAATGTAATGTTTTGAAAAGTTGTGTGCCAAATAATTAAGTTCTTTAAAGATTTCACGACGGGTGATAATCCCCTTAAACTCATTATTACTATCCACATACGGTAAAAAGTTCTCATCCTCTAGATAACGTAAAATTGCTTCTAAATTATCTCGTTCATAGATTGTCGGCACTTTCTTTTGCATCACTTGCTTCACTTTCATACTCTCGAGTGGTCTCGTCGTTATTCCCGTATCTTGAAGCATCTGTTCGGCAATCATTGACAATGAGACTAACCCTTTAAAGTGATTCTGCTTATCCAACACAGGAATTTTAGCATATTTAATTTTAGTGAGCACTAGGAAAACATGCTGAAGATTATTGTCTTCGTTAACTGTTGCAACTAAATCGGCCGGAATTAGAATATCCCGTTTGCTTTCCCTCATTACAGTTTCGATTGGCTTATCAATCATTGATGAATAAGGTCTCCTTTTTATTTTGTAAACAGAAATTGCAACTTGTTTACTGGCTCAAGACTACGGCTATAATACTGAACTTGATAATGCTCGGCATCGGCAGTAATCACTGCGTATGTCCCACCAATTGACGCATATTGACCACGTGGATAAGAAATACTTCCCGGATTGACGAAAAGGACGCCGTTATCCTGTGTGACGCCAAGCTGATGGGTATGACCGAACAAAACAATCGTTGCATTTTTACTGCGGGCAAATAATTCTAGGTTCAACAAACCATTGTTAACATCTTGTAGATGGCCGTGAGTAACTAACACCTGTTCATCATCAATTCGACTCGTTTCATCCGTTGGAAATTCACTAAAATCCATATTTCCAACGACAATGTGGAGTTTGTTGATTAAAGGGTCATCCTGTGAAAATTCAGAATCCCCACAATGAAAAATGCCATCAAAATTACCAGCATACTTATCCACAATCGCTTCAATGATTTTTCGATCACCATGATTATCACTAACGGCAACAATTTTCATTAATCCCACAACCCTAGTAATTTGCTTATCAACTGCTTAATGGCCCTACCGCGATGGCTAATCATGTTTTTATCATGAGTTGTCATTTCTGCTAGTGTCATTTGCTTTTCTGGAACGTAGAAGAGTGGGTCATAACCAAAGTTATTATTACCACGCGGCGAAGTTAAGATCTGTCCATTTACACGGCCAGAAGCTTCAACTTTGTCTCCTTCTGGTGTCAAATATATCAGAACTGATTCAAAATAGGCATCCCGATTCGCTTTATTTTGCATTTCTTTAAGAAGTTTAGCATTATTCGCCGCATCATCATGATCCCCGGCATAACGAGCAGAGTGAACACCGGGATCACCATCCAATGAAGCAACAACTAATCCTGAATCGTCAGCAATGACTGCCTGACCAGTATATTTCATGATCGCACTGGCCTTCAGCGTTGCATTGTCAGCAAAAGTCTTCCCGCTTTCGTCAACATTTGGGGCATCTGGAAAGTGCTGTAATGATTTGATCGTAATACCCGTGTTCTTGAATGCATCTTCAAATTCAACGATCTTATGAGCATTCTTAGAGGCAATGACAATTTGGTCTGGTCGTTTCAATTATGAGTCAGTCCTTTCAAATATCTAAATGATCGGCAGTAACCTTTTTCCCTAGAAGATGATCTGCAATTATCGCAAATTTCTTCTGATCACCAGTTGTGTAGAACTCATTATCAATGTTACTGGTTTGATCAGTAAATTGGTCATGCTGCTTCAAATACACAGCCACTTTTTGGGCAGTGGCGATGCCTGGGTCCACTAACGAAACCTGATCACCCACAACATTTTTAATTTCTTGAGCTAACACCGGAAAATGGGTGCACCCCAAAACTAAGGTATCAATTGGCAAATCACTAAAATAAGCTAATCGATTGTTAACTGCAACTTGAGCCGCTTGAGTGCCTGCTAAACCCTGTTCAACCATCGTTACGAACTCTGGACACCCCAGTGAATAAACGGTACTGTTAGGATCTAATTGCGTTATTAACCGCTGATAGTCCCCAGACCTTACCGTACCATTAGTCGCAATCACCCCAATTTGGCCAGTCGTCGACGCCCTCACACCAGCTTCACTTCCAGGCGCAATCACGCCAATGACTGGAATGGGCAAAACTTGTTGTAAATATTCCAGCGAAGCGGCAGTTGACGTGTTACAGGCAATAACAAACATTTTGACGTTTCTTTTAATCAGATAATCAGCAATCCGTTTTGTTAATAATTTGACTTTTTTAGAACTCTTTTGACCATATGGTAAATTTGCTTGATCGCCAACAAAAATAAATGATTCATTTGGCAGCAATTTAACAATCTGTCTTAGAACGGTGAGTCCGCCAACCCCTGAGTCCATCACGCCAATTGGACGATTATCCACCTAAATCCCTTCTTCCCTCGTTGTTAATGGACTTATCTTACAATAAAACAAAGATAGTTAACTAACAAAACAGACTTAATAAATATATTGTATAATAACATTATTACATTTTGCACTGATGGAGATTAAAAAATGGATAATGAAGCATACCAAACATTGTTAAAAAACAACAACTTAACCAACCTATTGGGACAAGGGCTCATCAGAGATGACCTACTACCAAGTATCTTAGGCAACGATTCACACGAAATTTCTTACTGGGCCGGCAAGCGGTTATCAAGAACCCACCGCTTGGCAACTTATGAGGACCTAGAAACGTTCTTTAAGCAATTTAAGCTTGGAGACTTAAAATTATTAAAAAGGACAACCAGCCAAATTAGCTGGGAATTAAGTGGTGAGATTGTTGCCAACCGCTTATCACTCTTCTCCGATCCTGACTTCTACCTTGAATCAGGGTTTATCGCTCAAAGCTGCCAATATATCCTTGATCAACAAACGGAATCAGAAATTGAAAAAGTCAATAAGTCAAAGGGACTGGTATTAATCACAACTTTTCTAAGTAAAGATAAGCCTAACGACGGTCAAGAAGCCTCTGAAATTTTCAAGATTATTGAAAAAACAAATAACACTGATCACCCTGACAGTGAGTAACACAGCCAAAAAAGTTCAAGTAAGTTTATCTGTAAAGCCCTCAAAACTAATATAGCAGCTATCCTCAAAGCCAGGATAGCTGCTATATTAGTTTTTAAAGTTCAACATCCATCCCAATTCAGCAACTCGCTTAGTCAGTATATTGTGCCAATACTTTCTTAAGCTGTTCCTTTGGGTGGTAGCCCACGATTGTATCGACAACTTGACCATCCTTCTTAACAAGTAAAGTCGGAATACTCATGATGCCAAACTTAGAAGGCGTATTCGGGTTTTTATCAACGTCCATTTTATTAAACGTCACATTATCCATTTCATCGGCTAACTCTTCAACAACTGGTGACTGCATCCGGCAAGGCCCACACCAAGTTGCCCAAAAGTCCGTCAAAGTAACACCTTGAGCAGTGTCATTTTCAAAAGTTTGATCTGTTGTTTCTTTAACCATTCTAAACACTCCCATCTTCTAATAAATTAATACTAACAAGTATCCCAAAAAATGCAAACAAATTGCACACAATTAATTCTAAAATTTAACAATAGTGGAGCCATCGCCACCAGCATTCGGGGCGGAGTAGCCAAAGCTCTTTACACGTTTATTGCGCTTTAAATAGTCCGTAACGCCTTTTCTGAGTGCTCCCGTACCTTTACCATGAATAATTGTAACCGACGGGTAACCAGCTAATAAAGCCGAATCAATGTATCTGTCTAATTCAAACATCGCCTCTTCGTAACGATGCCCGCGCAAGTCCAACGTAGGGGAAATTCCGCTAGACCGTGTTCTGGAAACGTGGGTTTGATACTGGGGTTTCGATTGTTTATCGGCAGCAATTTTTTCAATATCTGCTTCATCGATTTTCATCTTAAGAATCCCTATTTGAACATCCCAAGTCCCATTTTTTTCTTTACCGATCAACGTTCCCTGCTGACCATAGGACTTAACCAGCACATCATCTCCGGTATGAAAGTTGTGTTTTTCTTTTTCTTTAGTTAGAACCTTATTTTTTTTGAGGTTCGGGGCAACTTCCAGCTTATTAAGTTCTCCCTTAGCATCAATGAGTTCGTTTTCCTTAATCGCAACCTTACCAATTTGTTTTTGTTTTTGATGAAGGTCGGCGATAATTTTATCAGCCTGCTGTTTAGCTTCTTCGACAACTCGGTTAGCCTTCTCCTGAGCCTGTTCCGTTAGCCGGTCTCTTTGAGCCTGATACTTGTTAAACTGATTGGTTAGTTCTTGATGCAATTTTGTGGACTCAGCAAGTTGTTTTTGCAGTTGATCAGCCTCGTCATGAGCCCGCTTAGTTTGAGCAGTTAATTCGGCAATCATATTATTGATATCCTGATTTTTCGAATCAGTAAACGATCGGGCATTATCAATTATCTGTTTGGGAAACCCCAGCTTTTGAGCAATATTAAGTGCGTTACTTTGCCCGGGAATCCCCATTAAAAAGCGGTAGGTTGGGCGTAATGTGTTAACGTCAAATTCCATTGAAGCGTTGATAATCCCGGAACGGTTATACGCAAATGCTTTCAATTCTGGGTAGTGGGTCGTTGCAATCAGTTCACACCCCGTTGCATGAATGGCATCAATAATCGCCATTGCAAGCGCAGCCCCTTCTTTTGGATCGGTTCCAGCTCCCAATTCATCAAGTAATACCAAGCTATTGTTAGAAATCTTATCCAACATTGAAATAATATTATCCATATGTGATGAGAAGGTACTCAAGTTAGCTTCGATGGATTGTTCATCACCAATATCAGCAAACACCTCATCAAAAGCCCCAATTTGACTATCTTCATTAGCAGTAATAAATAAACCAGATTGCCCCATTAACTGCAATAGCCCAATTGTCTTCATCGTGATAGTTTTTCCACCAGTGTTTGGTCCGGTTACGATAATCGTACTGTACTTATCACCAATTTCAATGTCGTTAGCAACAACCTTATCCCGGTCTATCATCGGATGTCGGGCTTTACGTAAATTAACAACGTTGTCTTTAGAAATACGAGGCTGAATACTTCCAGTCTGGTGAGCATACTTGGCCTTTGCATTTACGAAATCAAGCTGGCCCACCAAGTTCATATTCGTCATTAATTCGTTTCGATATGGCCGCAAGAGGTTGGTTAATTCACCTAATATTCGTCGAACTTCAGCCCTTTCAGCAAGCTGATCACGCCTTAATTGGTTATTCATTTCAACAACATTACTGGGTTCGACGTAAAGGGTCTGTCCCGAAGCACTTTGATCATGAACAATGCCCCCAAAATTCTGCTTGTAATCAGCCCGAATTGGCAACACAAACCGGTCGTCTCGAACAGTAATAATTGGCTCACTTAAATACTTTGCATCTGAGCCTTTAATGAATTTACCCATCTTAGTTCGAATGTCGGTTTGGGTACGACTAATTGATTTTCTAATCGCCCTTAGTTCCGAGGATGCAGAATCTAACACCCGCCCATCGTCATCAACTGATGTCATCATCCGCTTGGTCACGGTTGGCATTAATGTCAACTTATCAACAATGCCAGTAATGATTCTTAAATTAACTTCTTCAGCTTTTAAATCATCAAAGAAAGCACTCACTATCTGAACGGCACGCAACAATTTGGTGATATGCGCAAGTTCAGTTCCGCTCAGTGAAGCCTCTTCAATCCGCAGCCGCTTCATATAAGGGGAAATTTCACTAAGCTTTGGAATCGGGATTTCACCCTTCAAGCGGACAATATCTGCGCCGTCTGCCGTTTCGTTTAAGCGGTCGTTAACCACCTTAAAATCAGCACTAGGCCGCAAATTATCCAATAATTCATTGCCTCGATCAGTCGTCAAAAAACCGGCCAACTGCTGTTTGATTTTGCCATATTCTAATGTCTCTAATACTTTTTCGTTCATATCGTCACCTTACTACCATTCCTATCCCAAATTTGAATCATTTTATCCGACAAAATTGGTGTTTGAGTTACAATCCATTGAGAAACTGAAGATTGATTATATTGCTGATGAATGACCTGGCTTGGCAATATTATCAAAAAATTAAGCAGGATAAAAATCAACAAATAATGTGAAATGAGGTTGATACCACCACCGAGCAAACCATTAAGTTGGCTAATAATTGGCAGCTTGGTAATCGGCCTGATCGCATTTCTGATTACTCGGACCAATTTAGAAGTCAGTAAAAATAGTCCGGCAAAAATCAGCCATTTGATCAGCAAGTCAATCCGTGAATTAACCAACTGGTTGGAAACAACCTGATCAATCAAATCAGTCAGTGGTTGGGTAAACAGAATTGCGACCACCGTTGCAGCCACAAACCCAATTAGATTAAATAATTCGATAACCAGTCCACGATGAAGCCCCCTGAGAAATCCAGTTATTAAAATCAAGAAAATCCCAATACTAAATATCAATTACATCAACCCTTTGGATTTGATACCTCGTCTGCTTGTTCATGATGGTCCTTTGAAACCCGCTCTTCAATTTCAAATTGTTTGGAAATTGCATTAAACGCAATTAAAATCGCTCGTTGTTCCTCAGATGCGTTTGGCATCGCATCTTTCAATTGGTCAAGCTGCTCATTCAATAAATCACTAACGGCCTGCATATGAGCAACCGTGCCATTACCAACCAATACATAATCTTTACCAGCGATCGTTGTTTTAAATCGTCGTTTTTCACTGTTAATCATTCACTCACATCCTAAAAAAATCAATTAAAAAGGACTGAGACAAAACTGACGCTTTGTTCTCAATCCCTTCGATCAAATGACGATATCAATCTAATTACTGATTATCATCGTTGTTTTCTTCATCTTGATCATCGCCATCTTTACCTAAAAAGGTGTTCAGAACTGACTCAATCATGTCCCATTCCTTATCAGTTTCGATAGCCTGAAGCTCGCCACCTTGGGGATCACTCGGATCATCACCCTTAGGAAGGGCATATGCTTGAATTTCGACTTCTTCATTGTCACTCTTGCCTGCGGGATAAATTAAAATGTATGAGCGATCAAAGTCTTCTGATTTGAATGTGAACAACACATCGTATAATGTTTCTTCGCCGTTGTCATCAACTAATGTAATTTGTTGTTGTACTGGTTCGTCTGCCATAATTTGCATACCTCACTAAATTTTCGTTAATTTTCCTTTTCGGTCTAAATAATTCTGTAATATCAAGCCTGCCGCTAATTTATCAATAACTTTCTTGCGCTTCTTGCGGGAAACATCTGCTTCTTCAGTCAGCATTCGTTGAGCCTCAACGGTCGTTAAACGTTCATCTTCAAAATCTACGGGAAGGTCAAACTTTTTTTCTAAACGTTTACCATATTGTTCCGAAGCCTCCGCTCTTGGCCCCAGTGAGTTATTCATATTCTTCGGCAAACCAACAACGAACCCGTTAACTTCGTATTGACTAACCAGTTCGGCAACTCGATCTAAACCGAATTGTTCATTCTCTTCATCAATCGGGATTATTTCTACCCCTTGTGATGTCCAGCCAAGTGAGTCGCTGACAGCAACCCCAACGGTTTTGGAGCCAACATCTAGTCCCATTAATCTCATTTTTCACCCTTTTTGGTTTCTGTTGGGTGATTGCTTGGATGATTATCCAAGTAGAAACGCACTAATTCTTCGATTATCTCATCGCGCTCATGCCTGCGAATCAAATTACGAGCATCTAAATTACGAGGAATATATGCCGGATCACCAGAAATCAAATACCCAACAATTTGATTGTAAGGGTTATACCCTTTTTCCTCTAGTGCAGCATACACAGTGAGTAACGTATCCCTAACGTCCTTTGGTTGATCTTCATTAAAATTAAAAAACATTGTTTTATCTAACGAACTCATACGATTCACCTCTATGACATACGGTCATTTGTATTAATTCTAACTGATTATCCGTAAAACTACAATCAAGAGAGGCAATGTAATCGACATGTAATCGCAGTGTAATAATTATTTGTTAGTCAACCAATCAACGGCAGCCTTCATTGCTTGATCAAGGCCAGAAGGATCCTTACCACCAGCTTGAGCCATATTTGGCCGGCCGCCACCGCCTCCCTTAATATTAGAGGCAATTGCTTTAATCAAATCCCCGGCCTTTAAGCCGCTCTTAACTTTGTCGTCCGTAACTGCAACAATGAGGTTAGCTTTTTGACCACTACCCGTTCCCAGAACCAATACATCTGAAAGTTGCTTTGAACGCCACGTATCTGCCAACTGCCGAAGCTGATCCATCCCAGCATCCTTGATGATGCCAGTAATAATCGTATTTTTGCCAGCCTGCTTTTTGTCGTTGAATACGTTTTGAGCTTGTTGGCCAGCCAATTTTGCTTCCAAGGTCTGTTGTTTTTGTTGCAGTGCCTTGATTTCATCTTGAAGCTGGACAACTCTAGTCGGTACATCTTTAAGCTGATTAACCTTTAAGCCACCGGCGATTTGATTAAGTTCCTTGTTTCGATCATTTAAAAGTTTAAAAGCATCCTTTGACGTAACAGCTTCAATTCGACGAATTCCGGCCCCAACACCAGATTCAGAAACAATCTTGAACAGGCCAATTTCCCTGGTATTTTTCACATGCGTACCACCACAGAATTCAACGGAAAAATCACCAACGCTGACGACTCGGACCTTGTCACCATATTTTTCGCTAAATAGCGCAATTGCTCCCATTTTTTTACCCGTCTTAGGATCGGTCACAACGGTATCAACGTTAATTTCATTGAAGATTTGGCGGTTAACCATGTTCTCAACCTTCTCCAAATCTGCCTGGGTCACTTGGCCAAAGTGATTAAAGTCAAATCGCAGGTAATTCGGTTCAACTAATGAACCTGCTTGCTGAGTATGACCGCCCAAAACGTTTCTGAGTGATTGATCAAGCAAATGAGTTGCCGTATGGTTCTTTTCAACCCGGCTGTGGAATAGTTTATCAACAACTAAGTGATACTCATTGCCCTTAATAAGTGGCTCTTGGGTCTTTAATGTGTGTAAATTTTGGCCGTTTGGCGCGTGCTGCACATCAACCACATCAGCAACCTTGTCTCCCTCTTCATCAAGAACAACCCCGCGGTCGGCAACTTGACCACCCATTTCAGCGTAGAATGGTGTTTTATTAAAAATAACTTCAACCGTGCCGCCCTTTGATTGGTTGACCAGTTTTTCGTTTTCGACAATGTCTTCAATTTTAGCATGGTCAACATCTAGGGTATCATAGCCAACGTAGTCACTTTTAGTCTTGATTTCCAGCAAGAGATCTCGCTGTACGCCCATTGACTTAGCACCGCTACGGGCATTGCGTGCGCGGTCTTTTTGCTTTTGCATTTCAGTTTCAAAACCAGCTTCATCAACCGTTAACCCGACTTCAGCAGCTTCTTCTTGGGTCAGCTCAACTGGGAAACCGTAAGTATCGTATAGCTTAAATGCTGTCGGGCCATCAATAATGGTCTGATGATTGGTTTTAGCATCATCGATCACTTGGTTCAGCAATTTTAACCCGTCAGCCAAAGTTTCGTTAAACCGATCTTCTTCAGACCGGATAACCTTAGCAATATAGTCCTTCTGCTTCAAGACATCGGGATAATATGATTCCAAGGTCTGCCCCACAACCGGAGCTAACTTGTACAAGAAAGCCTGATTAATGCCCAATCTCTGACCATTCACAATTGCCCGCCGGATCAAACGACGAATAACGTAACCACGGCCGACATTTGACGGTAGCGCGCCGTCGCCAATGGCAACCGTAATTGCCCGAGCGTGGTCCGCAATAATTCTAAAGGCCACATCATCTTGCTTGCTAGTACCATAGGTCTTATGATCGCTGAGCTTCTCGGTTTCTCTAATCATCGGTAAGAACAAATCAGTTTCAAAATTTGTTCGCGCATGTTGAAAGATTGACACAACCCGTTCAAGCCCCATCCCAGTATCAATGTTTTTTCTAGGAAGTGGTTCATAAGTATCTTGTGGGGTGTGGTTAAACTGTGAAAAAACAATGTTCCAGACTTCAAGCCACCGATCATTTTCACCACCAGGGTAATTTTCGGGATCATCTGATTGTAAGTTATCAAAATCTTCGCCACGATCATAAAAGATCTCTGAATCAGGTCCAGAAGGTCCCTGACCAATATCCCAAAAGTTATCTTCAATTTCAATAATGTGGTCCGGGGCTACCCCAACCTGTTCCCAATACTTTTTAGCATCCGTATCTTTGGGATAAACTGTCATGTAAAGCTTTTCTTTATCCCAACCAAACCACTCAGGTGAGGTCAACAATTCAAAGGCCCAAGTAATTGCTTCTTTTTTGAAATAGTCACCAACCGAAAAATTCCCCAACATTTCAAACAACGTGTGATGACGGGGTGTTTTGCCGACATTTTCAATATCGTTCGTCCGAATACTCTTTTGTGAACTCGTCATTCGCGGATTCTTAGGGACAACTGAACCATCAAAATATTTTTTCATTGTTGCGACGCCAGAATTGATCCACAATAACGTCGGGTCTTCTACTGGAATTAACGAAGCACTTGGCTCAATTGTATGGCCCTTTTCTTGGAAAAAGTCTAGAAATAGTTGTCTAATTTGACCACTGCTTAAATTCTTCATCATTCATTCTCCTTTAACAAAATAAAACACCGTTGCTAACAGAGACGCCGATTGACGCGGTACCACTCTGATTGCAACGATGTTTATCGTAACCACTTAATCTCTATAACGTAGAGTTGCGTTTTAATTATTTTCATAGTTAAGAGAGCACTGATTGGTTTAAGTCGTTTTTTGCATCAACCAAAACGTTTCTAAAAAATAAATCCAATCAACATATTCTTAAGATACCAAAATTATACGTTTTTGTTAAAATCCTGTCAATTATTTACTTGTATCTAGATGAGCTGTTTTTGCGTTGCTTTCGCTCAGCCCGAGCTTCTTCACGTTTCTTAACGCGCCTGTCCATTTCATCTTTTCTAGCAATTGACATCTTGATCCGACGTTTATAACCTGGCTTAACCTTTTTCTTCTTCTTTTTGATCATGCCAATCATCGTTGGATCAAGTTTATCGTGTTTCTTTCGGTGGGTTTTTCGGCGATGACGGTCGTAGGAATCAACAATCTCATGATTGCTCAAAGCTTTGGGCTTGAAATGAATTCCCATATTCTCTAATTCCTGAACATCTTTTTCTTCGTCTGGTGAATAAAGGGTAATTGAAACTCCCGACATGCCGTTTCGACCAGTTCGGCCCACCCGATGAATGAAGAATTCAAGATCTTCAGTTGGAATATCATCATTGATAACTTCAGAAACGCCCTCGATATCAATTCCCCGAGCAGCTAAGTCCGTTGCAACAACAAATTGAAAGTCGAGGTTCTTAACTCGGCGCATAATTTGTTTTCGTTCACGGGGCTTAACGCCGCCATGAATCATTGCAACTTTGAGACCTTGTTTTTTCAGGTAGTCGTTAAGTTCTTCCACCCGTTTCCTAGTATTCGCAAAGATCAAGACTAGATAGGGTTCCCCAACTGTTAGGAGGCGATAAATCAATTGGTTCTTATCATGCCCCTTCGTTGAAATCAACCAATTGTCGATCGTCGGACTGATGATTGAGGAAACAGGAATCTCTTCAATGATTGGATTTTCCATGTATTTTCGCAAGAAAACGTTAATCTTTTGTGGAATAGTAGCAGAAAAGACCATCATTTGAACGTGCTTCCCAAAACTAGCCGCAATATTATCAACCACGTCTAAAAATCCCATATCGAGCGTCATATCAGCTTCGTCAATTACGAGTTGAGAAGCGGTATGGACATCGAGGCCGCCATTTTTAATTAAATCCCAAATCCGGCCGGGCGTTCCAATAACTAATTGGGGTTGTTCCCGCTTTAGCTTGTTTTCTTGGCGCAACTTGTCGGTTCCACCGACATATGCCCCCGTTGAAATTGGTTTATCACTATGTTTCGCCAATTGTTTGGCAGCATCAATGATTTGGTAAGCGAGTTCACGACTAGGAGTTGTAATAACCGCCTGAACCTCGTGAACGTCCGGATTTAATTGATTAAAAATCGGTAATAAGAACGCGTGAGTTTTACCGCTACCAGTAGCGGACTGCCCCACAACGTCTCTTCCCTGCATGATTTTAGGAATCAACTTTTCCTGAACTGGCGTTGGCTTTGAGAAGCCAATGTCCTTAAGTGCCGCTAATATAAACGGTTTTAAATGAAACTCTGAAAAATTACTCATATAATCTCCTACTTCTTGTAGTTAGAAACGACCTTATTTAAATCATCGACGAATCCCTTAATGTGCTTTTCATCATCAACGACCGCGCCACTTGCAAGCGGATGACCGCCACCACCATATTGTTTGGCCAACTCATTAATAGCCGGTCCCTTTGAGCGCAGCCGGATCCGGAAGCCACCGTCTTTTTGCTGAACAAAGATTGCCCATGAAATGACGTCTTTAATTCTTCCAGGTAACGGAACGACAGCCGACGTGCTATCATCACCAAGCTTAAATGGCTCTAGCACTTTGTCTGAAAGAACTAAGTATGCTGCGCCACTATCAAGAATTGTGAGATTCTCATAAACGTAGGCAGAGAGTCGAGCAAGCGGAATATCGATTTCATCTTCTGTTTTGTTAACATCGCTAGCAGAAAAATCATAAGCGGTTAACTTAGCGGCAACTTCTAGCGTGTGAGAAGAAGTTGATGGGTACATAAACCGACCGGTATCGCCAACAATTCCGGCATATAACAGCCGAGCTCCTTCATCTGGCAAAGTTAATTCTGCCTGACAAGCGGCAAAGAAATCATAGATGAGCTCAGAGGTACTTGAAGATTCAGGTTCAACCCACATGATATCCCCAAACGCATCGTCATTTGGATGATGATCAATCTTAATTAGCATTTTGCCCTTGTTATAACGATCGTCATCAACTCTGGGCTGATTAGCCGTGTCCACGACAATCACAAGTGCCTCTGCGTATTGCTCATCAGAAATTTCATCCGTTTTACCTAACCAATCGAAGCCGTCATACTGTTTACCAGCACAAAGCACCGTCTTGTCAGGAAATGATGCTTTAAGTAGTTGTGCCAAGCCCATTTGAGACCCGATAGCATCGGGATCGGGCCGCTTGTGTCGGTGAATGATAATAGTTTTGAATTGTTTAATTGCAGTTAATATTTGTTCTTGAATTGACATTTATTTACTCCATTACTTTATTGTCGAACACTTCAGTATACCCTAAAACATTAATAAGATAAACCGAGATTTTTATAACTTGGATTTATCAAATAAATTCAAAGAAAGATTCTCGTAGGTTAAATCATCCAGGTTGGTAATCGTGATCCCTAGCAATCGGACGCCAGTTGAGATGTCAGGCATTCCAGCCAGCAGGTCACTCGCCAGAGCAAAATAATTTGCGGAACTATTCTTAATGTAATCATCTAATGTGACCCGCTTAGTGAAAGTTGAAAAATCCTTATATCGAATCTTTAAAACAAGTGTTTTACCATGCTTCTTTTTGTCAGCCATTGCCTTCACAACCAGTTGAGCAATTCTTTGCAGTTGGCTGTCTACTTCAGCTGCGGTACTAATCTCAGGTCCAAAAGTTCGTTCTTTTCCAATCGACTTACGGATCCGCTGGTATTCTACAGGACGAGGGTCAACGCCCCTAGCACGTTCGTATAAAACATACCCAAATTTGCCAAAGTGTTTAATGAGATCCATTTGCGACCATTTTAATAGGTCGGCACCATTTGCAATTTTGAGTGCTTCCATCTTGGGAGCCGTCTTCTTACCCACGCCCCGGAATTTTTCGATAGGTAACTTTTTTAAAAATTCAATCGCATCTCGTTGATCAATAACCGTAATCCCAACTGGCTTGGCATAGTCCGAGGCTTCCTTGGCAAGAAACTTATTATATGAAACCCCAACGGAACAAGTTAGTCGGGTCTCTTCCCAAATGGCTATCTGGATCATCCTGGCAACCTGAATTGGATCCGAAATGTGATGTTTGTTTGCCGTAATATCTAAATAAGCTTCATCAAGTGCCACGGATTCAACTGCTTCTGTAAAGTCGTAAAATATTTGGTGAATTTGAGCTGAAACCGACCGGTAGAGGTCAAATCCTGAAAATCGAAAAACTGCTTTTGGACACAATTCGAGTGCCTTTTGAGAACTCATCGCCGAATGAACTCCAAACTGGCGAGCGTTGTAATTAGCAGTTGCGACGACTCCTCGACCCCCAGTCGTTCTTGGATCTCGAGCTACAATCAACGGTTTAGTTTTAAGCGTCGGATCTTCACGCTCCTCAATTGAGGCATAAAAAGCATCCATATCCACGTGAATAATTTTTCGATTAGAAGTATCCATTGTCATCAACCCTTGGTTTTAATCAAACGTATGTTCTACTTAACGGTAAAAAATATGGTTGGGACAAAACAAAACGTTCTGTTACCAACCACAAACTTATCACTTACTTATTATCGTTCTTTTGATCTGCTGCATCGCTTCCCTGGGTTGAAGCAGGTTGATTTTCATCAGCTGCATCAGAAGCAGGAGCCTCACTTGGTTTAGCGTTGGCAGTGTCATTTGCTGTCGTAGCAGTTGGGGCAATTGCTGGTTGCTTAACTTGAGCAATCGCGCTTAAATCAAAGACAAGATAAATGCCATCACAGTCTAAAGTAACCGTTTTTTCAGCCTCGTTGATTTCATCAACGACACCATGCAATCGGCCAATGGTAACAACTTGATCGCCAGCTTTAATCTTTGATAATTGTTCACGACGCTTTTGTTGCTGCTTACGTTGTGGTCGAATCATCAAGAAATACATTAAAGCAAATAAGGCAACGATCATTAAAATTGAGAGATAACTACTAGAAGAACCATTCAATACTTTTCACCCACACTTTCATAAGAATACTTTACCAAATAACTTGTCAACCGTCTAGGGCTAAAAGTTTTTTGCGTTTGGTTTATTGTAACCATATTGCTCAAAAACCTCGGCCCGTAAATCCAACAAATTATCGTCAATAATAGCTTGCTGCACCCGTTTCATTAAATGGATGAGGTAATAAAGATTATGATAGCTACATAATCTCAATCCAAAAGTTTCGTTTGACTTCACCAAATGACGAATATAGGCCCGTGTGTAGTTTCGACAAGCATAGCAATCACATTGGTCATCTAATGGTGTGAAATCCCTAGCATACTTGGCATTTTTGACTACCAGCCGACCATGGGAAGTCATCACGGTACCATTTCTAGCAATCCGAGTTGGCAAAACACAATCGAACATGTCAACACCTCGGATCACGCCATCAATCAAGGAATCTGTGACCCCAACGCCCATCAAGTAGCGCGGTTTATTTTCTGGCAACAGCGGGGTCGTTGCTTCTAAAATCCGGTTCATTTCTACTTTGGATTCACCCACTGACAAGCCGCCAATTGAGTAACCCGGAAAATCGAGACTCACTAAGTCCTTGGCAGACTGTTGGCGCAGATCTTCAAATCCAGCCCCTTGAACAATCCCAAACAGTCCTTGAGAATCGGGATTACGATGCGCTTTTAGCCCCCGTTCTGCCCACCGGCTTGTTCGCGCCACTGACTTCTTCACATAATCATAAGACTCAAAGAATGGCGGACATTCATCAAGACTCATCATAATATCTGGTCCAAGGTCGTTCTCAATCTGAATGGCTTTTTCCGGGGAAAGAAACATCCTTGCACCATTAATTTCATTCTTGAAGGTAACGCCTTCTTCGGTGATATCCCGATTTTTAGCCAATGAAAACACTTGAAATCCGCCAGAGTCAGTTAAAATACCCTTATCCCAGTTCATAAATTTATGAAGACCGCCAGCCTCTTTAACAATATCTTCACCAGGCCGTAGCCACAAGTGGTATGTATTGGCTAATATGATAGTCGAACCCATCTGATCTAATTCCTCAGGTGCCAACGTTTTTACCGTTGCCTGAGTTCCCACCGGCATAAAAATTGGCGTTCGAAAAGTCCCATGAGGCGTTGTAATCTCACCTAAACGGGCACCAGTGTGTTTCTCTTTCTTTATCAAGCGATAAGTTATCGCTGGTTGCATGTAAAATCCTCCTTGCAAGTGCGCGGAGCGAAGCGCTTAGAAGCTGGAGCCTAAGTTATCTTGACCGGAAATCCCGGTTTTGGATTTTTGGTCAAGATGACTTAGGTGCAAGCTTCTGCTTTGCACAGCGGTCCTAAAAATAAAGTGAGCGGATCCAGGCGGTTAGCAATCGAAGTGTAAGTCTCCTCCAACGGAAATTCCCGGGTTTGGAATTTTTGCTGGGGGTGCTTACACGCAGATTGCTGCCTGGAGAAGCTGTCCTAAAAATAAAGTGCACGGAGCAAAGCGGTTAGAAACCGGATCCTAAGTTTTCTCACTCAGAAATCCTGGTTTTGAATTTTTGGGTGAGAAGACTTAGGTGCAGGTTTCTGCTTTGCAAAGTTGTCCTCAAGTATCCGCAGCGCTAATGAATGTACATCGCGTCCCCAAAACTGAAAAAGCGATACTTTTCTTGAATTGCATGCTCATACGCATTTAAAATATTTTCCCGACCGGTAAACGAAGCAACTAACATCACTAACGTCGATTTTGGCAAATGAAAATTCGTGATAAATGAATCAACCACTTTCCACTCATAGCCAGGTTTGATGAAAATATCAGTCCATCCAGAATCAGCCTGAATTTCACCGTTAAATTTGGTTCCAACCGTTTCTAATGTCCGAATCGAGGTCGTTCCCGTTGCAACAATTTTACCGCCATTTTTGCGAACATCATTTAAGGTGTCGGCAGCTTCATCGGAAAGTCGATAGAACTCACTATGCATCTTATGATCCTCAATATTTTCTTCATCAACTGGCCGAAATGTCCCTAAGCCAACGTGAAGGGTTAAATATACCAGGTGAATACCCTTATCAGCAACCTTTTGTAATAGTTCTTTAGTCCAGTGCAAGCCAGCAGTTGGCGCAGCTGCGGACCCCATCTCCTTAGCATAAACGGTCTGATAACGATCAGGATCATCTAGCTTTTCCTTGATATAGGGTGGCAGGGGCGTTTCTCCAAGATGTTCGAGGATTTCAATAAAAATTCCTTGATATTTGAATTCAATTTCACGGCCGCCATGATCTAATTCTTTGGTAACAACTGCCTTTAGTTGGCCCTCACCGAAATCAATAACCGTCCCAACCTTGGCACGTTTGGCCGGTTTCATTAGCGTCTCCCAGCGGTCACCTTCAATATTATGAAGCAGCAGAACTTCCATGTTGGCACCGGTATCTTCCTTAACACCGTAAATTCGGGCTGGCATTACTTTTGAATCATTCATAACTAATGCATCGCCGGGGTTAAGATAATCAATGATATTATAAAAACGCCGATCCTGCATTTTACCAGTCTCTTTGTTTAACACTAACAATCGGGATTCATCGCGATCTTTAATTGGCGTTTGAGCAATTAATTCGTGTGGTAAGTCGTAGTCAAAGTCTTCAAGTGTATAATTTTTTATCATTATATTAATCCCTTTCGTGCTTTGTGGGCATTGGGTAATTTAAATGGTCATAAGCCTTTGATGTCACCATTCTCCCCCTAGCAGTCCGTTTTAGCAGGCCAATTTGAAGTAGGTATGGTTCGTACATCTCAGCAATCGTATCCGTTTCTTCACCAATATTGGCTGCTAACGTATTTAATCCGACGGGGCCACCATCATAGTATTTAATCATTGTGGTCAGCAACTTAATATCGGTGTCATCAAGACCAAGATTATCAACCTTCAGCTTATTTAATGCGTATTTGACAATTTCCAGATCAATATTAGTTTTGTCTGATACCTGGGCAAAATCGCGCACCCGTTTTAACAATCGATTAGCAACTCGCGGGGTCCCCCGGGATCGCAACGCAATTTCATGAGCGCCCGATTCAAGGATTGGGATTTGGAAAATATCGGCAGTTCGTTTCACGATATCTTCCAAATCAGCGACCCGGTAATAGTTCATATGTTCAACAATTCCAAACCGGTCTCTTAACGGGGCTGCCAACACACCAGCCTGGGTAGTAGCCCCAATTAACGTAAAGGGCGGCAGCGGAAAATGAATGGGATGAGCATCAGACCCTTGACCAACGATGATATCGACGTAAAAGTCTTCCATTGCTGAATACAACATTTCTTCCACTACTTTAGGCAAACGGTGGATTTCATCGATGAACAACACATCACCTGGCTGGAGTTCATTCAAAAGTGACAGCAAATCACCGGGCTTATCAATCGCTGGACCACTCGTTGTTCGAATGCTGACTGCCATTTCGTTGGCAATCACCATTGCAAGCGTAGTCTTTCCTAATCCAGGGGGGCCATACAGTAAAACGTGATCAAGTGACTCTTCCCGCTGTTTGGCCGCTTCAATATATACATTGAGTTTATTTTTAACGTCATCTTGGCCAATATATTCACCAAGGGTTTGCGGTCGTAATGATTTTTCAATGCTGGTTTCTTCTGAATCCACATTATCGGGAGAAATAAGGCGATCATCTTTTTGGTTGGTCAAATTATCATCCTCCTTTTAATGCGTCAGTAATTTAAGCCCTAAACTCAGGTATTCATCAGTCGTGAGTCCGGATTTCATCTCCAAATCACTTGTGATGCCATCAATTTGTTTGGCCCCATATCCAAGTGCCTGCAAAGCAGATAAAGCATCTGCAAGTTCCCTAGATTTGGTTGTCGAGGAAGCGGTCTGTGTTACCACTCCGTTGACGGAAATATCATTCAACTTATCCTGTAAGTCTAAAATAATTTGCTGAGCTGTTTTCTTGCCAACACCGGGAAACTTCGTTAAAAATTTAACATCCTTGTTCTTAACGGCGGAGATTAATCCATCCCGATCATTACCAGCAAGAATTGCCAGCGCGCTCTTGGGACCAATCCCAGAAACAGCGATTAATTTTTCAAAAATCTGCTTATCTGCCATATCATGAAAGCCATATAACAAGATTGCCGAATCGCTAACGGCTTGATATACATAGACCCGAATAGTCTTGTCATTATCAATTGTAAATCGGTATGGATCAGACGCATAAATCAAATAACCAACCCCACCAACAAGTAACACGATGTGAGTTGGCTTAATATCTATCACGTAACCATCTAAAAGCTCAAACATGCCAGAAACTCCTCTTCAACTAAAACATATGTTTGCTTGTTAAATTTTAGCACACCTCGGCAAAAACCACGACACAAATTTAGATGATTTCCTGATCAGTGTGATGCGGATCCTGAATTCGCTTAAACATTTTTTCAATATCTTCGTTAGTAAATTTAACAAGAACTGGTCTTCCGTGAGGGCAATTATATGGATTCTCACACTCAGGCAGCCGCTTTAACAAAGCAGTGGCTTGCCGTTCGTCAAGGTGATGGTTAGCTTTAATTGCCCGCTTACAGCTCATCATAATAGCCGTTTTTTCCCGGAAAGCTGCCACTGATATTTTGTGATCGGTTAAAATCCAATCAATCATTTCTTTGATTGTATCTTCCTCTTGGCCAGCTTTAAACCACATTGGGTGTTCACGAACAATAAAACTATTTTGCCCAAACTGTTCCAAATGGATTCCCAAAGTATTCAGTAACTCCAAGTGATCATTAATTAATAGAAAATCTGAAGTCGCATAATCAAGAATGATTGGCACCAACAATTTCTGTTGGTCATCGGATACTTCCCCAATTGCCTTTCGATAATGTTCGTAATTAATCCGTTCTTGCGCAGCGTGCTGATCAACCAAGTACATACTTTCAGGAGTTTCCGCCACCAAATAAGTTCCGTGAACTTGACCAATATACCTTAAATCTGGAAAGCCGGTTTCACTGACAAGTTCAGCCTGCTTGGGTTTAGGTTGCCTGCTAAGAAGGCTGATTGGTGGCACTGGGGTGTGATTATCGGCCTCAAAAATCGGCACGGAACTTGGTTCACTTTGAAGTAACTCATCGAATTTAGCGACTGGGGGACTATTAAGGTCATCCTTCGTTTTCACAACCACTGGGGTAATATCAGGCTGATCAATTGCACTAGCTGGTGCAGCATCCGCCTCAAATAATGGCGGGTTAGTTTGCTCCTGGTCGGCTACTGAGACACTGAACTGTTTAGGAGAGGCATCAAACCGTTTTTGGAAGTCACGAGTCGCATCAGGAATTAATTGCTTATCTGATAACATCTTTCGAATTGCGTCCGAAATTAATTGGCCAATTTCTGGTTCATCACTAATCCGAACTTCTTGTTTAGTTGGATGTACGTTGACATCAATTAAAGCCGGATCGGCATTAATCTTAATGACAGCGATTGGAAAACGGCCGATCATGAGTTTAGATCCATAACCCTCAATAACTGCCTTGGTCAGTGGATAATTTTTGATAAAGCGCCCATTTAAAATTAGAGAAATATAGTTACGACTCGCTCTAGTCAACTCTGGTAAGCTCACAAAGCCCGTTATCTTAATGTCTAAGTCATTAGCTTTAATTTGGGCTAACTTAGTGACCGTTTTAACACCATAAATCGCCCCTAAGACCTGCAACAAATCGCCTCGACCCGATGTCCTTAACAATTCACGACCGTTACTCATAAGCGAAAACGCAACTTCTGGATGACCGAGTGCTAACCGGTTAACAATGTCAGAAATTTTAGCCAATTCAGTATTAGGTGAGCTTAAATACTTCAACCTAGCCGGTGTGTTATAAAATAACGACCGAACCTCGACCGTTGTTCCCTTCCGTGATTCAGCGGCTTTCTGCTCAATGAGCTTACCACCCTTATAGACTACTTCAGTGCCAACATTGCCCGTTGATGTCTTCATTCGGACATTAGAAACTGAATTAATACTTGGCAACGCTTCACCACGAAAGCCGAGCGTTCGAACCCGAAAAAGATCGCGTTGTTCGGAAATTTTACTAGTGGCATGCCGCAAAAAAGCTGTCTCCACTTGGGAAGCATCAATTCCGTTACCGTCATCGACAACCTTAATAAGCTTTAAACCAGCATCCTCAATCGTAATATCAATTTCCGTACTGTTAGCATCTATTGAATTTTCGACTAATTCCTTAACCACTGAGGCAGGGCGTTCAACAACCTCCCCTGCTGCAATTTGGTCAGCTAGAATTGATGGTAATTCGTGAATTTTATTCAAAGAGATCACCTTATTCTCTGTTTATCTTCTGTTGCCATTTGTAAACTTGATTCATAATCTGCATCGGGGTCTTAGACATCAAATCAAGCTTCTTAATATCTGATACGACCTCAGCCTGATTATCATCGACCGTTTCAAGCGGGAACAATGATATCTGCTCCTCCTCTTCAGCTTTGGGCGTCACCGACTGAACTTGGTGATTATCATGACGATTCCGATCTATCTGGTCATCTTCTGCTTGCTTCTCTAATTTAGTCAGTATATCATTTGCCCGGCTTAAGAGGTTGTTTGGTAACCCAGCTAGTTTAGCAACGTGAATGCCGTATGACTTGTCGGCAGGGCCTGGTTGAATTTTATGCAGGAAGACTAATTCACCATTAGATTCTGTCGCGCCAACGTGCACATTTTGAAGCTGATTAAGCGACTCGTCTAAAGTGGTTAATTCATGGTAATGAGTTGAAAAGAGCGTTTTAGCCCCAATATTATTATGAACATATTCAATAATTGCCTGGGCAAGGGCCATCCCATCATACGTCGCTGTTCCCCGGCCAATTTCATCGAATAAAATTAAACTATTAGGCGTCGCATTTTCAATTGCGTCATTAGCTTCCTTCATCTCGACCATAAAGGTACTTTGACCAGAAATCAAATCGTCGGCAGCCCCGATCCGGGTAAATATCTTATCGAATACGGGAAGTTTAGCCTTTTTGGCGGGAACAAAACAGCCCATCTGATTCATGATAACGGCTAAAGCCATCTGGCGCATATAAGTACTCTTACCAGACATATTGGGCCCTGTAATCAATAGGACACTTGTATCAGAGCCCATCTCAACATTGTTTGGAACATATTGTTGATGCCCGAGCACCTTTTCAACAACCGGATGACGGCCGTCCTTCACGGCAACTTCATGCTGATTAGTTAATGTTGGTCGAACAAAGCGATACTCTTCGCTGACTGCCGCAAAACTTTGTAAAACATCAAACGAAGCAATTGCATCAGCGAGGTCTTGAATTCGTTTGATCGTTTTTTTGATATCTTCTCGAATCTTAACAAAAAGCTTATACTCCAAAGCCTTGCTTTGTTCTTGAGCCTCTAAAATTAATGCTTCCTTCTCCTTTAATTCAGGCGTTGAAAACCGTTCCGCATTGGCTAAAGTCTGTTTACGTTGGTAACGGTCGACGGGAACCTTGCTTAAATTAACCTTAGTCACTTCAATATAATAACCAAACACGTGATTAAACCCAACTTTCAGGTTATTAATCCCCGTCACTTTTCGTTCCTTAGCTTCAAGCTCAGCAAGCCATTTTTGACCATTATTAGTGGCATCTCGATACTTATCAAGTTGGTCGTCAAAGCCATCCTTGATTACCCCACCATCAGTAATTGAAATCGGTGGTTCAGCAACAATAGCCGTTTCAATTTTATTGACGATATCATCTAATGGCACCAATTTAGTTAGCATATCCTTAAAACTCTTATCGGCAATTTGTTCCAAAATATATTTGATTTTAGGAACTTGCTGTAAAGACGTCTTTAACTGAATGAGATCCCGACCATTCACGCTGCCAAATGCAATTCTACCAGCAAGACGCTCAAGATCATAAACTTTAATCAGTTCATCTTGAAGCTGATTTCGCTCGTAATAATGATCCAGTAAAATTCCGACGGCATCGTGGCGCTCATTAATTTTATTAGAGTTAACCAATGGCCGCTCAATCCATTGTTTAAGCTTACGACCGCCCATAGCTGTTTTAGTTTGATCCAACAGCCACAATAAAGTTCCTGACTTTTTGCCAGTACGAATATTTCTCGTTAATTCTAGGTTGTACTGAGAATTATGGTCCATCTCAAGAAAGTCAGATGGTTCATACACAACAGCGCGCTTCAAATGGCTTAGACTGCGTTTTTGAGTCGTTTGGATATAATCCAGCAGCATTTTTAAAACCCGTCTCATGAGTGGCTGAGCGACATCTTGACTAAGGTAACTCACCGAAGCGTTAACCGGTAATTCCGGTTGTGTTGAACGCAAAATACCAAGTTTCTTAATTGTCTCTTGAATGCCAGTTGGCAGCTTTGAATCAACCACCGTTTCCTTAGTCTGCAATGAAACCAACTCGTTAACAAGTTCCGCTTGGTTCGCCAAGTCAGCCACTTTAAGTTCACCCGTTGATAAATCAACATACGCAAACGCAAATTCTTGACCGTTTTCATTACTAACCACCGCAGTTAGGTAGTTATTTGTTTTTGCATTCTCGCTACCAACATCTACCTGGGTCCCGGGAGTAACCAATTGAATGACTTCTCTTTTAACCATTCCCTTTGTCAGTCGGGGATCTTCCATCTGCTCACAAATTGCGACTTTATAGCCTTGATCAACTAAAATATCAATATAATTTTTGACCGCTTTATGTGGCACCCCACACATTGGAATTGGATGTTTCGCGTTGCGGCTTCGATTGGTTAATGTTAGTTCTAGCAACTGCGACCCTTTGATTGCATCATCATTAAACATCTCGTAAAAATCGCCAAGACGATAAAACAAGAACGCATCTGGGTACTGATCCTTTATTTTTTGATATTGTACCATCATTGGTGTTTGTGCTTGTTTTGCCACGCTATAAGTCCCCTTAAATCTAACTCAGTCATTCAATTAATTTATCTGATCATCGCTTAACATCACTGTCTTGATGTGAGTGGTGTGACCCGTTTTGCTATCAATATCAATGTAGCAGCCGGAAATAATCCCCCGGCCGGTTTCTAAAACTTCAAAGCGCGCGGGACGTTGGTTGAGAAACCGGTTAATGACACTCTCCGGCTTCATTCCAAGCATCCCATCGGCAGGTCCAGTCATGCCAGCATCGGTTAAAAAGCCTGTCTTTTGCGGCAAAATACGCGCATCGTTAGTCTGAACGTGAGTATGAGTCCCCACAACCGCTGAAATTTTACCATCCAAGTACCTGGCAATCGCTAATTTTTCACTGGTTGCTTCAGCATGAAAGTCCATAAAAATACAGTTGGTAGTTTTGTGGATTTCGGTCACTAATTCATCAGCTAAAGCAAATGGGTCGTCCAAATTATCCATGAATACCCGCCCTTGAAAGTTAAGGACAGCAAGCTGACTGCCATTCACGTTAACCATTGTATACCCTTTTCCAGGTGTCGTCCGTTTTGGGAAATTATACGGTCTAATGAGGCGCTTTGTGTCGTCAATAAAGTCTAAGATTTCATTATTACTCCATGCATGATTGCCTAGGGTCACAACGTCCACGCCAGCACTCATCATTCTTTTATAGATGCTGAGGGTAATCCCCCGTCCCATAGAAGTTGCATTTTCCCCATTTACCACAGTTACTTGTGGCTTGATCTCTTGTTTAAGCTTTGGTAAATAGGATTCAATCATATGAACCCCCATATTACCAACGACATCGCCAATAAAAAGAACTCGCATTAACTTTTCCTCGATACTTTCTAGTTTATTTGAAACAAGTTTAACATCTATAAAAGAAAAAAGACCAGAATGTCTGATCTTTTATCTTGCATATTGGACTGAACGAATTTCGCGGATCACCGTTACTTTGATGTGTCCTGGATACTTCATTTCAGTTTCAATCTTTTGTTTGATTCTTCGAGCAAGTACAATTGCTTGTGTATCGGTAATATCTTCAGGCTTTGCAATAACCCTGATTTCCCGACCAGCTTGAATTGCATAGCTCTTTTGAACCTCGTCAAAGCCGTCAGTAATCTTTTCCAGACTATCTAGCCGATGAACAAAGCTCTCAAGCGAATCACTATGAGCACCTGGTCGTGAAATAGCAATCTTACCAGCTACAGCGACCAATTCTGCAATAATTGATTCTGGCTTATGATCATCTTCATAGCCCTTAATAGCGTCAATGACAACTGGGCTTTCATGATACTTCTTGGCTAAATCAACGCCAACTTGAACATGCGACCCCTCAACGCCATTATTGGCAGCTTTTCCGATATCGTGTAATAATCCTGCGCGTTTAGCTAAAGTAACATCCTCACCTAATTCTGATGCAAAGGCACCAGCCAACTTAGCAACCTCAATTGAATGACCAAGCAAATTCTGACCGTGAAAAATCTTAAAGTTCATTTGACCAACTAATTTGATCATTTCTGGACTCATTGAATGAATTCCTAAGTCAAACAGCGTTTCTTCTCCAATATCTTGAATTCGCTCATCAAGCTCTTTACGGCTCTTATCAACCATCTCTTCAATCCGAGCTGGATGGATCCGACCGTCTTTAATTAGCTTTTCCAAAGTCATCTTAGCGACTTCACGACGAATTGGATCAAACCCACTCAGAACAACGGCTTGTGGAGTATCATCAATGATCAAATCAATTCCGGTCAACGTTTCAAACGTTCGAATATTTCGGCCTTCTCGACCAATTATTCTCCCCTTCATATCTTCATTTGGTAAGCTAACAACGGAAACCGTGGTTTCGGAAACCACGTCTGCCGAACTTTGTTGGATTGCTTCAATAATTAAATTCTTCGCGTTTTCATCGGCTTCTGATTGTGCCTGATAGTAACTTTCTTTTACCATTCGGGCCTTTTCGTCAGCCAGTTGTTCGCTAGTCTCTTTAATAATAAGGCTGCGGGCTTCTTCTTGAGTAAAGGCGGCAACCCGCTCAACTTCAGCCTGTCGCTTTTGAATTAGTGAGTTTGCTTCTTCTTGTTGTGTAGTTAAATTTTGTTGTTCCCGATTAATCTTTTGCTCTTTTCGGTTTAAGGTACTTTCTCTTCGTTCGAAAGCACTATCCTTACGATCAAGAGCCTCTTCTCTTTGCAACAGTCGATCCTCTTGCTTTTGAATCTCCGCTCTTCGATTCTTCAATTCCTTTTCAACTGAAGACCGATAACGGTGATTCTTTTCCTGAGCTGACAACGTTGCTTCCTTAACAACTGTCTCCGCCTTTTTCTTGGCTTCAACTAGAATGTTCTTTGCAGAACCATTTGCCGCATCAAGATCTTTTTCTTGGATCTTCCGCTGTGTAGATTTACCGATAATAAAACTAATAATACCAACAAAACCGACAACAATAATAGCGATGATTGCGAGGATTATTCCAGCCATACTCATGGCTTCACCTCCAAATCATCATAAAATGATTATTTTTTCTAAACCAATTATAAGATGTTATTTGATTATTGACACAACTCTCATTTTAATGTTTGTTGGCACTACTGTCAATCATCTTATTGCGGTGTTAGTAATTAGTTGTATATGGCAATAAACTTAATTAAGCAATAATCCTTATTTTAGGAGTTCAAAAACCCAATTAATTAACATTGCTATAAAAAACAATGATAGGAAATAGCCATGATCTGCCGTTACTTTATGTCAAACGTTGTATTGCGAATCGTTAGAAGGAATTGTTTTATAAACGGACTGCAAACAAAGAATCCGAGTCTCCAGTGAAGATTCGGATTCTTTGTCTGTATATTGAAACCAACAACTTTGTAATCCACTCTGAATTGGCTATTAATTGTTTGACTGGATGGGACTTACTGCATCTTTTTTCCCATTATCTTGATCTTCATCTCCTGAGGCCACTTGCTCAAAATCAATATGGTGACGAGAATAGAAAATAAAGATTAATCCCCCAATAACTAACCAAACAAGATACGTAATCCAGGCATCTAAGGTTGTGCTAACCAAAAGCACTGCACAAAATATCATCGCCAATATTGGAATTGTATAGCCAAACGGCAATTTAAACGGTCGCTCAATGTTTGGCTGCTCTCGTCTTAGCAAAATAACAATCAACGAAATTAGAAAGAACACGCACAGTGAGCCAACGTTAGAAATCGTTGCTAACTGCTTAACGTTGGACACGCCTGCTAATAGTGCCCCAATTATTCCAATCAACCAGAGTGCGCGATTAGGACTCTTACTGGATTTGTTAATCGATGCTAGTTTCTTGGGTAAAAAACCGCCTCGACTCATTGACATCATAATGTTTGAAGCAGCGTAGACAAACGCATAAACAACCGCCAAGATACCAATAATGGCCCCAACGGAGACAATTTGAGCAGCTGCAATATGCCCCTTTGCCATTAATACGTATGCCATTGACTCCGGAACGTTTAGTTGTCGATAACTCACCACGCCCGTCATAATCATGCTAACAATAATGTACAGCGACGTTACGACAACCAAGGAAATAATAATTGCCCTTGGCAACGTTTTTTGAACATCCTTAGTTTCCTCAGCTGAAGTTGCTAACGCATCAAAGCCAAGAAAAGTGAAGAACACTAATGATGCTCCCGTGAATATTCCACGAACACCAAAGGGCATAAATGGTGTCCAATTACTTGTTTTAACGTCTTGAACAGCAACGAAGATAAATAGTAAGATAACTGCCAGCTTGATCATTACCAGCGTATTATTGAAAAACTTACTTTCACTGGTCCCCCTCGTCAATATCAACGTGACTAACAGAATCATGAGTACCGCTGGCAAATTAATGATCCCACCATTCGATGGTGATGCAATCAATGAAGTCGGTAAGTTGACCCCAATTTCCGATAACGAGGCCTTAACGTAACCTGTCCAGCCGTTGGCAACCATGGCCGTCGTCGTAATATACACACCTAGCAACGTCCAACCGGCTAGAAACGCCATTCGCTGCCCAATTGCTACCCAAGCATACACATAGGCGCTGCCAGAGTTTGGAATGCTGGTTGTTAATTCAGAATAACACAGTCCCACCACGGCACTTGCAAAGCCCGCAATCAGAAATGAAATAACAACAGCCGGACCGGCAGCCGTAGCGGAAACGATTCCTGTTAAAACCAAGATTCCAGTTCCAATAATGGCACCAATGCCCATGATTGAAAGATCAAATAGTCCGAGTGTCCGCTTCCGCTTACTATCTTTGGCGTTTTTAAGCACCAAATCAATGTTGATTCGACTATTTTTCATAATAGAACCTCTACTAAACTGTGACGACTTTATTAGCTAAACTTGTCATAGGTTAAATTCAAACTTTCAGCAACCGCTTGATTTGTTATCTTACCCTCATAGGTATTAATCCCAGTCAAAATGGTATTATCCTTGGCAGCTTCAGTTAATCCCTTATTAGCAATTTCAACGGCGTATGGTAAAGTTGCACTTGATAATGCATCGGTAGCGGTCTTCGGTACCGCACCCGGAATATTAGCAACCGTGTAGTGAACAACCCCGTGAGAAATGTAAATTGGATCATCGTGAGTCGTTGCTTTAACACTGGTTTCAAAAATACCACCTTGATCAATTGGCACATCAACAATTACAGAACCATTTTCCATGCTCTCAACCATCTCAGCAGTAACTAATTTAGGTGCTGTATGACCTGGAATTAAAACAGCGCCGACAACCAAATCGGAATTTTTAACTGCTTCAGCAATATTATGCGGATTCGAAATTAAGGTTTGAATTTTACCGTTAAAGATATCGTCGACTTGAGCTAGTCGCTGCGCATTAATATCCAAAATTGTGACGTTGGCACTTAAACCAACGGCAATCTTCGCGGCATTAAATCCAACTGTCCCAGCACCGATAATCGTGATGTTACCACGACGAACGCCAGTTACACCAGACAACAGAACGCCTTTTCCTTGATGAGGTTCCTCCAAGAAATGCGCACCAATTTGGATTGACATTCTACCGGCAATCTCACTCATTGGGAATAGTAATGGTAAGCCACCATTTCGGCCAACCATTGTTTCATACGCAACAGCCGTAACTTTATTGTCCAGCAATGCTTGGGTTAAATCCGGATCTGCTGCTAAGTGGAAGTACGTGTACACGATTAATCCTTCGTGGAAGTATTTATATTCTGATGGTAAAGGTTCCTTAACCTTAATGACCATATCTACGTTCCATGCATCATTTGTACTGCCCATAGTTGCCCCAACAGTACTGTACTGATCGTCAGGGAAGCCCGAGCCAACACCAGCACCTTCTTCAACAATTACTTCATGGCCGGCGTGAATTAAATTAGCAACACCACTTGGTGTCATTCCAACACGATTCTCTTGTTCCTTTATTTCCTTTGGAATTCCAATCTTCATCATATATCATCCTTTCATGAATACGCTTACATCTATCAACAACTATAAAGTACCATTTATAGTTAGGAAATTCAAATAATTGCATTTGTGATTTCTTATACATTAAAATGAATAATATGCAATAGCTAAAAACCGCTACTTCTGATAATCATTTTATTAAAATCTTCTCATTATCCCCCTGATTTGTTCAAGTGTGCTCAATCTTAGGACAGAAAAAATAAAGGCATTCACTTAGGAATGCCTTTATGGTTATGCAATAATATACAATTATTGAGCTTTTTCACTTGCCAATATTCAGATCAATATTTTCCGTAGCATTAGCTTTTTCTTCATCTTTTTTGACAGCCTTAGTAGTCTTTTTGGTATCAGTCTTCGAAGTAGATTTTGATTTTTCCTCTGGTTTGGTATCATCAGGAATTCCGTAAGCATCCCGGACTTTCTTTTCGACTTCCTTAAACATATCAGGATGCTCTTCCATGTATGATTTAGCATTTTCCCGTCCTTGGCCGATTCGTTCTTCGCCATATGAATACCATGAACCGGATTTGTCAATAATATCCTTATCAACAGCCATATCAACAAGCTCACCGGATTGAGAAATTCCCTTACCATACATAATATCAACTTCCGCCCGTTTAAATGGCGGCGCAACCTTATTCTTGACAACCTTAATTCGAACCCGGTTACCAATGATATTGGTGCCATCCTTGATTTGTTCAGCCCGCCGAATTTCTAATCGAATAGTTGCATAGAATTTCAATGCACGACCACCAGGGGTTGTTTCCGGATTACCAAACATAACCCCGACTTTTTCACGAATTTGATTAATAAAAATCGCAATCGTCTTTGTTTTGCTAATTGTCCCAGAAAGCTTTCGCAGGGCCTGTGACATTAATCGCGCTTGAAGACCCACATGGGCATCACCCATTTCACCTTCAATTTCAGCTCGTGGAACCAGTGCAGCCACTGAATCAATAACCACAATATCAACGGCACCACTCGTAACCAGTGCATCAGTAATTTGAAGCCCCTGCTCACCAGTATCCGGTTGTGATAGCAACAGATCATCAATGTTAACCCCTAGATGGGTTGCATAGACTGGATCCAGTGCGTTTTCAGCATCGATATAAGCAGCCGTTCCCCCGCGCTTTTGAACTTCAGCAACTGCGTGGAGGGCAACCGTAGTCTTCCCAGAACTTTCTGGTCCGTATACTTCCACGATCCTGCCGCGAGGATAGCCGCCAACTCCTAATGCTTCATCAAGTGCAAGCGATCCTGACGGAATGGTAGAGATTTGTGTATCCGCCTTATCACCCATTCTCATGATTGAACCCTTACCAAATTCTTTTTCAATATTCTTTAAGGCTTTGTCTAAAGCTACTTTTCTTTGGTCAGCCATTTAATTCCTCCCATTTCTTAACAGAAAAGTTTACCAACTAACTATACTAATGATTTTCAAAAAAAGCAATCAAAACGGGAACAAAAGTTCGATTAATTATGAATCACGTCAAGTGCCATTTGTAGGCCAGCATCCACAGAAGCCTTCCTAATGGCATTTCGTTCACCAGAAAAGTGAAATTCCTTTGCAAATGTTTGTTGGGTACCATAAGCAATCCCAATCCAAACAGTCCCCACTGGATTACCTTCCAAAGAATCAGGCCCAGCAACTCCGGTAAAGGAAACCCCCAAATCTTTTCCCATAATGGAACGTGCTTGATTAGCCATCCAGATAGCAGTTGGCTCACTCACAACCCCGTTCTCATCAATAACCTCACTGGGAATATTTAATAATTTTTCCTTAATCTGATTTGAATAAGTCACAAAGCCTCCTTCAAAGACCTCAGAAACACCAGCAACGTCGCCTAAAGTACTCTGAAACTGCCCCGCGGTTAAACTCTCAGCTGCGGTAATTGTGATGTGTCGCTTGATTAATTCGTCAACCAATTTCTGAACTTGTGTCATTATAATTGCCCCTTTCATTTATTAAATACGCAAAGTATCATTAATTCCGTTATTTTGATTGCAAAACAAGAAACGAGGAAGTGGCTTGGCAATCATTGTTCTGCCCTAACCCACTATCCTCGTTCTTCTCGTCATTAGCTTATTAAAATGAATCCGCAAATACTGACCGGTTCTTAACAAAATAATCAATTCCTGAATAAATTGTGAAGAACAGGCAAATATACAACATGATTTGATCCAGCGGTAAATGAATGGCCGCAAAGAAGACGTTGTTTAGGAACAACAAAATAATCGCTAACATCTGCGTAGTTGTCTTAATTTTACCAGGCCAAGCAGCTGCAATAACCGCGCCGTTGTTTTCAACAATGATCAGGCGTAAACCCGTAACAGCCAACTCACGACAAACAATAATGGCAATCACCCATGCAGGAACATTGCCAAGTTCTACTAGGAAAATAAACGCCGTCATAACCAACATCTTATCAGCCAGTGGGTCTGCAAACTTACCGAAGTTAGTTACAAGATGATTTCTACGGGCAATTTGTCCGTCTAAGAAGTCGGTTAAAGAAGCCACCACAAAAATAACAGTTGCAATCCACCGTGCATTACTAATAGCAGTTCCAGCAATCACGACACCACCTGAAAAGATCGGTGCAGCAAGTATCAGGATAAAAAACGGAATTAAAATAATTCGAAATATCGTTAATTTATTAGGTAAATTCATTTTTTCCTCCAGCGATACTAATTAATAGCCATTCGTCGTTCCAGTTGTATTTGTATTGCCCGTGTTACCAGTAGTGCCAGTATTACCAGTTGTTCCAGTATTTGTATTAGTTGAAGCGCCGGTTGAACCAGTAGTCGTATCAGTTGAGCCAGTGGTCCCCGTCGTCGAACTGCTAGTAGTTGTTGAACTACTTGTTGAAGATTGAGACGCGCTTGCCTTACCAAATTGTAATGTGATTACCCTGACTTGGCTGGATCCATTATCAATTGGTGCAGCAACCTTTAGTTTTTTACCACCAACATAAATGGCAGTTTGAGAAGCATTCCCCGCATTAATTGTTACCGTGCTGGTACTGCTTGGAATCGTCACTGTATGTGATTTACCACCAGTCAGTGCCGCCTGCCATAAAGTTGAGCCATCCCCAGATACTGCCGTCCAGGCACTCGTTGCATCAGCAGCGGCCGCAATTCGGAGCGTAGTTTTACCCTTTATTCCACTTACCTGGTAAGTAATGTCACTACCTGAAGCAGTTACTTTCTTAAAGGTAACTGCTTTCTTTTTAGCAGTCTTAGCCTTGGATTTGGACGCTGCTTTGCTGCTTGATTTTGTTTGCTTATTTTTATTGCCAGAAACGGACACCTTGGAAGTTTCAATTTGGGTCTTAGATGTATCCCTGGTGCTTCTCGCAGCAGCAACCCAAATAGCGATTAAAATGATCAAAACAATCACCGAAACTGAGGCAATTGGAATATAGCGGCGAATCTTTTCATTACGTTGATCCACTTTTCGCTGTGCCGACCTGGTTTCTGGGTTGTCATCATTTACCCGGTCAACGTATTCTGGATCTTCAGTATCAGGCAATTTTTCTTCATATTGATTAAGTAATTCTGTGCCATCTAAACCAACTGAGTCAGCATATTGCTTTACAAAGGCTCGGACATAAAATTCACCTGGCAATGCATCAAAATCATTATCTTCAATTGCAATTAAATAGCGTTTTTGAATCTTCGTGTTCTTTTGCAAGTCATCAAGTGTAAATCCCTTGGCAACTCTGGCATCATGTAACTTTTTTCCAATATTTAAATTATCTTTTTCGTCGCTCATACCTATTCTCCATTACAATTAGTTATTCGTCTACTTTTAAGTATATCACATGGTCACCGTGATATTTGTTGCGGTTAGTCGTTATCTGCCGCTCTAATCATCACTTCTTGCATCGTTGCCTTTGATAAAAATGATTTTGCAATGGCAGTAACGTCTGCCAATGTCAACTCATTTAAAATGGCAACTTCATCATAAATTGTAACGGGTTCACCAATAAAGCCATCAAATTGGCCGCTGATTGCTTCTTCCGAATCCATCATTTCAATATAATTACCAAGTAATTCATTCTTTTGGAGGATAAACTCACTTGTCTTGTTAACGATTTGATTCGGTATCATCCTAATTATTGAATGCATTTGCTTAATAAAATCAGCCGGCTTCTTAGTATCACAGCCTAAAACCGCAAAATGAAAGCTCCGTTCGTTTTCAAATTCCCATGAAAATGAATCATCAATAATTTCATCACGATACAGTTTATCATACTCAACTGCATTCTCACTGAAAAACAGGTCAAACATTATTGAGATTGCAATTTCATATTTTAATCCGTCCCGACCGGTGGGAACGAGATCATTCCCACGAAGCCCAATGGTTACCTTAGGTCGGGCAACGTCCATTTTAAATTGTTCAACGTGTTCCTGGCTGTTTTCAACAAAATTATTCTCCCGCTGGAGTACTTGCGGTTGAGGTGTAGCTTTGTTTTTCTGATTATTAACAATCCAAGTCATTGCAAGTTGTGGGTCAACCTTACCAGTAATAAAAAGTGACATATTTTCTGGCCGGTAAAACGTATTATAAGCAAGCTGAACGTCTGCGAGTTGAATTTGATCGACCGTTTTAACAGTCCCGGCAATGTCTGTTGCCAAGGCTGAGTCAGGATAAAGGTTAGCGATTATTTTGAAATAAGCCTGATTATCAAGATCATTTTGATACATATTGATTTCCTGATCAATTATTCCCTTCTCACGCTGTACTTTTTCCTGGGTAAAATAAGGTATTTGGACGAAATCTAATAGGATATCCAGATTTTCTTTAAGGGATTCCGCCGTCGAAAACAAATAATTTGTTGTCGTAAAGCTGGTGTACGCATTGGATCTAGCACCAGTTTTGTTAAAAAGTTCAAAGACATCATAATCCTGCTTATCAAACATTTTATGTTCCAGAAAATGCGCGATTCCAGCGGGTTGTGTAATTTTCTTACCATTCACTTGAAATGTTCGGTCAATGGCACCGTAATTAACTCCTAAGACCGCAGTCGTTTTATTAAATCCTGGCTTCGGTTGAATATAAACCGTTAGCCCGTTTGAAAGCTTATTGACAATGAGCTTTTCGTTATAGATAGGATAATCAATTGTCTTCATCAGTTGCCTCCCGACTATTCAGAGAAAACGTTGCTCGCAGTTTCAATCGTTTAGCAACTCTTTGAATTTCATCGCGACTAACCGCTTCAACTTGTGCTTCCCAATCCTGATCACTAATAGAGATTTGCATGATCTGCTGCAAATACTGTTTATCCATTAATGCCGCTAAATGATCGCCCTCAGAGCGATGTTGATTGATTAGTGACTGTTTAATCCCAGTAAGTAAGGTATCTTTGTAATCACCAACAATAATTTTATTGAGCTGATCGGAAATCATCGTTAAAACCTTGGCTTCGTTTTGAAAATCAATTCCAGCTTGAACAGTTACCATCCCAAAAAGCGAGTTGTAATTGCTGTGAATATCATATGCCAAACTGTCCCGTTCACGAACATTTGTAAATAGCAATGATAGTGAAGATCCGCCAAATAATTGATTAAAAATCATTGCCGCAAAGTAATCTGAATTCCCAAAGTAAATGGGTAGCTGATAACCCAAGCTAAGAATGCTTTGAGCGCCTTCAATTGATTGGCTACGGGTTAATGGTTGTTTGATTGCTGCTGGAACAACCGTTAGCTCATAAGGGGTAATTGATCGGTCGCTAAACGTCTTAAACTGGTGAACCTGATCTAAAATGTTTTCAGGGTCGACTTTACCGCCTACCAAAATCGTAATCTCAGCAGTACGCAGAACTTGACGATAGTATTGATATAATTCCTTAGAAGTAATCTGCTTAAGCGCATCAACACTACCCATTAAAAAAGAACCATGATTTGGGTCATTTGGATAATACAACTTTTGTAGTTGTAAAGTGGCATAGAACGCTTTGTTGTCTGCAATTGATTCCAAATAGTTAATCATATTAGTTTGATGAATTTTGAAAGAATTTAAGTTAAACTGATCGTTGTCTAAAAATGGTTTCTCAATCATATTTTGGAGGAAAGTAAATATTTCAGCAGTAAGGTTCCGATCAGTATTAGGCAAATAGTCGTCATTTGGATAGGTCATCTTAATTTGCAAGGTATGTTGATTTCCATAACGAAGAACGGATACACCATAACTGGCGCCATACATCTCAGATAGTTTCCTAGAAACCAACATTTCGCTCTGATACTCAGCAGCGCTGTTTTCTAATAATTCTGCCAGAAGTGCTAACTTAGCAAAATTACGATGGTCAGTTGGAAATGTTAGGTTAATCATAATTTTCGTGTTTTTAAATTTTTCTGTGGGTACAACTTGAAGTTGAACACCGTTAGCAACGTGATATTTCACTTAGTTTCCTCCTCAATTAATCACAAATTTCATAGTAAAATAAATGAATTGAAATCTCAACCGAAAATACGAAATATAATAAAAAATAAAGAGTGCTTTATTTTGAATACCCTTGATTTATAAGAACCACTTTAAAAGACATTGTGATAAATTTAGACAACAATCCGTTCATGCATTTTCGGTTTCCGTTACTCACTAAATAATCCCGTCATCATTATTAGCTGAATCAATGCCGTTTAGCTAATAATGATGACGGGATTAAGACCAGAAATGGCTATGGTTGTTTCCTAAATTTTAAGATTAAATTACCGATTACCTCAACTTCATACAATCATTTATGAATTAGTGTACTATCCCGGTCAGTTCCAAACCATTTCATATCAATCTGATGCAACTGACCATTTTTAGCTAACTTATCAAGACCTGCATCAATCTTTTGTTTGAGCTCCGTATCACCCTTTCTCATCCCCACGCCATAATACTCAGAGGGAAATTCGCTCGGAATACTACGATAACTTGACCGATTTTTTTGGTGACCAATATAATAACCGGCATAAATACTATCAATCAGCAGCCCCTGAATCCGATTTGCGTTTAAATCAATAAAGGCTTCGGTAAACGAATCATACAAAATTGGCGTATGGCCCTTAATCTGATCTTTCAGCAACTTAGGTTGATTATCAATATCCATTGCGCCAGCAGATCCTGCTTGAACACCCGCAACCTTCCCCTTCATGTCAGCAAAGCTTTTAATGTTATTTCGCTTCTTTGACACTAAAACTTGTTCATTTTTGAGATAAGGTTTGCTGAAAGTCAATTTTTTAGCACGTTGTGGATTAATTGAAAAACCGTTCCAAATCAAATCGATCGTTCCATTACGTAGTTCAGTGACATTCATTGACCAGTCAATGGGCTGAAAATCAACCTTAATCCCATACTGTTTAAAAACGGCCCTGGCAAGATCGACATCATAGCCTACTACCTTGCCACTCTTGGTCTGAAACCCCATTGGAACAAAACTATCATCAAGGCCAACAACAATTTTCTTCTGTTTAGAAACAATCGACCAGGTGTCAGGATTTGTATCCATTTTTTGCCGATTTTCATACCGGCAGCCTGATAACCCTACCATCAGGAGCAATAGAGCAACTATCAGTGAACTTCGCTTTAAACGTTTTGACATACAACCCCTTCTTTCTAGTCGATTTGTTCCACTCGTTTAATTTCATCGGCGACATTCTGCGCAAAGTCCATATCATGAGTAACCACGATTTGTGTCATTTTTTGCTTTTTAAGGTCCAAAATAATTTCAGCCACTTCATCCCGCAATGCTGGATCTAACGCCGAAGTTGGTTCATCGTAACATAGGATTTTAGGGTTCATTGCAAGTGCTCGAACAATTGCAACTCGTTGCTTTTGACCACCAGATAGCTGGAACGGATATAGATCTTCTTTCCCATCCAACCCTAACCTACCTAGGAGATCTCTAGCGGTTTGCTTTACTTGATCCAATGGTAGTTTTTTAACCATCGTGGGTGCCAGAGTAATATTTCCCATTACCGTTAAATTTGGAAATAATTGGTAATCCTGAAAGACGATGCCAATTATTGTATCTTTTTGATCAGTATTAGTCGGATCAAATTGATTACCATTCCAGAAAAAGGTTCCCTGATTCGCACTTTCCAAGCCCGTAATGCATCTTAGTAACATCGTTTTCCCAGCACCGGACGGGCCGACGATTGCCATGATTTCGTTATCTTTGACTGTCATAGAAAGGTCATCAATAACGGTTTTATTACCAAATCTTTTAGTTAAATTTTTAATTTCTAACATTTGAATTCCCTCCTAGATTATTGCCAAATATTTTCACGTTTTTCAATCAGCTTCAGAACAATCGTGCAAACCGCAGTAAGTGCAAGGTAAATAATGCCGACTAAAATAAGTGGCAATAAGGTAACATCCCTTGCAGTTGCAACGTTTCCAGCTCGTAGCAAATCACCTAGACCAATGACATATACCAATGAAGAGTCTTTAACTAAGTTGATAACTTCATTGCCAATTGATGGCAACACAATCTTGAAAACTTGGGGAATGACAATCTTACGAATGGTTTGACCGTAGCTTAATCTCAGAACCCGGGCACTTTCAAACTGACCTTTAGGAACCGATTGAAAACCACCACGGAAAATTTCCCCAAAATAGGCCGTATAATTTAGAATAAAGGCAAATAAAGCGGCATCGTATCGTTGAAAAATAATCCCTAGAATTGGCAAACCGTAAAACACAAAAATTAATTGTAATAGTAATGGTGTCCCCCGCATTAGCCAAACGTAAATGTTAAGCAACCAAACTAATGGTTTGAATCGCTGAATTAAACCAAGGCCAACTAATGCACCAAGCGGAATTGAAGCAATTAGCGTCCAAAAGAAAATCGATAAGGTCATTTTGGTTCCTGATAATAGTGCTGGTAAAATCTGTTCAATATATTGAATCATTTGACATTCCTCCAATAAAAAAAGTCCCCTCAAGAAGTTAATCTTAAGAGGACGATGGTTTTCGCGGTTCCACCTCAGTTCGCCATAAACTCACATTTACAGCCTCATAGAGTTCAGTATTTAGAAACCAAAAAGTCCTCTTAAGCCAGCGAGTGACTTAAGAGGACGATTATGATCGCGGTTCCACCTCAGTTTTGTCTTCCGCTCATGCGAAAAACCTCAACGAGTTTAAATACTAAACTCTAGCAATAACGTGCTCACCGCTTTTTCTTACTTACTTTCAGAAAAATGACTCCCAGATGTGACGGAAACAAATCAAATACTCAACTTTCACCTTGATGAGCTCTCTGTGATTTAAATTAATTTCCGATTCTGATCATGGCCTTTAAAACTGTTAAATTAATTAAGATTTATGATAGCCGTTTTATGCATTCCCGTCAAGCTCTTTTAGCTTTTTTTGAACCAATGGGTGACTTTTTGCCAGAACGTCGGTTTCACTTCATCTTTTAATTCCATTAAGGGAACAGATTCACCTTCAAGTCGTCTAGCAATATCCCGATAACCTTGGCCAGCAGGATTCTCAGGCTGCAAAACAACCGGTTCACCTTGATTAGAAGTGGTAATAACCGCATCGTCATCTAACACGATTCCTAACAATTCGACGCCCAGATGATGGGTGATTTCGTCTACATCCATTACGGAACCGTCTTTCATCATATGCTGGCGGATTCGATTGATGATTAAACGCGGCTGCTCTTGCAACGGGTGTTGTTCTAAAAGACCAACCACCCGGTCTGCATCCCTAACGGCCGATATTTCAGGGGTTGTAACGATAATCGCACTATCTGCCCCCGCAATGGCATTCATAAATCCCTGTTCAATTCCAGCAGGACAGTCGATTAAAATGTAGTCAAAATCAGGTTTGAGTTCATCAACAATCTCTTTTACCTGTTCTTGATTCAAAGCTGATTTATCTGTATTCTGCGCAGCAGGAAGTAAGTAAAGCAAGTCGTCAAACCGCTTATCTTTGACTAGCGCCTGAGCCAACTTCGCCCGACCAGTCGCAACGTCAACAATGTCGTACATAATCCGGTTATCTAACCCTAAAACAACATCCAAGTTACGTAAGCCAATATCAAGATCTAACAAACAAACTTTTTTCCCAAGCATTGCCAAGGCGGTCCCGATATTTGCTGAAGAAGTGGTTTTACCAACCCCTCCCTTACCTGAAGTGATAACGTAAGCTTTACCCATTGATGACTCCTCCTATCTGATTAAAGAACTTAGGGTTGATCTGCTTCAAATCTTCAACGTTGCCATAATCAAGTACGTGTAAATCATTAACGTAAATGACGGTTCCGCTGTTCATCTCACGTTTAGTATCATCCAAGATCTCGAATTGTTCACCAATTCGGACTTGTTGTGCATTATGTACGTCCCCAATAATCATTTTGTCTTCAAAATCGGGAGTCCCAGCTTGAATAATCCCCTTTACGTCGCCAAGGACGTAAATATTTCCGCTTACCAGTAACTTGCCACCTTCATGAACTTTACCGAGAAACAGAACATCACCTTGAATCCGCTCTTCTTGACCATTACGGATAATTTTATCCACAACATGGACACTTAATTGCTCAAGCATTTGGTTAGACTGCTCTTTGGTAATCACATCAGAGGTTATCTTGTGAACCGAAAAGTCCGAATAGTCAGCAAATAACTTTTCGATTTTTGACCGGTCATTTGCTGACCATAACCGCATTCCAGTATACACGTCAAAAGAAATTGTCTGTGGGTGTGTTGAAGCCGTTTGGGTTTTCAAGCTATTAAGCAACTTTCTTAATGATGCAAACACATCGGCCACATTAGCGTTTTCATCCACTACAATTTCGTAACCGTCTTTTGTCCCCTTTAACACTGCTGCATCTGGCATTCTATTAATCCCTCCAATCATCTATGAGTCCTATATAAAGCCTCAACCGGAAAGTAAGAAACTGCCAAAAACACAAGATTGAGGGCCAACGTAGGCGCCAATGTATTTACTAAAAATTGAGAAGCTGAAGCCGGGGCTTGACCAATGAATGCGTTCGCAATGAATCCGAGGCTCATTAATACGGTAATCCCTAAGAAGTACACTAAAAAGCCGCTCAAGAAACTTGGTGGTAACATTTGATATAATGATTGGCAAATGTAAACGACTAGTGGAAAAATGAATACGTAAACCCCGAGGATCCCGGTGTAATACATATCGAATATAAACCCAACAATTGCCGCCCACGCAGTTAAATGAAGCTTTTTTGAATTCCCAAAAAAAGCAGCTAAAATTAGCCACATCATCGTCAGACATGGCACCATTGTATTCGGATACTTAAAAAGCGTGCCTGACAACAACTGAGTAATTGACCCATCTAGGAAGAAAGCGACAAACTGACCAACAACAAAAAAGACAGCGATAGGAATCCTGCGTTTCATTTTATCAGCCCCCTATCAATCTCTAACAGCAACTGAAACGACTTCAATGTCATTTAAGTTAGCAGCCGGCTTAATGTAAACCTTCTTAGCAAGGCCATAATCGTCTTCCGCAATCTTTGCAACCGTTCCAACGTAAATACCCTTAGGAATAACCCCACCAAGACCACTAGTTGAGACACGGTCTCCCTTGGTGAGCTTAGCCTTAGAGGTAATATTCCCCATCACGATCCGATTAGCTTGGGAATCATAAGACGTGATAATGCCATTAACAACTTTTGAATCTGAGCCAACAATTTGAATTGCAAATCGATTTGAATTCTCGGCAGTATTCGAAACCAGTACGACCTTACTATTAGTCTTATTAACTTCCGCAATGGTTCCAATAAGACCAGGACCAGCAATAACTGGCATATCCTTTTTGATCCCAGCAGCCTGTCCCTTATTGATAATCACTTGGCTTGCCCAGGATGACGGTGTTCGGGTGATAACCGCTGCGTTAATCTTTTGGTATCCGGTCAGCGTATTTCCAACGTTCAATTGGCGCTTTAGTTGTTTATTTTCTCGTTCCAGCGTTTGATCTTTAACCTGTGTTTGAGCAAGCTGATCAACCTTTGACTTAAGTCGTTGATTTTCTTGGTATGTGTTCAATAAGTTTTTAGTCGATACAAAACCGTGCTGAATCCCATTCATAGGGACCGCAACCACTCTATCTGCAAATCCCACAATGTCGTTTCCAAATTGTTGAATTAAAGGTGGTGTACTCCGTTTGTTTCGAATAGCGACTGATACAGTCATCAAGCCAAAACTAATGATTAAACATACTATGACAATAACAAGCTTTCGACTGGAGAAAAATTTTTGCATAATTGCCTCCATTCGTTATTCACTAACAAACAAGGTAGGAGCGAAAACAACTTGCCCCAACCTTTGTTAATGCTAAATGATCATAAATTAACGATCCGATAACATGGCACTAGAATTAAAAGTGCACTTTATCTAAGTCGTTAAAATTATTGTTTTTTCTTCATAACGTTGATACTCTTCAATGACTCACCAGTTCCGATAGCAACACAATCTAGTGGATCAGCCGCAATGGAAACGGGAACTTGAGTGGCATCTGCAATGACGTCCGTAATATTTCTAAGTAATGCACCGCCACCAGTGAGAACAATTCCATGATCAATAACATCGGCAGCAATTTCAGGCGAAGTCTCTTCCAACGTTTCTTTGATGGTTGCAATAATGGCCGAAACGGATTCATTGATTGCTTCGTTAACATCAGCACCACTAATTTCAACGGTTGTCGGCAATCCGGTCACCAAATCTCGCCCACGGATAGGAACTGCATCAATATCCTTAGCCGCTTTAGGAGAAGCCGAACCAATATCAATTTTCAATTGTTCAGAAGTCCGCTCACCAATTAGTAGGTTATACTTTTGACGAATGTACTGGGAAATCGCTTCGTTCAACTTGTCGCCAGCCATTCTAACTGAACGACTGGAAACAATCCCACCAAGTGAAATAGTCGCAACGTCAGTGGTACCCCCACCAATATCAACAACCATACTACCGGTTGGGTCCATAACTGGCAGTCCAGCGCCAATTGCAGCTGCAAACGGTTCCTCAATAACGTATGCATCCCGAGCACCAGCCACCCGAGTTGCATCAATCACCGCTCGTTTTTCAACGGCGGTGATACCCGTTGGAACGCAAACCATCACATACGGCTTGCCAGACGAATGACCAAGTGCCTTTTCAATAAAGTACTTCATCATCGCAACGGTCGTATCATAGTCAGCAATAACGCCATCCTTCATCGGTCTAACTGCTTGTATACTTGCAGGGGTCCGGCCAATCATTGCGCGAGCTTCTTCTCCAACGGCAATGACTTCACCATTCTTAGTGCTCTTGGCGACCACTGAAGGTTCACGAAGAACAATCCCCTTTCCTTCAACGTACACAATTGTATTGGCGGTTCCAAGATCAATTCCTATGTTTTTTTCCCCAAATCCGAACACGTTATCCATCCCTTCGTTGTCTATCAATTTTCATTTTTAGTTTTTTTATTATAGATTTATTGATTATTATTGTTTAACGAAACAAGTATATCATACCGTATCAAAAAATAAATGAAATCCATTTAATCAAAGACTTATTTAAGATATTATTTGGAATTAACTTTTAGATACTTACGAACATCAGAAATAAAGTATAAGGATCCTGTAATTAAAAGCATGTCATTATCATTAAGTAGTGGTTTAATTTGTTCAATGGCTTGCTGCCAATCAGCAATCACTTCAACTTCCTTACCTAAATCACCAAGCTGCTGATCAAGTTTTTTGGGGTCAGCTGCCTGGCGCTTACCAGGGCCAGCAAAATGGGTCAGAATGATTTTAGCCTTATCAAAAGTCGCCATTTTTTTGACCATCTTAGCTGCTTGCTTATCTGCTAAAATTCCCATTAAGATAAAAACCTGATCATGTTCAAAATCGTTTTGTAATAGTTTAACGACCTCGTCAACCGCAGAAATATTATGCGCACCGTCCAGAACAATTGTTGGCTCGGTAGCAACCCGTTCAAATCTTCCAGCCCATCGTGTTTTTTTGATCCCGTTTATAATACTCGTCTTGTGAATCGTCTTGCCTGCCTGTTGTGTGTATGCGATATAAGCCTGAATCGCTACTGCGGCATTATCAGTTTGGTAATCACCAATCAAACTGGTAGCAAGGTTATTAATTTGATGGCTTTCAGATGTAAAGTCAAACGACTCGATCCAGTTACGCTCTCTTGGATTGACCGCCATAAAATCCGCACCCAAAACGGCTATTGGACTCTTCTTTTCAGAAGCCGTGTGGGTAATAACCGCCAAAGGCGCCTGATCAACCCTACCAACAACTACGGGGACGTTTGGCTTAATAATCCCTGCTTTTTGATAAGCAATTTTAGGTAAGGTATCTCCTAAAATATGCATATGGTCCCAACCAATTGTGACAATTACCGATACTTTAGGCACAACCACGTTGGTCGAATCAAACAAGCCACCCAGACCAACCTCAATTATAACAATATCAGCATGGCCTTCAGCAAAGTAAGTAAACATCATCGCCGTGATAATTTCAAACTCAGTGGGACCACCCTCGGGTAACGTCTGGTCGAGCTTCTTAACCACTGGATACAGCTTTTGGGCTAACCTTAAAATTTCGGCGTCAGGTAGTGAAACGCCATTAACGCTAATTCGTTCGTTGAACTTGATTAGAAAGGGAGAAGTAAAAGTACCCACCGTATAACCGTCTTCCTCCAAAATATTTCGTAAAAACGCCACGGTTGATCCCTTACCATTGGTGCCCGCAACGTGGATCGCGGTCACCTTTTTATCCGGTGAGCCTAATTCAGCTAATAGTTTGCGCATCCGTTTAAGGGTTGGAATCTTTTTAAACTGACTTCGCCCATGAATGAAATTCAGGGCGTCTTCATATGAATCGATCATGTTTTTCTCCTCAAAACGAGGCTGGTACAAAACCATCGTTTTGCTGCCAGCCTCGACGTTACATTTATACTCACCATCAGTTTGGCAAGCTATTTTCTATGATTATAATTCGTTCGTAATTTGTTGTAGGCGATCTTTAGCTGCATCCAGCTTAGACTGATGATCCGCCTTCTTTTGTTTCTCCGCCTCAACCACAGTAGCCGGTGCGTTATCGACAAACTTTTGGTTAGCTAGCTTCTTATCGGAACGCGCAACCTCAGCTTCAAACGTGTCAACGTCCTTTTGAACCCGGGCTTTTTCTTCGTTAAGATCAACTAATTCAGCTAGCGGTACAAAAACAGTGGCGTCAGTAATCACTGCAGACATTGAAAGTTTAGGCGCATTGATATCACTACCAATTTTCAGTTCTTTACAGTGGCAAAATCGGTCAATGTAATCGCGATTTGCTTCAAAAACTTCTTGGAGTGTTTGATTATCAGTTTGAATCAACATGTCAATTGGTGACGACAACGGAGCATTCGCTTCATTACGAATATTTCGAACTGCTTTGATAAGATCAATCAATGACTGCATCTCATGTTCTGATCTTGAATCAGCCAACTCAGCATGTTCTTCTGGATAACTCACCGTAACCAATGATTTACCAATGTGTGGCATCTTTTGCCAAAGGTATTCAGTCACAAATGGCATAATAGGTTGCAGTAATCGTAATGTTTGATCCAACACATAGGCTAAGATATTTTGCGTGTTCTTCTTTAACTTAGCGTCACCACTCGTCAAAGCTTCCTTACTCATTTCAATATACCAATCACAAAAGTCAAACCAAATGAAGTCATAGAGTGCGCGGTCAGCTTCGCCAAAATTGTATTTTTCAAATTGCTCATTGACCTTAGCAATAGTTGCGTTTAGGCGACTCAAAATCCAACGATCAGATAATTGCCACTCCGACTTATCAGGTAACTCTGGCTTAGTAATCCCATCTAAATTCATGATGACATAACGACTAGCATTCCAAATTTTGTTGATAAAGTTCCAAGCAGAATCCATCTTATCATAAGTAAACTTAAGGTCTTGACCAGGAGTCCCACCGTTAGATAAGAACCAGCGAAGTGCATCGGCCCCGTACTTATCGATAACATCCATCGGATCAATTCCGTTTCCTAACGATTTAGACATCTTCCGACCCTGGGAATCACGAATTAGCCCATGTAACAAGACATCTTTAAAGGGTCGTCGGTGGGTGAATTCCAAACTTTGGAAGATCATTCGAGAAACCCAGAAGAAGATAATATCATACCCAGTTACCAGCGTATCGGTTGGGAAGTAGCGTTTCATATCATCGCTATCTTCTGGCCAGCCCATTGTTGAAAATGGCCATAATGCTGATGAGAACCAAGTATCCAACACATCTGGATCTTGTTGCCAGTTTTCTGGATCCTTTGGCGCCTCCATCCCAACATAGGTCTCACCAGTCTTCTTATTGTACCAAGCCGGAATTCGATGACCCCACCATAGTTGCCGAGAGATTACCCAATCATGAACGTTACCCATCCAATTTTCAAACGTTCCTTCAAACCGGTCGGGAAAGAAATTAACCTTATCATCCGTATCCTGATTTTTAAGTGCTTGTTGAGCTAATGGCTGCATCTTAACAAACCATTGCGTTGATAGCCTAGCTTCTACCTGGACACCCGTTCGTTCTGAATGACCAACTGAATGGACAATTGGATCAATTGAAAGCATTAAATCCTGGTCTTGAAGATCCTTAACCATTGCTTTTCTAGCTTCAAACCGGTCCATCCCTTCATACTTGCCAGCATTTTCATTCAGGCTTGCATCTTCGTTCATTGTGTTAATCCGGGGTAAATCGTGCCGGTTACCAACCTTAAAGTCATTGGGATCGTGGGCTGGCGTAATTTTAACCATCCCAGTTCCAAAATCGGGATCAACGTATTGATCAGCAATGATCGGCACTTCGCGATTAATGAGTGGTACTAATACTTTTTTGCCCACTAAGTTCTTATAACGTTCATCACTTGGGTTAACGGCTACGGCAGTATCACCCATCATTGTCTCTGGTCGCGTTGTTGCAATTTCGATATAATCATGGCCATTAAACGTTGTTCCATCGGTAAATGGATACTTAACGTGATAAAAAGCCCCTTTATCATCCTTGTGAATGACTTCAATGTCCGACAAAGCTGTCCGAGCCTGGGGATCCCAGTTAATAATGTACTCACCGCGATAAATTAAGCCCTTGTTATAAAGCTCAACGAATACTTTGCGAACCGCTTTGGATAATCCCTTATCTAAAGTAAACCGTTCCCGTTCATAATCCAATGAAAGCCCCAGCTTAGCCCACTGTTCTTTGATAGTAGCCGCAAAATCATCTTTCCATTCCCAAACCTTTTCAACAAACTTTTCACGGCCTAAGTCATAACGTGAAATTCCTTGTTCCCTCAGCTTTGCTTCAACCTTAGCTTGGGTCGCAATTCCAGCATGATCCATCCCTGGCAGCCACAGTGTGTCAAACCCTTGCATCCTTTTCCGACGAATAATCATATCTTGTAAGGTTGTATCCCAAGCATGACCTAAATGTAACTTGCCAGTGACATTTGGCGGTGGCAAAACAATTGAAAATGGCTTTGCTTTTTTATCACCACTGGGCCTAAACACCCCTTCATCAAGCCATTCGTGATATCTCCCCTTTTCAATGGCAGTTGGATCATACTTAGTCGCCATTTCGGCCTGATTCTGTATTGCATCTTTGCTTTTATCTGTCATACCTAACATCCCTTTCCCTGTGTTCTTCAAGTTCGTATGTAATAAAAAAACACTTCATCCTACAATTAGGACGAAGCGTTCGCGGTACCACCTAAATTGGGCAACTAAGCCCCACTTAACTATCATTATAACGGCTGATTACCCGACCCGCCCTCACAATTCGAACGGATAGCTTGCAAGCTACTTTCGCACAATAATCAGTAAAAATCTCTCATCAGTGATTTTCTTTCTGAAACTAAATTATTGGTTACTCTCTTGCTCAATGCTTAAATTTAACTTTAATCTTACCTAACTATCTACTAATCGTCAACACGCTGTGCAATTTTTCCAAGTGCTTTTAGCGCATCATCATAATCGGGCTCATCATGGATTTCTGGCACAATTTGGCGGTACACAATCTTACCCGTTGCATCCATGATAAAAATTGTTCGAGCCAGTGCCCCAAAATTAGGTAAGTACAACTTCATTGCATAACCGAGTGAAAGATTTTCATCCGACAGCATTTGCAGGCTCTTAACTCCCTGAGCGGCACACCAATCTTTTTGCTGGTCAACGGTATTGTTTGAAACCGTCAAGAAATTGACATCTGGATACTTATCAGCTTGCTGATTAAACTTCCGGGTTTCAATTGAACAAACCGGTGTGTCAATATCCGGAACGGTTGAAAGTAAGGTGATTCGCCCAATAATATCGGCCGTTTTCACCTTGTTACCATTGGCATCTTCTAACTTGAACTTTGGAAGCTGCTCACCCACTTCCGGTGGATTACCATACATTTCCTCATCTTTACCATTAATAGTGACTTGCATCAAGAAACACTCCTTTGATGGTTAACTAGCTTACGACTAATGTATCCCAATCATAGCTAATGCGCAAGTATCTGAATTAATTATAACAACTCAGCAAAAACATCCTGATCCTGGTTTAAGAACTCTTCGCCGGCCTTGATATCGGTAATCTTAATGTTATCAATCGCCCGTTTCATCAGGCCATCAACATCAATGTACGCCTCAAATTTTCTGGATTTTTCCAGGTTAGGCCGTGTCTTTGGTGCAGGTGGCGTAAAAATGGTGCAACAGTCTTCAAAGGGTAGAATTGACAAATCAAACGTCTTAATATCCTTGGAGATTTTAATAATGTCTTCCTTGTCCATGGAAACTAATGGGCGCAAAACGGGCATGGTCGTGACGTCATTAATAGCTAACATACTTTCTAGCGTTTGTGATGCCACTTGCCCCAAAGCTTCACCGGTAAACACGCCGCTGCAATGACGATCCTGAGTAATTTGAGCAGCAATTCTCAGCATCATTCGTCGCTGGATTGTCATTAAATAGCCTTCAGGAACCTTCTCCTTAATAGTCTCTTGGACCTCAGTAAATGGTACTTGAATAAACTGAATATTGCCAGAATATTTGGCTAACACAGAAGTTAACTGTTTTGCCTTATTTAAGGCTTGTTCACCCGTATATGGGGGACTATAAAAATGAATCATGTCAATTTTGACACCACGCTTCATTGCCAAATACGTCGCAACTGGCGAGTCAATCCCACCAGAAAGCATCATTGTTGCCCGACCACCAGTACCAACCGGAAGGCCACCGGCACCGTGAATGATTTCTGATGAAATAAATGCGCCGTTCATTCGAATTTCAACCCGGATTGCAATATCTGGATGTTTAACATCAACAGAGATACCAGCCACGTTTGAAAGCACGTAATCGCCTAAAATATTATTAATCTGATTTGTATCGTACTCAAAATTTTTGTCTTGACGACGCGTATTAATTTTAAAGGTGGCACCTGACGTATACTGTTCCCGTGCCATTTGAAGAACGACTTTTTTGATGGTCGCCATGTCCTTATCGATTTGAATTGAAGGGTAAAAATTTTCGATCCCAAAAACACCCTGTAGGGCAGTGATAACTTGTTTATCATCTTCATTATTTAAGGTGACGTGAAGTCTGTCACGTTGGGGCTTAACTTCAACAGTTGGAAACTGGTGCAAAACCGCGCGGACATTTCGACCGAGTTGTTTGATAAAGTCTTTTCGGTTTTTCCCCTTGGTCGACAGTTCACCGTATCGAACCATAATCTCTGTATAATGCATAGTTACTCCTAACTTAACTTGTCAAATTCTTCATACAATTGATCAAATACATCGACGAATTGTTTGGCTTCATCAAGTGTATTTTGATCACCTAACGAAATCCGGACAGCACTTGTCGCAATGTTTTCTGGAACCTTCATCGCATTCAAAGTGCCAGATTCAGCATGACTCTTGGACGAACAAGCACTCGTTGTCGAAATATAAATATGGTATTTCTCGAACGCATGTACAATTGTTTCGCCACGCACGCCTTTAATAGCAAAGCACAAGATATGCGGTGCAAAGCGATCATCATTCTTTGAAAAAATAACGACTTTTTCAAACTTACTAATATGGTCAGAGATTAACTGCTTGATCTCCCGCTCCCTTTTAATCGCAGCAGGTTCTTTCTCCAAAACCAGGCGAATCGCTTTAGCCATTGCCGCAATTCCCGGTAAGTTCTCAGTTCCAGAGCGCTGGTTCTTTTCTTGGCCACCACCATTCATCAACGGCGCAATTCTACGTCCCCGACGACCATATATAAATCCGGTTCCCCGAGGCGCATGAAATTTATGACCAGAAAACGCAACGAAATCAACCCGATCATTGAAAATCATTTCCTGGATCCCCTTAGCAAGACCCTGGACAGCATCAATATGAAAGTGAATCTTAGGATAGTTCTTTAACAATTCACCAGCTTCTTGAATTGGCTCAATCGTACCAATTTCATTATTAATCGCCATAATTGAAACTAGAATTGTGTCTGGGCGAATGGCTTGTTTTAAATCAGCCACGGAAATCCGGCCCTCATCATCAACGGGTAAATACGTGATTTCATAGCCCAACTGTTTCAATTGTTCCATTGAGTTATGGACAGCAGCGTGTTCTACGGACGTCGTAATGATATGTTTACCAAATTCCCGTTTGGTAATTGCGGTCCCCTTAATAACCCAATTGTCACCTTCCGTACCGCCACTCGTGAAATAGATTTCATCTGAATGGACATGCAATAAATTAGCAATCTGCTTTCGGGATTGTTCCAGCAAATTAAACGCTTGCTCACCAAAATTGTGAAGGCTTGATGGATTCCCCCAAACCCTCTCACTAACCTTATTGTATGTGTCAAGTACTTCTGGCAATACTTTAGTTGTTGCACTATTGTCAAAATAAATCATTTGAAACCTTCTTCTCTAAATTTATTGGTTCGACTCCAACAAATATAACTCCCATGATGATACACCCAAAGACTATTAGTAACAAGCCTGGTGTGCCTCGGATTAATGTGCAGATCTTAACTAGTTGCCTTAACGTCAAAAACGCCCTGCTAATAACGAGTAATTTTACTCATCACCAGCGGGGCCAATTTAATCTCAGCGTTTAACGTTCTGCCTCATTCTTACTATCTTTTGCACGATGGCGCTTCTTTGATGCAAAATAATCATCGCGAATTTTTGTAAACAACCCAGCTGACTGCTTTTCAAGGGCGGCAGAAATGGTCGCGAGACTCTTTTCATAATCATATTTCTGATCAAAATACCGTTGAGCCTGCTTGCTGGCGGCCGCAATTTCCGGGTTGGAGCCGACAAACCGGTTTGCGTATTGAATGGTTTGCTCAGCCAAGGTAGCGTCGTCAATCAACTTGTTAGTTCTATCGTCCAACGTATCCATATCAGACTGAATGATGATAACTTGTTTAGAAATATCATCCATATCAATCTGCGGCTGATTAATTGCATCATCCAAATGGTTAATTTCTCGAACCACACTTGCAAATGCATCTTGATAATCATCAGCTAGCCCAGGTAAATTACGATTATCAATCCGTCGTTTTTTGTTACGCATTTCTAGGTCAAACTTAGCCAATGAACTCCGAGCTTCTTTTTCCCGTTGATGGAGCTGAACCGTCGATTGAAACAAGTCTTTTTGTAAAGATTCAATTTGACCAAGATCTTTCATCATCTTCTGTTGGGCATGATTAATACTCGAAAACACGGCGGTTCCTTCTTGAATCGCCTTTGTTTGATCAGCGTATTGCTTTTCAATCGTTGCAATCTGTTGATCATATTGATGGTTATTTTCAATCTCTTGATGATTAAGAACATAACTCTTGTTTAAATTTTCAAGTTGTAAGGCCAAATCACTATTCTGGCGGCGAACATGGGCAATGTAATCACCAATTACTTTTGTATTTTTTTCAACCGGTGACCGTGATTGCAACTCTAAATCTAACGCGTCATAAAGTTTATCGATTGAGTTAGCAACATCTTCAACAGTTTTAGCCGCTACATCAATTTGAAGATTCTCTAATTGTTTAAGGCTTCCCTTAATTTGATCATGTAAACTGCTGATTGTTTGCGCAAATTGATCATTTGGAAAATTGTAATGCTTTGCCTTTAATTGTTTATAACCAGCCTGAATTTCTGAAATTTGGGCGTTAAATTCCGTTGAAAGACTAGCATTCAGCTTAGGAATTCGCGCCATATATGATTCGAGCTCAGACGTTGCCGAGTTCAAATCAGTTAGCACTTCTTCAGCACTATTGGGATCGCCACTTTTGGTCAACTGGGTAAATTCGTCAAAGGTTCCTTCAATGTCAGCCAGTTTTTTCTCCAAAGCATCAATACTTGGCCCAAATGACTTGTTTTTGTTGAGTAGCTCTTCTCGAAGCCGCTTATACTTCTTTTCAAGTTCTTCTAAAGCGAGGTGATGCTGCTTATTAAGATCATAAAGTTGGGCTAAGCCTGCTTGAATTTCTTTTAGCTCTGAGTTGGCAGTCTCGATGGCCTGATTTGCATGCTGCCAGTCATTCTTAGTTTTAATAAAGTTGATACCCTTGCCATCCTCTTTAACTGCAGAAATTCCTTCATCAATACTTGGTAATAACTGATTTTTGTAATGTTGATATTTATTATACAATTGATCATACTTTTTTTGTGATTCACCAGTTAAATTCAATTTCTTGGCAAGCGCAAATTCATCGTCTAACGGAATTTTATTTAAATCCCGTTTGTTTTCATAAACATTCGTTGCCATTTTAATCGTCCGTCGTTGATAAAACACAAATCCCAAATAGCAAGCCCCAACCACGACTATAATTCCAATCAGCAAAGTAAGCATTCGATCCCATCCTTCAGAAATAAAGATATAAAAAACATTAGTGTGGTAAAAATCCCCAAAACAATATAATATGTATTAATAATTAATTAAAAGTGCTCTAAGCTGAATTATATCATAGTAGATACGTTTCACCATATTTTTTTAAAGTGAGGAAAAGGATTATGCAGAAAATAACCAACTTAATGAATCAACAATTAGACGCGCTGTTAACCGGTGAGACCGATTTAGTCGCTAATATGGCTAACGCAGCTGCTTTATTAAATCAATCATTAACAGATATTAATTGGGTCGGCTTTTACCGCTACATTCCTTCTAACGATGAATTAATCTTAGGCCCCTTTCAGGGAAACGTTGCTTGTATGCACATCAAAAATGGTGATGGCGTTTGTGGCACCGCATTAACCGAAAAAAAGCCACTACGAGTCGCTGACGTTCATCAATTTGCCGGCCACATTGCTTGTGATGCCAATTCACGCTCAGAAATTGTCATCCCATTATCTAAGGATGGCTTCGCTATTGGTGTGTTGGATATCGATTCACCAAACTTAAATCGCTTTTCCGCAGCGGATGAGGAAACACTCAGCGAATTCGGCGACATTTTTGTTAAACATGTTGACTTAAACTAGAATTCTTTATACAATGGACTTTGTGTAAAATAACGCAGCAGTAAACGGTAAGCTCGTCAACATGTTGTTGCCATTCAATTGGTTCTGCAAGTAACTCAATCGGCTGCTTGAGCGAAAGAGCAAAGCAACATGCACGAATACTAAGTTTGCAACGGCTTATTTTACTCCAAAAAAATATTGGAGGATTACTTATGTCTAGATATACAGGTCCAAGTTGGAGAATTTCACGTCGGTTAGGCGTATCTTTATCAGGTACTGGTAAGGAACTCGATCGTCGTCCTTATGCTCCTGGTGATCACGGTCAAGGCCGTCGTTCAAAGCTTTCAGAATATGGTTTACAATTACACGAAAAGCAAAAATTACGTTACATGTACGGACTTACTGAACGTCAATTCAGTAACTTATTCGTTCGTGCCGGTAAGATTCGTGAAGGTAAGCATGGTGTTAACTTCATGATTATGCTCGAAGAACGTTTAGACAACATGGTTTATCGTTTGGGTATGGCAACTACTCGTCGTCAAGCCCGTCAACTTGTAAACCATGGTCACATCACTGTTGATGGCAAACGTGTTGATATTCCATCATATGAAGTTAAACCTGGCCAAGTTATCTCAGTTCGTGAGAAGTCCAAGGATCTCCAAGTTATTAAAGACGCTGTTGAAGCCGTTGTGGGTCGTCCACAATACGTAAGCTTCGACGCTGACAAGCTTGAAGGCTCATTGGTTCGTCTTCCACAGCGAGAAGAACTTGATGCTGAAATTGATGAATCACTTATTGTTGAATACTACAACAAATTGGGTTAATTCATTACCAAGCGTTTTGCAATTGCAGAACGCTTTTTTTATACCCTCTTCTGCTGGTATACTATAAATTAAATTGCGTTTTTATTCTAATAATTAAAGGAGGAATATCATGCAACAACCCCTCGCCTACCGAATGCGGCCAACCAAAATTGAAGAAATTGTCGGCCAAAAGGATTTGGTTGGCCCTGGTAAAATCATTAATCGAATGGTTAAAGCCAAGATGCTCTCCTCAATGATCCTATATGGACCACCCGGAACTGGAAAAACAAGTATCGCTAGTGCTATTGCCGGCTCAACTAAATACGCCTTTCGGATGCTTAACGCCGCCACTGATACTAAAAAGGATTTACAGATTGTTGCTGAAGAAGCTAAGATGAGTGGTACGGTTGTCCTTTTACTTGATGAAATTCATCGGCTAGATAAAACTAAACAAGATTTTCTGTTGCCATTGCTAGAAAATGGGGCAATTATTTTAATTGGGGCAACAACCGAGAATCCTTATATTAACATTAACCCCGCTATCCGAAGCCGAACCCAAATCTTCGAAGTTCATCCGCTTTCACCTGATGATATTGAGCAGGCACTCCATCGAGCACTCCATGATACCAAAAAAGGATTGGGAAACTATCAGGTCCAAATTGATCCCCCCGCAATTAAGTTCTTGGCAACTGCTACCAACGGTGATCTCAGAAGTTCACTAAACGCACTTGAATTAGCCGTCAAATCCACCGAAAAAGATAAGGACGGCAACATTCATATTACCCAAGCGATTATTGAAGAGTGTTTGCAGCGAAAAGCGCTCAATGCCGATAAAAACGGTGATGCCCATTATGACGTTATTTCAGCGTTTCAAAAGTCAATTCGGGGATCCGATACCGATGCCGCGCTTCACTATGCAAGCCGATTGATTGAATCAGGAGATTTAGTGTCCCTTGTTCGCCGGCTATTAGTCATTGCCTATGAAGATATTGGATTAGCCAGCCCAGCAGCATGTGAACGAACCGTTTTAGCAGTCAACGCAGCCAAACAATTAGGATTACCAGAAGCACGGATCCCGTTGGCGAACTCAATTATTGAACTCTGCTTGAGCCCAAAGTCTAATTCCGCGATGATGGCAGTTGACAGTGCGCTGAGTGACGTTCGGTCAGGAAACTACGGTGATGTTCCGTTACACCTTAAGGATGCCCATTATAAGGGCGCCGCAAAGCTGGGAAGAGGCGTTGAGTATAAATACCCACATGACTTCCCCAATGACTGGGTCAAGCAGCAATACTTACCTGACAAGCTTAAGAACGCACAATATTATAAGCCTAAAAGTAACGGTCGGATTGAAACCGCCTTTAAAGAACAGTACCAGAAATTACGCCAGTCATCTGGCCATAAATGATATGGAGCAAAACTATGATAATTAATCTACTAGTCGGCGTTGTAATATTAATTGCAATTTTTATTGCCTACTACCTACTATCACACCTCAACAAGAAGTTATTTGGCATTAACGTTCAAGATAACGAGCGAATGGCAAAGACTGCCAAGACTGGTGGCATCACCTTTATTCTGTTGGCCATTCTTGGTGTTATTGCCCTCATTATCCAAAATGATATTTTCATTCTCTTTGTCTTACTTTTTGGAACTGCCGCTGGAACAATTTTAGAAGCCTTTATAATGAATATTATCAATCATCCCAATCGGTAGTCATATTTATTTCTTTGTATTTTAAGAAAAATAACGTACAATTGAGTTAAATAGATGAATGTGGGGTGGGTACAATGTTACAACAATATAAACAAATTCTAGTTCCCGTGGATGGCTCTTATGAAGCGGAATTAGCTTTTAAAAAAGGCGTAGCAGTTGCAAACCGAAACGATGCATCTCTTCACTTGGTTCACGTGGTTGATACCAGGGCATTTCAAAATATTTCCAGCTTTGATACATCGATGGTTGAACAAGTAACCGAGACCGCTAAGCAAACGTTAGATAAGTACATCGATGAAGCCAAACAAGCAGGCATTAAAGACGTTGATTATTCGATTGAATACGGGGCACCAAAGACAGTTATTGCCCGTGATCTGCCACAAAATCTAAATATTGATTTGATTATGATTGGTGCCACTGGTCTTAATGCGGTAGAACGACTATTGATTGGGTCTGTTACTGAATACGTCACCAGAACGGCTGTTTGCGATGTCTTAGTTGTCCGAACCGATTTGGATAATAAGCCAGCTAAGAATCCAAGCAAGCGCGTTTAATCGCTACGTGTTCCCTTTAATTTCAGAATTAAAATAAAGCCATCAAACGTTTGAAGACACCCTTAACGAGTTGTCTTCAAACAGTTGATGGCTTTTTGCGTCTTCTAATATTCAGAGGACGGTTACTGTATAAGGGTTGGCAATCCCTCTGTTTTGGCGATTTCTTCTTTCACAATCTTAATAATATGGGCTTGATTGTTCGTCGAAATCTTTTCAGCAAGCAACGTGTTTCCCCGTAGTTGAGCAATAAATAATGCGGTAAATTGCTTCATCGTTGCCTGAACATTTTTCCCTTCAGCATAGTAACATTTTGACTCCTGTTCCGCTAAAACATCTAATTTGTAAATCAGATTTGCTTTAGTTAGTTTACCTGAAACATCCATAATTAACTCAATCGACCGTTGATAGTCCTTCAAGTCGATATACAAATCAATGATTTTGACATACAAATCAACAATCGCCAAGAAATCATGCTTTTCATCACTTTTAAGCTTTGTTAGTATTTGAGTACTGACGTCAATAAACTCTTCAGACCGCGTTCGTTTGCCCAACTTTTGATAAGCCAAGCCTAACCCCAGGTTTGCCCAAGCCTGATAAAAAGTATAGTCATCAGCAGAATAACGGGTTAGCATCACGTGAAAATTGTAAATTGCCTCGTTAACGTCATTATCAATATACAAATTAATATACCCCAAGTAGCACGAATAACGCCCTCTGGATGCTTTGCTGGTTAGCTTATCAAAGGAAATCTGCTTAATGTGCTTACTCGCTTTTCGGTATTCGTGATTTCTCATATCTTCATCAATCAATGAAAACAGTTTGTCGCCATACTCAGGATTAGTGGTTACGTCCGTAACGTTTAATCCAAGCCGATCACAGACTTTACATAGAATCTCAAAGCTCGTGCAACTATTTTGTGTCTCAATCATACTAATAGTTGCCTGCGTACAAATATCTTCAGCCAGTTGGACCTGCGAGATTCCCTTTTGCTTCCTAGATTTTCGAATCTTGGATCCAATAATTACCATAGCCATATCTAACTTTTACCCCCAAATTTGAGTTGATGCGCTGACTACGCAAGGGTGCGAAGATGAACAATTAGGGATCGACACAATTTAAATTCCGATCCCGACTCAACTGAGCACGCTTGATAGCATATTATATTCACATGGATTTGGCAAGTAAAATTTCACAATATAGCTAAAAAGGCATCATCTAAAATCACATTGGAGTAGGTGATCATTTACTACCCCCACCGCTTGTAGATAGCTATAAACCGTAACTGGTCCAATCCGTTTAAGCCCCATTTGCTTCAAAGGATTCACAAACTGTTGCGTAAACTCGTGAAATTCGGATGCTGCCCGTGGTTCATCTAACAAGTGATCCAACGGCATATAGTTAATGGGGCCCCACGTATTATCAATTAATGCTCGGGGATTTTCTTGAATAACCCTTGCGTTATGAATAATCGCCCGAATTTTAGCATGGTTTCTAATAATACGGGGATTTGAACAAAACTTTTCAACGTCCGTTTCAGTCAATGTTGTTAAATAATCAATTGAAAAACCGTGGAAGGCCTCGTCCATCCCCGACTCAAATTTCAAAACCGTCTGAAATGCTAATCCAGCTTGCATTATTTCAAAGGATAATCCCCGAAATAACTTATCAACATCTTTCGTTGGTTTACCCCAAATTGTATCGTGATAAATCATCAGTTCCGGGCTTTTGGTCGCCCATGTGCATCGTTTCGTCATATTAATTCGCACCTCCTAATAAGGAAATACGAAAATTTAAAGGTAATCCTTTAAAAAGTTTAATAACAGGACCCATCGATCCCGATTTAAATTAATCTTGAGAGATGCTAATTTCTTTGCTTGACCAGTAACTTGACCGTCAACGCCCATTACTGCAGACCGTATCATGCCCAGGTGGCTGTTATCTGTCCAAGTATAAACTGGTCGATGGCTTCCCTTAATCACTTTCAGCATATAATTAGTCAATGTCAAATGTTCCATGGTATAAAAATCAACGTTTAGTTTCGAAATGTCACCAACGTTAAGCATGGTTACTAAGCCAATTTTTAAAGACGGAATTTGCTGCTTTATTTGTCGAAGATATGGGTACCCGATTGAATGGACGCGATGTGGCAATTTGGTCAAGCCAGCCTTAAATTTATCAGCAAACCGCGTCCCCATCAGTTTATCAGAATGATTGGTTACCTTTAGCTCAATAATTAATGGCTGTTTCACCCGATTCGCAACTCTTAAATAATCACGGAAAAGTTCAACCCGGTGATATTTCCGGATAGTCGACAATGGCACGGTATCAATTTCTTGAACACCTTTTCCAGGAATTCTCACACCATTATCATGGGCACAAATAAACTGATGATCACTCGTTTCTTGAATATCCATTTCAATATAGGGAAAGTGAGCCTGGCTGCTTTTTTCCAGTGCCGCAATCGTGTTCCCAACACCGTTATGGTTGATAACTCCTCGGTGAACAATGATCATCTGTGACCGTGGCTCACTACCATTGGCCCCACTCAATCCGCCAATCAACATAGTTATGCAAAAACCGAATAGTAGTGCAAATAACGGCCAATGCCAACGGTCAACTCTTAGCGAAACGGGAATATCAAGAAGCCGAAGCAGCATCCAAACGTTCACGAAAGATGCCCCAAAAACAATAATTCCCTTTGTAATTACAAATAACCAATTCTGATGAACAACAGCGTTAACAAAAGCGGCAACCACAATTGTCACCATAACGCCAATAAGCATGCAGACTAACTGTAAACAGCTACGCCAAGCATCCCGCAAACTGCCAGTGGCAATTGCCAATTGCAATGCTCGACCAGGTTTGTTTGCCATGTCAGAAAATAGATAGGCTAAGAATTTCCGTACCCGGAGTGTTAAGAATAATAGTACCAAATAGATCGCAACTAAAATGATAATAATCGGATAGCGGTTGATCGTGAGCCAGGTAAAAGCCGAGCCGGACAGTGGTATCGATGCCTGAATGAAAATTGTGAACCCAAACAATCCAAACGGCAACCAAAGAATACATATCCAAATAACACATAAACAAAATATAATGGCAGCTTGGGGACGTCCAATCAAGCTCAGATGAGATCGTGTTTGAAGCCCCTGATAAATTAAATAGCCCAGCCCGCCAGCAAGAGCCCCCAATGAGATTCCCAACGTCCAGTCATTTTGAAAGCTTATTTGGACAGCCCTCAAAACTGCTAATAGACAAATAAAGCCGATTAAAAAAACAAATTCTCGCTGCTTAATTTTCATTTCATCATCCCATATAAAAAGCCGACCGTGGTGGTTGAACATCCGTTAGCGGTCAGCTTGGTTATTATATTATGAACTACTTTTTATTGTCGATAACCTGATCTTTTGGATCTAGCGGTTTAAAATCATACAAAATTTTGCTTTGGCGTTCGTACTCTTCAATTGCTAATTGAATTAGCCGATCAATTAATTCAGTATACGAAATCCCTGAGGCTGCAAATAATTGTGGATATAAGCTAATATTGGTGAATCCAGGTAAGGTATTAACCTCACTGACGTATGGCTTTCCATCTTGAGATACCAAATAATCAATTCTTGCCATTCCCTTTAATCCAAGTGCTTGATAAGTTGCTAATCCCATTTTAGTGATTTCTTCTGACAAACTAGCTGGGATATCAACCGGCACATCAAATTCCACGTGACTGGCATCAACGAATTTATTATCATAGGTATAAAAAGCATCACTCTTAGGAACCTTAATAGCCCCCACCTTGGAGACAATTGGATGATGGTTCCCTAGAACCGAAATTTCTAGTTCCTCTGGGCCCTCAATTGCCTCTTCAACTAGTACCTTACTATCGTATCGAAAAGCATCTCTAATACCTTCGCGATAATCTTCTTCGTTTTCAACTTTATGGATACCAACTGAAGAACCCTGATTAGCAGGTTTTACAAATAAAGTCTCACCTAGTTCATCACTTAATTGTTGGTAAGTAAATTGCTCACTAGTCATTGGCGTAACCACTTCATAACGAGTCGTTGTAACTCCCGCCAATTGAAGAATCTTCTTTGTAATGTCCTTATCAAACGACATTGCTGATCCCAAAACACCTGTTCCAACGTAGGGCTTTTGAAGCAGCCGTAATAATCCTTGAATGGTTCCATCTTCACCGAGATTACCATGGATAATCGGGAAAAAGACATCAATATTAGCCACTTCACTAAGATTGATAATTGGGGCCAACGGATTCTTCTGATCGAGTCTATCTAATGCTTCCTTAGCGACCTCATCTTCAGGCTCACCATTGAATACCCGGGCTGAATCCTTATTACCCAAAATATAGCCGCTCTTGGTCATTAAAAAGAGGCTAACTTGGTATTTATCTTTGTCCATAGCGTCAAAAATATTATGGGCTGACCGTTTGGAGACGTCGTGTTCTGAAGAATTGCCGCCAAAAATCAAACCAATATGTTGTTTCTTGTTCTTTGCCATGATTTCACCCTATTCGTATATTCGTGTAGTTTCCAGAAACTTAAGTATACCATGGAAACCCCAACTCGGATATATTTGTTAACCAATTTTCACGATATTTTGATTTAAAACTTGTAAAAGGCTAATCACGTTTGAGTTGTTTTCGACCAAATAGGAATCTTGTGATACCGGCTAAAATTACGCCAAAAATCAATAACGAAATGATCAACGCAAACGGATTATAAGAGGTTGCCCCCTGATAGCCTAATACCAATTTAGCAAAATTAACGACCCAACTCATTTGAAAACGGTGGTCAATCATCGCGCGGGCAATAAAGAGTAAAACGATCCCCCCACTAATAGGACCGATAATCAAAATGAGCCGTTGAATAACCTTTGAGAATAACGTCAAGAAGTTACCAATCACCATTCCCAAGAGCGCGCCAACTACTAATAATAGACCGCTCATTACAAAATTCAACACCCCGTTTAAAATCGGATTTGAAAAATAACTGTCATAGACACGGGTAAATAAATTAAACGAGGCGTTATTTGTAATGGGTGACAGAAATAAATAACCGTAAAGTAAATTGAAGGTATTTCCAATCAAAATTAATAGCCCATTCACGGTCAGCTGAGCTTCAAAAAAGGTTTTTCTAGAAATCCCATTTTGAATTAAAAATTTGAAGTTTTCGTATGATAACGTTGAAACCACAAAGATATACAATCCAAACACCGCTGAAACTGATCCGCCACGTAGTTGATCAATAATTGAAAAGCTTGATAACGTTCCGGAAACTGCCGCTAGGAGAAATGGCAAAATGATAATTAAGGCAATTAACGTTAAATACACAACCCCAATTTGAGGAAGTTGTTTTTTGAAGAGATACTTGGTCACCTGCCTAGTTTTCATGGTGCTTACCTCCCTCATACTGATTGGTTAGAAATACAAAGAGTTTTTGGAGATCAAAATTTGACAATTGAACAGTATCAGGAAGCCGGCGGTCATCCAAATCACCATAGACATAATTTGCCCGGATATTGCCGATATTATCGTGTCCCACCACGTTTAACCCTTTCGTATAGCTCTCAACATCGTTTTTAGGTCCAACAACTGAATGGGTTCTAGCCAAAACGTCCTCAACTGGCTGATTTAAAATAATTCTTCCCTGATCTAAAATAATCACATCGCTGATGATTGTCGCGATCTCCTCTATCAAGTGAGTTGCCAAAATAAACGTCCGGGGATTTTCACTGTAGGAAGCTAATAATTCTGAATAAAAGATTTCTCGGTGATTAGCATCTAATCCTAAAACTGGTTCATCTAAAATCACAAATTTCACTGGTAGGCATAAAGCCAGAATTAATTTAAAAATCGAATTATAACCGGTTGATAGCTTGCCAAATTTTTGGGTCATATCAATTCCAAATTCTTCAATCAATTTATCAGCCAGTTGATGGTCAAATCCACCGTACATCAATTCACTATCCGAAACGATTTGGGATAATTTCGATCCATTTGGATACAAGTCAACTTCACTCATAAGGTACATGAGCCCCAACTTTGAATCGTTATCAGCCACGCTTTCCGAGTCAATTTTAACTTCACCAGCACTCGCAAAAATTCGATTAGTCATAATGTTTAACAGGGAGCTTTTCCCAGCACCATTACGTCCTAATAAACCATAAATTTTGTTTTCCTCAAACATTAGATTCACATCGGCAATCACACTTTTAGACCCATATGACTTGGAGACATGACTTACTTCCAGCATACTCATTGATTGTAACCTCGCTTTACTAAGTCTAATAACGCTTCCTCAGAAATATTCAAATTGCGCGCTTCCCTCACTAAATTAACGATAAACGCATCGAAAAAACCGTCGCGCTTTGCTTCAAGGATTCGTTGTCTAGCTCCTGATTTGACGAACATTCCTAGTCCGCGCCGTTTTTCAATTAGTTGCTTAGAAACTGCAATATTCATTCCTTTAAGAACCGTCGCTGGATTAATATGAAACTCCTTAGAAATCTCAGTTGTAGACGGAATTTGTGCGCCTTCTTCAAACCCACCGGAAGCAATTGCATCTTCAATCTGTTCGGCAACCTGGTGATAAATCGGCTCTGAACTATTAAATTCAAATTGCATTCCGCATCATCCTACCTTTTCTTTTAGTCACGTTATTTCTCCATCCGCGTCTTGGGTACCACAATTTTGCTATAGATAATGACCGTCATACCATAATAGATTAAGTAGAGAACACTAAATCCTAGCGCCGACCAGCCAAATGTTTGGTAGGCATTATGAAGGAGATTGGCTTTGACGAACATCTGCAGCCCAAAGGCAACGTCAATAATCCCCAAAACAGCTGGCAGCAAAAACAGACCCAGAATTTGAATTAATATTGACCGATTGAGGACTGACTTTCTTGCCCCAATCTTATTGAGCATTTCAAATCTTGTCTGATCATTAGCAGCCCCACTTAAGATTTTAAACATCAAGCAACTCGCCAACATCGCAAGAAACGCGATTCCAAGGAAAATTCCCATAAATTCAAGGCTGCCAAAGACACCCTTTAGTAGCTGATAGGTGACATAAGAGCCACCAATACCAAGCCCTTCACTCACTTTCTTGCCATATTGTCTTGTCTGCAGATTGACTATCTTGGATAGTGTTTGAGCAGCAGCATCCATATTCGTTACCCGAACTAATAGTAAGGTATTCGTTTTTGAGCGAATTTGATTAAAGGCTACATTAGAAACGAATTTAATTCGTAGATTTCTGGTCAATGGTGATTGTACATTATTCAATCCTGCATAGGCTTCGGACGTTTGGTCTTTAAGCTGACTCAATTGTGCATCATTAACTTGAGACTTCAGTTGGGTCCGATTTGTAAAATGCGCATATTTGAACGGCTGATTCTTGAATTGACTAGATCGATAATAAATTGTTTTAGTCTGTGAATTCACTTTCTGTTGATACGTAACTTGGTTCTTATTGTTAATACCACTTACTAACGATTTCATTTTCGATGATGGATTGGTAATCCCAACTGCGTAGGCATTATTACCATTAGCCATCATTGGCACCATTCGTTGAAACCCAATCCCAACGGTAATTGCCCCTAAAGCTAAGGCGAACAGCAACGAAACCACTGACAGGATCCTGGTATAATCTCTAATTCGAAATTTCAACTGGGAAACCGTAAAGTTATTAAGGCCTTTGAAGCTGATACTTGAACGTTGAACAGCCTCAAGTATCATCACAAAGAAGGAATTGAATACAAAATAAGTTCCGAGGATAATTGTGACCAACGCAATTGGAATTGCCATCAGTAACAGCTTATTAATGTCATACATTGCATAATATCCTGCTGCTAGCAGCACCAGCCCCAAAATTGCCTGAATCCAAAGTGTCCGCTTCTTCGGATCTTTCCAATCGCTTTCTTGATTAGAACGAAGTAAATTAAGCGCTGACGTTTTAAAGAAGGTGCGGGCATTCACTAGACCGGCGATTACAAACAAAACTAGGAACAAAATGACAGTGGTCCAAACTGCTGGCATATAAAAAGCCGAAAAGTTCGTCAACGAGACGTGGATTTGATTACTTAGCAAACCACTAAGTCCCTTGGTAACCCCCACACCAATCACAATCCCAACAGCGGTAGAAGCTAAACCAATTACTAAAGTCTCAAGGATAATAAGCCTGCTGATCACCTTTGACTTAGCACCTAACATCATAAACAAACCATAGTCATGCTTCCTCATACTCATGAGAAAGTTATTGGCATAAAACACATAGACTAAGGTAATAATTGCCAACAAGATTGAGCCAAAGATAAATACAACCTTAGCATTTTGACCGACCGGACTATTTGTCGTGAACTTATCATTAGTTGAAATTGTTTCAAACATGTAGAAAATAGCGGTTGTAATCATCATCCCGGAAAAAAGGACGAGATAATCCTTCCAGCGAGACTTAACGCCAGATAACGAAATTTTAAATAACATATTATACTCCTTAGATAACTATTGCTCAAAGGTACCCAGCTTTTCCAGAATCTGTTGATAAAATTCATTTCGACTCTTGCCGTCAGCCTTAATTTCATCGCCAATTTTACCATCCTTGATGAATAAGATCCGCTTACAGAAACTCGCAGAAAACGGATCATGGGTTACCAATAAAATTGATACGCCTTGTTGGTTAATGCTCGTTAAAGTATCAAGAAGCTCGCGGGCATTTGTTGAATCAAGTGCCCCAGTTGGCTCGTCACCAAAAATAATCGAGGGATTGGCAACTAACGCCCTGGCAGCGGCCACCCGTTGCTTTTGACCGCCTGATAATTGGGTTGGATATTTGGTTAATAATTCATCAATCCCTAGCTTTTTAGCAGCAGCGACCACTGCCCGTTTAGTTTCAGCTGCTTTTTTGTTCTGAAGCGAAAGCGGTAAAGCAATATTTTCTTGCGCAGTGAGCGTTTCTAGTAAATTAAAATCTTGAAAAATGAATCCTAATTTTTCCGAACGAAAATCTGACATTTGGTTAGGCGTTAAATGAGTAACATCTTTCCCGTCAATTTCAACGGACCCACTGGTTGGTTGGTCTAGCGTTGCCATAATGTTCAATAATGTCGTTTTACCAGAACCAGAAGCCCCCATGATGCCTACAAATTCACCCTGTTGGACAGAAAATGTAATTCCTTTAAGCGCCTCATAAGGTTTAGCACCGTTTTGATCATAGGTTTTATGCAAATTATTTGTGCGAACAATTTCAGCTGTCATATAATGCCTCCTGCATCGGTTAATTACTTGTGTAACTAACTATATATGTGGCACTCCAAAATGTCAACCTCTACGCAAAAAATATCGAGCGTCTGTCGCCAAAATCAACTAATGTCTTGACGATAAACACTCGATATAAAAATGTTAGTACATGACCGTTTCATTCTAGATTATCCGTATTAATCACATTCTGAGTTCCCCGGTCGGTAATAATCGAAACTAGCACGTTATTGATCATTTGCATTCGCTTTTCATCCGTAATCGTCGAACCCAAGTCATGTTGAAGCTGAGCAACCGCATCTTCCGAAATTGCAACAGCCCCCTGTACAATAATCTTTCTTGCCGACAAAATGGCCGTTGCCTGTTGTCGTTGCAGCATTGCATTGGCAATTTCCGTTGCGTAAGCCAAATGGGTTAACCTGGTTTCAATAATTTCCAGACCGGCGACATCTAATCGCTCCTGCAATTCCTTCTGAAGGGCTTTAGATACTTCGGTAGAATTACCTCGAAGGGTTAACTTGTCAGTATTCTCATCAAAGCTATCATAAGGATACTGACTTGCAATATGTCTAATGGCCGACTCACTTTGAATCTCTACGAACTGTTCGTAATCCTCAACGCTAAAAATTGCCTTAGCAGAATCAACCACTCGATACACAATAACCGCCGCAATTTCCACCGGGTTTCCCTTTGAATCATTAACTTTGATAATCGAGCTATTAAAGTTTCTAACCCGCAGAGAAATGGTTTGCTTACCTGTGAGTGGCACGGTCATGAACAAGCCAGAAGTTCGAATTGTCCCAATATAGCGGCCAAAAAATGTCAACACCTTAGCTTCATTGGGTTGCACGATTGTCAGCGAACTAGCAAACAACAAATCAAGAATGATAATCACACTACCTAGGATAATAGAAACTATCGAATTGCTTTGGCTACCATTCCACAATAAATAACCACCTAAAATGAGTAATAGAACTACACAAATCAAGCCAATAAACCCATTAACATGAAATACATTTTTTTCTTTCAAAAAAACCGCCCCCTATATAAACTGATTTTGGTTACAAATCCAGTATATAGTGGTCGGCTCCTAATTGAAAGCAACTTACTTAACATCCTTAACGGGAAGGACAGCTCCTTTGTAATGGTGATAAATCCACTTCTGCGTACTCTTTGATTGAAGAGCTTTAACCAGCTTCTTAATAGCAGGCTTGTTTTGATCGCCCTTTCGAGTGGCAATAATATTAACATACGGCGAACTACGCTTTTCAATTGCGATAGAATCTGTTCTTGGATCTAGGCCAGCTTGAACGGCATAATTTGCATTAATCACAACTGCGTCACCTTCACCATTTTTGTAAATCGTTGGTAATAATTTTGGCTCATAACTATGCTTGAACTTTAGGTGCCGCGGATTTGAGGCAATATCGTTAAAGTTGGCAGAGGTTATATTAACCCCCTTCTTAATGGTAATTAACCCAGCATCTTTGAATAATGTCAAAACACGGCCATAGTCTGGGGTATTACTACTTACAATAATTGTTGCACCCTTCTTTAAGTCTTGAAGCTTCTTAACTTTCTTGGAAAATACCGCGATTGGCTCCAAGTGAATGCCACCAGCATTAACAAGTGTCCCGTGATTTTCCTTATTCCACTGATCTAAGAATGGTACGTGTTGGAAGTAGTTAGCATCCAACTCACCATTTGCCAAGGCCTTGTTAGGCATTACATAATCCTGGAATGTTGTAATCTTTAAAGTAACGCCCTCTTTTTTTAGTTGAGGAGCAACGTGGCGCAAAATTTGAGCATGAGGAACTGCTGAAGCTCCAATCTTTAAAGTAGTCGTCTTTTTATTTTGACTACTCGAAGATGAACACCCAACTAGCAGAACAGCACTGAATAATATAGCGAATAAACCCAATAGTTTTTTCTTCATTTGAAACCCTCCTATGATTTAGTAAACAATGTAGCGTGATTAGAAACCGGAATGTAAGCCCTCTTCGAATGAAAATTCCAGTGTTAGAACTTTTCTCAAAAAAACTTGCGCAGATTTCTAACTAACATAATGATTCTAAATTACAATGTCCGTTTATCGGTCATTTTTACGAACCGATCACCAATAAACTGAACGACAAACACAAAGATACAGATAATAATCGTTCCAACCAGCGTAATCGTGTTGTTGTATGCTTGAAACCCTTCTTGATAAACGAGGTTTCCCAGACCACCAGCGCCAATTGCACCAGCCATCGCCGTATAGCCAATGAGTGAAATGGTTGTAACCGTTGCGCCAGCAATTAGCGCTGGCTTACTTTCTGGCAGTAAAACCTTGGTAATGACCCCCCAAGTAGTCGCACCCATCGACTCAACGGCCTCAATAACCCCTGAGTCAACCTCCCTAAAGTATGACTCAACCATTCTAGCGTAAAACGGTGCTGCGGAAACAATTAAAGATGGCAACGCGGCTTTAGGGCCAATAATGGTTCCAACCAAGGCCTTCGAAACTGGTAATAATAAAATAATTAAAATAATGTAAGGGATAGACCGAAAAATATTTACTAATAATCCGACGACCCAGTTAATAATCTTAAAGCCGATGCCTTGCTTGCTGCGCGTCTCATACAAAATTAGCCCAAGAATAATCCCAAAAATAACCACCGCAATCATTGATAATAGCGTCATCCAAACGGTTTCCCAAGTAGCTGACCTCATTGCAGACCAATCAACACTATGAAACTGAAAATATGACTTTAACCCGGTTGAATTACTCATGATGTATCACCTCGGTTCCAACTCGCATTGTTTTAAGGTATCCAAGTGCATCGTTGATTTTGGACTCATCACCAATGAACTGAAGATCTAATGATCCAAGGGCTCCTTCTTGGGTCTGATGGATTGCGCCGGAAATAATGCTAATGGTTAAATCTGGATATCGTTTAATGACATCAGACACAATCGGGAGTTCAGCTTGGGGACCATGAAAAATCAACCGGACAAGCTGGCCTTCCGGGTATTTCTTCACCAGCTCTTCCAAGGTCATAGTCGTATCACCTTTTTGCGTCGTAAACTCTTCACTTACAAAATTCTTGGTCACCTGCTGCTGTGGGTGCCTGAAAACTTCAAACACCGTGCCACTTTCAACAACCTGGCCGCTATCCATCACAGCCACCTTATCACAAGTCTTGGCAATCGCATGCATTTCATGAGTGATCAGCAAAATTGTTAAATTCATTTCTTTGTTGATCTTAAGAAGTAACTCAAGAACTTCATTAGTCGTATCCGGATCCAAAGCACTAGTTGCCTCATCTGATATTAAAATCGTTGGTTCGTTGGCGAGTGCCCTAGCAATCCCAACCCGCTGTTTTTGACCGCCAGATAGCTCTGAAGGATAGGAATGTTCCCGTCCCTCTAAGCCAACTAATTTGATTAAGGATTCAGCTCGCTGTAGTCGCTTATTCTTAGGCACCTTGGCAATTTCTAGTGGCAATGCCACATTATCAATCACCGTTCTTGACCATAATAGGTTGAAATGCTGGAAAATCATTCCAATTTTCTGCCGTTGCTTTCGCAATGCACTTCCGCTTAACTTAGCCACATCCGTGCCATCAATATCAATTTCGCCAGTACTGGGAGCTTCCAATCCATCCAGCATTCGAACCAGGGTACTCTTCCCCGCTCCAGAATAGCCAACGATTCCAAAAATTTCACCATCGTTAATTTCAATATTAACGTCGTTGACAGCTGTCAGTCCACCATCTTTGGTACTATATTGTTTCGACACGTCTTTAAATCTAATCATCAATTTCACTCCCTAGACATAAAAAAAGCCCTTCGTCCACATCAGCAATTAGTTGATTGCTAACAAGGACGAAAAGCTTTTCGCGGTACCACCTTTGTTCGCCACCACTTCTCAGTGACAGCCTCTACGAGTATTCTCATACCCAACGAAATAATGGTCGTCACCCACTACCGGCTAACATACGCTCACCAGTAATTAATTTGCCAAGACCATATTCAACAATCACGACTGGCCCCATTTCACCAACAGAAGCTCTCTTAGCAGCCTTAATTATTTACTCATCTTGGATCTAACCCGTTACTCATTGAAATCTAGTTTACATAGAAAAACATTAATCGTCAAGCAGAATTATTTCTGAATCTTGGCAATCCATGATTTAGATTTGTCAGATTCATTCAAAATAGACGGGTTACTTTGCGCCTGCTGATTAATTTCAACAACGGTTCCTGCTACTGGACTATCAATGTCAGAAACGGCTTTATCAGCCTCAACATCTAGTAAGGTATCACTAGTAGTCAATTTATCGCCAACCTTTGGCAGTGAAACAAACGTAATGTTCCCAAGTTCGTTTTGACCAGCGTCTGTAAGACCAATTGTGACAACACCATTACTATCTTCGTCAATCCAATAATAGTTTGTATCCATACTAATTATCTCCTTACGAAAATTCCTTATCTTCACCAAACATGTAACTCTTATTATGATACTGCATGGACATAATTAACCCAATCCCAATCATATTACCAATTAAAGCTGACCCACCAGCACTCACAAATGGTAACGGAATTCCAGTTAATGGTAATAATCCAATACTCATTCCGACATTTTCAAAAACATGGAACAGAATCATCATAATAACACCCGTTGAAATATATGCATAAAAAACATTCCGGGTATCAAACGTTACTTTAATCATTTGATAGATTAACAAGAAATAAAGTAAAATCAAAATACAACTACCAATAAAGCCGAAGTTTTCACCAATTACAGAAAAGATCATATCAGATTCCCGGACTGGCACGTAAACGTGAGACTGATTGAACCCCGTTCCAAAGATACCGCCGGAACCAATCGCCTTCATACTTTGCCAAAGCTGGTATCCTTGGTTACTTGTGTCAGCAGATGGATGTAGCCAAGTATCAACCCGTGAAAACTGATAAGCCTGAAAACCAATCTTTTCCAGTAACTGTCGCCCTGATTCTGGAATAACCAGCGCTAGTGCCGTTCCGGCGGTTCCAAAAATAACGATCATTGCTGGTAAAATGATTTTCCATGTAATCCCAGAAACAATGATTAGACCACCAAGAATAGCAAAGAAAACCAGCATTGTCCCAAAATCATTTTGAAGCTTCAATAAAACGGCAATTGGAATCGTCCACAAAATCATTTTGCCAAGAAGCAACCAGTCACTTCTAACTGATCTGATAGGATAATTATCGTTATGCTGGACAATTACTCGCCCCATCATCAGAATGTACGCTGGCTTCATTACCTCTGATGGTTGAAACGTTAAACCAAAAATTGAAAACCAACTTTTCGCACCAGTGTTCACATAATATGCCCGACTGTAAAGAATCAAGACACTGGCTAAAAGGGCAATCCCAGCCCAGTAAACAATTGGCGCAACTTTCCATAACTGTTCGGAATCAAACTGCATGATAATAATCACAGCCACAATTCCGATCACATACCAAACTAATTGGGAAATCACTTGTCTTAAAACACTCGTCGCACTGGAATCATGAGTTGCAGCCACATAAATCGAAGCCAACCCGATACATGCCAACATCAAAACGCAGAAGATTATTCCCCAGTCTATCCGGGATTGATCGTCCTTTGAAGTTCTACGATTGGTATCCAAAATAGACCCTCCTTAATAAATATTAATGGTGAAGATGGAATTCTTTAATTAACAATGTGACCCCTTCTTCAAAGGTCTTTACATGAAACTGTTCTTGATGGGTATTAATGGCTTCATATTTACCAGCACTCACTTCTTTTAGGGTACCAATCAATTTTTTCCCAATAAATAATTCAGACACGTCCTGGCCTGAAGAATCAGGATGATCCTTAATTTCAACATTAATACTTTTATTTGCTTTACTCAATTCTATACTCCCTGCTCACAGTTTATTTCAAGTGCATTGATTTACGATACTCATCCCTGGCAGCCTTATTTCTAAAGATCGTAAAATGATCTGGAACGGGATCATAACCACCCTTAACAAACGGGTGACATCGAAAAATTCGAGCAATCCCCATAATCGATCCCTTGACGGCACCATGCTTTTGTAATGCAGTAACCATATAACTACTACAAGTTGGATAATAACGGCATGTAGGTGGAAATAAGGGCGATATAAAGCGCTGATAACCATGAACAATCATAATCAGAATTTTTTTCAATACAACACCTGAAATCTATGCCTTACTCTTTAACTTCGGATTTTTAATATAATGCTCCAGTAAAATCCCGGCACCCTTAGCAACATTGTCTAATGGCTTTTCGGAAATAATCACTGGCACCGTTAACGCATCAGATATCACTTGATCGATATTTCTTAATAATGCGCCACCACCGGTTAACATAATCCCACGATCAACAATATCTGAAGCCAATTCCGGCGGGATAACCTCCAATACTTCTTTTGCACCGTCAACGATTAGCTGAACCGTATCATGAATCGCATCAGCAATTTCATTGCTATCAATGGTAACTGCTCGTGGCATGCCAGAAACTGCATCACGACCCCGAACCTCCATCTTTTTAACATCGTCTTTATCCTGCTTAGCGGTCCCAATTTCGATCTTAATCTTTTCAGCGGTGTGTTCGCCAATAATCAAATTATGTTTTTGCTTGATATAGTTCGCAATTTCAACGTTCATCCGATCGCCAGCAACCCGAATCGATTTGCTGGCAACGATATCGCCAAGTGAAATAATGGCAATATCACTGGTACCACCACCCATATCGATCACCATATTACCACGAGGCTGGAAAATATCCATTCCCGCACCAACGGCAGCTACTTTAGGTTCTTCTTCCAAGTATACTTGGCCACCACCAGCTTTTTCGGCAGCTTGAATAATTGCATTTCGTTCAATTTCAGTAACGTTAGTTGGGGCACAGATCATGATCTTCGGCTTAGACATGAATCCTTTTACATCTAATTTGTTGATGAAATACGTCAGCATTTCTTCTGTAATATCAAAGTCAGATATCACACCGTCTTTAAGTGGTCGAATTGCGCGAATATTACTTGGCGTCCTGCCAACCATTCGATAGGCTTCGGAGCCGACCGCAAGAACTTTTCCAGTCCGCGTGTCGATAGCGACAACTGACGGTTCGTTTAATACAATACCCTTTCCTGCAACGTAGATTAAAACGTTGGCAGTTCCTAAATCGATTCCAATGTCTTTTGCCATCTGTGTACTTCCTCCTGAAAACTTTTATCTCAAAAAAACATTATACCACATCTAAGTTACGATTCGAATTCCAACCTAAGCAATAAAAAGCTGAGACCAGTAATGATCTCAACCCTTAATGTGCTAATTATAAATGATTCTTTAATGATTGATTAAGAATAATAGCATCATCTTCGTCAACGTTAACTCGTTTAATCTCAGCACCTAACCCAGCTAATTTCTTGTGAAAATCATGATAACCCCGGTCCAAGTACTGCAGATTGCGAACTTGCGTGTAGCCAGATGCAACTAAGCCAGCAATTACAAGGGCAGCTGCTGCTCTCAAATCACTAGCAGCAACTTCAGCACCGTTAAAATCAGTCGGCCCTTGCATGAGAACTGTTCGCCCTGAAATAGTATATTGGGCATTCATTCGGCGCAATTCTTCTAAGTGCATAAACCGGTTTTCGAAAACCGTTTCGGTCATTGAACTACTTCCATCTGCACAAAGCTGCAAAATTGTCATCTGTGGCTGCATATCCGTTGGGAACCCCGGGTGTGGCAGTGTTTTGACATCCACGGGCTTAAGCTTATCTGGGCCAATTACGCGGACACCATCATCACCTTCAATTACGGAAACACCCATTTCCCGCATCTTTAAGATCAATGGTTTATTATGTTCGGCAATTGCGCCGTCTACCATAACATCACCCTTCGTAACTGCAGCAGCAATCATAAAAGTACCGGCTTCAATTCGATCTTGAACCACCGCATGATCCGTGCCGTGAAGGGTTTCAACCCCTTGAATCCGAATTTGTTCAGTCCCAGCACCAATGACACTGGCACCCATTTTATTTAAAACATTAGCTAAATCAACAATTTCAGGTTCTCTAGCCGCGTTTTGAATGACCGTCTTTCCCTTTGCAAGGGTTGCAGCCATCATGATATTTTGAGTCGCACCAACGCTTGGAAAATCAAGGTAAATATCAGTACCGACAAGTCCATTTGGCGCAGTTGCTTCCACATAACCATCGTGTTGTTCAATATGAGCGCCTAAAGCTTCAAACCCTTTTAAATGCAGATCAATTGGTCGCGAACCAATCGCACACCCACCAGGCAATGCAACCCTTGCTTTACCTAAACGGGCGAGCAGAGGTCCCATGACAACAATGGAAGCCCGCATTTTAGATACATATTCAAAAGGAGCTTCACTGGAAACATCTGACGACGCATCAAATGTAATTTTGTTTGCACTTTCGTTAAAATCAACCTTAATATTTAAGAACCGAAGTACCTTATTCATCGTATAAACGTCAGATAACAATGGCACATTAGATATTACCGTCTGACCTTCACTTGCTAAAATCGTGGCAGCTTGGATGGGTAAGACCGCATTTTTAGCACCATCAATATGTACTGTTCCTTTTAGCCGTTTACCACCATGCACAATAATTTTTTCCACAAGAACGCCTCCTACATCACTTTACTAAGTATATTAAATTGCGAATATTATCAATAAAAGAAAGGAAAAAAGATCCAGCTCCATAACCAATTGCCACTGATAATAGGACAATTAGTAACTTCCCGGGTAATGCCCTCATTGGGATATATCGTTCAATGTGGATTTCTTGAACACTCCAAAACGCCATTGCAATAAAAAGAAAATATGTCACAAGCGTAATTGCCGCTTGAATTCCAATTGTCTTCATGCATCTTCCCCCAATTCAAAGTCAACTATATCATAAAGACGCAAACTTGTCTTATCTTTTCGGTTACTTTTGACAAATCCATCATCATAAATACCATAAAGGGGGGATTTAGCTGAGTTAATATCAGAAACTTCATACCGGGGAGTAATCGCAAACCAAATCTATTGATACCGACACCAATGATCTTATTTTTCTTCCTCGATTTAAAATTGAAGTGCAACACCT
>NZ_AZEB01000119.1 GCF_001434135.1 Lentilactobacillus kisonensis DSM 19906 = JCM 15041 | reverse complement strand
AGCAGCGGTTACGGCTATTAACTAAGGGCGGTTCCGGCCCAGATTCGTTTTTTAAGCACTCAAGATATTCTTGGCCGCATTAATATCGCGATCGTGGTTAATGCCACAGCTTGGGCAAGTCCACTCTCGAATATCAAGCGCATGTTTCCCACAATCATAGTGACAGTTAGAACAAATCTGACTGGTCTTGCGTGGATTCACCGTGATTAATTGCTTGCCAT
>NZ_AZEB01000118.1 GCF_001434135.1 Lentilactobacillus kisonensis DSM 19906 = JCM 15041 | reverse complement strand
TAATCGCTGAATCATGGAAAGAGCCTTTGCGGAGCGGTCCTAATCTGTGTAATGAGCAGATCTGAACCTCTTCGTTTCCATTCCAACACCAACTAAACCAAACATCTCTAAAATTCAAGAGGAGGCCGGGACAAAAGTCCCAGTTAACGAAAAAAAGCTTCGGAAATTAATTTTCCCGGGGCTTTTTTGCATTTTATGTAGCACAGAGAATTCAACTCTGC
>NZ_AZEB01000117.1 GCF_001434135.1 Lentilactobacillus kisonensis DSM 19906 = JCM 15041 | reverse complement strand
GGCAATCCGGCGGATAGACCAATCTAAGTCCCTTAGGGATTCAATTCGACCACGTTCAGCTAAATTGAGTTGGTGATACTGATTAGATATGATATTCTTAATTCGGGTCATGAAGATACCTCTTTCTTGTTTGTGGTGAATTAAGAATAGGTCTTCATGGCCTTTTTGACTAGTCTGAATAAAGAACTGGTCTAGTAGAGCAGGTGTTGCACTTCAATTTTAAATCGAGG
>NZ_AZEB01000116.1 GCF_001434135.1 Lentilactobacillus kisonensis DSM 19906 = JCM 15041 | reverse complement strand
AGCATCATTTATTTAAGTTAGATACATATTAGAAGCTGTTTAGTATCTTTGATTTTGACCCAATAATTTGATAAACTACTGTCAAAAAAGTTGGTGATCATATGCAACATTTTAGTCATCATTACCAAAGCGATATTTCTCGGCAACAATTCGATTTGATCCGTCAGGATCTGGAAGCTTCAAGAAAACGAACTCACCCAAAACACATTGATCCTTAGAAGCTGTCCAAGATCTATGATTTTTG
>NZ_AZEB01000115.1 GCF_001434135.1 Lentilactobacillus kisonensis DSM 19906 = JCM 15041 | reverse complement strand
TTTGGCAGTCGTCAATTAGCTGACAATCTAAACCTTGATCCTGAGATTCTTGATCAAGTTGGTCGCGTTGGGCGGCGTCGAGTTAAACGGTTAATGGATAAGCTGGGGATAAAATGTTGTGTCAGAATTAAGCAACATGACCGGATTAAGCAAAGTGAACAATATATCAAAGACAACGTGTTGAATCAGCAATTTAGTCGCGTCAATCGCCCAGATGAAGTTTGGGCATCTGATTTTACGCAATTAACTTACGG
>NZ_AZEB01000114.1 GCF_001434135.1 Lentilactobacillus kisonensis DSM 19906 = JCM 15041 | reverse complement strand
AAAAGATGGCTTCGGCTATCACTTTAGGATGGACCCGCGGCGTATTAGCTTGTTGGTGAGGTAACGGCTCACCAAGGCAATGATACGTAGCCGACCTGAGAGGGTAATCGGCCACATTGGGACTGAGACACGGCCCAAACTCCTACGGGAGGCAGCAGTAGGGAATCTTCCACAATGGACGAAAGTCTGATGGAGCAACGCCGCGTGAGTGATGAAGGGTTTCGGCTCGTAAAACTCTGTTGTTGGAGAAGAACGGG
>NZ_AZEB01000113.1 GCF_001434135.1 Lentilactobacillus kisonensis DSM 19906 = JCM 15041 | reverse complement strand
GGCATCACTGGCAACTTGGTTGCCATCACTGGCCGCGGCTGCATCACTCGTTGGATCGGCAGCACTTTGCGCATCACTGGCCGCACTGGCTGCAGAATTAGCGGCACTCGTTGCTTTATTCGCATCCGAGACAGCCGAAGCGGCGGCCTTCTTGGCATCACTCGCCGCACTAGCGGCTTTATTTGCGTCACTTTGTGCCGCTGGGTTCTTCACAGCCGCATCACTCGCCGCTTTATCCGCCGCATCACTAGCAATCTTGGCATCAC
>NZ_AZEB01000112.1 GCF_001434135.1 Lentilactobacillus kisonensis DSM 19906 = JCM 15041 | reverse complement strand
ATCGAGCGGAAGACCAAATTAAAGCAGCTAATTGATAAAGAAGCTCGTAAAGATCCAGATAAGACAAAAGTTGCCAATTTTGCCCATCATGTGGCATACTCTGAAATTAAATGAAGGTGGTTTAACATGACTAAGCTCTGGTGTGCCAAGATCCAATTGACAACTAAACAGCGTACCTATCGCTTTTCTAATGATTTACAATTGGCCTTAAACCAAACGGCACACCCCCAGCAAATTTTACAAGCATTGATTGTCGTTCCTTTGGCCC
>NZ_AZEB01000111.1 GCF_001434135.1 Lentilactobacillus kisonensis DSM 19906 = JCM 15041 | reverse complement strand
GTCTTTGAGAATTATGAAACTGCCGCTGCTGTCCTTTTTGAATATGTGCATGCTTTCTACAATAGGAAGAGAATTCATAGTTCACTGGGCTACCAGACCCCCTTACAAGTTGAAATCGCAACACTTACGAGCCAAATGGCCGCCTGATTTAATGCTTTCCATGGTTCAAATAAGTTATTAATCACGATTAATGATTTATTTGAGCTGTGGAAGGTAAACGCGGTTCTGAATGTCTCTTAAAACCTGTCTCAAATATTGACTTCAATCCA
>NZ_AZEB01000110.1 GCF_001434135.1 Lentilactobacillus kisonensis DSM 19906 = JCM 15041 | reverse complement strand
AGGTGTTGCACTTCAATTTTAAATCGAGGAATTTATTTTTTTAGAAGTTTCTGTTAGAAAATGCCTTCAAAGTTAAAGTAAAGACTTTGAAGGCATTTTTTTATCTCAGCAAAGAAAAGTGATACTTATTGTTTATTATTAAGAATGTGGGTTTTAAAAACAATATTATTTAAAGAAACGATTAGATTCATTATCAATTGTGAACCATATCGTTTATTGGGGTCTTAAAAGAATCATCAATAAAAAGGAGAGCGTAAAATATCTTGTGTAAATGCATA
>NZ_AZEB01000011.1 GCF_001434135.1 Lentilactobacillus kisonensis DSM 19906 = JCM 15041 | reverse complement strand
GTTGTCGACGGTTCGAGCCCGCCTGCCGGAGCTTTGTCATGAAGTGCTAACTCAGTTGTTAGCACTTTTGTGTACAAAGTAATGCCGACTTAGCTCAGTTGGTAGAGCATCGGTATCGTAAACCGAGGGTCACAGGTTCGACTCCTGCAGTCGGCATTTTGGTTCACAAGAGAAGAAATAGGAGCGTTGCTAAGTGTTGATATAGCAGCGTTCCTATTTTTTTGTCTTGTGAAAAAACGTTAAAAAACACTAGATTTGAAACAAAGTGTGCACACTTGGTACACACTCCATATTGGATAACTCAATTTATGGCCGTTTTTTGGCTAATTGGTATAGGTGAATTATCGAATAAATTATCAAGTAAATCCTCAATTTGATTATCAGTTTGGGCTTTATATTCTTCAATTAAATAAGCATAAACTCTAATCGTGGTAGAAACATCGGCGTGGCCTAATCGTTTTGAAATAGCATATATATCCATGTGATTAGCCAGCAAATATGCCACGTGAGAGTGTCTAAGACTGTGGAAGTGAAAGCCACATCTATTTATACCAAGTGACTTTAAAACAGTTCTAAGTGCCTTATTTACGGCTGTTGACGATGGAATAGTACCATATTGATCAGTGAACACCATTTGGCTATCGTTTTGCTTTAACTCACGTAAAATATTTAAAAGCTGTTGATCCACTCGAATTGTGCGGTTAGAACTTTTAGTTTTGGTTTCCTTAAATCCACCACCTTCATGATAGTTCCAGGCTTTATTAATTGAGATCGTTTTAAAGTTGAAGTTAATATCATCCCATGTCAGAGCCATTATTTCGCCCAACCGAGCACCGGTAAGCAACACAATTAAAATCATATCTTTACTAGTAAAATGTCGATTATGATTTTTAGTTAAAAACCGGATGATCATTTTTATATCATTAATATTTAAACATTCTACTTGCTCGCCTTTATTCTTGTTGAACACCAATTGAACTTAGTAAGTAAAGTCTTTGATAATTAAATCATCAAGAATAGTGTTCTTAAGGTATGGCTAGAACGGATGAACACCCTAATTTGGACGTTTAATATCAATAATCATTTTGCAGTGACTGCATTTTATAGGTTTTATACCAATAGTCAAAGTATTCAGCAAAAGTCATTTGTTTAAGTGAAAGAGCTAAGCGGTTATTCACATCCACAATGGCTTGCAATGCATATAACTGTGCATCCTGTTTTGTTCTAAAGCCACTTTTATTTTTAGTATATTGCCTGTCATTAATATCTTTATATGAATATCGAACTTGATATAATTTGCCTTGTTTATTGATACTTACCATAAAGGAATCTGATACTGATTTAGCTTAATGTAACCCTTATACAACAATTGTGCCGAAACAGGGGATAGAAGCATAAAAAGGATCCTGAAACGCTTAAAAGCATCAGTATTTTCTTCAAAATAAGGTCTTCTCAATATTTTCATTTGTTGATGCCAAACAAAGTTTTACTATGATGGCGTTTTGCATAAACAAAATGATCATATAGCCCTAGCAAAATACATAGAATTACAATTGATAACTGCCAGTGTTCAACCATCCATAAACCAAAGTCATAAATGATTGCAAATAATAGAAGAGTCCAAACCCACTTTGTTAGAAACTTGTAGGTTAAATGAAAAATAGCCAAAAAAATTAAAGTAACGATTAATAGCATTTACCTCACCCCTTCAAATAGATATCTAATTCCAGCTTTAGCGCTAGTAATAGCCTACTTTTCTTTGTGATGTTTTTGATATCTGAACAATCACCATTATCGTTTTCGTAGTGCTAAATTTTATGTAAAAGCAGTTATCACCAATCCACGTTATCTTGGTAAGTATTACGGTCACTTCATTACCAACGATTTTGCTGTGAAAGTGTGGACCTGGTATGTGTATTTTGTAAATCTCTAATTCGGGAATATTATAATCGTTACCATAACCACTTTTGTAACGTTGAAGCTTATACAGAACGGCGCTTGATTAATCTAAGTCAGTTCGATAGATAATTTCTATCAACCATTTGGTCGTAATAAAGGGGGCACTTTACACTATTGACAGAACAAAAACCCACTACAAGCCAGTATTATTCTTCGCGAGCTCTGGATCTTTAGAAGCTAATCTGGAGAATTTCTGAACGGCTAACCCTATTATATGCAATTTATTCCTTAGAAGGCATAAATAATGGCAGCGTCGTAGGTATCCACCCCAAAACATCCAAGTTAAGTAATCTTGATAGTGAGTTAAAATTATCAAAATCAATAATTGGACTATTACATTTAATGGGTACTGGTATATATAGAAATTTGCGTATAAAATGCAATCACATCAGGAAATAATAAACGTTATTTTTAAAAATCTACTTGTGGTATACCAAATAATTTGGTATCCTGTATAGGTAATCTAAAGCTAAGGAGATTTTTAAAATGAAGAATATTTTATTGGTTTGTGAAGATGGTATTTCAAGTAATTTCTTAGTTAAATCTGCCAAGTTATTTATTGAGAATTACCAAGCAGAGATTAACTTAATTCCTAGCGATTTTGAAAATGCGGGTAAGCACTTGGATGAAGGGGTGGATCTTGTTTTAATTGCACCCCAAGCAACGTATCATGAGAAAGAACTTAAGATGATTGGTGACAGAGCCCGCCTAATGACGATTCCTGACGAAGTATATGGTTGGGCAAATGGCGAAAAGCTTGTTAAATTTATTTTGAATCAATTTAACGAAGCAAAGGCTGTTTAATGAACGTTGATGATTTAAATCAACTATCGATGCAAATACTTACTGATGCTGGTAATGCAAAAAAGATTCTCAGTAAAGCTGTCGACAATATTTCAATATCTACATATGATAAGGAACAAATAGGCACACAATTTGCCCAAGCACATGAATGGCTGGTTAAGGGCCACAATGAGCAAAATAAAGTAGTTAAGTATGTAGATAGTCTCCAGTACTCCGTGTTGTTTACTCATGCTCAGGACACTTTAACGAATACGGAAACGATGTACTTTTTGTTGAAAAAATTACTACCACTAATAATGAGCAAAAAATGATTCATCCTAATTGAATGATGTGAAAATAATGCCCAGTAAGAAATGGTTAATGTTGATACCTTGAGGTCATTGAATTACCTTCCGTTCTGGAATATAATAGTTCTTATGATTTTTATTTTTGAAGCTTTAAAGAGCTATTAATAATAAATAATCTAATCCCAGCAGTAGATATTAAAAATGGATTAGATTTATTTTTTGGAGGGTATTACATGCAACAACATGATCAAACAGACCAAGAGAGACGCGCGGATGACTCGTTCTTTGGCCAACCACGTGGACTGTCGACACTGTTCTTCACTGAAATGTGGGAACGATTCAGTTACTACGGGATGCGTGCCATTCTTCTTTACTACATGTACTTTAGTGTTACTAAGGGTGGATTAGGCTTCGATCAGTCATTAGCCGCATCTATCATGGCAATCTATGGATCACTTGTTTACTTGACGTCAGTGATTGGTGGGTTTGTAAGTGATCGAATTCTCGGTAGTCGAAGAACTGTGTTTTATGGCGGTGTCTTGATTATGCTTGGACATATAGCACTTTCACTGCCAATGGGATCCCCAGCGTTATTTGCCTCGATTGTACTAATCACGGTTGGTACTGGTTTATTAAAGCCCAATATCTCAGAAATGGTTGGTGGCCTATATACTGAATACGATAATCGCCGTGATTCAGGATTTACAATCTTTGTTTTCGGTATTAACTTAGGTTCATTCATAGCACCGTTACTTGTTAGCTGGCTTGGATTTAACGTTAATTTCCATCTTGGGTTCTCATTGGCTGCTATTGGAATGTTCTTCGGACTTCTCCAATATATTCGCGGCGGTAAAAAGCATTTACCAAGCTCAAGCCTTTATCCAAGTGACCCTTTGGAACCAAGTGATGCTAAAAAGTTATCTATTCAGATAGGCTTGGGGATTGTTATCTTTGGGCTTGTGCTGTTATTGATGCAGGTGATGGGCAGTTTATCACTCACTTCATTTATTAGTCTGTTGAGTTTGATTGCCATTGCAACACCAATCGTTTACTTTATCATTATTATTTCTAGTAAGAAGATATCTGACACAGAACGATCACGAGTCATTGCTTACATTCCGTTATTCATTGCTGCAGCGATCTTTTGGGCAATTGAAGAGCAGGGATCGGTTGTTCTGGCACTGTTTGCTGAAAATCAAACTAATAATAATTTGTTTGGTGTCTTCAACATTCCTGCTGGTTGGTATCAGTCATTAAATCCGTTATTTATCATGCTGTATACGCCGTTCTTTGCTTGGTTATGGATTAAGCTTGGTAAAAAACAGCCAAGTTCACCATCTAAATTCTCGTTAGGGCTCGGGATTGCCGGCTTATCATACCTTTTCATGGCTGTTCCGGTCATGCTCTTTGGTTCATCGGTCAAGATTAGTCCACTTTGGTTGCTTGGAAGCTGGGCGATTGTTGAAGTTGCTGAATTGTTGATTTCACCAATTGGGCTTTCAGTTACTACCAAGTTAGCTCCTAAGGCCTTTGAGTCACAGATGATGAGTATGTGGTTCCTAGCCGATTCAGCTGGGCAGGCGGTTAACTCACAAATTGTTAAATACTATACGCCCGACAATGAAGTTAATTACTTTATGATTGTTGGCTTAGTAGCAATTGTTGCTGGGGTCATCCTCATCTTCTTAGTTAAACCAATTAAACGGTTAATGGAAGGCGTCAACTAATTCTGATTAATCAAAAAGTGTTATCCTATTTTTGGATAGCATTTTTTATTATGGGAGAAAAAATATGCTAAAAATAGCTGCGTCAAGTGATAATCATTTAGATATTAACAAGGTTGACGTGAACCAAGTCATTGATCAGCAAGCGCGTTATTTGATCGATCAACAGGTGGATTATTATCTAATTGCTGGTGATTTATTTAATGATTTTAATAAGGCTCTCGAATATGTACAAAATTTGCAAGAAAAAGCAGTTAATACCAACGTTTTGTTTATTGCTGGAAACCATGATATGATTCGAAACGTCACTTATGAGCAATTAGAAATGGGAAATTGGCCAGGTTACATCAATAATAGGTTCGTTGATCTTCCCAACACTAATATACGAATTATCGGGATCAATGGCTGGTATGACTACTCATTTGCAACTAATGTTGATAAACCAGAATCGGCATTTTATCACTGGAAGAAGACTTTTTGGATAGATAGCCAAATTAAGCAGCCTATGAGCGATATTGAGCGGGAGGATATCGTTATTGCAGAACTCGAAAAACAGCTCATAGCGGCCCAAAAATTGGCAAAGAGGGTCATTGTTGTGACCCACTTCGTTCCTAACCGGAAATTTATTAGGTACACTAATGATTTTCGTTTCTGGAATATGGCAAATGCAATGATGGGGAGTGTCCGGTTTCAGGCATTAATTGAAAAATACGCAGTTAATTCAGTTGTCTTTGGTCACATTCACAATCGGTATGATCCCGTCAAAATTGGGCAAACTTGGTACTATAATGGGGCGGTTGGTTACCATAATCATCACCACAATGAGTGGCAAAGTACCGATTTTATGACTGAATGGCGGCATCAACTCAAATTTATTCAAATAATTTGAACATTGAGCTTGACGATATGCAAAAAATTCTGTATTATAATACTCGTTGGTTTGATAGGAAACCTCGTTTTGGAGGGGTAGCGAAGTCTGGCTAAACGCGGCGGACTGTAAATCCGCTCCTTCGGGTTCGGTGGTTCGAATCCACTCCCCTCCATTTTATTTTTGGGCTATAGCCAAGAGGTAAGGCAACGGGTTTTGATCCCGTGATGCGCTGGTTCGAACCCAGCTAGCCCAATCGTTACGCCTTTCGTCGCTTCATCAAGTTTAGTTACTTGGTATGGCGACTTTTTTTGTGGCTAAAATTATTGTTGATTGGTTCTAATATCACTGATTGTTCCTAAAATGGTATTCATTTTTGAGTGAGTTACAAATCATCGTGTGGATGCTGCAATTGATTTATCTTAGAATTCTGAGTATTCTACTAGCTTGGCATTGCCTTGTTTAATCCTTGATGTGTGGATTTCGTGGATGAACGGTCAACTTCTCCTTGAATAGCTTTGAAAAATACTCTAGATTCGGATGAAATGGTTACATTAGGTAGCTTCTTATGAAGGATTTTAGTGTAATCAACGACAATTATGCTCTGTCTAAACTTCGGTCAAAGAATTCCAGCAGGGACATAAATTTGTCCGAATTATGGTGCTCACGTAATGGTAAATGATTCTAAGAAAAAGTTGAAAATAGATAAGCTACTTAGCTATTGTTTAACGATAGCTATTTTAATTTCATAAGAAAACATGGTAACCCCCCGGAACTGAAGAGAATTCAATTCCGAGGGGTTAGTTCAATTCCTTTTTAGGACGATTATTTTCTAAACTATTTCAAAAAGTCGTTATAGTTAGTCATCGAATCTAACCAAGAATTTTAAGCTGATTTAGTTCAATAGTCATGACAAATCTGAAGACATCAGCTCGTCGCGTGTTAATGATGAATAACGATGGTAGTGGACCATTTAGAAACCGGCTGTAAAATTAGTTGCTAGATTAACCTGTCCATTTGACCGTTCAAGCCTCGACAAAGGTATCCACAATCTTTTCAAATGATCGAATAAGTTTAATACGTGTCGATGGTGGCAATAGTTGTAACTTTTTTGCCAGCAGTCTGGTCTCCAGATTGGCTGAATCTGATTGGTTAACTTCAAATGGGGTTTTAATAAGCAGTTCTGGGATGGTTGCATCCAATGCTTTTGCAATTGCCGCAAGACTTTTTAAACTGATATTTTGATCATCCAGTCGCTCCATTTTTGATATGTAATTTACCGAAAGATTACTAAGCTCTGCTAATTTTTCTTGGGTGATCCCAAGGGCTTTTCGTTTTTGTTGAATTATTTTACCGACATTAATATCACTCATATAATCACAGTCCTTTGATGTTTCTTTAGTACGGACACTAAAGGATTAATGATTATTATATAAGTTAATATAGTAATTATTTTTAACTAGCATTATAATAATAGTAGAATCAATTTATTATTAGCAAAGCATGCAACGGGTTGTTTTAGAACTAACTGACTAAATTATTTTATTGTGGGGTATTTATGATTATGAAAAGAAAACTATTATTAAGTTCGTTGTCACTACCAGTCGCTTTGATGGCGTTTGGCAATATCAATGCGGGGGCAAGAGCAGTTAATGTCAAGGTTAATCCACTTTATACCAATTCCAAGACGATTCAAGGAAAGACGTTAAGCAATGCCCAGGTTAAGTTAACCCGGTACAAGAAGACTTACGGTGCGGGAACCGTGAAGAAAAATGGGCAATTTAAATTTAAGCTAAAGAATAAATTACACGCTAACTTCCATTATCGACTGACCGTTTCTAAAAATGGTAAGGCCAAAAAAGTGGTCATGGTGAAGGTTAATAAAAAGTCCGTCAAGAAGACGACTAGCGACTACCAAAAACAGATTGATAGTTTATCAGCTCAAGTGGATAAACTTCAGAATGAATTGGCAACTTTACAAAATACAACCAGTACGTCAACAACTAGTATTGATAATACAAACAAAATCAACGATCTAAATGGTCAGATTAACAGTTTGAAGAACCAAATTGCTGGTTTGTCTAACGTGACGATTTCAGGTGGTAATTCGACTCCTTCCAATAACAATAATAATGGGCCGGTAATTGACCCAGCAACTGCTAAGAAGATCGAGAAATTGCAAGGGCAATTGAAGGATGTTAATGATCAGATTGCTGCAACCAGTAAGCAGTTGCAAGATGTAGGATCACAAACGCAAAACTTGAATTCTCAAATGCAAAACTTATTTAAACAAAAGACCAGTATTTTTAATGACCTTCAGAATATGAATGCCATTTTATCAATTTATACAGACGATCCAGATGGGTCACATGCCAAATCCACAATGGTTGTTTACGAAGGTCAATTACAGGCAGCTCAAGACGCTGCTTCTAAAGATTCTCAGAATAAGGAGCTTGCCTATCAAGTAACTGTTATGCAACAAAAAATTGATGACTGGAAGAAACATACAGAAGATCTCCAAAATGCTATTAAAACGATTAATGGGGATCCGCAAGCATACAAAGATCAGATAACTGAAAAGCAGCAATCTGAAAGTAGTATTCAAGATCAAATAAATGATCTTCAGAGCCAGATTACAACGTTAAATAGCACAGCTGGAAAACTCCAACCTACGCTAAATAATTTGTACGCGCAGCAAGAGACTATTTTAGACCAAATTAATGCACTGCAAGATAGTATGCAGTAAAAAATGAAAAGGGTTTGATTGTGATTAACCTATTGAATTAAGCAATCATTTTTCCAATTCATGGAGGGGCACAATTGGAACTGAAAAGCAAATGTCCGGTTTGTGGGGAACTTGTCTCTGTAAAGGATCGATTTTGTTCCCACTGTGGCGCAAAATTACAACAAAGGGAACTAACCCCTAATAGCACTGAAGAAAATGCCCATACGAAATAAACTAAACCTTCGGACAACATTAAGATTCATTCCACTAATCCGTTCCCACCAAAGAAACACCCACACAAATATCTAGGAGCAATAATTGCATTTGTCGTTATTGCTCTTCTTGGTCTGTGGATAACCAAACCGTGGGTTCCCAAAGGGTTAAAGTCTCCCGATAGCGTAATGGCATGGGTCTACGATCATGCTCATAACAAAATTGACCTGTTAGCCGGTTATTCCGGCCTTGATTCGGCAATGAGGGCCGCTGGCGAAGGTGAAGGCGGCACGTCAAATGATGTCAAAATCTATTTAATGAAAAATAGTAAGAGTCAAAATTATGTTTTCAAATTAAAACACCATTACATCTATTTGATTAAGATTTCAAATGGTGATTCATATTACGAAGCCGGGGTTGGCGTTAAGAAAGATCAAAATGGCAACGTGTATAACCATCAACTCAGCAAATCTGAAATGGATCAAGTTGATCTTAATGCGGAGGAGGACTATTGGTGGACGAGGGATGGTTTTGATGATTTCGGTAGCGACTAAGCCTTTTTGAAAATGATAGCTAATTTGGGATGGCATAATGTTAATCAAACAATAATTACTAAGGAGCGATCGTCTTTTGAACAATAGTGAGGAATCAACTAAAACAATGTTCTGTCCCAACTGTGGACAAAAGATACCGGCCAACGTTCAATTTTGTCCTAATTGTGGGGCGGACTTGACGGCCGGTTTAGAGCAAAAACAAGCGCCAGCATCTCAACAAGCCGTTGATCTTAATCCTAAAACAACGGTAACGCCTCATACTCAGACTCAACCGGGTCATCAAAATGCGACACAACAAGGCGCAACGCATCAAACTCACATTCGTGATAGCCATAATAGTAAGGCCCCATTAGATAAATTTGCCCTAACTGGCGTCATTGTGGGGTCGATCTCGTTGTTCATAAGTTCGATGGGGGTTTTTGGGCTCATTGCGGTCATTCTTTCAATTATCGCTTTGACCCATCATCTTGAAGGCACGAATAAGGTGATTGCGATTATTGGGCTGGTATCGGGAATTATTAATTTGATTTGGGCGCTTATGCTGGTGGTTTACGGATATTAAGCCAGGAATTTTCTTGTTAGGAGAATTAAACAATTGGAAAAACAGAAATATTGTGTTCACTGTGGTCAACAAATCGCATTTTCTGCGAAATATTGTCCCAATTGTGGTTATGAACAGCCACAATTTAAAGCCCGAGCAGAGTCGAATCCAAATGTGGAAGCTCCACTAGAGCAAAAGTCGGGTGAACAAGCATTGGGCGATCAGGAAACAGGTGAGCCGGTTCAAGCGGATCAACCAAAAGAAAATATACCACCGCAATCTGTTCAACAACCAAACGTTGCAAATAGCAATCAGATAGACCCTAAGGACTTTGGCAATTGCTTAAACCTAGATAATTTGAATGCTTACCGTCGACAGTTGGGGTATCCAAGGACGGATAATATCTGCGTTTATGGATATTTCTTTAGTACTGGCGCGATTGTTCTTTTGGGGCCGATTGGTGCCTTGACCAGTAAATATTACATGATTAGCTTTGAGAAAGATGGCATTTTATTTTTGGGAATTGGGATGACGCAACATTTTAACGGCCAAAATTCATTCGTTAATTTTTCGGACATTTCGTCAATTAAGTTTACTAATGTCGGGATGAACTATCATTTGGACGTCAAATCACCAAAGGGAGAGATTAAAGCTAAAATCGGCAAATTAATTCTAGGTCATTCCTGGCAAGGTGAAAATGGTAAAAAACTTTACGAGATGTATGGTCAAAAGTAGTCTAAAGATAGGGATTGGAAATCTAAATGGGGGATTACATAAATGAAAAAATGGCAGTTGGGATTAGGGCTCGTTACGTTATCATTTGGATTAGGATTGGCACTTAATCCTTCAAGTAACACACATGCAGCAACTTGGCACAATGGCGTTCCACGGTTTTTAAGGGGGACTTGGAAAAACGCTTATAATGGTTTTCATTTTTATTAACACTCATATGTTGCTTGGAATCGCAAGATAGGCTACGTTCCAACAGCATATTCCCGAACGCACGTTAAATACAAAGTCATGGGCAAATATCGATATGAGTTGCGTTATTTTGACCTTCGAAACGAAAATTCGAATACGCGTGGTTGGTACACGCTTGGGCCAATTCAGTACGTTAATCACAACAAAATAAAAATTGGTAGTTATTTATATCGTTACTAGTTAATGTTAAGGGGGATTCTGTATTGAAAAAGCTGAACCTTTTAGTAGGGACCTTGGTTTTGGGATTGGGAATCACGCTTGCGTGTCAGTCACCAGCTGCTGCAGCTAAAGTTTACGATAACCATGCGCCAGCAGTTCTGCGCCATAATTGGGTATCACCCCTTTACCGGACACCAAAAAGCCAAAGGGATGCCAGAAACTATTACTGGTACCGAAATCTGTATGTCACGAATACCCAGTTCCACCTTGAAGACTTTATGTTAAGTAAGAATCGAACTGCTAGCTACAATAGTGGCCCCTATGGTGCGTTTAAGGGGTACTATAATTTGGCGTATGAAAAGCTTTCCTCACGTCATTATCTTGTTGAGGGATCGATGCAACCATCCGGAACAAAGAAAGTTACTGAATATGGTATTGCACTTTCTCACAATTATCGGACATTAAAGTTATACGACTTTAATCATTTGAAAGTTATCAAAGATACGGTTTATCCGGGAAAGGCTCATTATGTCGGTAAATTTCATCGGGGGACGGCTCATTATCAACAAATGATGCCGTAAGAGTAATTTTGATTTAGGGATCAGTCTTGATAACTATCAATCAGTTTTTTAGGGTTAATTTATGTAGAATCAATGTTTCAAATTTTTTGAAATAGGCTTTCGCACCAGTCTTTAAACAGCTAACAAAAAGATTTAAATTATGAGGAGAATTCGAATGAAAGTAAAAACATTAATTGCAACGGCATTACTAACAGTTGGGTCATTTTCTGTAGTGACATTTTCTCTGAACACACCTGGAGGACTAAGCAGTTCCTCAGTTGTTTATGCTTCTTCTACGAAAAAGATACGTGGTCACCGAATTTCGAAACCAAGATTGGTATTTAAATACTCGTCTATTATTCAGAATGCGACCTTTGATCCGACCAAAGGTGTTCGGTATTACTATACGTCCCCAGATAAAGTGAAAATTTCATATAAAAGTCATGTTGATTCGAGTAAACCTGGAAAATATGCGGTTATTTACCATGTAAAAGATAAGGCTGGTTACAATTTTCACGTGACTCATTATGTTACCGTTCGTGGTCTTCAGCTCAAAAAAGTTTATAACCCAAATGAAGTAGGTGATGGGGCTTACAAAGTGTCACCTGTGGGCACCTCATTTAAACTGACGGCGATGTTTAACATAAAAAAAGCAAAGTCAAAGGGAATTAGCTGGACGTCATCGAATCCGCAAGTTGCTTCGGTTTCTTCTGATGGCAAAGTAACGCCACAAACTGACGGGGTTACGATGATAACCACTAAGTTTGGTGATAAGACCATCAGTACACCTGTTCTCGTGAGTGAAGGTTCCAATATCAATGTGACAAATTCTGACGACATTTGGAGTCAAATTGATTATAACGACGAAGATGGCATTACTTATAAACAAACGAATACGCTACAACAGGTTATTACAGGTCTATGGTTCACAAATGGTGAGAAATTCATCTATTCTCAAGGACAATATAAAACACCAGATGAGCAAGCTAAGCAAACCAGTGACATAGATGATAATTTCTATTCAATTAATAACTATGGTGGCTATCGGTACGAAGACACATTTTTAAAAACGGGGGATCACGTTATTTTACAGACCCAAGATGAGCTAGGTGAGAGTCATCTTTATATTGGTAAATATAATGAATAGGTTCTACTCTTAATACTGCGACCACTGAGTTAGGAATTGCTAATTACTGTTTTAAATAATGTTTTTAAAAACAAAAAGCATCCCTCTTTCAAGGGGTGTATACATAAATTCTTATTGAGATTTTAGGCTTTCGTTATGCTTTTGAACTATAACTGAAAATATAACACCATTATCAAATAATCTTTATGGTACAATTAAATAAAAGTTAAGATTTTATTATATTTGGAGGGTATGTGTATGGATTCACAACATTCTGATGGTGGGGAGGTTCTTTTGTTCTGCCCAAATTGTGGTACTAAGATAAAGCCAACCGATGAGTTTTGTCCTAATTGTGGATTTAATTTGGCAGCTTACAGGCAGGGCGACATTCAGAAAATGGCTTCCGCAAGTGGCAAATCAAAACAAAAAAAGGGATTTAGCCGCACTAAAAAGAAGCAGCGTACCAAGCAACAAAAGCGTCGAAACCTTTTATTGACGGCAGGTGTTGTTGCTTTAGTTTTGATTGTGGGAACGATTGTGTATGGCGAGCATTACTATTCAAAAGCTAGTACGTTGAGCAGAATTGTTAAAGCGACCAAAAATAACCAAGCAGATTTGCATACGTACTTTGCTACGAATGATCCAACTTTAAAGATCAATAACACCACTTTACAACCTCTAGTGAAATATTTACGCGACCAGCCAGAGACTTTGGCTTCCTTTAAATCACAAATGGGCACGGTCGGTAAATTTGATAACAATCGTTTAGTCTACAAACAAAGTGGACGTAAATTCCTAATTTTTCCAGAATACAAGGTTCAGGTGAAACCAATCTATGTGTCACTAACGGTTAATAAGAAGAATGCTAAGCTTAAACAGGATGATAAGTTGATTGCAACATCTAACTCAACTCGATTTACCAAGAAAATTGGGCCGCTCGTTTCTGGAAGTTATGATTTAGCCAGCTCAGCTAATATTAACGGGCATGAACTATCCAATAATAATACGTATCATTTAAATAGTAATAACCAGCAAATTCCACTTACCCTCAAGACGGTTTCATTCAATGTTCACGGTCCGCAGGAAACTGAAGTGGTTATTAATTCTAAGAATCAAGGAAAGATTGGCGTTAGTGGGGTCATGGCATTCAAAGATTTTCCGTGGACGGAAGAAATCAAAGTGCAGGGAATCTATCAAAATGGCAAGAAGTCGATTTCATCCCAGACTCGAGTGATTAGTGACCAAAATAGCAATACGGATGTCACCCTTCCATTCAAAGGATTAGTTAGTTACGATGACGCCGATACGTTATTAAATAATGTCTGTGATGCTGCTACTGAATTAAGCAATGGCGGGGATACCGATGACGCTACCGATGATGATGGGGATGATTTGTCTTCGTTTTTCGTTGACGGCGAGTCTGATCCCAATTATCTCGGGTTTGTCAAAATGGGTAAGGGTTATTACAACGATGATGATATTGACGGCACTGAAATTAAGGCCACTGTTGATTCTATTAAGTTGAGCTCTGACAACAGCAGTGACGTTACCTATGATTTGAAGTATGAATTTGATACGGGCAACCATTATCACGTTCAAGTTTTCCGATATACTGCTAATCTTGTAAAGAACGACGATGATAGCGATCAGCCGTTACAAATTAGTTCAATCTCATCCGGGATTCAAAAGATTAGTGATTACGATAAAGACTACTAAGAGCTAGTAGATGGAGGATGACTAATGGATAATGAATTTAAATTTTGTCCCCAGTGCGGGGCGAAGGTTAAAGCTAGCGCAAAGTTCTGCCCTAAATGCGGTCATCGCTTTGTGGAGATGACAACGAACCAGTCAGATGATCAGAGTCACACTGATCTGCCACACGGCTCCCGCAAAAAAGATAATGATGGCAATCAATTTTTTAAACATCGAAACTGGATTATTGGTAGCATTCTGGCGGTTGTGTTGATCATTGTGACCATCGCTATTGCCAGCTCAATTATTACTAAGCAGCAGGTTCAAGCAAGAAAAGAAGCGATGATTCAATCTTCGCAGCTCAAAGAAAGTATTAAGAAGAAAAAGCAGGCCAAAATCGATGCAACCGAGAAAGAGTTATCCCATAGTGCTGTGGACGTTGTGACGGATATGATTCAAAATGATTGGGATTTAGATGCGGAGTGTGATAGTGTCACGTTAACATCCAGTTACGGTGGTAATCAATATGGTGGTTATGCTGATGTTTCAGATGATGATGGTGATCACACAACGGTTGACGTCACCGTAACCGATGTAAAGTATAATGATCGGATTTCTGTAGAAATTGACGGTGATGGTCATGATCAATTAAATAATACATTCAATACGTATGATGACGATGATTATTATTAAATCTGTTTGGAGGCTGCAATATGCTGCGTGAAGTATACCGGATATGCCCAAAGTGTGGTACCAGTAATGACGTTAGTGCCAATTTTTGTCTAAAATGTGGTAACAAACTGACTACCGCTAATGAGAAGCCGTTGATAAAGCATGGTGGCAGGTTTAGCACAGTTCTTGACCAGTTAGACCTGACTGACAAAGAACGCACGCTAACGACCGGAATATTGATTACTAAGGACAACATTCCGGTTGGAAACCAATTCGAGGATACTGTGTACGCTGAGGCAACCGTCAAAGTTTCCCAAGGCATTCAGCTAGGATTTGAAAGGTTGGCTAAACACTTGTACAGTACCTTAGTTAGTCTGGAATTTGGTGGTGTTGCCAATCTAACGATTAATTCATCTTTTGTGCCTGAAGCTGATGGAACAACGATGTATTTAGTGGCATATGGAGATGGCTTCAAGAAAATTGATCAGCATAATTAGTCGTAACTCGAAACTGATGAAACTGGGAATGGGTGTTTATCTCCCAGAATTTAACAGAAAAATGCAATCATTCCTGGGCTGGAATGATTGCATTTTTTGTGTTAAATGGCAGGAATCTGCCGTTTGTCGGAGCTTTGTTTAATATAAGAGCGGTGATCAAAGTTATCATTACAAACGAAAAAATGATTAATGTCCTAGCCTCACCAGTTCTGGGTTTGAAACTACTTATTAATTGTAAAAAATGATTAATTTAAAATAATTGTCTGAAATGGTGTCTATCTAATTATTATCTGTGGTTACCCTTCAGATGGACTATTCACCGAAATAGTCACTTCCATCACATAATGGCGAATATGTTCATGAGCATAACTCAAGGCTTCATTGAAGTAATCGAACAGGTCGTCGATTGAGCCGGTCAATTTGGTGGCGTAATGCATCCCTTCAGGATTGAGGCCCTTGTCTTCGGCCATGTTAACAATCTTTTCGATATCCTTCATATAATCGGCATCACCAAATGCATAGAATGAATATTTGCAGGCAACGGGGATGTTTGGCAATTCGTGTTCAAACTTGATGGGGGTGATTTCCTCGTTCAAGTAGTGGTCGGCGTCAGTATCCCCAGGACACCCCTTAGAAAAAGTTAATTCGTATACGGTGTGAACTGATTCGGTGTAGGCCAATTGGCAAGCGGCTTTGACAATGTTCACGACATTTTCCTGTCTGCCACGATACGTTGTGCTAAACAAATCTGTTTTTTGCCAAACGGGTAATTTTAATGCATCTAATTGGTGAATTGCATTGGTGATGATGCCGGCAAAATTATCACTCATCGGGTAGATACTTAATTTACAGCCGGTGACGTCAACTGAGCCATCAATGTTACAATCAATATTCATGTTAATTCCTCCAATTTAAGATCGTTTTGTTTCAAAAATCCGGGCCCGCACAAATAGTCGATTAATCAAGCTAACAAGGCCAACTGAGAAAATCAGGTTTGAGCATAATCTCGTAATAAACAATGTAAGCATCATAGAGAGCTTTAGTTTGATATAGCCGTGAATAAACAGAGCTGATCCAAAGGTAACGATCGTTGATAGGACGGCCGCTAGTAGAAGTGAACGGACGTCAAACCGCTTGTACTTGAAACTGGCAAAGCCTAATTCACTTCCTAATCCCTGGAAGAAGCCGGCAAATAAGGCGGTGATTCCAAACTGGCCACCCATGCCACTTTCTAAGAACGCACCCAAAATTTCACTAATCAGTGATGATCCGGGTAATCTAACCACCATAAACGCGATGGGACCACCCATACACCAGAGTCCAAATAAACCTTCTCCAACAAACGGGCCCAGCCCAAGTGGGGAGAGGATGCCGTAGACTAGTGTATAGAGCCAGTCAGAAAAAACAAAAATAAAGCCAAATAATACGGAAATAATCGCAATCGTGATGATATCACGTAAATGCCATTTCTCTAATACCTTCAACAGAAAAACCTCCTAATAAATAAGTGAGCAGAACAAAGTGGTTAGGAGTCGGAGCATAAGTCTTCTCGGGTGGAAATTCATGGTTCTGGAATTTTTACCCGAGTTGATTATGTGCAGGTTGTTGCTCTGCACATCTGTCCTAACAAAAAGGCCTCCAATCCAGTTAGAATTGGGGGGCCATCAAATTAAGAGCACAATAATATTATAGAGCATTAATCAATATTAGTGGGTTAATGATGAAGAAATCCCTTCGCTGATGTTAATCAGATCAGGTTCAATGGGTATGATCTCAGCACAATGGCACCCCAATTCTATTTAATAAGATTACAAGGTTCCAAGTACGTTGTCAATCATCTTTACCCTTAGGACAACTGCACAAAACAGAAATTTCCATATAAGCACCTCAACCAAAAAGTCCAAAATCGAGAATTTCTGATGGAAGAGACTTATATGCCAACGACTGTAAAACACCCAGCCTATTTGACAGTTTCTAACTAATTTGTTCCGTTCAATTGATTGGATTGAGTGTTCATTATTTAAGCCTTTAAGCGAAAATTGTCATTGCAATTTTTTGTTTATTCAGCTATTGTCAATTCGTTAGGACAGCGTAAAACTTTAGGAGGATAAATATGAAAATTGGGTTTATTGGCGTCGGTGCGATGGCGCAAGCAATTATTCAGGGATTACTTAAGGCAAAGTTAGTTCCTGCCGAAAATGTTTTAATTCATAGTGCCCATCAAAGGCATTATGAGGATTATGCAAATGAGTATGGCTTAACGGCAAAGGACACGAATTTAGCCGTTACTGAAGCAAGCGACTTGATTGTTTTAGCGGTGGTTCCAAGCGTTGCCAAAAAAGTGTTGGCCGAGATCCGATCAGGGCTTTCCGACAATAAGGTGTTGATCTCCATTGTTTCGGGAATTTCACTCGAGCGACTGGCGGAACTCACTGATTATAATTTACCGATTTTACGGAGTTTGCCAAATATCAATTCTGAGTTTGGTCAGGGAATGACTGCGGTAGTGGCTAATGAAAACTTGACCGGTGAGCAAAAGGATCAAGCGCTATCAGTGTTTGAAGCGACTAGTGAAATTAGTGAGTTAGCTGAAGACCTATTTCCAGCATTTAGTGCAATTTCTGGTAGTGCAGTGGCTTATATTGATTTCTTTATTGATGCGTTGAGCCGGGCAGGGGTTAAATACGGATTGAGTAAGGCGGCGGCGACAAAAATTGCTGCGCAAACCACCTTTGGTTCTGCTGATGCATTGATGAAATCAGGCCAGACACCGGCCGAAATGATTGATAAGGTATGCTCCCCAGGTGGAGACACGATTGCCGGGATTTTAGCAATGGAAAATGCAGGCTTTTTAAGTTCAGTGGTTAAGGGGATTGATGCGACAATTAAAAAGTCAACGGGAAAGTAAGCGGTCAAAGTGCTTATGCGCTAGTTGCTACTTGGCTCCGTATGCTTTCACTTTGTTAACAAGAAACCGAGATTCTCTGGTTATAAGATTTTTATCAAAGGTGCTTATGTGCAAATTCCTGCTTAGCGTTTAACATGTTCCGCGTTGGTGCTTGGAACAGTGAATTCTAGGATTTGACTTTTTCAGATGGCACTTGAAAAAGAATTTCTTACTTTACCGGATTAGTCCCAATTCACCTCTGCTACTAATGAAATTGAGAATTACTTAATCCATTTAGCTAGAAATTATCCGGATAAACTCGTTTGACAGTGATCTAGACCTCATAGATTTAAATTAGTATGTTAAAATGAGGTATTAAGACCAAAGGAGTTGGTAATGGTGGGTTTGCCAATTTATATTCAGATTCATAATGATATAAAGCGAAAAATCGAAGCCGATAAATGGAAAATTGGTGACCGAATCCCCTCTGAACGTGAACTGTCTACGGAGTTTGGCGTTAGTCGGATGACTTTGCGACAAGCCATTCAGACTCTTGTTGATGAAGGAATTTTGGAACGACGGGTTGGTTCTGGCACGTTTGTTGCTAATCAAAAAGTTCAGGAAAAAATGTCTGGGGTTACTGGCTTTACAGACCTAATGCTAGCTCAAGGTAAGAAGCCGTCTAGCAAAACAATTTCATATCATACGATGGAACCATCTCTAAGTGAAATGGAAAAGTTGCATATTACGCAGGATCAGCCAGTTTTGCGGATGGAACGGATTCGTTACGGGGATGAAGTGCCGATTTGTTTTGAAGTCGCAACAGTTCCCGAAAACATCGTGGCGGGATTGGAGAAATCTGAAGTTACCAGTTCGTTGTATCGAACGTTAGAGCAAAAAAAGGACTTGCAAATTGGTAAAGCCCAGCAAACCGTCTCAGCAATGTTAGCTTCTGAACGAATTGCGGAGTATTTAAACATTAAACGTGGTGAGGCAATTTTACGATTGCGGCAAATTACATATTTACAGGATGGCCGCCCGTTTGAATACGTCCGAACGCAATACGTTGGCGATCGGTTTGAGTTTTATTTGGAAAAAGAATGAGTGCGACAAAGCCCGGGTTGATCCCGGAGCATAAAGGAAGTGCAGCAAGGATGAATGTTTTTTGTTCATCATTGCTGCACTTCCTTTATGTGGTAGGGATCAGGGCTTCCGGATCACGTTACCACTGTGTAGCTGGATTTAGTAGGTGGTGTCTTTATATAGTTAGCGGCAGTTGCTTTTTGCACGTTTCCACTAGTGGAGAATAAATACTTTTTATTCATGTTGCCTTTAAGTGGTAAAGATCAGGCTGGCGGGATATATATTACATTGAGTAGCCCTAAAAATCCTCATTTGGAGTTTTTAGGGCTATTCGAGAGATTAAGCACGTAATGGTTGCCGACACTATTCTAATTGATTTACTAAAACGAAAAACCAGTGTTAGGACGATAAAATTAGTGGTAAGGTGCTTTGCTAAATGCGAGTCGGCGTAATAAATCGGTTACGTAGCTTAACAGTCCCGCTATGAGGATGAAGAATAACCACGAGGTCCAATTATGGTAGCCGCCAATCAATCGAAGGGCAACTAAATAGATGATAAAATAGCTTCCGTAAAAATAGCGTTGCTTGGCTTTGATTAGACTGGATACATAAGCCAACGCAAGAATTCCGAGGAGGCCGAATGGAAAGTTGGTCAACAACGGCTTTTGTTGTACTAAGTTAGTTATAAAGGGTACTAAAATAGCTGCGATGACGACGATAATAACTGCTTGAATTAAGTTGTTTCGTTTCATAGAATTACTTCCCAGTTAACGATTTTGAATAACGTTGCTTAATGATTTTTAACAGGTATTTTGGCAGAACGAGTAATCTACCAATTCGAGCAGGCTCTTTGACCACACGATACAGCCACTCCAAGTGTATCTTTTGCCAAGTGATTGGGGCCCGTTTGACGGTTCCGGTAATAACATCAAATGAACCGCCGATTCCCATCCAGAGCGCGTTACTGGCGTCACGGTTTTTTTTAATAAACGCCTCTTGCTTGGGATATCCGGTGGCCACAAACACCATGTCTGGACTCGTACGCCGGATATCATTGACGATTTGGTTGTCATCGTCAAAGTAACCATCGTGAGTTCCTGCAATGGTAAGATGGGGATAACGGTTACGGACAATCTCTTGGAGCTTTTGAATCACCTGTGGTTTGGCACCGACGAAGTACGCCGACTTGTGTTGTTGGTCTCCCCATTTCAAAAGGCTTTCGAAGAGATCGTAGCCGGTGATTCGTTCTTCAACAGGGGTTTCCAATAGTTTGGCGCCGATCACAATCCCAATTCCGTCAGCGACAATGAAGTCAGCTGTTTTGATTAGGTTGGCATAGTCAGGATGTTCATGGGCGTACATAACGATCTCGGGGTTAGCGGTCACGACAAAGGTGTTCTGCTGGTCATTAATTCTTTTGTAGAGAATTTGTTCAAAAGCCGTCTGGCTGGTATTAATAAATGGGATTCCTAAAATTGATACAGTTTGATGGTTCGCTTGTGTGGTCATAATGGCTCCTTAAAATTTGAATTGAAAATTTTTTCATTTTTCTGGTTAATAACCGGATAAATGATAGAATTAACATGATTACTTAATTATATAACAACTCACAGGGAAGGATATTGAAACAATATGTCAGAAACGAATAATTTGACACTTCACACCGACTTTTATGAAATTAACATGATGGCGACCTATTTTGAAAAGCACATGGAAAACCGTCATGCTGTTTTCGAGGTGTTCTTCCGGAAACTGCCATTCGGGAACGGTTATGCCGTCTATGCAGGCCTGGAGCACATTATTCAATACATCGAAAATCTTAAGTTTACCGATTCAGACATTGATTATTTAAAGGCAGTTACCGATTATCCTGATAGTTTTTTGGAATACCTGCGTCATTTTAAATTTGGGGGGACAATCCGATCGGCTTATGAGGGAGATGTAGTGTTTGCTAATGAACCTATTTTACAGGTTGAAGGTACCCTTTGTGAATGTCAATTGGTTGAAACAGCTATTTTAAATATGGTTAATTACCAAACCCTAATTGCAACAAAAGCATCCCGGATTCGAACGGTGGTTGGCAATGATCCATTGATGGAGTTTGGGAGTCGGCGCGCCCAAGAAGTTTCTGCCGCCATTTGGGGGACTCGGGCAGCAATTATTGGTGGATTTAACGCCACTTCAAACGTACTTGCGGGCAAAACTTTTGGGATTCCAATTAGCGGCACCCATGCGCATTCGCTAGTCGAGTCGTTTGGCAACGACTATGATGCCTTTAATGCCTATGCACAGACTCACCACGATTGTGTTTTCTTAGTTGACACCTATGACACCCTTAAAAGTGGTGTGCCAAGTGCGATAAGGGTTGCGAACGAAATGGGCGACAAAATTAATTTTGCTGGCGTCCGGTTGGATTCCGGCGACATGGCCTACTTATCCAAACGGGTTCGAGAAGTGCTCGATCATGCTGGTTACACCGATACGAAGATTTATGCTTCCAATGACCTTGACGAAACGACGATTGCCAGCTTGAAGATGCAGCATGCCAAGATTGACGTTTGGGGAGTTGGTACGAAGGTGATCACGGCATTTGATCAACCTGCTTTAGGTGCTGTTTATAAAATGGTGTCAGTGGAAGATGACCATGGCAAAATGGTTGACCGGATTAAAATTTCTGGTAACGCGGAGAAAGTTTCCACGCCTGGTAAAAAACAGGTTTGGCGAATCACCGATACCAAGGATGGAAAGTCAGAGGGCGATTATATTACGTTAGCCAATGAGGATCCTAGGGACGAAAAATCGATTTATATGTTCCATCCAAACTACACTTACATTAACAAGACGGTTGAAAATTTTGATGCGGAACCGTTGCTGAAAACCATTTACAGGGATGGAGAATTGGTTTATGATCGTCCTAATTTAGCTCAGATAAGTGAGTACGCCAAAAAGGAATTAGCAGCTTTGTGGCCGGAATATCGGCGTGAGTTAAATCCTCAAAAATACCCGGTTGACTTGTCACAAAAATGTTGGGATAACAAGCGTGATATTATTGAAAAAGTTAGAAATTATGTTCAACAAATAAAATACTGATGAGGGATGCATATGAGAGCAAAGCAGCAGGAAATTATTAATGCCTTAAAAGTAAAACCAGAGATTGACCCAAACGAGGAAATTCGCCGAAGTGTTGAATTCTTAAAAAGTTATTTAAAAAAATATCCATTTTTAAAGTCACTTGTCTTAGGGATCTCTGGTGGTCAAGATTCTACGCTAGCAGGTAAGTTGGCCCAGATGGCAATTGCTGAGCTTCGCCAGGAAACTGGTGATAATGATTATCAATTTATTGCTGTTCGCTTACCATACGGTATTCAGGCGGATGAATCTGACGCGTTAGAAGCCATTAAATTTATGGATGCGGATCAGGTTTTTCGGGTTGATATCAAAGCGGCCGTTGATGCAGCTGTTAAATCTGTTGAAGCAAACGGGATCAAGGTTAGTGATTTTAATAAGGGTAATGTCAAAGCCCGCCAACGAATGATTGCCCAGTATGCCATTGCTGGGGAAACCGGCGGGGCGGTTGTTGGGACTGACCATGCCGCAGAAGCAGTTACCGGATTTTACACCAAGTTTGGCGACGGGGCGGCTGACATCACGCCGCTATGGCGATTGGATAAGCGCCAAGGAAAGCAATTATTGAATTTATTAGGCGCACCAAAGCACTTGTATGAAAAGACACCAACCGCAGATCTTGAAGATAATCGACCAGCTTTGCCGGATGAAGTCACCTTGGGAGTTACCTATCAAGATATTGATGCCTATCTTGAAGGAAAGGAAGTTTCTGAAAAAGCTGCTGAAACGATTGAAGGTTGGTACCGTAAGACTGAACATAAGCGGCATACCCCAATTAATGTTTATGATACCTTCTGGAAGTAATTAATTAGTGACATTTTATTAGCGATTATGTATAATAATGATAAATAAAGGGAGTAACCGGCAGCAATATGCTGCGATTATCTCGTCAACGTGAAATACTTGTATTTCCGGGATAATTCTTAAATGGTGAGACTTGTGGATTCTTCATGCGAAGAAGGCCATGGGTCTCTTTTCTTTTAGGACAGCTGCGTCAGGCAGAAACTTCCATATAAGCACCTTAATCAGAAATCCCAAAACCGGGGATTTCTGATTAAGGAGACTTATATTCCAGTTTCTAAGCGCCTGACTCCGCTCACTTATTTAGGATAGCTATGCAAAGAAGAACTCTGCACATAAGCACCACCAGCAAAAATTCCAGAACCGGGAATTCCTGCTGGCGGAGACTTATGCTCCGAGTCCTAGGCGCTTTGCTCCGCTCACTTATTTTTAGGACAGCTGTGCAGAGCAGAAACTTCCACATAAGCACCTCTAACAAAATCCCCCAAAACCAGGATTTCTGTTAGAGGAGACTTATGTTCCAGTTTCTAACCGCTTTGCTTTGCTCACTTATTTTTAGGACAGCTGCGCAAAGCAGAGATCTGCGCGTAAGCTCCTCTAACAAAAATCCCAAAACCAGGGATTTCCGTTAGAGGAGACTTACGCTCCGATCTCTAACCGCTTTGCTTCGCTCACTTATTTTTAGGACAGCTATGCAAAGCAGAAACTTCCACATAAGCACCTCTAACAAAATCCCCCAAAACCAGGATTTCTGTTAGAGGAGACTTATGTTCCAGTTTCTAACCGCTTTGCTTTGCTCACTTATTTTTAGGACAGCTGCGCAAAGCAGAGATCTGCGCGTAAGCTCCTCTAACAAAAATCCCAAAACCAGGGATTTCCGTTAGAGGAGACTTACGCTCCGATCTCTAACCGCTTTGCTTCGCTCACTTATTTTTAGGACAGCTATGCAAAGCAGAAACTTCCACATAAGCACCTCTAACAAAATCCCCCAAAACCAGGATTTCTGTTAGAGGAGACTTATGTTCCAGTTTCTAACCGCTTTGCTCCGCTCACTTATTTTTAGGAGGAAGTTAATGAAACAGGAAAAAGTCGCATATCAACGATCAGTAGCAGACATCATGCAGCAAATGAAATCGGATCCAAATGGGTTAACAACTCAGGCAGTTGCCGAGCGACGTGATCAGTTTGGCCAAAATAAATTGCAGGCGAAACGGCGGACGACTCTGCTGGAAAAATTTATCGCCCAATTTAAGGACTTAATGATTATTATTTTAATTGTCGCTGCGGTCATTGCCGGGGTTGCTGGTGAGCAAGTGGATGCCATTATCATCCTTGCTGTTGTGATTTTAAACGCTGTCTTCGGCGTTTTTCAAGAATCTAAGGCTGAAAATGCCATCGATTCTTTGAAGCAAATGTCAGCGCCAATGGCAACTGTTCTAAGAAATGGTGAGTCAGTGTCAATTAAAAGTGAGGACGTCGTTCCCGGTGACATTGTGTTGTTGGAAGCCGGTGATGTGGTTCCCGCCGATTTACGATTAACCGAGGCGAATTCTTTAAAGATCGAAGAAGCTGCTTTGACTGGTGAGTCAGTTCCTGTTAATAAGCAGGTTGACACAATCTCAGATGACGATTTGCCGCTTGGTGACCGTAAGAATCTTGGCTTTATGAATAGTAATGTCACTTCTGGCCGCGGAGTTGGTGTGGTGATTGGCACGGGGATGAATACTGAAGTTGGTAAGATTGCTCATATGCTTAATACGACCGAAGAGTCAACAACGCCGCTTCAAGATAATTTGAAGTCACTGGGAAAAATGCTGACAGTTTTAATCCTAGTGATCGCCGTTATTGTCTTTGGGATGGGGATGCTTCGTGGGCAGGAAACCTTAATTAATATGCTCTTGACCGCAATTTCGTTAGCCGTTGCTGCCATTCCAGAAGGGTTACCCGCGATCGTAACGGTTACGTTAGCGCTAGGAACCCAGCAGATGGCGAGACATCGGGCTTTAATCCGAAAATTACCAGCGGTTGAAACGTTAGGGAGTACTGACATTATTTGCTCGGATAAAACCGGGACGTTAACGCAAAATAAGATGACCGTTGAAAAAGTATTTTTGAACAACCAATTACAGGATTCAGCGGCTGCTCATCTTGATTTGCAAGATCGGCTTGCTCAAATTATGGTATTGAATAATGATACAAAATTCCAAGAAGATCAATTGGCAGGCGATCCAACTGAAACAGCGTTGATTTCATTTTATTTGAATAAAGACCAACCAGTTCAAAATTTTGTTGATCAACATCAACGTCTTGCAGAAATTCCCTTCGATTCAGAACGAAAATTGATGTCGACGTTTAACCAAATGGCGGACGGTAAAATTTTAATGACCATGAAGGGTGCTCCAGACCAGTTATTGCAGCGGGCTACCAAGATTCAAAATGGTGATCAAGTACGCGAAATTACCGCTGATGATAAAAAAGAAATCAGTGACACAAACCATCAATTGGCAACTCAGGCACTTCGAGTATTAGCTTTTGCCTATCGGGATGTTGATCAAGTGCCAACTGATCTAACCAGTGCCGCTCAGGAGCGCGATATGACGTTTGTTGGCTTAATTGGGATGATTGATCCTGAACGACCTGAAGTTGCTCAGGCGGTTGCTGAAGCTAAATCAGCGGGGATCAAGTCAGTCATGATTACCGGTGATCACCAGGATACGGCCCAAGCAATTGCTAAGCGGTTGGGGATTATTGGCCATGGTGAGTCGCAGGCTGACAATAAGGTGATTAACGGGGCGCAACTAGACGAATTATCAGATAGTCAATTTGATAATGAGGTTGGCAACATTGCCGTCTATGCTCGGGTTGCTCCGGAACACAAGGTACGAATTGTGAAGGCTTGGCAGAAAAAAGGTAAGGTCGTTGCTATGACGGGTGATGGAGTTAATGACGCTCCTGCCTTAAAGACCGCTGATATTGGGGTCGGGATGGGAATTACCGGTACCGAAGTTTCAAAGGAAGCCAGCGATATGGTGTTGGCCGATGATAACTTTGCGACCATCGTAACTGCGGTTAGAGCCGGCCGAAAAGTATTTTCAAACATTCAAAAATCACTTCAGTATTTACTCTCTGCTAACTTAGGTGAAGTACTAACCCTCTTTGTGATGACGATGATGGGCTGGGAAATTTTGGCCCCTGTCCAAATTCTGTGGATCAATCTGGTTACGGATACGTTCCCGGCAATTGCTTTAGGAGTTGAACCTGCTGAGCCTGGTATCATGAAACGTAAGCCTAGAGGCAGGTCATCGAACTTCTTATCAGGCGGTATTATGAGCAATATCATGTATCAAGGATTCTTTGAAGGCTTTATTACGCTGGCAGTTTATGCCTTTGCGATTATCAATCCAGTTCATTCGACGGATGCGTTGATTCACGCTGATGCTTTAACAATGGCATACGCGACGCTTGGGTTAATCCAGCTATTCCACGCATTTAACTCCAAAACAATTCATCAATCAATCTTTAGAGTTGGACTGTTTAAGAACCGGTTCTTTAATTGGGCATTGTTAGGGTCAACGATTCTATTGATTGCAACAATTGCTGTACCGGGCTTCAACGAAATGTTTCATGTTTCTAATTTAACGGCTTCTCAGTGGTTAGTGGTTGTATTTGGTGGTTTCATGATCGTTGTCGTAACAGAAGTAGTAAAATATATTCAGAGACACTTTTTCCACAAACAATAATTAATAGGGGAATGATTATTTTGAAACCACAGGATATGCAAAGATATGTCAAAGTAGTGTCTGATGTGATTGATTCAACATCAGCCAACGGTGAAGATTTGAATGCGGATTTTGAAGTTTTACGAAAGGCAATTAATGATGATACGGTTTCTGATTTAACGACTGAACAGTTAACAAAAATTAAAACGCATTTTCAGTCCGGAACCGATAAGTATCAAGATAACGTCAATAAATTACAACAGGCGCCAGTTCCAGTAAAGGTGTTAGGAAAACATAAGATGTTGGTAAGACATTATGAAGACTATGCCAACGCCTGCCAGGCAATGACGGACAGTGTCGATCCAGAGGCGGTAACAATTGATGTTGATAAGTTCAATAAGTCGGAAAAGGATCAAGAAGCTAGCATTGCCAAGGTATCGAGTGTGACTACTCGGATTATGGGAATGTAGTAAGTGAGCGGAGCAAAGCGGTTAGAAGTCGGAGCCTAAGTGACTCCGTTCAGAAATCCCTGGGTTTGGGATTTTTGAACGGAGTGGCTTAGGTGCAGACTTCTGCTTTGCGGAGCGATCCTAATCTATGTAAAAGAGAACGAACATGATGTAAAGTGGGAATCGGACTTTTGTTAAGGGCATTTACACGCAAGCCCCTGCTTGATACGACACACTAAGATACTAAGAAACCAAAAATTTCGTGGGATTAGGATTCAACCGGCGAAAAATTTCCAGATTATCTCATCTAAACACAATTAAACAGTTGCACCTAAGGCGATAAACCGATTGTTCCAGTTATGGAATGGTTGATTTGTCGCCTTAAATAATGGGATTAACATGTTAGTTTCCTGAATTTTATATCTCCCAATAATTTTTCCCAGCCACTGAACATGATATAATTAATTTTGACATTATTTGATGAGGTGGAATAAATGACTGAAACACTTGCTGAGAAGATTCGGCATGATTTACCTAAATTACGAATTAAACAAATTTCTGAAACGCTCAAGATGTTTGATGAAGGGGATACGGTTCCCTTTATCGCTCGGTATCGAAAGGAGCGGACCAATAACCTTGATGAAGTTGAGATTAGGGATATTCAGTCAGCTGCTCATCGAATTGAAACGTTGGATAAGCGAAGAGCTGAAGTTATCAAGATAATTGATGAACAAGGTAAGCTAACACCAAAATTGACGTCACAGCTTCAAGCAGCAACGGTTCTCCAACAAGTGGAAGATTTGTATCTGCCATACAAACAAAAACGGCGGACAAAAGCGACTATCGCAAAGGAAAGGGGCTTGCAGCCACTGGCCGATGCAGCGTTGAAGTTTGCCGATAATTTAGATGAGCTAGCTCAGCAGGCAGTTGATCCAGATAAAGAATTACCAGATAAGCAGGCTGTTTTTGATGGCATTCACGAGATCCTTGCTGAGGCGTTTGGTGACCAGGCTGATTTTAGGAAATGGGTTCGCCAAAACACCAACCAATATGGGTCAATTGTGACCAAGGTTAAAAAAAGCGGCAAGGCAGCTGATGAAGAAGGAACCTATCAGCAATACTATGATTTTTCCCAGTCTGTTAAGTCAATTCCGTCATTTAGAACTCTGGCCATCAACCGGGGTGAAAAAGCAGGCATTCTTTCCGTTAAGATTGATGTGAACGAAGCACCAATTGACTGGCATTTAAAGGCCAACACGGTTGGAACGCATACGGGGCTCGCGGCTGAAATTGTAGAAAAGGCGACATTGGATGCCTACTCCCGTTTTATTGGCCCAGCAATTGAACGGGAGATTCGCAAAGAACTCAGTGAAATTGCCTATAACCACGCTATTGAGGTCTTTGGTAAAAATCTCTATAACCTCTTAATGCAAGCGCCACTAAAGGGAAAAATTGTGATGGGCTTCGATCCAGCCTATCGAACCGGCTGTAAACTAGCGGTTGTTGATCAAAATGGCAAGTATTTGGCTAAAACCGTTATTTATCCTCACAAACCTGCTGGTGAGGCGAAGCGAAAAGCTGCTAAGGGCGAATTCATTGATTTTATCAACCAGAATCACGTTGAAATGATCGCCATTGGAAATGGAACGGCTAGTCGGGAGTCGGAACAGTTTGTTGCCGATGCAATTAAAGAAATTAAGACGCCCGTGTATTATGTGATTGTTAACGAAGCCGGTGCCTCGGTTTATTCGGCTAGTAAAATTGCCCGGGAGGAATTTCCCGACTTTAGCGTTGAACAACGATCGGCGGTTAGTATTGCTCGGCGGATTCAAGATCCACTGGCAGAACTTGTCAAAATAGATCCTCAGGCCATTGGTGTTGGTCAGTATCAACATGACGTTCCCCAAAAACAACTAACAGAACAGCTAGATCAGGTTGTTGAAACCGCTGTTAACCAAGTGGGGGTTAATTTGAATACCGCTAGCCCCGATCTGTTAGTTCATATATCAGGACTAACCAAATCAACGGCTAACAATATCGTTAAATATCGTAACCAGTCAGGGAAATTTTCCAACCGTTCCGAACTAAAAAAGGTGCCGCGACTAGGACCTAAAGCCTTTGAACAATCAGTTGGTTTCTTGCGGATCGTTGGTGGGACTAATCCATTAGATAATACCGATATTCATCCAGAAAGTTATTCTGCCGCTCATCAATTGCTGGAACAATACGACTTAGATGAAGCTGACCTTGGGAAACCAGTGATTGCCCAAAAGCTCAGTCAAATTGATTTTAATCAACTTACCCAGTCCCTAGCAGTTGGGAAGGAAACCCTTCAAGATATCATTAAGGGCATTGAAACGCCTGGCCGTGATCTGCGAGATGAGATGCCGGCGCCGTTACTTCGAAAAGATGTTTTAACAATGGCAGATCTTAAGTCTGGTATGAAATTACAGGGAACCGTCCGCAATGTGGTTGACTTTGGGGTATTTGTTGACATTGGGGTCAAACAGGATGGACTTGTCCATATTTCTAAAATGAGTGAACACTTTGTCAAGGATCCGAGTAAAGTTGCTTCAGTTGGAGATATTGTGACTGTTTGGATTGATTCAGTTGATGCTGACCGTCACCGAATCCAATTGACGATGGTGGATCCTACAGGAGATAAGAAGTAAGCTTATGACGAACACTGAATTACAACGATTGGTTGAACAAATTTCGATTAAGTTTTTTGCAAAATCGTTCAACCACCATGCCTACTTTAATTCCCGTTTGCGGACAACTGGCGGCCGTTATCATTTAGACAGCCATGATATTGACATCAACCCAAAGATGGATAATGATCCGACTCATCAGGTGCTCATTGGGATTGTTAAGCACGAGTTGTGTCATTACCATCTGCATATGGCTGGATTTAGTGCCAAACATAATACCCCAGAATTTAAGCGGCTCCTACTAGCAGTCGGGGGCTCCAGGTATGCACCACGGTTAGGTAATCGAGTAACTTCTCGTTTTAGTTATCTTTACCGGTGCGATCAATGCGGCTTGGAGTATCATAGGAAACGAAAGATTAACGTTTCTAAATATGTTTGTGGTCGCTGTCATGGCAAGTTACGGTTGATTAATTATCAATTAGAAAAAGTGTCGAAAGGAGTTTGACAATGGCAAAAATAATTATTAGGGTTCCGGCAACCTCTGCTAACGTCGGTTCGGGATTGGACTCTGTTGGAATTGCATTGCACTTGTACTACACAGTTATTGTGGAAGAAAAGACTGACAAGTGGAAGGTTAATCATGCTTTGGGTGCTGACATCCCCACTGATGAGCGAAACTTAATTGTCCAAACGATTCTGAAGGTTAATCCAGATATCCATCCTAGGCAACTTACCGTAATTTCGGATGTACCAATTGCTCATGGGTTAGGCTCTAGCACGACGGCTGTGGTCGCAGGCATTAAGATTGCCAATGTGTTAGGGGAGTTAAATCTGTCACTAACTGATCAAATCAACCTGGGGTCTCAGTTTGAAGGCCATTCCGAAAACGTGGCGTCAGCCTTGCTTGGCGAAATGACGGTATCAACCTTTGATGGCAAGCAGGCGATTGCGACAAAAATTGCGTTGCCTGATATTTCAGCACTGATGTATATTCGTCCAGATGGAATAAGTGAAGCGCAAAGTCGCAAGAAGTTACCAGAAACAATTAATTTTGATGATGCCATTTATGCTAGCAGTAAAGAAAATGTGTTTGTTGCCCTTGCTTGCCAAGGAAAATGGGACGAAGCCGTTAAATTAATTGAGGGTGATCGAATTCACGAACCCGCCAGAAAAGATTTAGTACCAGAAATGGACACAATCTTGGAAACAGCCCACAAACTTAATATTTATGGGACCTATTTAAGTGGGCCAGGGCCGACTGTGGGCACCTTAGGGGATGAGGCATCCTTAACACAGCTGCGGATCGAATTACAACAAAAAAATATGAATGGTAGTTTACGCTTGTTACGAATTGATCAGGATGGTGCCACTGTTCGCGGTGAATAAGAAAATGGTTGTCATCGCTTCTGATTTCTGCTATAATTTTATCTGTTGATGCGGCCATGGCGGAATTGGCAGACGCGCAAGATTAAGGATCTTGTCGGGAATTATCCCGGTGGAAGTTCGAATCTTCTTGGCCGCATTGTTAAAGCTCGAATTACTATCATTTCGGTAGTGATTCGGGCTTTTTTAGTAAAATAACAAATCACAAAACTAATCAATAATTGGAGTTGACTGTATGAAGAATTTAATATTTGACGTTGATGGCACCTTAATTGATACTGAAAAAATGTATTTGTTACCACTTTACAAAACACTTAACGAGAATGGTTATGATATCAGTTATGAAAAGGTCAAAACGGTTTTTGGCATTACCGCTACTGACGCCCTAAAAATTTTAGGGGTTAAAAATGTTGATGAAATTCTTGATAAATGGTTTGGTCAGATTAAGGATTACAAACAGTATGCCCACGTTTATCCCGGCATCATTGAGACATTAAGTAAGCTTCATGCAGATCAAAATAACCGCTTAGCAATTGCCACGTCTAAGCTAGAAGCTGAATTCCACCGTGATGTTACCCGGTTTGGACTGGATAAGTATTTTGATGCCTTTGTATTTTCAGATCAAATTAAACGTGGGAAGCCAGCTCCTGATATGGTGCTTAAAGGCATTGAGAAATTGAATGCCAACCCGGAGGACACCATCTATATTGGGGATACGATTTATGACCTTCAAGCTGCGCACGCCGCTTCCGTCAAGTTTGCGTTGGCTGGTTGGCGAACGAAAAAGACTGCTGCCTTTGACACGACTGAATTTTACCTCGAAACCCCGGCCGATCTACTGAAATTATCATAATCAGTTATATGGAACCGCTCTTTTTGTGATATATTAGTGTTAACTCATTTGGCATTTAAGTTTGGTTATGAAAAAAATGAAAAGGTGATTTAATGATTTCGATTCTAGTGGCAAGTCATGGTAAATTATCAGAAGCGCTATTAAATACCGCGGAAATGATCGCTGGAAAACAGCAACAAGTTAGCTCACTAGCGCTCAATCCTAAGGACAGTGTTTCGTCGCTTAAAGACAAATATAATAAGGCCCTTAGTGTTTTTACGGCCCATCATGATGTGCTTATCTTTACTGATATGTGGGGCGGGTCGCCATTTGAGGCCGCCTGCAAGATTGTTGCCGATAATCCTAAACACATTGCCTTAATTTCGGGCGTTAATTTACCAATTTTATTGGAGGCATTTGTTTCACGAAATAACTCACTGGATGGGTTGGTTAAGCATCTATTGACGGTTTCTAAGAGTGCGGTTCAACAATATCACTTACCAGCGGCGAATTAATTGAAACCATTTTTTAAGAGTGTTTGTAATGGGCTAACTAGGAGGCTATTTAGATTAAGTTGGGTTTAAATAGCCAGGATGGGTTGAGAGAGGATTTGAGGTCAATGAACAATTTATTCGATGTATTAAAGATGGTTAGTTTTAATCACATGCTATTTGATCCATCACAGGTCGTGATTACTGATCTTGAAGGGAAACCCAATGGGATCTTGACGGACTTGTATCGCGACGTTGTTAACAAGATTAATTTGTTTATTGATTTAAGGTCTGCTAGAGATGCCGGTGATGTTTTGACGCTGTTACGAGCTCATACGCCACTTCCAGATGATGTTTTGGAAGAGTATGGCAAAATTTTAGAGGAACCGTTGATTCGGATAAACTTTGCCCCGCAAAAGGGTCAAATGGAATTACAGGTGCGCGGGTAGAAGTAAGTGAGTGACACAGGTAATTAGAAACTGGATTAGATCTACTTTATAATAAAAAATGTCAACTTTAAACAATTGAAGCGCATCCACCAAGTCCTGCGTCAAGGACTTGGTGGATGCGCTTCAATGTATACATTATTCTGACTTATTATCAAATAAAGATGACGATAGGGTAACTGGCCAATTCTTTTTCAATTAAAAAGACTGTATTCATTCTAAAATCAAGAACGAAGACAGTCTTTTATTTAATCCCAAAATACAATGATTGAAGTTAGCCTAATAGCCGTTGTAGGTTGAGGCTTGTTGATCTCCAGTGTCTCCGGTTGAATTATCGGTTTGGGTTTGGGCATTTTGTAACTTAGTTGATTTACTCAGTCCAAGGGTTGATCGGATATCATTTGAAACCCGCAATAGTTCTGTTTGAGGAACTACCTGGTAAGAAAGACCGTCGATCATTGCATTTTCGCCTTGTAGCGTTTGTGATTTAATATGGTGAGTTGCATCACCGTATTTAGCTCTGACTGCAATCATATCATCGAAAGTCATGTCAGTCTTCATGTTGCCAGTTAACGAAGAAAGAATTGATTTATACCTTGGTAATGACGTGACGTTTAATCCCTTCATAACAAGCTTTTTAATAATTTGGCGTTGCCTTGCTTGACGACCATAATCCCCACGAGGATCATCGTCACGCATTCGAGCGTAATCAAGTGCTTGTTTACCATTCAAGTGGGTCTTCTTTCCCTTAACGACATTTGCGTGGCCGTATTGGAAGGTTAATGGCGGAACAACATCGACGCCGCCGACGGCATTAACCATTGTCTCTAGGCCACCCATGTTGATGATTGCGTAGAAATCAATCGGAATGTCCAACAAGTTCTGGACGGTCTTGACGGCTGTCCCAGCGCCGCCAATCGTATAGGCTGCGTTGATCTTTTCATATGGCATTGTATCGCCTGGAACGGTGACCTTTGTATCTCGGGCAATACTAGTCAAATGAATTGTTTTCTTCTTAGCATTAACGGTGGCAACGATCATTGTATCCGTTCGGCCAGTATCATGTCGGCCAAGGGCGCCAGTATCCGTTCCTAATAGGAGAATTGATAACGGCTTGCCCTTTCGAATAACCGAGGAAACGTTTCGAGCTTTTTGAATATTAGTTGCGTCATACGTTTCCTTGAAGGTTTTTTGGGCACTTTTATAGGCACCGTACCCCCAAATTAAGCCGCCAGCAACAATAAGTAGGAAGGCGAGAAAAACGGACCAACCGATAATCCTGCGTTTCCGCTTGTTGCCTTTCTTATAATGGGGCTTCTTATCAGCTCTTCTTGAATATACAGGTTCAAAATCATTTTTATTGTCTGATGGCATAGTGACTCCTCGTTTAAAAAATTCTTACAAAAGTATATTGCAGTTTAGAGTTGAGATGCAGAAATCTTTCGTTATTTAAACATAATTTAATAATTCTGGTCAATTGATACCCAAACCTATCTAATAGATTATAGCAAAATGTGGATTCTAATTGTGCTATAATATAGCATTGTTATTCATTTTTTTAGAATTGGGGAATGCATATGGCGGTTTTTGGTTCAGCAGTATCTGGGGTTTTGATTATCTTAATTATGATCGCCCTGGGGTTTATATTGGCCAGGAATGACTGGTTTGATAATAAAATGACAAGTATGTTTGCAAGGTTGGTTACCCAAATTGCCTTACCAGCGTATATGATTTCAACCATTATGAGAAAATTTACGGCGAAAATGTTACTGAAAACACTTCCGGATTTATTTTTCCCGATTGTGTCAATGTTTTTACTCTATATTATCTCGATCTTTGTCGTAAAATTTGCTCGAATTCCTAAGATGCATTCAGGATTATTTAGGTCCATGTTTTCAAACTCTAACACGGTTTTTGTCGGGTTACCAGTTAATATGGCGTTGTTTGGCAGAAGTAGTTTACCCTTTGTGTTGGTTTACTATATGGCCAATACGACGTTTTTCTGGACACTGGGTGTTTATTTAATCCAAAAAGACGGTAAGGGTGAAGGATCGTTTAACTGGAAAACGACCGTTAAAAAGGTTTTCTCACCGCCACTGCTTGGCTTTATGGTTGGCGTGGTGTTGGTGTTACTTCATGTTTCATTGCCAGATTTCATCATGCAGGATTTTGACTATATTGGTAATTTAACCATTCCGCTTTCAATGATTTTTATTGGGATTTCAATTAATAATGTTGACTTGACCGATGTTCGCTTTGATCGTAGCAATTTTTTGATTTTATTCGGTCGCTTTTTACTGGCACCAGTTTTGATGTCGCTATTAGTGATTCCAACGCCAATGCCATTATTAATGAAACAGGTTTTCATCATGCAGGCAGCAATGCCAATTATGACAAATGCGCCAGTTGTTTCCAGACTGTACCACGCTGATTCAGAATACGCGTCGGTGATGGTTGCCGAAACAACGTTGTTGAGCCTAATTGTGATTCCAATCCTAATGGTGCTGGTCCAGCAGCTTCATTAACAGCATAATGGGACATCTTTGATTGTAACTGGAATTATTGGTACCATGATTAGTAGAAATTCAGTCATTTCAATTTTTAAACGAAGAGGATGAAGTTGTGCCAATACTAGTCATAATGCGCCATGGCGAAAGTCAGGCAAATCGAGATAATATCTTTACTGGCTGGAGTGACGTTGCCTTAACGCAAAAGGGGGTCGCTCAGGCTCATTCAGCAGGCAAGGTGATTGCAGCCACGGGAATCCAGTTTACAGATGTTCATACATCATTTTTAAAACGGGCAATTATTACCACAAATATTGTTCTTGATGAAATTGGTCAGAATTACATAGCTGAGCATAAGTCTTGGCGGTTGAATGAACGTCATTATGGCGGTCTACGCGGTAAGAATAAATTAGCGGTTAAAGACCAGGTCGGGGCCAAACAGTTAAAAATCTGGCGGCGTAGCTTTACGGTAGTCCCGCCACGACTAACTAAGCGGGATGAAGATCCTCGGTACGATCGGTACGGGGTGAAAATTCCACTGGCTGAAAGTTTAGAGATGACGATGGACCGCCTTATTCCATACTGGGTAGATCAAATTGCCCCGCAGCTGTTAGGTGGCAAAAATCAGTTGATTGTTGCCCACGGTAGTACGCTGAGAGCGTTAATTAAATTTTTGGAGAACGTTTCGGACGATGAAATTCCAAATATTGAAGTTCCGAATGGGAAGCCAATTAAGTATGAATTTGATGACCGGTTGAATATTATCCGAAAAGAATTTATGACGAAATAAAAAGTAACCAAAATGGTTAGAAGGCAGAGGTTATTTAACGAAGGTAAAAGTAAGTTGCTACTTGACACGATATGTTTTAATCAGCAACGGTAATCCAAGTTACTGCAGCAAACAAAGGATCGACTAAGAAATCCGTCACTAGCCTTCAAAAAAAATCGTGTTGCCATTCCAAAATTAGAGTGGCGACACGATTTTTTGCGGTTTCAGTTTCGTACGATGAGTTAAAACAAGTTGATTGGGTAAGTAATTAGGCTAATGCGCCCATCGGATCCCATGGTTTCAAAACAATTGGGTCTTGTTTTTGCGCTTTTTGTTGATCTTCAGTAAGGTATTTTTTGTTAATAACGAATTGATAAACAAATTCGTCCATCCAGTCGTCGCTCATGACAAAGTAACCCTTAGTGCCAACTTTTTCGCCCCAACTATTTTCGACTTTCCATTTAGTTGGTTTGCCGTCAACCAAATCAACCCCGGTAATGACCATTGCATGGGTCATTAGGCTTTCACTGTAATCTAACCGTTCAGCTTTGGAGAGTGAGAGGTCTGTATTGAATAGTTCATCTGGTGCGTAAAGGTGGGTATCCATGATTCCCTTCTTGCTATTTGAACTTTGGCCGACATCACTACCAAACCAAACAGACTCACCATTTTGAAGTTGTTTGATCGCAAGCTTTTTGAGTTCAGACATTTCTAAGTTTAAATGTTTGACTTGACGGCCGTTAACAACGTTACCTAACATTTCAATCGTATAAGTTTGATTAAAGGGTTTGTCGTCGGTTGGTGAATTAATGAGCGATACGTAATCTTCCAGGTTAACGCCAACGTATTTCTTGAAAAAGTCCTGTGGCGTGATATTTTGATCAATGTGATAGTTGTTGTCTTTATCACGGTATTCAAAGTCAAATTTCTTTGTGGGTTCACCCAAGGTGTAGCTCAACATCCGATAAATTTCGGTTAACATCTTTTCCTTGGTTTTGGCAATTTTGTTATCAGAAGCTTTGTCTGCAACAAGTTCACGAAGGATGGTTGCATCATGACGTAACTTAAGGTTAAGATACTTATTTAATTGGGCTGATTTTTCACTGCTGAAAGTTTCTGGCATGGCATATTTTGGCACGATGCCATACTTTTCAATTAGGGCACAAAGCATATCCCATTGACCGCCATCCTGTTGAGGTGTTTGCATTAGCCAGGAAACTTTTCTTGAATCGAGTGACTTATCTGCAGTTTTCAGAACATTTTCCAAAAAATAGTTTGACTTTTCAAACTTGTCCCAAAAATTTGTATAATTTTGAGATAATTCAAAATCATCAGCAACTTTCAACTCATTCATCAATCGAATTCTCATGGTGTTCAAAGCAGCAAACATCCAGCAGCGACCACTTTGCTTTTGGTCGGCAACTTTACCAGTTGAAAGGTCAATTGAAAAGACAGGGTCCATCTTGGATTCAGCGTCAAAGTCTTCGCTTGAAGCCAGAATACCCTGATGGGATACCGCCCGCTCAATTACCTTACTATCTTTTTTGTCGTTGAGATCCTCTTGAAATTGATTGATCTCATCTAATTTGATTTCTGATGTCAACAATAATCACTCTCCTTAATAACATGTTATTTTACGCTCATTATCCTAAAATCACCAGAGATTACACGGTTTTGAAAATAACAAAAGGGCGGTCAGAAACAAATTTTTGTTCCAACCGTCCTTGTTGATTTCGGGATAAATGAGAGAGGCTCAGTCGCAATCGGAGCCTAAGTGTCTCTCAGAAGAATTCTATCTTAATTTTGTTTACGAGCGTTTTGATCTTATAGACTAGAGCCGGGCCATTTTCTAACGACTTTTATTCGGCTTACTTTGTCAGAACCTCTGGGCCATCTTCTCGGCCCACAATCACTGTATCAACGATATTTAGGAAGAGGCCATGCTCAACAATTCCTGTCATTTGGTCTAAATCAAACGCTAAGCTTCTTGGATTTTCAATCCGTTGTAAATGTAAATCGATGATATCATTATTTGAATCAGTTTTAACTTTTTTACCATCTCTAATTCTGAACTGAGGGTGATAACCCTTTTCTTCAAGTCGTTTAAGGAGTTGTGTGCTGCCATAGGGGATTACCTCTAATGGCAAGGGGAATGAACCCAATTCATCTGCCATTTTGCTTTCGTCGACAATCCACATATTTTTATCCGAATTAATGGCAACAATTTTTTCCCAGAGATGAGCGCCGCCACCACCTTTAATTCCTTGAAAATGCTTATCAATTTGATCTGCACCATCAATGGTTAAATCGATATGGTCTACTTCATCGACCCCTTTGGTTTTGATACCAAGGCTATTTGCCTGTTTGCGGGTTCGTTCTGATGTTGGGACGCCGACAATTGATAAGCCTTCATTTTTAACTCGATCACCGAGAGCATCTACCATAAATTTAACGGTAGATCCGGTCCCTAACCCAACAACCGTATTGTTTTTAATATACTTAACGGCAGTTTTTCCAACTAATTGTTTAAGTTCATCTTGATGTGTCATTATATATAATTCCTTTCATTAATAAAAACTGTTTAAAGGTTTTACTAACCCACATTTTGCGTTTTTTTGCCTCTTTTGTCAATGTATCAAATCAGTAGAACATACGCTATACTTAACAAGATAAAATACTTTTAGAGGAGTTGCATTAAAATGAATCGTGGTTTTGAAATTGTTTCAAAATATGCTGACGCTAATTTAGCCTTGCCATATCGCACGACTAAGAACGCTGCCGGGTATGACTTTGAAAGTGCTGAAGATGTCATAATTCCATCTATTTGGAAATTAAATTTTTTAAAGATTCTATGGGCCATTCGTCACCAAAAGAATTTTGGCGAATCCGATTTGGAAAAAGCTAGGAAAGTTTTAAAACCATTTTTGATTCCTACCGGGATTAAGGCGTATATGAATTCAGATGAAGTGTTAATTATTGCGAACCGTTCCAGTAACCCATTAAAGCGGGGACTGGTAATCCCAAATGGTATTGGCGTTATTGATGCTGATTATTATAACAATAGCGGAAACGAAGGCGAAATCTTTGTCCAAATCCTAAATTTTGGCCTTTCAGACGTCAAGATTGGTAAGGGCGATAGAATTGCCCAGGGAATTTTTATGCCATATCTATTAACTGATCAAGATCGTTCGCAGCAGAAGCAAACGCGAAATGGTGGGTTTGGGTCGTCTGGCCGCTAGTTTTTAAGAGTGACTAAAGGATGGCCTGAACCAATTATCTTTTTTCGTAAAAGTGCTAAAATTAGAATTGTGTCACGTGGAAGTAGAGGAGAATTTAGTTGGCAAAAGTTAAAACCCAATATGTCTGTCAGAATTGTGGCTATATTTCCCCGCGATATTTGGGGAGATGCCCAAATTGTAATGAGTGGAATACGTTAGTTGAAGAAACGGTTGCCCCTAAAGCGGCTTCTTTAAGTGCGCCTAGTTTACGGCGAAATGGCATTCACGATAATAAACCTGAACCAATTGATAAGGTTGCGTTCCACCGCGAGAACCGGTTCAAAACCTCTATGGAAGAGCTTAATCGGGTTCTTGGTGGTGGTGTGGTACCTGGGTCCTTGATTTTAATTGGTGGGGATCCTGGTATCGGTAAATCGACGTTAATGCTGCAGGTGTCAGGACAGCTCAGTAAAGCTGGCAAAATTTTATACGTTTCTGGTGAAGAAAGTGCCAGCCAAATCAAGATGCGGGCAACTCGCCTGGGTGTCAACGGAGATCAATTGTACGTTTATCCCGAAACGGACATGGACGTTATTAAAAGTACGATTAGTGAATTAAAGCCTGATGCGGTTGTTATTGATTCAGTTCAGACGATGCAAATTCCTGAACTTCAATCGGCTACCGGTTCTGTCGCTCAAATTCGAGAAGTAACGGCTGATCTGATGAATATTGCCAAGGGGCAGGGGATTACGGTCTTCGTGGTTGGCCATGTTACCAAGGGTGGCGCAATTGCTGGGCCTAAGATCTTGGAACATATGGTGGATACCGTTTTGTACTTTGAAGGGGATCTTCACCATTCATACCGGATTTTACGGACGGTAAAAAATCGTTTTGGGTCGACTAATGAACTGGGCGTGTTTGAAATGCGGATGGATGGGCTCCATGAGGTTACTAACCCGTCCGAGATTTTCTTGGAAGAACGGCTTAAGGATGCAACTGGCTCAGCCATTGTCGTTTCCATGGAAGGTACCCGGCCAATCTTAGTTGAGATTCAGGCCCTAGTTACAGCATCGGTATTTGGAAATGCCCAACGAACTGCAACTGGATTAGATCGTAATCGGGTTTCGTTGATTATGGCCGTTCTTGAGAAGCGGGCCGGATTGATGTTGCAAAACCAAGATGCCTACTTGAAAGCTGCTGGTGGCGTTAAGCTCGATGAACCGGCCATTGATCTCGCAATTGCAGTTAGCATTGCGTCATCCTACAAGAATCGGGGAACCAGCCCAACGGAGTGTTATGTCGGTGAGCTTGGGTTAACCGGTGAAGTGAGGCGTGTTACCAGAATTGAGCAACGGGTTTCTGAGGCTCATAAGTTAGGTTTCAAGCGCGTATTGGTACCAAATAACAATTTACAGGGATGGACACCACCTAAGGGCATTGAGGTCGTGGGTGTGTCCACCTTATCACAAGCATTAAAGTTAGCTTTAGGCTAATGATTATTTTTGAGAGAAGGCGATATTAGTGAGAAGAAAAAGAATTGTTCAGATTGGTTTCACACTTGCTGGGGCTGCAATTGGTGCCAGTTATTTCCCATTACTTTGGTTAATTTTACAGATTAGATATGGGACAATTTTCAACAACACGATTACAAATGCAGTGGTTGGTGCAATTATTTTCTATATTATTTCGTTGCTGACTGGAAATTATGTCCTAAAACTCATTGATAAGGTCGAGGCGCGACTAACCAAACAGAGCCCACTATCATTAATCTTTGGTACATTAGGTTTAATTGTCGGATTGGTTGTTGCTATTTTGATTTCCATTGTGTTCTTTAGAACTCACACGTTCTTCTTAAATACAATGATTCCGATTATTTTGATGTTGGTATTAGGCTACTTTGGTTTTCGGCTTGGAACAACTCAAAACGACCGTTGGCGACGAGTATTTCAATCCCGGCGTAAATCCGAGCCGGCCAGGTCTTCTGGGGAAAAGATCATTGATAAACCGGTCGATAAAAATTATCATCATTATAAAATCTTGGATACCAACATTCTGATTGATGGCCGAATTTATGATGTTGTTAAAACGGGTTTTATTGAGGGGACGTTGCTAGTTCCGAAGTTTGTCCTTTATGAATTGCAATATATTGCTGATTCAAGCGATAGTGTTAAGCGGGTTCGCGGCCGGCGGGGCCTAGATATTCTCAATAAACTTCAAAAAGAGGATCTAATCCCGATTGAAATTTACGAAAAGGACTACGACGACATTGATGAAGTTGATACTAAATTAATTCAACTGGCAAAGGACATTGATGGCGTTATCATTACCAATGACTATAATTTAAATAAGGTTATCCAATTTCAACACGTTCAGGTATTTAACATTAATGCACTTGCAAATTCGTTACGGCAAAAGATTTTACCGGGTCAAAACCTTAACGTCATGGTTGTCAAAAACGGAACAGAGAGACAACAAGGGGTCGCGTATCTTGACGACGGCACGATGGTCGTGGTTGAGGATGGCCGCTACTTCTTGAATGACCACATTGATGTTGTGGTTACGAGTGCCATTCAAACAGATGCCGGCAAGATGATTTTTGCCCGGCCTGAGCATTCGACAAAGAACATTTCGGAAAATAATGAAGAAGATAATAGGAAAGCTAATGGTGACAAAAAGAACGGCAAAAAATAGTTACTTTTTGATTAGAAGCTGTTAGTGAGTTGAATAGCGTGATCATTCTAGAGATAGGATGGTTGCGCTTTTTTGAGTCTATCAGTCATGAATTGTTTAACAGCGTTAGATAGGTCCGCTAACGTTCTAGAAATCGCTTCATTGCAATGCGACCCTTTATTTTTCCCGCCGTTCATTGTAAACTTTAAATACTGACAAAAATGTCGATTAATTTTAAGAAAGAGGCGTTATACATTGGCAAACAATGCAATTCGAGTTCGTTATGCTCCAAGTCCAACCGGCCACTTGCATATCGGAAATGCACGTACAGCCATTTTTAATTATTTATTCGCGCGGCACAATAAGGGAAAGTTCATTATCCGAATTGAGGATACTGATACCAAACGAAACGTTGCTGACGGTGAAAAAAGCCAGTTAGATAATTTAAAGTGGCTTGGTTTGGATTGGGACGAAGGTCCTGACGTTGGTGGCGATTTTGGCCCGTACCGACAATCTGAACGCAAAGATATTTACGTACCGTTAATTCAGCAATTAGTAGCTGAAGGTAAAGCTTACGAATCATATCGAACCGAAGAGCAGCTGCAGGCCGATCGGGAAGCCCAAAAGGCACGTGGTGAAATGCCCCATTATGAATATGAATATAAGGGCATGTCTGAGGACGAGAAGAAGCAAGCAATTGCTGATGCAAAGGCCAAGGGGTTGAAGCCAGTTATTCGTTTCCGAGTTCCTGAAAATAAGAACTATGCGTGGGATGATATCGTTAAAGGCAAGGTTTCATTTAAGTCTGACACAATTGGTGGCGACTTTGTGATTGCGAAGCGTGATGGCATGCCAACTTATAACTTTGCGGTTGTTGTCGATGACCATTTGATGAAAATCAGTCACGTTTTCCGTGGGGACGATCATGTTGCTAATACGCCTAAACAACTGATGATTTATGAGGCATTTGGCTGGAATCCGCCTAAGTTTGGGCATATGAGCTTGATCATCAGTGCGGATACCGGTAAGAAGTTGAGTAAGCGTGATGAATCAGTTCTACAATTTATCGAACAGTATCGTAAGCTGGGTTACTTACCAGATGCCATGTTTAACTTTATCTTACTGTTAGGTTGGTCACCAGTTGGGGAAGATGAAATCTTTACGAAGAAGGACTTCATCAAGATGTACGATGAAACCCGACTAAGTAAATCACCTGCCAAGTTTGATTCGAAAAAGCTTGAATGGATCAACAATCAGTATGTCAAAGCAGCTGATGATAGTACCGTGATGGATTTGGCCCTGCGACAGTTGATTGCGGGAGGCAACATTGCTGAAAACCCTGATTCAAAAACGATTGAATGGGCGCGGCAATTGATTAATCTTTATAAGCGTGAGATGAGTTATATGGCTCAAATCAACGATATGGCATCCGTTTTCTTCCAGGAGCCAGAAGAGATCAGTGGTGAAGCACTGGCCGAGATTTCTAATGATACGGCCCCAATTGTTTTGAAGGAATTTCAAAAGCGAATTCAAGAGTTGCCTATTTTTGACTCGGTTGAAGTTTTCAAAACAATTAAAGCTATTCAAAAGGATACCGGAATTAAAGGTCGCAAGTTGTGGATGCCGATTAGAATTGCGGTGACTCATGAGATGCATGGCCCAGAACTTCCTGAGTCGGTTGAATTGGTTGGTCGCCAAAAGGCTGTTGAGCATATCGATCAAACCTTAAAGCAACTTAATAAAGCGTAAATTATTAATTTTATTGTTAAATTAATTGGTCTCGTTGAAAATTCAGCGAGACCTTTTATTATAGGTGATAGTTAGTTTAATAAACTTGGTGAAATTTATGCTATGATTTTAATATAAACTAGTTAAAGAGAGGAATTCGAAATGCTGCAGATATTTAATACGCTTACCCGCAAAAAAGAAAAATTTGAACCGGTCACTCCCGGAATTGTTAATATGTACGTTTGTGGGCCCACCGTTTACAACTACATTCACATTGGAAACGCGAGGAGTGCAATTGCGTTTGATACCGTTCGCAGATATTTGGCGTACCGGGGTTACAAGGTCAATTACGTTTCGAATTTTACCGACGTTGATGATAAAATGATTAATGCTGCCCGTGAAAATCACACGACCGTTGGGGCAATTGCTGATAAGTACATCGCCGCTTTTATGCAAGATACGGCTGCTCTAAATATTTCATCAGACGTGATTCATCCCCGGGCAACTCAGAACATTCCTGAAATTATCGACTTTGTGAAGACCCTTGTGAATAATGGTTATGCCTACGATGTTGACGGTGATGTTTATTTTCGGGCCCGAAAGTTTCCATCGTATGGCGCGTTGCCACATATTGACGTTGACCAATTAGAAATTGGTGCGAGTCAGCACGTTAGCAAAGAAGAGATGGCTAAAAAGGAAGATCCTATTGATTTTGCCCTCTGGAAAAAGTCAAAGGGTGATGAAATTTCATGGGATTCCCCATGGGGTAAGGGACGGCCTGGTTGGCACATTGAATGCTCAGTAATGGCTACCAAGTATCTTGGAAAAACAATTGATATTCACGGTGGCGGTGAGGACCTTATTTTTCCGCATCATGAAAACGAGCGTGCCCAAAGTGAAGCTAATACGCATCAAACGTTTGTTAAATACTGGATGCACAATGGCTTCGTTACAATTGGTGATGACAACGAAAAGATGAGCAAGTCACTAGGAAACTTTATCACGGTTCATGATTTATTGAAGCACCTGGATGGCCAAGTAATCCGGTTATTAATGGCAACCACTCACTATCGGCGGCCAATTCAGTATAGCGATTCGAGTGTTCAAGAAGCAGAGAGTAACCTAAAAAAATTACAAACCGCTTTTAATAATTTGACTTATCGCTTGCATAACGCTGAGGACGGCGACGATCCTAAGACCGATCAGGAAGTTCGCCAGATTATTGCTGACTTTACGGATGCAATGGATGATGACTTTAATGTTCAAAATGGGATTGCCGCTGTTTATGAACTCGCTAAGTTTGCGAATACTTACAGTGAACACCAAGTTGTTTTCACTGGCAGCATTCAGTTTATTATCAATACGTTGAAACAGCTTGCGGGCATTTTTGGAATCAAGTTAGAACAGAGTGAGTTAAAAGACGACGAGATTTGGAAGCTCATTCACGAACGCGAAAATGCCCGCCACAATAAGGACTTTATCCGTAGTGATGAGATCCGTGAAGAATTAAAGGCCCGAGGCATCGTTTTGGAGGACACGCCTCAGGGAACTCGATTTAGAAAGGAACAACAATAAATATGGCCGACAACTTTTCTCAGCTTAATGGCATTGCGCTGGCTTATATGGGTGATGCCGCCTATGAAGTTTTCATCCGGCGTCATTTAATTGAACAAGGTCTGACACGACCAACCAGGCTACAGCACGTAGCTACTAAGTATGTTTCTGCCAAGGCGCAGGCAGCGTTAATTGAGTTGATGCAAACTGATGAGTTATTAAATGATGACGAATGGGGATATTTTAAACGGGGTAGGAATGCCAAGAGCCACACCCACGCTAAGAATACCGATGTCATTACTTATCGGATTTCAACCGGGTTTGAGGCCGTTTTTGGCTATCTATCCCTTAGTGATCAAACTAAACGAATGAAACAAATTGCCGACTGGTGCATTGACCAGGTTGAAAGTGGGAGATTAAAGCATGAAAAATGATCAAGAAGATCAGCAAAAAGAAGAGTTTATTATCGGCCGTCACCCTGTTGTAGCAGCACTTAAGAGCGATAATCCAATTAACAAATTGTTCATTCAAACCGGTGCCAAAGATGATGACAATATTGTGGCAGAAATTATGAAATTGGCACATAAGAAACGCTTAGTAATTTCTAAGGTTCCTAAACAAAAATTGGATAAATTGGCTAATAATCAGAATCACCAAGGCGTTGTGTTGTCTGTGGCGGCTTTCAAGTACGCCACAATCGATGAATTATTTGCTAATGCCGAAAAGGTTGGTGTCGCGCCGTTCTTTGTCATTTTGGATAACATAGAGGACCCGCATAATCTCGGATCGATTATTCGAACCGCTGATGCTGCTGGCGTTACCGGGGTGATTATTCCAAAGCACCGTGCAGTTGGTCTAACCGCTACGGTTTCTAAGACGTCTGCTGGGGCAATTGAGCGGGTTCCGGTTGCTCGGGTTACCAACTTATCAACAACGGTGAAGGAATTGAAGCAGCGTGGCCTGTGGGTGTTTGGAACAGATATTGCTGGTACCGACTATCGCCGTTGGGATGCGAAGGGCGCGGTTGCCGTTATTATTGGTAATGAAGGTAAGGGAATTTCGCCGTTGCTTAAAAAGCAGGTTGATGAAATGTTAACAATCCCAATGGTTGGTGATATTCAAAGCTTAAATGCAAGTGTTGCCGCTAGTGTTTTGATTTATCAAGGGTACAATTCGCGGCACCCACTGGGAAAATAAAATAGAATTGGTGAATAATAATGAAAGATGATCTGTTAATAGTTGATGCTTACAACATGATCGGCAATTGGCCACATTTGAATAAATTAAAACAATTAGATCGGCTTGCAGATGCACGGGACCAGTTGTTAGCAGAATTATCTGAGTATAAAAAGTATCGTGACGTCGACATGATCGTTGTGTTTGATGCAATGTACGTTCCGGGCAATTCGAAGAGTTTTCGTCAATTTGATATGGAAATTGTTTGGACAAGTAAGGATCAAACGGCGGATAGTTACATTGAGGCATTGACAAGACGCAAACAAAGTCGATTTACTCAAGTAATTGTTGCGACCAGTGACCAAGCTGAACAATGGACGGTTTTTGCTGGTGGCGCCCTTCGAATCCCGGCCAGAGAGTTATTGGCCGATGTGAAGCGGGCCAAAAAAGAGGTTGATGTAGAGGCCAAACAGTTAACTGATAAATTACAGGTTAGCCGTCATTCACCATGGGACGCCAAGCAGTTGCTTGAATTAGAAAAACTGCGTGATCATTTAACTGATGATAAATGAAAATATTGATTATCTAATATTTTAAAATTGGTATAGGTGCTAATCCTTTTAGATGAACCCCGGTTCGCTTGTCAGTGACTTTTTCCTTTTGTAATGTAAGTTTTATGAATAATAGCAACTTACAAATACGAGGGGGATACGATCATGATCACTGATGAAGAGATGAAAATTATTGAACTAGCTGGTAAAGGGGATGGGGATGCTCTTGAGAAGCTATTTAAACTTTATCATCCGGTTCTTAGGAAAATTAGACGGAATTATTTTGTCGGGGGAATGGAAAACGACGATCTTGACCAAGAAGCAATCCTTGTTTTATACCGTTCCGCTCAGAAGTTTGAATCCGGTAGAAACGTTTCGTTTGGCAGCTATTACAGTCACAATTTAAGAAATCGGATTTTCGATTTGATTCGTTCTAATAACGCCCAAAAGCGGTTGCCAGCTGACGCAATCAAATCAATTGAAGCCGATCAGAGTTTTTATGCGACTACCGTGGCCGACATTACGGCTTGGAATCCTGAACACTCAGCGATTATTGATGAAGAACTTCATCGTTTATATAAAAGCTGCTCGGAACTTGAAAGAAGGGCACTATCACTAGTGTTTCCAAACAGTCCTAATCCAACGTTTAAGATGGCCGCCCATCGTTCCATCTTAAATGCCTTTGAACGGTGTCGGCAGAAATATGAGCAGGATAAATTGACGTTACTGGAATTGAATGCTAGAATTACTATGCTTGTTAGGAGGTGCCAAGATGGCACAGAGAAAAGTTGCTTTAGCTTGTTCAGTTTGTGGATCAAGGAATTATACGATCCCCGCTAATCCTAATCGAACTAAGCGGCTGGAGCTTAATAAGTTTTGTAAGTATTGTGGCAAATATACTTTGCACAAAGAAACGCGATAGTTTAGTTTATACAAAGTTAGGGGTTAACAAGTTGAAATTTGCAAGATTTTTAAAAAGTGTTGTTGCAGAAATGAAGGTTGTTACCTGGCCAACTGCTAAGGAGAACCGGCGTGATACCAGTACTGTACTAGGTACTTCAATTATTATGGCTATCTTTTTAGGGGCCGTTGACTGGATTGTTCAGTGGGCTCTTACATTTCTGGCATAGCCAATTCGAAGAAAATTTGATATAGTTATGTTGTTAAAACCTGCAAACAGTGTCAGGTTTTTTTATTTGACGTGATTTTTAAGGAGATTATTAAATATGGTTGAGTCAGCAGAGAAACAATGGTATGTCTTACATACTTATTCCGGATATGAAAATAAAGTTAAGTTAAACCTTGACAGCCGGAAGGAATCTATGGGAATGCAAGACTACATTTTTAGGGTCGTCGTGCCGGAACAAGAGGAGCACGAAGTTAAAAATGGTAAAGATGAAGAAAAAATGGAAAAGACGTTCCCTGGCTATGTGTTGGTTGAAATGATTATGACCGACCAAGCTTGGTATATTGTTCGAAACACCCCGGGCGTAACTGGATTCGTTGGTTCTCATGGGCAGGGAAGTAAACCAACTCCGCTATTACCTGACGAAGTTGAACTGGTGTTGAAGCGGATTGGCATGAGTTCTCGTCATGAGCAACTTGACGTTAGCGTTGGCGATACGGTTAAGATTGTTGACGGTGCGTTCACTGGTCTCGACGGTAAAGTGACCGAGATCGATAATGAAAAAATGCGTTTGAAGGTCAATATTGAAATGTTTGGCCGGGAGACAAGTACTGAACTTGAATTTGATCAGGTTGACCCAATCGTTTAACAACAAGTAGGTGGTTAATGTGTTCGGAATTGTCATATTAACTTTAATGGGAATCATACTGGTGGTTGGCTCCGTTCTTTTGGCTAAGACCTTTATTTTAATAGGGAGGCCGATTAATAGCCATGTTGATCAGCAGGCGATCAATCAGATTGATGCTGTTCCAACGCTGTTTTTACCCGGTTACTTTGGCAATCGGTTTTCATTCGGATTTCTATTGCGACGGCTCGTAAAAAAGTATGGTGCTAATAAGTCGCTGGTGATTATTGTTGATCGCCACGGTAAGCTGCGGCTCATTGGTGATTTTGTTGATTATCGGTGCCTGATTCAGGTGATTTTCCAAGATAAACGATCACGCCCTAAACAGCAGGCAGAATGGTTAATGCGAATTTGTGATTTATTAGCTAATCGGGGTGTTTCAACGATTAATTTTGTTGGTCACTCGATGGGATGTATTACGATTTTTTGGTTTCTAACCCATCATCAACATGACATTCCGGTTAAAGTTAATCGAGTAATAACAATTGCCGGGCCATTTAATGATTCCGAGATTGCGAAAAATACGCGGGATGTTGAAGACTATCCCATTGATAGTACCGGCCCCCAACAGAAGACAGCAGTTTACCGGGCTCTGGCGAAGAAAGTAACGGCAATGCCAAGGGGAATTAAGTTTCTAAATATTGCTGGAACAATCAGCTCAAGTCAGCAAAATGATGGCCAGGTATCGCTGACGAGCGCTTTTTCGTTGAGGTATCTTTTGCGGGATCCGATTATTTACTACCGTGAATTAGTAATTCGTGGCAGCCGAGCGACTCATAGACTATTGCATGAAAATCGGGTCGTTGATGCTCATATTGCGAAATTTATTTGGAATGTCTAATTTGTCTTGTTCAATAGTAATGTTTATGGTATATTTAACTGGTATGTTTATGCATACTTACGTGGGAGGAGAAATTTTGATCTCCAATTACCACACACGGACTTAAGGAGGTATGTCTCGTGGCTAAAAAAGTAGCTAATATTGTTAAGTTGCAGATTCCAGCGGGCAAAGCAACACCTGCCCCTCCAGTTGGTCCTGCTTTAGGTCAAGCAGGTATCAACATTATGGGATTCACGAAGGAATTCAATGCACGTACTGCTGATCAAGCAGGAATGATCATTCCTGTCGTTATTACTGTGTATGAAGATCGATCATTTGACTTCATCACAAAGACTCCACCTGCTGCTGTGTTACTCAAGAAAGCTGCTGGTGTTCAAAAGGGTTCCGGTGAACCAAATACTAACAAGGTTGCTGAAGTTACTAAGGACCAAGTTAAAGAAATTGCCGAAACTAAAATGAAAGACCTAAACGCAGCTGATGTTGAAGCAGCAATGCGCATGGTTGAAGGTACTGCACGTAGCATGGGCTTTACTGTTAAGGATTAATTTAACACCCCAGCTATCAGCAGACTTTTAACGATGACACACTGTTTCACGTCGCGTGGGAGGTTTATCCGTTATAACCACAAAGCAAGGAGGAAAACACACATGGCTCGTAAAAGAGGTAAAAATTATAAAGCAGCACTTGAACAGGTAGATCAAGAAAAAGCATATCCTGTAAGTGATGCGGTTGATTTAGTTAAAAAAATTGATTTTGCAAAATTCGATGCAACCGTTGAAATTGTCTTTAAATTAAACGTTGATACTAAGCAGGCCGACCAGCAATTACGTGGTGCCGTTGTTTTACCTAATGGAACTGGTAAAGAACAAACCGTTATTGTATTTGCTAAGGGTGACAATGCTAAGGCAGCTAAGGATGCTGGTGCAGACTTTGTTGGTGATGCAGACTTAGTTCAAAAGATTCAAGATGGTTGGCTTGACTTCGATGTTGCCATTGCAACACCTGATATGATGGCTCAAGTTGGTCGTTTAGGTCGAGTTCTTGGACCAAAGGGCTTGATGCCAAACCCTAAGACCGGAACGGTTACGATGGATGTTACCAAAGCCGTTAAGGAATCTAAAGCTGGTAAGGTTACTTATCGGACTGATCGTGATGGTAATGTTGCTGTTCCCGTTGGCAAGGTTTCGTTTGGTGCTGACCAATTAGTCGGTAACTTGAAGACCATTGCTGATGTTATCGTAAAAGCGCGTCCAGCTTCTGTTCGAGGCGTTTACGTTAACAACGTTTCGATTTCATCAACATTTGGTCCAGGTGTTAAAGTGGATCTTGATTCATTTGATACTGCCAAAGCTTAATTAGTTTTTGAGTTTTAATAAAAATCCCTAATTGACGGCGAACCGGTGTCTATGGTAAGCTGTTAGTTGCTGATAAATACGCCTAAGACTCAGGTGGCTTTTGCCTTAATATCCTGCCGAGGAATTTACTTTCTCTATGTCTTGGTTGGCATGGGGATTTTTTATTAAATCCCAACCGAAAATTTTGGGAGGTGAAATTTTGAGTAAAGAAACTGTTGCAATTAAATCAAAGAAGGTTGACGAGGTTACTGACTTACTGAAAGCTGCCTCATCAATCGTTGTTGTTGACTACCGTGGTTTAACCGTTGCTGAAGTGACTGATTTGCGAAAGCAATTACGTGATGAAGGCGTTAAGATGGAAGTTATCAAGAACAAGATCTTGGATCGGGCATCCGTTAAGGCTGGATTTGAAGGATTGAAAGACACTTTCAACGGCCCTACTGCTGTTGCATTCTCTTCAGAGGATCCAATTGCCGGCCCTAAGATTATTCACAACTTTGCGAAGACTAACGATGCGCTTCAAATGAAGGGTGGCGTTATTGACGGTGAAGTTGCCAGTCTTGATGAAATCACTGCTTACGCTGCATTGCCTAGCCGTGAAGAATTGTTATCAACTCTTGCTAACATTCTTCAAGCACCTGTACGTAACTTTGCATATGGTGTTAAGGCAATTGCCGACAAAAAACAATCTGACGATGGCGATGCTGCCTAGTTAGTACTAAATAATTCCAATTATAATGGAGGAAAATATAATGGCTTTTGATAAAGATAATATTATTGACCAATTAAAAGATGCTTCAATTACCGACCTTAACGACTTAGTTAAGTCAATTGAAGACGAATTTGGTGTTTCAGCTGCTGCTCCAGTTGCTGCTGCAGGTGCTGCTGGTGGCGATGCTGCTGCTAAAGACTCATATGACGTTGAATTAACTGAATCTGGTGACCAAAAGGTTAAAGCTATTAAGGCTATCCGTGACATCACTGGTCTTGGTTTGAAGGACGCTAAGGGTCTTGTTGACAAGGTACCTTCAATTGTTAAGGAAGGCGCTACTGAAGACGAAGCTAACGAAATCAAGGAAAAGCTTGAAGCAGTTGGTGGTACGGTTACTCTGAAGTAATAGGGTTATAATTAGATAAAATTAAATCGCTTCATATCGACATTAACTGTTGATATGAAGCGATTTTTTTGTGTCTTCAATTGGATATGTGAGGAAGCGGAGTGATAATTATGTGGCAGTTTCTGTGGCATTTACAAAAGGTGCCACAGCTTTCTGCCACACTTCCGAAATTACTTGCCATTATTAGGTTTAAAAAGAGTGCCATTCATTTCGTTAATCAATTTTAAAGCTCCCTGCTTCGTTGGCCGTGTATATGAGTCTGTCATTGTTAAAGATGAGTGGCCGAGCCAATGCATAATATCAGTGGGTGAAAAGTTATTAGATCTAGCCATTGTGGCAAAATAATGACGTAGAAGATGGGGGTAAACGTGGACACCACAGGCACGTTCTACCTTTTTAAAAATTTTGTTTGGGTATTCTGGATGTATAGGTTCACCATAATCTTCCATTACGAATAGAAATGAGTCGTTGTTGTATTGTCTGCCACATTGAGTACATATGTTTTTTGAGTATTGAAGCGAAAATTTTAACAGCTCAACAAGTTCTCCCGTAACATAATTTTTGCGATAGCTGGCGTGATTCTTTAATTTTCCACCACCTTCCTCGTAACGAGTGCGTGCCATATCGTACGTGATCTCACAGGCTTCCTGGCCACCTTGCTTAAAAAACTTAAGGGACTTATACCGCAACCCAGAAATTTCCTCACGACGCGCTCCCAGCGCTAATAAGCAGATGAGGGTATACCAATATTTGCTCAAATATTCCCTTGCTGTCTTCATGAATAATTGATAATCTTGTGGTTCCAGCTTGGCTGGCTTAGGCTCCTTAGCACCTTCAATTGAGATGTCTTTTAATTTGTTTTTAGAAATCACATCATTACGTTCAGCAGCATTCATAATGATTTGCATAACAGAATTTATTGTACTGATGGTCGTCTTAGCGTAGCCATCTTTAACTTTGCTATCAATAAAATGCTGATACTGTTGCCGACTAATATCGGTTAACGCCATATTTCCAAATACAGGTTTGAGATGCTTTGCGAAATACATATCTTTTTGCGCAATTGTTGCCGGACGCCACTTACCGATATCAACTGATCGTTTACGAATTACTTCATAGTACGCTTCGACTGTTGTTCGCCGGTTATTCAAAGCGTTAATGAATCCATTATCAATATCGTTTTGAAATTTGTGTAAAGCAACTTCGGCTTCTTGCCAATCACGAAAGCCACTTTTTTTGTATTCTCGGCGCTTATGTTCAGCATCGTAGTAGGTGAAGCGAATTCCGTATTTCTTACCATTTTTAACTGGGTATTCGTAGATATTGGGATGGCGCTTCATTGGTTTCCATTTTGCCATGTCATCATTTCCTTTCAATGTGTATTTTTAATTGATTTGTTTACAAAATAGGGCACGTATGTTCTCTAAACGTTCTAAATAAAAAGCCCTCTGTGGGCTTCTTATTATTTAGTGCGCTTACCAGTAAAATATGGTGTTAAATAATTTAATGGAGCTGATTTCGCTTTAAGTGTTTTGAAGTGACTAGTCATTTTAGGCATCTTTTGCGCGTCTGGTTTCAAACATGTATATCGAACACCATTTTTATCTTCAATAATAAAAATACGATTGAAATCATCTTTTGTGTTAATAACTCTAGCATTTTCATGCTTAATATTAAAAATATCTATATAATTCAAAAATTACTTCTTTCATTTTTAAATCCATGTGGAAAAGTTAAAAACAAGTGCAAGGTTGACGTGATTGAATTTATTCAAGAAAGCCTATTTTTGGGAATTATTCTTTTTCAAAATATCAGCAATTTCTTGCAGGTATTGAGCTTCCATTGAGATTGGGGCAGTGGGAGCTTCTTTTTTAGGCATAATTTTATTGATACCTTTTACTAACAGAAATACAACAAAAGCAATAATTAGAAAATTGATAATGGAATTAATAAAGGCACCATACTTGAATGTTGCACTACCAACTTTAAAGGCAAGATCAGAAAAATCAATTTGTCCCAAGAAGAAACCAATTAATGGATTAATTAAGTTATCAACTAATGATTTAACGATAGAGGTAAAGGCAGCTCCAATAATGACACCAACTGCTAAGTCCATTACATTACCACGTGAAATAAACTCTTTAAATTCTTTTAACATACAAGTTTCTCCCTCAAATAATTCAGCTTTTAAAGTCATCAGTATTTGGACTAGTTATTTAGTGGACCCCAAATCTAAACCAGTCGTGACTGTGTCTGTTTGAAACATACATATAGTGTGCGTTTGATTTAAATTTTCCGGAATCAAAGAACCAGTGATAGTTCGTAGGCGAAGCATAAATCTTGTAATGGTATCCTCTTGGTACAACATAGCTCGCAACTTGGTAACTCTTATATTCTGGCTCCATATACTTAATTTTATGAACTACGATCCGCTTCGTCGTAGTTATCCAGTGCGAGTGCAGCCAAAATGGATTATCAGGATTATAAATACTCATTGCTTGGCTTGTAGTGGGCTGACTGATTATGCCGACAGTACCAAGTGATAACGCAATAATTCCCAGTAATAACGATTTCTTTAATTTCATGTTTATTCCTCCTCAATATTTGAGCTTATAGTATAAAATCAGAATTTAGAACCATTTGAAGGTTTAATCATAACTTGAAAATTGTTTTAATAAGTAAAATAACGAATGGGACAATGATTCCTGCACTTATGATGGTCATTATCCACCAAGATATTTTTGATAAATTATGAATGTTTACCGACAATGCATCTATCTTCCCAGACAATTCAGTTATTTGATTCGACGTCTCATCTTGGGATAATTTGATATCTTTTTGCACAGATTCTACGGCTTTATCAAGCTCTCGATGTGTTACATAATCATCCATATTTCCACCTCCATCTTCATTATACTCATCTTCTGAATCTTTAAGTAAAGAAGAGCGGGTTGGCCTACTGCTTTGATATTCGAAGTGGCCATTAATGACTTTTTTATTGTTCATGATTTTTGGCCCTCCCCAAAAAGCGACAATACGTGTGTGAAAAATCAAGGATCGTTTCTTTACTAGTTAGTTCATCTTTTTCAAACAGAGTTATTTTGGCTGAAATATCTCCAGCAGTTTTAAATAAAGCAGAATTTAAAGTGAAGTGCATTTCAGTTATGTGTTGTAATTTTCTTTTTAGATCATCTAATTTGGCTTCAGATGAATATGCCTTATCGGGAGTTCTAATTCTGATTTTTATAAAGATATTTTTTTCTTCTGTCAAATTGTAAAAACTAATAAAAAAGTTTAATTTTCCTGTAACCGGAATTTTTTTAGCATCCATTTGTTGAACCGGAGTTTTAGACTTACTATCAGCGGTTATAAAAAAAGCACTTATTTTATTTTTTATTATATTCAAGAATACCTCCACAAAGTTAAACGATTTATAGGATCTACGTTTCACCATCATTCGTATCAGGACTATCTCAATGATTCTTCTAATTGGTGCAGCTAACGATGACTTATTGCAACCCGATCCTAATCATCTTCAACGTGCTTATCGAAGTGACTATCTGCAACTTTACTTAAATCAGAACTGTCCATGTTGTTAGGATCTATCGACTCAAGGGTACTTCGGCTAAATGAATATCCTAAAACTGGGATATTTTTTAAAGTTTTGCCATTGGCATTGGATACATTTTGAGTAAAAGATATTTTAATATTTGAAAAATCTTTGTAGTCGGCTTTTTTTACACCCTCAAGTATAGAGACAGCACCATCTTTCATTGTTGCTTTGCTTTCATTGTTTGCTTTAAATTCGATGTTAGCTACGTAAGGTTTGGTATCGTCGTACCCCAATACTTTAACTGGATGATAAAAGGCAACCGAATTATCTTTCTTTAGATATTTATCGGCTTGATATTTTAATCCGGACAGGCCATGCGTGTGAGAATTTTCATTAACTGATTTTTGAGACGATGAAGCTACTTCACTAGACGCTGGGGCAGCTTCTTTCTTTCTATCTTCTTTTGAGGATTCAGCAGCTTCTTTAACGCTTGCTTTGGCTGCTGCTTTCTTTTTGGCTTTTAAACCATTGAGATATTCTGTAGAGTGATTATTAAGTTCAATAAAATCATAATTAGTCTTAAAACCCTTATGAATAGCTGACACTTGAAAAGAATCCCACTTTTTATGAGTAGGCAGTGATAGCCTTAACTTAAACGTTTTTCCTTTGGCGATTGTAGACTGTCCTTGATCTGTTTCAATTTTTGAGCCCGGTGTTGTTTCACCTTTTAAAACAAAATAGCCTTTTCGGTTTGTTGAAGCTTCTTTATTTTTTAAATTGCTGAATTCAAGGGTAGTTTTTTTACCATTTGATTTACCATAACTTTGCCCACACCCTGTTAGCAGTAAGATGGCTAAAGTGAGTGCAACAATAACTTTTACTTCCATTCTTAAATCCCCCTCAATAATTTTTAATCTAATTCATTATATGGTGACCCATAGCTATGAACTAAGTCATAATAGCTTTCGGGTCCATATCCATTTTCCTCAACATATAATAGTCCCATCAACGCAGTTGCGAACTGATTGGCTTCGTATTCGCAGGTTCCATGGCTTAATCGCCCAGTCTGATACCCAGTTATTCCTGGTTGGCAAATAATATGACCCAATTCGTGACCACAGGTAAAATTGCGTTGTACGGAATCACGAATGCTTTCATTTAACAAGATAATTGGGCATTTATCAAAATAAGCAGTTTGGCCGAGTGGGTGGGGACCAAATGCTTCCCAACGAATCTCAATATCCAATTTCTCTGTTATAAGAAAAGGATCAGCCGTTCCATTATTGAATACAATACTTTTGACCATTTCTCTGACAAAATTATTTGCGACTATCTTTTTGTTTCTGTTTGTCCCAAAAAAGTCCTTCCAAAACTCTTCTAACTTGCTTCTGTTCTTCATCAGTTAATCCCTCACCCCCATAAGTCATGCCATTGGCATTTTCCTCAAGAAATCTCTTGAGGTCTTTTTTATCATCATTGGTTGCCCAAGATGGAGTATGACCATTTCGATCAGTAGTGTTTCCTAATAAATAATCAGTAGAAACTTCAAAAATTTCTGATATTCTTTTTAATTCGTCTGTGGAGACCTTTCTTGATCCACTTTCAATCTTACTCATCGAAGACTTATCTAGGCCAAGGCGACGTGCGAGTTCAGATTGAGTAATATTTCCTTCTTCTCTTAGATTAACTATTTTATTGGCTAAAGATTTATCTGCCATGCTATCCCTCATTTCTAAATTCACAACTATATAATATCAAAGTTTCTAAAAAAGATACGAAAAGTTGAAAAAATCGCAACTAATAGGTTGACGTTTCTAAAATCTCAACGTATACTATAAATTGTAAGTTGAGATAATCGAAACGGAGGTGATTTAATGAAATATGAAATCAATCTTGACTTGATTAAGAAAAAGCGAAAATATGAAGGCTTTACAATGCAACAAATGGCTGATTTTATTGGATTGCATGACAAATCTAGCTATTATAAGCGTGAAAATGGAGATTTGAATTTTCAAGTTGGTGAGATTCCAATAATAGAAAAAGTATTAAAAATCCCTAGTAAAAAAATTTTTGTTGAATCGTTGACGAAATCTCAACATTCCGCGCAGAAGGTAGGCACGTAATTCATGGAAGGAGGTGAAAGAATGGATAAAGAGAATAGTGAATGCGTCGTATTTTATTGGAAAGGCAATGAACGAATTCCACTCTGTATGACCGATATTGAACTTATATTTAACCCACATAAATACGAAACTGTTGGTGATCCATTTAAAGGATATGAAAAAGAAAGGCTTTATGCCCTCTACCAAGGAAAAGCCTTTCTCATCCACGAACCAGATTAACTATCGGTTTTCAAGTTCGTATTCTCCGTCTGGAGTTAAATAATGTTCTGCTCCACTAGGAATTCCAGTTAATAGATTTCCCATTGCATCTTGTCTGAACTGGATGTTAATCAAGCCTTCGTTTTCAATATCCATTGAGATCAAAATATTATTAACCCAGTTCTTTTCTGAATATTTGTTATACAGAGAATTCAGTAAATCGCTAAGCACTTTTTGATCTTTATTGGTTTTGCCACTAAGGCTCTTAAGAACAGTTAATCGAACTTCATCTTGAGGCTTCATACTTTATCACCACCTTTAATGGAATAAACCAATTATCCCACCAAATGAATGATGTTGATGAGAATCCTGCAAGGTGAGCACGTAAGGAGGTGAATACATGGATAAGTTAAATATGAATCTAAGCGTCCATTCGTTGAACGAATTAAAAGAGTTGCTACCGCAAATAGCAACTCTTGCTAAGAACTATGAGATTAATTTGAACGTTAATCTTATGCCATCTGACGATCAAATGGCAATTCTAAAGGCTATCAAACGTAACACTGAACCATCTACTTCAGAGGACTCAACAGAGATCAATGATGACTTTTAATGAGGAGGTGAGCGAATGAGTGAAAAAGAAGAAGTACCAGTAGTAATTGTTCATCCAGCTAATGATCCTGATTTTGGCGGTTCAATGCTGAACAGTAAGTTTTGGGACCGAATCGTGGTCACTACGACAGAAGGTAAAAAAGTAGCAGAGATTAACACTGACGATGCAACCCCTGCTACTGGATATTTGATTAAAGCGTATCCAAATAAGGACTAACCCTCAGGAGGATGTGGATCATGACCATGACTATCTTTGCGAGAGATTTTTCCGTCACGATTATGAACTACTAATTCGGAATGCTGATTGTCAGCAATTTTACGAGCCACTTTCTCAGCTTCTTTTTTGTTATCAAAGTTAGCAGTTGCTCGTGAATTACCAGCGCCCTTTACATTCCAACCGCCTTTACCATCAGGAACGACATGTTGATCAGCCATTTATGTCACCACCTTTAATGGGATGACTCAATTATCCCACTAAAGGAGCGAAAGGAGGTGAGCGAATGAGAGTAATTCAAGAAGATGTTTGTGGAAGCCTGATTCACCGAACCATTATTGAAACAAGCCCAGAAGAAACAAAGATGAATATCAAAAATCAGGAAGCTGAACTAGATCCCAAGAAGTTGGCTGATGAAATCAATAAACGAATGAAGCAGGATGTCAGTCAACTGTTTGATACATTTAGAACTCAAAAAGGAGATTAAGTAATGGAACTAGATCACACAAAGCAAGATGAATTTTCGAATCTTGCCAATACGTTTATTACCGAATTGGTAAAAGCCGATTATAGTCTGAGCGATACCGAATTTCTATTTGATTATATCAAATCTCAAATGGCAGGTATGGCATTAAAACCGAAGCCCCACAAAGAAGTGGAAGACCATAACGAACGCTACAGAAAGATTGTTGTCAAGGAGCCACATGGACACGCGATGACGTTAATTTTTGGCGACCCTCATATGATACACACAATTATAGATACTGATGATAACTACTTTGTGGTCGAAATCGAAGACTCTTATGGATTCTATACAACAGAAAATGGAAAGGGATTCTCAAAAAAGAATCCCTCATCTAAATATTAACGAATATTTTCCTTCCAATACCTGTAGCCACTAACAGTTAGTGGTTCGTGATGATCACGTAAAGTAACCCGTGCATGTTCAGGACCAGGCGTATTTGACCAATCAATCTCATAGTTGGTAAATCCGATATCATATAAGTCTTTTAATGCGCGAATCACATTTTCGTCTGTATACCCCTTTGCCTCACTAGCATCTGTAACGTTGCTTAATATGGCTTTCATATTTTCACTGTTTTTAGATGCTTTGACAAATTCAGCCAAGAGAAAATTTTCTATCTCATCATGATCTTGCAATTTTTATCACCTCCCTCCTATTTTTCTACCTCATTATGGGGTGGGAGGTCGAGGGAATTTAGAAATTCGGTCAAAAAACCTATTTGTTGCTTAGATAACTTAGAAATTACGTCCAATAGCTTTCTCTTATCTGGCGATAGTTCATTGCTGAAAAAGCTGGGTAGATCGCTTCCTAACATTTGGAGCATATCTCCTAGTGCATTTATATCTGGAGTTGCTCTATCAGTCTCAAAACGGCTGATATAAGACTGTGAGTATCCCATTTTAGCAGCGAGATCAGAAGCGGTAATGCCTTGAGACTTTCTTAGTTCTTTTAACTTTTTACCTCTAAAATGTATTGTCATTAATAAGCACCTCTTATGCAGTATTGTACTAAAAAAATAGCTATAATAAGCGTTTTAGAACAAATAGTTATTTTTTTATTGACAAAAAGAACAAATAGTCATATTATCATAGTCAAGGAGGCGGTTTTATGATTGGTAGTCATATTCAGAAGTATCGACTAGAGAAAAAGATGTCACAAGCTGATTTAGGAAAAATGGTTAATATCGATCAAACGTTAATCAGTCGTATCGAGAGAAATAAGCGAAAGGTATTTGCGGATGAACTTCCTAAGTTTGCTGAAGCATTGGGAGTTTCACCAGATGACCTTTTGAAGAAAAAGGAGGTAACTAGGTAATGCAAGTAACAGAAGAACAACTCAAGGTATTCCCAGAAGAAGAGCGTCCGGTTGTCCGTCGATTATTAACTAAGCAAAGCAATCCGAAGGCTATGGTACTGAAACAAGAGGTTCATGACTGGGCGTGTGCTAGAGCTTATACCGATGATGGACACCAGCTGTTTCCCTGGAGTCAGTTAGTTTCTTCAGTAAATATGGCGATTAAATTAAAACTTAGCTTGAAGGACATTCGTAAGTTGACTGATGAACAGGTTCCAGAAGCTCGAAAGTTATTTGAGAAGTTTAAAGCAGACTTCGATATTTAGTTTTCAAAGAACGAAAGGATGATACAAATGAATGAACTAATTAAAACTTTCAAACAAAAAGATGGTTCTGTTGCTGTCGACGGTCGGGACTTGCATGACTTCCTCGAAGTTGAAACACCATATCGAATTTGGATTCAACGAATGATCGAATATGGATTTACTGAAAATGTTGATTTTGCAGGTTTTGAACAAAAAAGTACGAAACCTCAAGGCGGTCGCCCACAGGTAAATCATGCTTTAACTTTGGACATGGCAAAGGAATTATCCATGATTCAAAGAACGGACAGAGGCAAGCAAGCTCGACAATATTTTATCGCAATGGAGAAGCAAGCTAAGGCCCAGCCACAATTGCCGTTACCGAAAGATTACCCAAGTGCATTACGAGCCTTGGCTGATTCGATGGAAGAGAATCAGAAGCTTAAGCCGGCTGCGGATTACACTCAAAAGATGCTTGCTAATCCAGGGTTAGAAACCACGTCAATGATTGCCAAGAATTACGGGATGTCGACCGCCAAGTTCAATCAGTTGATGCACAAAATGGGGATTCAGTACCGGCAGGGGAAAACGTGGTTGCTATACGCCAAGTATCAAGGATTTGGGTATACGCACATTGAACCATTTTCCTACTTTGATCAGAAAACGGGAACTAAGAAAGTCGCCAACACGATGAAGTGGACACAGCGAGGGCAGAAATTCATATATGATTTTCTGGCTTCCAAAGATGTTTATCCGCAAGTGGAACGGCTAACGCTATTGAGCTAATGGCTAGTGTTATTAATCCTCTGCTACTTTTAATGTACCTTTTTAGGGGATGAACGGCATTACTGAAATTACACAAATTTAAGGGGGCGATATTTATGAGCATTGATATAAGGAAGGACCTGAGAGATGTCATCACGAGGTCAGGGTATTCACAGAGCCAGGTTGCCGCCGAGATGCATTTATCAAAATCAAACATTACAAACTGGTTGACTGGTGATCGTGATATTCCGCTGAATCGGTTGTTAGGCGTGATGAATTATCTGGATGATGATTTATTCAGATATCAAGTAGCTGAATATCTTTGTGGGCTAAGGCTTTTATCGCCAGAAGAAGTCAGCATCGATATTCCGCAAACCCGATATATCGAAACAAGTAAGGAAGAAGCCGAACGTAAGGCACTGGATACCAAGGTGATGTGGATTTTTAATAAAAAGGCTTCGGAAGTTACGAAGCAGGACATTCAAGATGTTGAGTATTACTTGCAACAGCTCAGTGAAGAAACGGACAGTCAAACCAGCATGCAAGTTTCGATTCACAATCTGATTCGACAATGGATCATCAATCGGCCACAAGGAGGTGTCGCCTATGAAAGTTACGGTCAATCTTGACAGTCTGGATTCGAAAAATGTTGTTGAAGCGGTAATCAAACAATTAGTTCCAGTTATTACCGATCAAGTTAGCAAACAAATTGATCAAAAGTATCGCGAAGCAACGTTAACTGAAGCTCAGGCAGCCTTAGAAGTATTCGCATGTAAAGACACTAAGACTTTCGAGAAGTACTATCCAGACTGTCCACACGTTGTTCAGGGGCATCAGAAAAAGTACAACCGCGAAGAATGCATCAAGTATTTTAAGCGGCATCAGATATTTGCAGGGGAGATGTAGAAATTGATTCTTACAATTCCGGTTTGGATCCAAATTTTGTTGGCAGGCGCTTTGGGGTTCTGGCTAAAAGGTCAGTACGATCAGTGGCATAAAGATCCAAAGGCTTTCTGGAAAGAATGGTTCGATTAAAGGAGATAAGCATTATGGAAAAGACGATGGCACCAATATCAGAACGAATTAATGTTCAGCGAGATTTCATTAACCATGTGGCCGGAACCTTGATGGCTAAAGAGGTTGGCCGCATTGATAATCGTAAGTTTGCTAAGGCCAGTCACTATGACTATCTCGTGCATGCGTTCGAAATTTTTGATAAAGCCAAAGCTCAACTTTTAAAGATTGGAGCTGAGACTGATGAAAAATGACAAAACAAAAAGCGCTCAGCAAGTCGGATTGCTAAGCACTTCAAAGTTTGGCACATATCAAATTAATTTACAAATCTATTCTAGCCCGAAACACGGCTGGTTGCAACGTCTTATCGGAAGGGGTCACAAATGATGAAACAAATCAAATTGATTAAAATATCATATCACAACTTCAAGGGGATTCATGATTTCAGTATCGAACCAGACGGCCAAAACATCAACATTTCCGGCAAGAATGCCGTTGGTAAAACATCACTTTTTGATGGTTTTCTCTGGTTACTGTTTGGTAAAAACAGCTCTGAATTATCCAAGTTTAATCCTAAGCCCCTCGATGAATCAGGGAACGAAGTTCTGGGTCTCGAGCCGGAAGTCGAAGCAACGCTTGAGATTGACGGTAAAGATACAACACTCCGCCGTAAGCTCGCCGAAGTCTGGGCGAAGCCACGGGGCCAAGCTGAGAAGGTCCGCAAGTCCGACCGGACAGAGCTCTACATCGATGAGGTGCCTAACAAGCTTAAGGACTACACGGCTTTTGTGGACTCCTTGATTGATGAGAATACTTTTAAGCTCCTAACTAACCCGACTGCTTTTAATAATCTTAAGTGGCAGGATCGTCGGCAAATCCTGATGTCTTTGATTGACGATGTTAATGACGATTCCGTGATTAGTGAGACGTCGCATCCTGATGAACTAAAGAAGATGCTTGGCGATCATAGTGTGGCTGACCAACGTAAGATCATTGCCGCCCAACGCCGGCAGCTTAAGATCGAAATTGATGGTGTGCCGTCGCGGATCGATGAAGCCACCCGTGCGATTCCCGAAACCTCCAGTACCTCCAAAGAAGTTTTGGAGGAGATGCTCAAGACCTATCACGAACAGCTCAACGAGGAACAAGCTAACTTGCAAGCCGTCAGTGGTTCTAATTCTTCGCTAGACGCTCGCAATAAGAAAATGGAGCTAGAGTCCGAATTGAATTCTAAACAGGCTTCTCATCAAGCTGGTAGCCAAATTGCGACCTCTAACCTTGCTAACGATCTCAATAACATTAAGTTGAAGCATAATAACGCTGTTTCCGAACTGCGACTGGATCAGCAGGTGATTGATCAGTTGACCCACACGATTGAAGTTGACGAAGATACTCGGTCTAAACTGCTTACCCAATATCACGAACTTAAAGACCAACAGTTTGATGAAAGTTCACTGACTTGCCCGACTTGTGGTCGTGAATATCCAGAAGAGCAGCAAGCAAAGCTCAAAGCGACTTTCAATATCAACCGCTCAAAACAAATGGAAGAAATCGTTGCGAACGGTAAATCGGTGAAAGATCGAATCGAGGATACTCAAGCTAAGCTGGCTACTAAAAAAGAGCAACTCGAACGGCGACAAGCCCAAGTTGATAAGTATGCTGAACAGCAAGCCAAATTGCAACAGGAATACAATACGCAAGCGGCTTCAATTACACCGTTTGAAGAAACCACTACCTACAGAGACCTAACTAAACAAATTGCAGAGTGCGATCAACAAATCCAAAACGGTACTGGGGATAACAATGCTGCCAAACAATCCGTTCAGGACAAGGTCGATAAGATCAACCAAGGGATCACCGAAGTTAACAATGAGATTGCCAAGTATGACACCGCCGAGAAACAGCAAGCCCGAATCACTGAATTGAAAGCCGAGGAAAAGAAACTCAAACAGACATACGCACAACTTGATAAGCAGTCCTTCATGTTAGACGAATACGTTCGAACCAAAGTTAAAGTGCTTGAAAAACGAATCAATACACTGTTTGGGATCGTCAACTTCAAACTGTTTGAAACGCAAAAGAATGGCGAGATTAATGATATCTGCGAAGCGATGGTGGACGGTGTGCCTTACAGTACCGACTTAAACAATGCGGCCCGTATCAACGCCGGTTTGGATATCATCAATACACTTTCCAAACACTACCAAGTAACAGCGCCAATCTTCATTGATAATGCCGAATCCATTAACCAAATCATTGATACACAGGCCCAACAGATCAAACTGATTGTCTCTAAAGATGAAAAATTAACAGCTAAAGTGGGGGAATAACATTATGAGTAATGAAGTTAGTTTAACTAAAGTCAGCAATTATTTTGTACCGCAAATTGAGAAACAGCTTCGTAAGAGTGCACTCGACATGACTCCATACCAAAAGATGTGTGTCACGGGTGCTATGCAGCAGATGTATCAAGTGATGATTGATAACGACATGGATCCGAATGAAGTCCGTAACAACATTTCTGACATTCTTCTAACAGTTGCCGCTTTGCAACTCAATGCGAACGCTGAGCCACGCGAAATTTACTTCCAAACTCGCAATTCGAAAGACCGTCAAGGCAAGTGGCACAAGCAGATTGAGATGGGGATTGAGGGCGACGGCAATGATGCTTTGCTGAGTCGTTTCGGCCGTAATGTGGCTTATGTTCACCCATTCTGGCTAGTCCGTGAGGGTGACAAGTTTGAATTCCCGAAGCATATGGGCATTGAACTCACACCGCCCATCTGGGAGCCAACTGGCGACACTGATAAAAAGGTCATCCGGGTGGTTTACCCAATCGATATGTATGTAGGCCCTGATCGTGGTGATGGGGATCGGCCCACAACAACCGAGTACTTTATCACCGAACGCCAGCAAGTTAAGAACAATCTTCTAGCGCACATGTCAAATAACGTTATGCGTGAGAAAGATAAGTTCGACCGCCTAAAGAAGATCAAGGAGTTTGCAAAGGATCACACCCTTGATGAGATTCTAGATAGTTCTGAAATGATTCATCTCGGTAAAATTTCGCCAGCTTGGCGCGAACCTCAATCCCGAGAAACGATGATTATCCGTAAGATGCGAAACAATGTTGTGAAGAAAATTCCCAAGGACTTCAACAATGGTCTAGTTCAGTTGAAGTATGAGGAAGCTACTAACGATTCTTTGAAGCAGATGCGTAAGGACGTCACTGAAGAAGCTAATAGTGAGGATTTTGACAAGGCTGTTGAAAATAACGCTTCTGAAAAACCAGCTCCCAAAGAACAACCTAAATCAGGTGAACCAGAAATCATCGACAAAAAACAAGAATCAGATTCGAACGAATCCTGTGAGTCCGAGCCATCTCAACCAGCACCAACGACAGAAGGTGAGCCATTTTGATTAAAGTCAAAGTATTCGGATCCGGCAGTAGCGGCAACTGCTACTTGCTCGATGATGGCACATCACAACTATTGATTGAAGCCGGGATTGCTTACAAGCATGTCGAGCAAGAAATGGACTTCGATCTATCCAGAGTTCAGGGAATGCTCATATCTCATGAGCACACTGATCACTCAAAGTACATCAAACAATTCGTACAAAGAACTGCGTTTTCAATTTATGCTACCCAAGGAACTTTAAATGCTTTAAACCTCTCAGGTATCCGTTATGAGCCACTGACAGAGCTTGGAGCAACCAAGATCGGTGATTGGATAGTTACGGCATTCCCAGTTAAGCATGACGCCGCTGAACCGGCTGGCTTTCTAATTATTGATAGCATGGGTGAACGGCTGCTGTACGTTACCGATACCTATTTTGTTAAGTACCGATTCAACGATATCAATTACATGCTGGTCGAGATGAATTACAACCAGCAGATCGCCCAGAAAAATGTCGACAAAGGTATCTTGAATTACTCATTGCGCAATCGAATCTTGACTAGCCATTTTGAAATGAAAAACAGTTTAGATTTTATTAAAAGCAACTTATCACCATCACTGAAGTGGGTTGAATTAATCCATCTCAGTGATAACAACAGCAACGAGGAGCTATTTAAAGAAAAGACGCAAGTATTAACGGGAGTTCCTGTGCTCGTTGCCCCTAAACGATCTTGGTAAGGGGGTGATGGTATGGCACGACCGAATAAAGACGGATTAGATTACTTTCCCTTGGATATTGATTTTTCGACGAACGCCAAAACGGAAGCCATTATGGGTGAGTTTGGAGCAAAAGGTGTTCTGTTTATGATTTACCTGCTGTCTGCGGTTTACCGAAAAGGTTACTACTTACAATGGGATAAATTACAACAGATGCAGTTAGTTAACCGGGTGAATGGACTTTCACCTGAAATGACTGATCAAATTGTTGCCCGCTTAGTTGCTTATGGAACCTTTGACAAGGAACTGTTCAGCTCGGTTAGGGTCTTAACAAGCCAGCGAATCCAAGATACCTATTTAGATGCTACCAAAAGGCGAAAGCAACCGAAACCAACGTTGTACTGGATTAATGTTAACAATAACTCTAGTTCAGAGGGAGTTAATGTTGACATTAATCCACAAAGTAAAGGAAAGAAAAGTAAAGTAAATAAAAGTAATAAGAATCCTTCGCGTCCAAAACGGGATAAACCCGTTTATGACGAAAACTCTGATTATCTTAAATTGGCTGAATTTCTGTTTGAAAAGATTCAAGACAATGACCCGCAGGCCAAAAAACCGAATTTACAGCACTGGGCAGATGACATGCGCAAATTAGTTGAACTCGACAAACGAGACAAACATGAAGTTTCAGTGATCATCAAGTGGTGTCAACAAGATCCATTCTGGTCAACTAATATTCTATCGGCTGCCAAGCTTCGCAAGCAATTTACCATGCTGGCTTTGCAAAAGAAGAATGAAGGCAAGACTCGACAGTCCAAAGTTACCCGCAAGGAAACGCTGCCTGACTGGGCAGACCATAATCAACAATGCTCTAACGACAAACAGAAGGATCTAACGGACGATCAAAAAGCCAAGTTAGCAGAGCAACTGGCAGAATTAAACAAAACAGAAGTTAAAGGGGATGCCTAACATGGATCAACTAATCAAGATTTTAAAGCACGATGACGAAATGGTGGTCAGCGGCCGTGATCTACATGACTTTCTGGAAGTTGATACGCCGTATCGAATCTGGATTCAACGGATGATTGAGTACGGATTCCACGAAAACGCTGATTATATCAGTTTCGAACAAAAAAGTACGAAACCTCAAGGTGGCCGTCCACAGGTTGGCCACGCCTTAAAGTTAGATATGGCAAAAGAGATTGCCATGATTCAGCGAACTGATAAGGGCAAAGGAGAATACAGCTACATCAGCACCCGCGTCAAACACGCGGTCAACGGATACATCGACATTCACCACCTTGTTCTAAATCGCAAGCAACGTGGGATGCTCTATAAAGACATCAGTCGTGGCCTTAACGAAGTCACTGGCGTCAAGACACGGACACAACTGCGCAAGAAAGACTTTGACACGGCCGACGAATTTGTCACTAACTGGGTGCCATCAACAGCCACTCTGCAGATTATCAAACAGCTTAGCGACGTTCCAGAAGGCCAGACTGAACTGATTAGAAGGTGATCTGATGAGACGTAGTGAACGTAGTCAAATCATTCAAACGTTTCGACAATGGCAGTTAGGCTATCCAGTTCATATCCGTAAGATCGAAAAAGGGCAGTATGCCGTACAGACTGACTGTAATCCGCAAACGATATTCTTATACGACGTTAAAGGCGGAGCTATAAAAGTGTCAAGCAGGATGTAGTTCAGCTTGGCAAGTCAAAAGCTATCAAGATGCAGAAATTGAGGTTATTCGATTAGTCTTTACAGCAAATGCTTTATTAGAGCTGATAGTACTGGTTTGTAGATGGCCATTAATGCAATGATAATCCACCAGATTGCATTGAGAACGTGAGATAGAATCGATTCCTCTTTTAGCCCAATATATTTTATAAAATATTGTGGCAAAAATATTAATGTTGTTAGCCAATAGGAAATCCGGAAGTTTTCATTATATCTTTCTTGAAAATAATCTTGCATGTTATCGAGTAGTCCCACTTCTTGTTCAACAACGGATTGATGAGTAGTTGGGAAACTTTGGACAACATCAGCTTTATTGATAAAGGTGGCGGTATGTCCCATATATTTACCCTTATCAATTGTGTTTACAACAGCTTGGTTATCCTTATATACGATGTGGTATAGCCTAGAGAACGCTTCGTTATTTGGCCGTACTATTTTTACATCATTAGTTCCAGGCTTAACTTTTTCTGTATACCACAATTGAAACTGGACATTCAGATCTTTTATAGTTTTGAGGTTTGAACGAGTAATCAAAAAACGACAAACAAACGTTAAGAGCAACATGACTAACACTGTTAAAAATATTTTCATAGGTAATTCTCCTTTACCGTTAATTATAACAATATTTACAGCATGTTATGAGAGGTGATGAAATGTTATTTGGCAAGTTAACAGCAATTAGAGGCAATCAGGTAGTCGTTAAGCTCGATGATGAATTGAACCAGTACAAGCTTGCCAAATGGGCAAACGGAAAGCAGCCAACAGTGCAGTTGTTGATGGATGACGGCCGTACGATCAGCCCTGATCAACGCAAGAAGGTCTTTGCGATGCTCAATGACATGGCACTCTACACAGGTTACACGCCCACTGAGATGGAAGATGAAATGAAGTTCTTGTACTACAGTCACACTGGTGCGGAGAAATTCTCAATGGCTGACTGTAGCGTGAATCAAGCAAATAAGTTTTTGACATTCTTATTAGATTTCTGCTTCAAGCTTGGCGTGCCCTTCAAGACACGAACTTGGGACATGATACCTGACAGCTATCCGAAAGCGATGCAGTGTCTACGTCATCGGCAGTGTGTGATTTGCGGCAAGCTTCATAGTGATATCGATCACTTTACGCCGGTTGGCCGTGGCAGTCGGAAACTGGTGGATCACCGCAAGCTTTACTTTGAATGTCTCTGCCGTGCACACCATCAAGAGCGGCATCAACTCGGAGCCAAAAGCTTCATTGAGAAGTACCATATACGACCAATTAAGTTGTCAGAAGATGACCTGATTGCGCTGCATATCATGACACGGAAACGGATGGACGAAATTGATGAAGGGATGATCTAAATGACAAACTATCCCACAGGTGTCCAAGAGCCACCTAAGTCGGCAATTAAATTGCCAAGAAAGGGCAATAAGTTCAACGCCCACAAAATGAGTATTGATGGTCACCAATTTGATAGCAAGGCCGAGGGTGCGTACTACCTGCACTTGAAGAACTTGAAATTGGATTTTAAAATCCATGAGAAGTTTGAGACATTACCAAGTTTCGATCTACAAAATCATATGGAGGAAGACAAATGACCCAGAAGTTATACTCAGAACGCGAACAATTAATCAGTGACCAGGCGCGTGAAATTGAACGGTATCGGCGAATAGCTGAGGAACGCCAGCGAACTATTGAAATGCTTACAGAGTCCAAAAAACAAAGCAACTGTAGCTTTTGTAGAAGAAACACTTCAATAATGTCAAGTGAGCATGACGAGCTATGGTACCTAGACCCAACAGATGCGTATGGTAAAAGTATGCAGCAACAAAACCATGAAAATGTTCAAGTAGACATCAATGATTCGAAATATCCTGACGCAAGGCCGGGTGACAGTACCAATGCTGGCTTTTGGTTTAATTATTGCCCGATGTGTGGACGGAAATTAGCGGAGGCAGACAATGACACACGAACAGATTGAGTGTCGCAATTATAGGTTTCCTGAGCGATTATGAACAGGGCTAGAGAGGTTGAACTTATGAGTAAATTAATTGAACTAAAAATTCGTAACTATGAAAAAATCATTCACGATCATAAGCGGGCCAATAAGCACTTCGATAATGAATTATTGATCCTGATCCAACAATGTGAAGTACGTTATAAATCAGTCACTAAAGCTCCCGATGATTCACCTGAATGGCGAGCAATCGTTCTTAAGCGGACTGAACAGCCAGTTTTAAGTTTCCGATCCCGCAAAATGGGGGATATGTCAGCACATGAAGCTGCCGAGATTCGTCAGGAAGTCGTCGAGCTCTATAATCGCGGCTATCCCACAGCAACCATTGCTCATATTTTGGGAATTAGAGCATCTACGGCAGGTAGCACAATTGCCAATTATCAACATCAAGTCAACTCCCAAAATGCTAGGAAGGTGAAATCATGATTCTGGCAATTAAAGATGGTCAATTTCATAAGATTAACAGTCCGGTGAAAGTTGTGGAAATTATTCGAAATGACAATCACCCATTAGTTAGAACTTGGATGGTTAAAGACGCTATCGCTAAACATCGTAAGTTGTTTGGTTGGAAATTAATTGAGCAGAAAAAATAAGAAATCGTGAAAAGCAATTCACGTATAAGTCAAAAAAACAGCTGTTTTGTAACAAAGGGGAAATAAAAATGAGCAGAGAAATCAAATTTCGTGGATATGTCGAAAAGATTGACGATATTGGAATTGACGTGCCTCATGAAGGCCACTTCGTGTATGGCGACTTGGTGCATGGCAACAACTTTGACTACATTGTTGGCGGATTGATTGAGGCAACTGAGGAGTATGCAGCTCTTGAATGGTGGCAGACCATTCAGCAGGGAGCCGCTGAGCAATTTACTGGTTTAAAAGATAAGAATGGTAAACCGATTTATGAAGGAGATATCATTAAATATTTTGGGGCTAACAAGCGTATAAAAATAAAAACAACTTATGGCCGTGTATTTTATGATTCCAAACATGGGTGCTTTAATTCTCGCATTCAAAATGAAGAACATGGAAATGGCGGTGTTACCCCGTTAAATGACTTAGTTGTTGGGAATATACATGAAAGCCGGGAACTATTGGAGGCAGAAAAATGAAGAACTTTAAAGGTTCAGATTTAGAAATGGTGTTGACTGCGTGGGCGATCATTTTGCCGATTGGACTTTGGTTTGTAATAGCGCTTTTGGGGGTGGCAAACAAATGAGCAATGACATGAAATTGCTCATTTGTTTACTTGATGCTTTTTAAAAAGAGAGATAGCTAAATGACGTTTCAGAATTTGGAGGAAAAATAAAAAAGCTCCCGTCTCCGGCAGCTTAAATAATGTTAGTTAATGACAGATTAATTATAACATCAGATGAGGCTAAAACAAAGGAGTTGCGTTATGGGTAAGACTGACATGATTGAATTATTTCCAGAAGTAAATAAAAAAGAAACGGTTGACCGGGTTAAGCATTTTTTTAATCACACAATTCCTAAAATGGAGCGGTATGCGCATCAAAGCATTACGGACATTAAATCACCGACAATTTCTGACATGCCCAAAGCGAACCATGTAGGGAATAGCGCTGAAGAGACTATTTATAAGCATCTATACGCTCAAGAGGTTTTAAAGCGGACTATTGAGGCCATAGAGAATTGTTCTAATATTTCTAAAATGATTATTAGCAAATTGTATTTTACACGTGAGAAGCCACTTGATTGGCAAATAATGAAACAGCTACATTATCACGAGAACAGATATTATTTTTACAAAAATCGTGCCTTCTTGGAATTTGCAGATGCTTATTTGCTCGAAGACCTTCACGTTTTTATTAATTCGAAATAAAAATCGCAGTTTTACCGCAGTTTTACCGCAGAAACACCGCAGGATTAATGCAATTTCAGGGGTTATATTGGTATTGTGGAATTTATAAGAAAGTTCCATTCCCTCAATATAAAATGTGTGGCTGAATACGTAAATATGCGGAAAGGAACGGTATGAAACAGCCGTTGCAGGGTTCGATTCCCTACCAGTCACGTTGCTTATGATAAATAAAATTTAAATCCGTGTTTGTGTCTTTGTGAGCCTGATCAACACGTCATAAGCGAACGGTCCATGTGTGGAAAGCATGGACTTTTATTTTGCAATAAAATAGCTGGTAAAGTTAGCTAGGCGATGTAACTTCGGGATAAGTCGTTTCTGCCTCATAAGCAGTGAAAAAAGTGGCCACGAATGGGACTGGCACCGGCCTCGCCCATTTAGATACATAGGGGTGACATTATGAAATTAAAGTTGACAGATATATTGGTGGGCAGCATGTTGCTACTCGCTTTGATAATTCTGTATTTCCTGCAGAGGTGATTATATGAATGATCGTAAGCATCCATATACGCCCATGAAGCAAACCAGCTATGGCTATACTTCCAAGGAAGAAATAAAGATAGACAAGCAACTGGACAAAGAATTAAAGAAGCGTCTTCGCAAAGAGGGCGCTTTTAATTTGCACAAAAAAACAGCCAAGCCTGATTAGACGACCTGCTTAAAAGTGATGAATTGCTTATCTGATTTTGACTTTAAATCATTAATATCATTTTAGAAAGTTATTTCACCCTATTGGCTTAATTCCTACTTAGAAGCATTTAACGCTTTGATAATCTTCTCGTTTTGTGCAATTATTAGCCAATTTTGTTCAACCAATGCTCTTAGAAAAGATGTGGTTTCAAGGGTGGAACGATCAATAAAATAATTCTTACTATTATTTGTCCTTAAAACATTTTTTCGATCTAGTTCTCCTAAAATCGATTCAACTGCTTCAGCTGTTTCTGGACTAACGTTTCCTAATCCACTTTCATTAAGCAAACGATGAATTTTATCATTATTTAATATTGTCATTGCAGATACCTCCTTAAAAAATGGCATACAAACAAACCACAACATTTGCTTTATTATCTCACAGCAAAGTATTTTTTGGAAATATAGCAGTTTAAAAATAGAAATTATTGAGGTGATTCATTTATGAGCAAGCACAATAAACATACGAAAAGTCATAAGAAGTCCAAAATTAAGAATCGCAAACGAAAAGCTTTGCAGGCTCGGCGCTTGAACGAACTTAAAATCAAAAATAAAGTTAACAACATCCAATGAGAATAGGAGATCAATATGCTTAATAAAAATAATGCTGAATATCAAAAGATTGTCGATGAGTTGGCTAAACTAAAACCGGAGGCATCAAAAATGATCATGAGTGATAAGGTAAACAATTCTGCGGTCTCACAAGAGCTTAAAGATGGTGATATTGAAAAGGCTATCCACAATCATGCTGAAATCATGACCAAAGCTTATGACGAATTTGCTAACGTACCACTGATTGGCAGTAACTATGATTTTATGCTTTACGTGATGCTCAGAGAAGCCTGGAGTGATATTCCAGCGCCTTATGGATCAGATAACTTTGTAAAATAGCTGTCCGACAATTATAGAGGTGAAGTCAAAATGAGATATGACGAGCTAAGGGATTATTTTAAGCAAGAGTCTCCCAGCAATGACATTAAGATGAAATATATTTATGCACAAGGAAAACTCATTAATGGAGTTGCCAGATATTATATTGATGGAATTGAGTTTCTAATGATATTTAGTTCTGGGGCTCATTTTGTCAGTGACGTTATGTATAGTTCAGAAGATATCAATCATATCAGTTCATTATTGCAGACACCATTTAGCGAACGGTTAACAGAGGATATGAGACATAAGCAGGAAAGGATGAGGGAACGTGCCTAGGGTATTTCTTAAATATAAAAGAATGACTTCATCTGCCATGGCACCACATCAGGCACATCCAGATGATACCGGCTTTGATTTATATGCTGATCAAACTGTTTATTTTGCACCATTCGAAACGAAAAGAATTTCTTTGGGGATTTCAATTCAGTTAACCAAAGGGTATTCAGCTGAAGTTAGACCAAGGTCAGGGATGAGTCTTAGGACACCATTAAAGTGCATTCTCGGAACGGTTGACCCTGGCTATCGTGGTGAAATCATGGCGACTTTCGTTAACTTATCTAATCGGCCTAACCAAATTAACAAGGGCGATAAGGTTTGCCAGTTGGTTATTCGGCGTGATGTCTCAGTACAATCTATTGAATGCGACAAACTAAATGACAGTGACCGTGGTAGTGACGGTTTCGGTTCAACTGGGAGGAATTAAAATGACAAAAATGTTCAATTCAGGTGATCAAAGGTTTAATAAATCGGCAATCGTCAGCATGATTCAAGACGAATTTAGTACGGAGATAAATAAATCATTGAGAGATGCCGTACTGGACACAAGTGCTGTTCAAAAGAAGCTAGATAACGGCACGATTGACAAAGGAATTCAGCAGGCTGCTGAGATTATGGCCAAGTCACTAGATACAATTAGTCAATATGACAATGTCAATGAAGGTTATCGATACTTCTTCGCGCTAACAGAGACATTTGGTAGCAATATCACACCGCCATACCGTGGTGAATAATTGTGTTGACTTTTAATACATAGAATGTAGGAGGTGCGGTGATATGTAATGAATAACCAGAAACAAGCTGAGAAGGATTATCTATCAGGAATGAAGTATAAGGACATCGCTGAAAAGTACCAAGTATCGATAAACACGGTTAAATCGTGGAAAAAACGGTATGGTTGGCAACGCACCCCAAATAAAAAGGGTGCACACAAAGCGGCAAAAAGGGTGCACACAAAGCCTCAAAAGGGTGCACACAAAATAGTTGATCAATTGAAAAACAATGGTCAATTAAACGAAAAGCAAAAGTTGTTTTGCCTCTACTATTTGCAACGATTCAATGCCACTTGGGCTTATCAGAAGGCATATGGGGCGTCTTGGAACACTGCCAATGTAAATGGTCCAAGGCTACTCGTTAATGCTAGTGTGCGGGCAGAATTAGATAATCTTCGCATGATACGCGAACAGGCAGAGGCCATTAAGGCGGATGATATTGTTCGAGAGCTTCAGCGCCAAGCGTTTGCTAACATCGGTGATTATGTGGAGGCCAAACGAGTCAAACATTTACGGTGGATGAAACATTACGTTAAGCAGGGGCCATATATTAATAGTTCCGGAAAGCACTACGAATTACTACCATACATTGATCCGGAAACTGGAAAGCAGGCATTCTACTACGAGAATGAAGTCAATTTTACTAATAAAGGCGATACATCTTTACTGAAGACCTTGCGATTAGACAAAGGTGAAGCTCTCGTTGAAACTAACGATAAGGTGAAAGCACTCGCTGAGTTGCTAAAGCGATATCCAGTTCCAACAGTTATGCAATCAGCCCAAATTCGTAAGGCAAAAGCCGAGGCTGAAATTGCTGAAGCAAAGGCTAAAGAAATTCAAAAAGTTAACCAACATGATGATAGTACGATAGTGATCGACGATTTAGGGGGTGCTGATAATGACGGTGAAAACCAAACGAGTGATTAAAATATCACAGCTGGTCAATCCACACTTCAGTAAAATGTGGACGACTAAATGTTCATACATCATTGCTAAAGGCGGCCGTGGCTCTTTTAAATCATCGACTATTAGTTTAAAGCTGTTGACTATGCTAAAGAAGCAGGCTCAGCTAGGCCATAAAGTGAATGTTGTCTGTATTCGGGAAAACACGGTTAACTTGCGTGACTCTGTATATGGTCAGATTTGCTGGGCGATTGACATGTTAAACATGACAGATGAATTTAAATATTCGGTTTCACCAATGCGCATCACCCATGTTTCATCGGGTAGTGCGTTCTATTTTTACGGCGGTGACAAGCCTGAGAAACTGAAATCAAACACGATCCAAAATGTTATTGCTCTGTGGTACGAAGAAGCAGCCAACTTTAAGAGTGCAGAAGTGTTTGACCAGACCAATCCAACGTTTATTCGGCAAAAATCTCCCTGGGTTAATCAGGTGAAGGTGTTTTACAGTTACAATCCGCCACGTAATCCCTATGACTGGATTAATGAATGGATTGCTATCCAGGAACAGAACCCACAATGCTATGTGGACACTTCAACGTATCTAGATGATCAGCTCGGGATCACCCAGGAACAGCAACTGGCCTTGATTGAAACGTATAAAAAGAATGACCCCGAGTATTACAAGTGGCTATATCTTGGGAAGATAATTGGCCTGGGAACCAATGTTTACAATATGAACTTGTTCCATCCCCTAACTAAATTGTTTGATGACGACCCAATAGTTAATCTTTACTTCTCAATCGATGCTGGTCACATTAACTCAGCAACTACTTGTTTAGCAATTGGTGTGACTGCTGAAGGCAAAGTTATTTTGCTGCACACATACTATTACAGTCCGGAACACCAATCTCGAAAAAAGGCACCAAGTGACCTGGTGCCTGAAATTAAGTCCTTCGAAGACTCAATGCATTATCATCAGCCGATTGGCAAACGAACAATTGACTCTGCTGAAGGTGCATTACGAAACGAATTTGTTAAAGAATATAACGAAGTTTGGCATGGGGTAGCTAAGAGCGACGAAGCCACGATGATTGATTATGTATCATCATTGTTGGCACAAGGGCGTGTGTACTATCTTGATACACCTGAGAATCAGATATTTGTTAAGCAACATGAACAATATCAGTGGGACGAAAAGACCGTTCACAGTGATGATCCGAAAGTAGTTAAGGAAAACGATCATACTTGTGATGCGTTTAAGTATTTTGCGATTGATAATGCTCGCAAGTTGGGATTGAAGATTGATCCGCATATCAATGCCAAAGTTAAATTGTTTAAGCGAGGTATTTAATGAATGAAAATTAGTGAAATTTTACAAAAAGAATATCCTAATATTCAAGATACGTTTATTTCCGGGCGGGATGCCTCGAAAATGGGATGGACAAATGATAACACCGTTAATTTGTCTGGTAGTGCTTATCTAGACGATAACGATGTTTTTCATTATTCCACTAGTCAAAATATCAAGGACAATCCCATCGATTTGTTTAACATGATTAATCTGCATCGAACAAAGCTGATGCCAACCTACGTTATGAAGCGCCAATATTACAAAGGCCGACATATCAACATTCTTAATCGCAAACCAACGCCACATGGTGATCCAGACAACCGTCGAATTGTTAACATGCCTAAGAAGCTTGTTGACTCATTCAACGGTTATTTTATTGGGACGCCAATTGACATTGCTTATCAGGATCCATCAGAAGAAGAAGCGACAGAAGGCAACAGAGTCAACAATCTTATTCAAGCGATGACCAAGCATCAGGTTCTGGACGATGTGTTTACAGAAGCGTCCAAATGGTCAAGCGTTTATGGACGCGCTTATTTGTATCTCTATACTGATGAGAAAGCCTATCCCCATATCACTTTTCTAGATCCCTTAAATACGTTTATTGTCTATGACAATACGATTCAAAATAAACCCTTATTTGGGGTAACCTACAGTTACTATCCGGATAGCAAGGGCAACGAATCGTTACATGGACAGCTAATTGAAATTGATGATACGGTGCCGTTTAGTAACTCTGCTACCAGCGATGCCTCTTTAGTATTTGATGAAAATCCCGATCCAGACACTGGGGTAGACGATAATTTGGGACATCCCTTCAGTCAACTGCCCATTGCCGAAATCATGGACAACGAGGAACGGATCGGCGTGTTTGATGATCTGATTAGCCTGGTCGATGATTTAGATAGCGCCATGAGTGCCAAAGCAAATGATTCTGACTCATTTGCGGCTAGTATCTTGAAAGTTATTAATTCTGAACTTTCTGATGAGCAACTTAAAGAAATTTATCAGACAAGAGTCTTTAACCTATATTTGGATAAAGCTTGGGCTGAATCTGATGAGTCCAAAGCTTTACCAATGCCGGATGCGGAATTTATGGAAAAACCGACTGGGGATCAATTACAAGAGAACCAGATTCAGCATGATACTGACTTTATTTATCAGGTCGCACAGATTCCGAATTTAGACAATATCGATTTTAGTACATCGGCTGCACAAGCACTTGATTTTAAAATTCACTCCATGAAAATCAAAGCGCTGAACAAAGAAACCAAGATGAAAAAGGCACTGACTCAAATATGGGCGTGCGCTTTACAGGCACAGGGGATTAATGTTGATGACGTTGATAACTTAGAGTACACCTTTAACTTTACAATCCCGCACAACTTGTTAGCTGAAGCACAGACAGCAAATGAGTTACAATCAACCACTTCTCAAGAAACAGCGATTGCTTCTCTTTCAAATGTTCCCGATGCTAAAAAAGAAATGCAGAAAATTGCCGCTGAACAAGATAAACTGGCACAAGAAGCGAAGGCACGCACGCCTGACCCATATGCTGATAGTAATAACAGCCAGAATGATACTTCACAGACTAAAGGTGATGATTAATGAAGCCGATTAGTGAAGCTCAAGAGAAGAAGTATATTGCCAAGTTACTTAAGAGTGATGAAGAATTATATGGTCGAGTTCATGATGCCTATCAAGTGGCATTACAAGAAATTGAGGATCATCTTAATTTCTTCATTGCTGAATACGGAGTAGCAGGTCTATTAAAATACGTTGAGCTGTTAAAACGGGATTCCGATGCTGATAGACGTCGTTTGCTTCATTTTCAAAGGGCGACGCTTAAGGATGCTGATTCTCAATCTCAAAACCGATTTAAAGAATATAGCAGGAATGCACCAATTGATCGGTATCATACTTTGAATTCTTTAATTGGGTTCAGCATTGCCGGTGCTACCATCGCTACGATTAAATTACTTGGTCGAACGTTAAACAGTGATTTTAAACGGGACGTTAGTCGTCAATTCAATAACGATCGTTTAGCTAAAAAGGCTGGGGCGGATGTCGTGAAAGAAGCCAACATTACTAAGCGAGAAATCTTACGCAATTCCGAAAAGATCATCAGTACAACAATTAATGGCAATCAATGGAGCGACAATATCTGGCTCTACAACGATAACCTCGTTAACAACGTTCAATCATTAGTGGCTAAATCATTGCGAGCTGGATTAAAACAAGCAGATGTCAACCAGTTATTTCCGAGTATTCGTACGGCTAAACCACAGACGATAACTGGCTTATTTGAAACTAATGATGCTTATATCAGACGCATGATTGTTACCGAACGAGCGCGCGTTTTAGACAGAGCGACAACGCAGGTATTTAGGTCGCAAGGAATTGCTTACTTCGATTGGGTAACTCAACCAGGAGCGTGTGATAAATGTGAAGCAATTGCTGAAGATGGGCCCTATGCCGTTAATGATGCAAACTCTCCAAGCATCCCTGATGACTCCCACCCTAACTGTCGTTGCACCAAAATAGCACACGTTTCGTTAGTTCCATTATTAGGCGTTGCTGGCGCCATAGCAGCAGCTGACCATTCAAATAAAAATCAAACAAGTAATGATGAGCAATGAGTAAAAACTTCATTGCTTTTTATTTTGTCCCAAACATGCTTAAGACATTAAACTGCGCAAGGAATTAACAGCCGACAGGCTATAAACGGAGGCAACACATGGAATCAGATAAATTAAACATGAATTTGCAGTATTTTGCTGACGCCGGCCAAGAAGGTAGCCAATCCCAACCTGGTGCACAAGGTGGAGAAAGTGGCGAAGGTGGCCAAAATGCCAACAACAATACCGCAACAAACTCTGGTAATCAAAACGGCCAACCATCTCAAGACTTTATTAAGAATCTTGTCGACACTTTCACCAATAATGCCAATCAGAATCAAAACAATCAAAATACTAATGGTAATAGTGATCAAGCTGATAATGATGACACATCGTCAAAAGACAATACTGATGATAATAATGGCGATAACAGTAGCAATGACAAGACGTTTACGCAAACCGAAGTTGATAAATTGCTCAAAGATCGTGAATTCCGAGCTCGCAAAAAGGGCATTGAGGAAGGTAAAAAAGCTGGGAAAAGTAGTGCCGAACAATATGCACAAATGACCGACGAAGAAAAGCAGCAGGCACAAATCAAGGAAATCCTTGAAGAAAACAAGCAGCTTAAAGCTGAAAAGAATCGATCAGATATGCGCAGTGAAGTGCTTAACCAGCTTAAAGATACTGGATATCAATTTACCAACGAGGATGTTGACACACTGGTTAGTGACGATCCTGACACAACTAAGCACAATGTTGACAACTTCAAGTCAATGCTTGATCGAGTAGTTAAGATTACCAAGAAAAACATGTTTAAAAATAATCAAATTCCAAATAGTAATACACAGCAAAATAATGCTGCTCCTAGTTTTGGCGAATTAGTTGCTAAAAAAACGCTGGGAGATCCAGATAGATTTAAAGGAAAATTCTTTGATAAATAGAAAAATAGGAGATGTAACCTATGGCTGATACACAATACTTTGCCAACTCTGATCCAAGAGTTCGGCAAGATTTAACTGTTGGCTTACCAGGAACAATTGACAGTTCAACTGTTACTGCTGGTTCCAATGGTAAGAAAGTTATTTTACAAGGTACTCCAGTTGGTGCGGCAGTTGACTGGCTAAGTGCCGATCAATCCGCAGGCGTTACCAAATTATCAGAATTTACGGGTGCGGAAGGACAAGTGTTTGCGGGCGTTGTTGCTGCAGACACAGATGTTACTGCAGGAGACGCAGACGTAACAATTTGGTTTGAAAATGTTTATTTGCGCCAGAAATTACTTGATAGCACTGTTGTAGCCGCATTAAAGGCGGTCGCTGGTAAGACATCCGGCGTTAAATTAATTAATCGATAAGGAGATGTTATATCGTGGCAACTGCATTTGATTTACTAACTTCCAATTACCTGCAGGGCTATTGGAACACTAATCCGCAATACACAGCTCCCTATTTGATGGAAGCTTTATTTACCCCCACTAAACAGCAGGCCGATAATGTTAAATTAATCAACGGCCAAGATCTATATCCGGCACCACTTGATTTAACCAAAGAAGATTCAGCAGCATTGCCTGTTGAACGTGGCTCACTTCAAACTGGCACATTGCCAACTTACAAATTTAAAAACAAGTTGAACCTTAATGAGTACGATTTTAAAGATTTGAATAATGCCATTGCATCTAATGACGAAAATTTGGTTTTGACCATCACTAAGAAACTGTATGATGATCAAGCAAATTTACTTTTACGTGCTCGGTTTACTCGCGAGTATTACGCTGTCCAAGCACTTTTGAACGGCAAGCTACTTCTGGGTAATCAGTTGGCAGACTTTGGCTATGAGTCATTCCAGAATATGAAAGTTGCTAAAGCATGGACTGATGATTCCTCTAATCCATATGATGACATCAGTAGTGTTAAGGATACTGCCTCGCAAAAAGTTGGTACGGCTTTAACTCGAGCCTTAATGAATTCAAAGACTATGTATATTTTGATGCACAATGCCGCACTAAAAAACACCATTTTTTCTGGGACGGTATCACCACAGGGAAGCATTCTTACTCAGCCTGTTGTTGAGCAATGGTTCTCAGCGTTCCTAGGATTACAGGTAGTTGTTTATGATAAAGGATGGAATAACAACGGTACGTTTGAAAAGTTCATTCCAGATGGCAAGATTATTTTCTTACCAGGGACTGCCAATGATCCGGTTGGTCAAATGAATTTTGTTGAAACACCGGAAGAAAGTGTTCCAGTTTCAGGGACGACTGTATCTGTTTTTGATACTGGTGTTTCGCTATCAACGAGCGCTTCCTCTGATCCAGTGACGGTTAAGACAATTGTTGATGAGAAGTTCGTACCGACGATTACCGTTGCTAAGCAAGTGTTTATTCTTGATGTTTTAGCGAGTAAATGATTCGCCGCAGGCAAAAGG
>NZ_AZEB01000109.1 GCF_001434135.1 Lentilactobacillus kisonensis DSM 19906 = JCM 15041 | reverse complement strand
TCACGGCTGACGATTTCGACTGGAGCGCGGTCAAGGCTACTCCAGGAACCTACGCAGTGACGTTAAATGCGACCGGGATTAAGAAGATTACTGATGCGAACGCGAATACGACGCTGGCAACTGGAGATGTTCAGGCAGGTCAAGCAACGATCACGTCTAAGACGCCAGCGGTTGTGGCAATTAAGGCAACGGTTGGGGATGTTACCAAGCCTGAAGACGGCTCGACTACCTTTAAGGATGTGCCAAGCGTTACGTTAAGTGGCAAGTCTGATTTAACGACCCCAA
>NZ_AZEB01000108.1 GCF_001434135.1 Lentilactobacillus kisonensis DSM 19906 = JCM 15041 | reverse complement strand
TAAACTTGTCTAACTTTTCTGTTGCACTTCAATCTCGTTAATTCGGGGTGGGCTTTTTGTATTTAAAGAGATAAACATTGACACTCTGATTTTAGAAGAGTATAAATAAGTCAAAGATATCAATCCCCTCGCTCCACATTTAATGTGGCTGGTACGCCAGTATGCGAGGCTTTTTTTATAAGAAGCAAGCAACTATTGAAGATGTTGGGGAGCTTGAAGGCTTGCTTAAACAGCGCAAGAAAGAGTTAGGTGGCAGATTTATGGCAGATTGTTCCGCAATCCCATTATTGACGGGGGATATGGTTACTACTCTGAAGTA
>NZ_AZEB01000107.1 GCF_001434135.1 Lentilactobacillus kisonensis DSM 19906 = JCM 15041 | reverse complement strand
GTGCACTGGTGCTTGTCAAGTTGACAGTTCAAATAATATAAAATTAACTATGCAGTAATTTGTTTCTTAAAAGCTTGATTACGGTATTCTTCAGGGGTAAGTCCATTTCTCTTGGCGGAACGTCGTATCGAGTTAAAGTAGTTAATCCCTTCCTCAATAAGCTGAATTAATGCTTGATAGGTTTGTGGCTGGGGCTGGGTTCGAATCCAACTAACTTTAAATTCGTTCCAATAACGCTCAATCATCGCGTTATCATAGGGAGTCCCTGGTCGTGACATACTTCGCTTGGCATTGTGTTGATATAAGAAGTCGTTAAAGCCACG
>NZ_AZEB01000106.1 GCF_001434135.1 Lentilactobacillus kisonensis DSM 19906 = JCM 15041 | reverse complement strand
GTTGGCAAGATTCAGAAGATTTATAAAATGGCTTGGTTTAAAACCAGAGGCCTGCCAATTACACGAGGTCAATTGATGGGAGCAGCCTACTGGACCGAACGTCCGTATGTCCAAGTTGCCGGATATTTGACTCATAATTATGTTTGGTGGAGTCAACAACAAATTAGCAAAGACATTACCTATTGGCAACGTCAATTTTATCAGCAAACGGCTTATCACAGTCCCCTTTGGCGGAAAATTACCAATTGGCGGATTCGACGCCAATTAGGGCGAATTAAGCGACAACGCTGGCAAAAGAATATTCAATATTGGCATATTTAAAGTAGT
>NZ_AZEB01000105.1 GCF_001434135.1 Lentilactobacillus kisonensis DSM 19906 = JCM 15041 | reverse complement strand
CGACTTAGTAAAACTGATAAAACAGATAAATATGCTCAACTAAAAGAGTTTATTGTTAAAACATATCACGATTCAAACTCAACCTACGGTTATCGTCGAATCTGGAAAGAGTCTCTCAAGGTCGGATTCAAAAATTCTCCAGAAACAATTCGGCACTTAATGACCAAACTTAAATTAAAAGTAGTTATTTTTTCAAAACACACATCCGGTTACTGTTCCTATAGAGGTAACCTTGGAAAAATAGCTCCTAATACAATCAAACAGAAATTTACTGAGACAGAACCTTTAAAAGTATTACATACAGATGTAACTCAAATACGTTTGCGTAAAGACAAATGGGGCTATATATC
>NZ_AZEB01000104.1 GCF_001434135.1 Lentilactobacillus kisonensis DSM 19906 = JCM 15041 | reverse complement strand
TCAAGAGCTTGGACACTGGGAAGGTGACTTGGTCAAAGGCAAACGGGTTGAATCTGAGCCAGCATTAATGACTTTGACTGAACGTGTTAGTCGCTTAGAGATCATCGTTAAACTTCCCAATTATCATGCCGACACTTGCTTGAAAGCCCTCCAGAATACCTTATATGACTATGGAACCGAGCACTTTAAAACCATTACTTTTGATAATGGTGCTGAGTTCTCAAGCTTGAGTCAAGTCAAGGGAACTGACATCTACTTTGCCCATCCTTATTCACCATGGGAACGTGGAACCAATGAGAACACTAACGGCCTTTTGCGCGAGTTCTTCCCGAAGGGCAGATCCTTGGCTTCGGCCTC
>NZ_AZEB01000103.1 GCF_001434135.1 Lentilactobacillus kisonensis DSM 19906 = JCM 15041 | reverse complement strand
GTAGACCTTTGAAAACTGAACAAAATTTTCGACAAACAAATGTGCAGGGCGTTCCGATTAATTTCGGAACCAAACATTTGCGAAGTCAATTCGTAAAACAAGTAATAAATAAAATCATGAGCTATTAACAGGCTTATCATTTTGAAATCATTTTAAGATGAGAGTTTGATCCTGGCTCAGGACGAACGCTGGCGGCGTGCCTAATACATGCAAGTCGAACGCGTCTTGGTTATCGAAGGGAAGTGCTTGCATTTCCTTGACTTAACATTGAGACGAGTGGCGAACTGGTGAGTAACACGTGGGTAACCTGCCCTTGAAGTAGGGGATAACACTTGGAAACAGGTGCTAATACCGTATAACAACCAAA
>NZ_AZEB01000102.1 GCF_001434135.1 Lentilactobacillus kisonensis DSM 19906 = JCM 15041 | reverse complement strand
TCTCCTGCGTGACAGGCAGGCGTCCTAACCAGCTAGACCAACGAACCACAGTGTTGCTATGAAAATGGAGGATACAGGGATCGAACCTGTGACCTCCTGCTTGTAAGGCAGATGCTCTCCCAGCTGAGCTAATCCTCCAAAATGACCCGTACGGGATTTGAACCCATGTTACCGCCGTGAAAGGGCGGTGTCTTAACCACTTGACCAACGGGTCATAAATTATTATTCGGTTACGGAGAGTAAGGGATTCGAACCCTTGAAACAGGCTTTTACCCGTTTACATCATTTCCAATGATGCTCCTTCGGCCAGCTCGGACAACTCTCCAATTAAATAATAACTCCGGCAGGCGGGCTCGAACCGTCGACAAC
>NZ_AZEB01000101.1 GCF_001434135.1 Lentilactobacillus kisonensis DSM 19906 = JCM 15041 | reverse complement strand
AACTGGGCACCACGTCAGGGTCACCGATTAACCATTTCATCGGAATGTTTTCCTCGGCCATTTGTTGAATTTTTCGTCCCGAAAACACTTTCCGTGAGTAGGCAAATAACATCATTTTGAGCATCATTAATGGTGAATATTGTGGTCGGCCAAAGGCTGACTCTTCGCCATAAACTAATTTATATGGAATAGTATCCACGAAAGCGCTAATGGCGCGGACAATGTGCGTTTCTGAAATTGAAATTTCCAATGGCAATGTTAAACTGGTCTGGTTATTGTTATAATGTTTATACATAGAGATTCACTCCTATCCTTGGGTTTTCGTCGATTTAAGAATAGCAGAGTTGAATTCTCTGTGCTACATAAAAT
>NZ_AZEB01000100.1 GCF_001434135.1 Lentilactobacillus kisonensis DSM 19906 = JCM 15041 | reverse complement strand
TCTTTAGAGCGAGCAATTTTTTTGCGAAGGCCTCAATTGCTTTCTTATCATTCAATTCGGCCTTAAGACGGCGATTTTCCAGTTTAAGGCGCTCAACTTCGCTCATTTCAGATTCGGCTTTATGATGACCACGACGATCTTTAAGGGCTGGGAACCCATCACGATCGACTTTTAGAACCCATGCCCGCACTTGTTGATACGATACATTAAATTTAGCCGCCGTTTCCTTATAGTTCCGATTATGGGTAATGGCATATTCAACGATTTCAATGCGTTCTTCAAAGGTGGTTTGTTTAGCCATAATTGGGACCTGCTTTCGTTGCGATTTACTCGCTTGTTTATTAGTCCCATTATACTTTGATACCCATTGAC
>NZ_AZEB01000010.1 GCF_001434135.1 Lentilactobacillus kisonensis DSM 19906 = JCM 15041 | reverse complement strand
CAGGTGTTGCACTTCAATTTTAAATCGAGGTCGAACTTTTTTTTATAAGAAATATATCAGTTACTATAAAAATGCCCCAGGATTTAGTAGAAAGGAGGCAACTAAAAATACTTATTAGTTTTTACAGTACTCCTCTGAATCTTATTTTACCAACTGTTTTACTTGATTTTTAGTAAATCCCATCATCGTTGATGGGATTTTTTTGTTGACCACTATTATCCAAAAGATTTTGTGTTTTAGGTTGTGCAGTTGTATCGTTTTCGCAAGTTGAATGTATCAAATCTACATATTAGATCCGCAGATGAAAATATTTCAATTTAAGCCTTACCCTAGGGATACCAGTAACTTCCGTTGGCTTTGTATTTTTAAAAGCCAGATTTTGAAAACGCTTTATTGACCGCTTGGGATTCACAAGATAGTCTTATGGCAGTTGATATATCAGTTTGATACATTAGATGATTACGAGATGGGAGGCCAAAATTTCTGTTTCCACTGAGTCTATGATAGGAGATTGGAAGCTATGTTAAAGCAAAATAAGGTTTATACGCCGCGCAAGATTACTGTGTGGCGCGGAATTGGATATGGAATCGTCGACTTTGTTGGTGGTGGTTCAATGACCATTATTGGGGCGTGGATGCTGTTCTTTTACACGTCTTATTGTAATTTAACTGCAGTACAGGGGGCTTCAATTATTGGTGCTGCCCGGGTTGCTGATGCAATCTGTAGCTTGTTGATGGGAAGTTTAACTGATAACTTTTATAAGACCAAGTTAGGCCAACGGTTTGGTCGCCGTCACTTTTTCTTGCTTATTGGTTCACCGTTGATGTTGCTATATATTACTTTGTGGATTGCCGGAATGAATTACTGGTATTATTTTGCAACCTACATGATTTTCGAAGTTATTTCAAGTGCGATGATGATCCCTTACGAAACATTACCAAATGAAATGACGGATGATTATAATCAACGGACGAAGTTGTCATCAGCAAGAATGTTTATTTCAGCCGGGGCCACATTTTTAGCGACCTTTATCCCTGGCCAATTATTTGCGATTATGGGCCAACACAGTCCAATACCGTTCTTAGTTAACGGAACACTATTTGCCATTATTTTTGCAATTGGCGTTTATGTTTGCTATTCAGTTACCTGGGAAAAGCCGGTTACCAAAGAAATGCGGGTTGAACTAGAGAAGGATTCTGTTAATGAAGGATCACTTCTCAAACGATTTTGGGGACTGTTGTGCGATTATGGTTCGACGCTCAAAATTAAAAGTTTCAGAAAGCACCTGTTAATTTACCTATTTTCGTTTACTGGTAAGGATACGTTTAATACCGTTTTTGCCTACTTCTGTATTTATTGTTTGGGATTATCAGCAACGGTTGCCGCCAACATGCTTTCGCTTTCATTGGTTGGCTTGCTAGTGACCATTGTAGCGGGATTCGGAATGGTTAAATTTGGACCAAAATTTCTGTACGAAGTCGGTTATGGGCTGATGTTGCTAATGCTAGTCGGCTACTACCTTGTCTTCCGACTTCACGTTACGAATCACGTTATCTTGATCTTATTCTTTATTTCGTTAGTTTACCAAATTGGTCGGGCAACATTAGAGTTTACTCCCTGGAACGTTTTTCCATTCATTCCAGACTTAGATGAAATTGTGACTAAACGTCGGCGAGCAGGTGTTTTCGCTGCTGTCATGAGTTTTACCCGCAAGTCAACAGTTGCCGTTGCAACGGTTGCAGTCGGTTTTATCCTTGATAGCAATGGATTTGCTAAGAATGCTGCAACACAATCAGTGCAAACACAACATGCAATTGCGGCAATCCTGCTGTTTGGGACAGGTGGCTTAATCCTTTTAGCCCTTCTAGAAGCATTGACGTTTAAGCTTAACAAGCAAACTCATCAGATTATCATTCAGGAAACTTTGCGGCTTCGCAAGGGTGGTAGCAAAAAGGACGTTGATCCTGAGGTTGCCAAGACCGTTCACGAGTTGACTGGTGTTCCATATGACAAAGTATGGCCGGATGACTAAATATTATTAAGACAGAGGATAAGATTAATGATTAACAATCAAAATTTATTAATACCAACGCATTTAAATGTAAACTTATTGAAATTTGCTTATAACGTCGGCCAAACACCCCGCTTTAGTTGGTGGGACCATAGCAATATCGCTAACAGTCAACAAACTGCATATCAATTGGTGATTGCCAACCGCCTTCACCAATTGGCTAATCAAGAATATGTGTTTGACAGTGGTTGGGTAAGTTCAGATCGAAATACGGGCGTTGAAATTCCAACTTTGAATCAACAGTTAGAATCAGGCGAGCTTTATTACTGGCAAGTTAGAATTAAAGATAACTTTGGTAATACGAGCGATTTCTCACAGCCAGAAAAGTTCATTTGTACCGATCAGGTAAGCACTGCATCGCACTTGGGAATCTGGGCTCATAAAACTGAAAAGGTTAATAATGAACTTCCTAAATTAGGTAACGTTGTGTTTATTCGCAGCCCCAGATTTGACCTAAACCTAATTAATATTGATACAGCCGTTATTACAGCCTTCTCAAGGGGAAATGAACCATTATTTATTCAAGGATTTGATCTACTAGTTAACGGAACAAACGTCGGTGTCGGTTCTCCCCATCGCCAGGTTCATTATCAGGGTTCTGATAAGGTTGGGATTTACTATAGTAAGTACGACGTGACGGAACACTTAATTAACGGTGAAAATGTCATTGCGGCACTTGCCACCGCTAAGTCTGATCGGAAGGCATTTTGGTGTAAGCTGGAAGTTTATTTAAATGATGGGTCTAAAAAGCAAGTGATCGTTACCAATCAGGATTGGAAAGTACTTGATGGCAGCACAGCATTTGGTGACTATGGTGTGAAGATCCGCAGTCTGTATTTTGGGATGGTTTCGGAAAATGTTGATATGCGTTATTACCCACAAGGCTGGTCTGAAATCGCCTATAACGACGATTCTTGGGGTACAGCATGGATTAATCCACAAGAAATGGTCAACGACCACGAGTTATTGATTCCTTATCGAAGCGAAAATACACGTCGATTTGAAACTAATGAACCCAGTAAAAAGGTCATTAAGCTGGGTGACCAGAATTACTTGGTCGACTTAGGTAAAGAAATTATTGGTAGCCTGAAAGTCAATATTGAAAGTCCTATTAATCAGCGGACCACTGTTCTAATGGGTGAGCAACTCCAAGACGATGGGCATGTTCGTCATCATTTGGCAGCCGGTCCGGATTACGTTGAAAATTGGACGTTTGTAAAAGGTCAAAATAAGTTCACAACTCTACAAGTTAAGAACTTTCGGTACATTGAGTTAGTTGGCTTTCAAGGTCAACTTCAGCAAAATGACCTCTTTGGCTGGGCAATCGAGCAGCCATTTGAATCTCAAGAAGCTAACTTTAAAAGTGATAATGGCTTATTGAATCGCGAGTATGAGCTGTCTAAGTATACGATCAAGGCAACCAATCAAGACGTTTATGTCGATTCTCAAGCTCGTGAACGCCGCCCCTATGAAGGCGACCTGTTAGTGAACGGGAACACTAGCTTTGTCGTTTCATCCCAGTATTCTCTCAACCGCCATAGTATGGATTATCTCATTGATAATCCGACTTGGCCTGAGGATTATAAGTTATATAGCATTGAAATGGCTTGGCAGGATTATCTGTATACCGGCAATGATGCTTTTCTGAATCAACGTTATAAGGACCTTACTTACAAACTTAACCGAGGTAAAAATGAACAAAGTTTCGATGGCGCTTCGCAAGACTTCATGGGGTCGTTACGCAATACAAAAGGCGTCGATAATTTTGATGAACGAGTTGGCCTGGTTACTAATGATGGCCTGATTGATTGGCCGATTCCAGAGCGTGATGGTTTTGTGGAAGGCAAATACAATACACCGTTCAATGCCATTTTTTACGGGGCTTACTTAACAATGAGTAAAATTGCTAAGACTACTGGACATCAGGCTGATGCAAAGCATTACCGCGGCCGGGCGGACCGGATTAAAAAAGCCCTCATTTCTCACTTGTATGATTCAACAACTGGTCGGTTTTATGACTCCCTAAATGCGGATTTATCAGTTAACCAGCATACAGCTCATCATTCAACTGCTTATGCACTTTGTTATGGCATCTACGACAGCCAACAGATGGCTGATAAGATAAGTCGGTTCGTTGCTAACGATGGTAAGTTCGTGGGGAGTATCTACTTCATTTACTTTATGCTTAAGGGACTAATTGATAGTGGGCATGCGGACGATGCCGTTGAACTGCTAACTAACCCAGATGACCGGAAAGATCAAAAGACGTTTGCTGCAATTCTGAACACGTTGAAAGCCACAATTGCGCCGGAAGCTTGGAGTAATCATTATAAGCCCAATATGACGTTATCCCACCCATGGGGGGCAACACCTGGGCTAACCATCGTTCAGGGAATTATGGGAATCAATCCAACCAAGCCGGGCTTTGAAGCCTTTAAGGTTAAAATCCGACCAGGGAAACTGCGTCAGGTAAACGTTCAAACACCATCTGCCAGAGGGATTATTAAAGCCGCCTTAGACGTTAATGGTGGGCAACAACTATTGGATATAACGGTTCCAATGAATTCAAAAGCAACCATTGTTTTACCCGCTGGTGCCCAATTAGGCAGTGTTAAGGATAGTGGTGGTGTTGATTTGGAGGGGATGCATACGGATAATGACCAACTTATTTTGGGATCCGGTAACTATCATGTTTCGTATAGAACCAATTAGTGTTTCTTCATTTATTAATCTATTTTAGTTTGTCCGTAGATGGACAATAAGGAGATTGGAATTATGAAAAATCTAGGTAAATATTGGAATTTGAGTGTTTCAGCGGGGTTAGGCTCAATGCTTGGTTCTGGAATTATTGTTGGGTTAGCAAGTACAATTACCGTGTGGCAGATGGGGTTAAACCTCACTAACGGCCAGGTTGGGGTAATATCTGGTGCGCTGACGTTTGCAATTGCGTTTGGGTCGATCTTCGGTAGTCGGTTTGCTGATAAAGTCGGGATTGTTACCATTTTTGACTGGGTTAACTTTTTGTACGCCATTGGTGCAGGAATTTGTGTTTTCTCAAATGGGTATTTAATGCTCCTAGCCGGCGTAGTTATCTGTGGTGTGGCCTCAGGAACTGATTTGCCAGTATCGCTGACGGTTATTTCCCGGGATGCACCGAACCAAAAACTGGCTTCTCAGATGGTTGCCTCAACGCAGATCTTTTGGCAAGTTGGTCAATTCGTTTCAACCGGAGCAGCATTTGTGGTTTCAACAATGAGTGTGACTGGTGGCCGGATTGTTTTTGGATTCTTTGCTCTAGTAGCACTAGTTCTCTGGGTTTGGCGAACATTTACCAAGGGAATTCGAGTTTTGCACAAGGAAGCTGCTGAACGATTAGCTGCAAAGGAAGCCGAGTTGGATGAAAATCCAACTAAGAAGGCTTCCGTTATCCAAGTACTCTTCAGGAGCTCACGTAGTAAGATTTATATTCGATTGTTTGCCGCAATTGCGATTTACTATATCTTTTGGAACTTTGTGGCTAATACGTTCGGCCAGTTTACGACTTTCATGTTTGTTAAGGCCGGGGCTTCTCAAACGTTATCAACTGGAATTGGGTTAGGTTTACACATTGCTGCTCTGTTTATATTAGGATTCTATGTTACGATTGCTGGTTCTGCCAAACGGAATACTTGGTTCACACTTGGCGTGATCTTCGCCCTCATTGCAATGGGCGGATTGGCAGTCTTTGGGGCAACCTCAATTGCTTTAATCGTAGCCTTCATGCTAGTTTGGGGCGTTGGTAGTATGCTTTCTGGTGAAGCTATTTACAAAGTTTGGACCCAAGAGTCGTTTCCAGATGAAATTCGGGCAACTATTCAAGGGTTTATCAATGGGGTTTCCCGTTTTCTTTGCGGAATTTTAGCAATGTTTACGCCATTACTTGTTTTACCAACAACCATCAAAGCAACTATGTGGGGCTTTGTTGGGATCGTGATTGTCTTTGGATTAGCTGGATTCGCAATGATCCATTACGAAAAGAAATACAATATGATTAACGGTGATGAAGCAAGTAAGGAAGCTGCTGCTAAGGCTGCTGGAGATGCAACGACACCAAGTAATTAGAAAATAAAAACTGAATAGATATGGGAGCACCTACAACATTTAAAAGTTGAGAATAATCAGACTTTTAATTCTGTAGGTGTTTTTAGATTCCAAAATAATTTTGTTTTGTTAGATTTATGATATTCAATTAGAAAACGGATCATTAGTACATAAAAGAGATAGTCTCGAGAAGAAGCTGCCTCATCAATCAACTTCTAAACAGCCGAAACCCTTGTACTAACAGCACTATGAGTATAGGTAGTGTAATCCACCAAGACCTTTTAAATACAAGTGCAATGACTAAAAATGCTAAAAAGAGGATAAATACATATAAAGATGTTTTCTTATAAAGATTAGTCTTCATGAGCACACCCCAATTGCTTGACATACTACTCCGTGGGCTACGTTAGGTAGAAAGCTATCCCTTTGCCTAATGCAACTTGCTGTGTAGCAATGACCGCCACCAACGATCTTTTCGGTCTCTTCAACGGTAATATTTTTAAACTGATTGATTGCATGCAATAACAGATCCTTTCGTGAAAATAAGTAGAAATCGCAAAATGTAAAAGAAATTGGTTACTTAAGAAGTAGGCCATCTAAAAAGCCATTTACCCGATCGATATCATTGAATCTTGCTCATACCTCCAGAATTGGGTTGTATTTGTTCCGGAGAAAGTCCTGTTAACTTATTTATCTGAATGATGCCACCTTTTGAATTCATTTGTCTTCTCTATTTTGGTTGATGGTTAAAGTTAAAATATAATGTCTAATTGAGCTAGTTAGCCCGTTTGGTTTTTAAGTATAGATAAATCGAGAAACCAACCCAACACATGATTAAAAGAAGAAACAAATTAACGAAAACGGCATTGAGACTGTTGTCATAAGCCAGCAAGCCAGGCATTTGAATACAGGGATAAGCGATTAGTGGGAAGGTAGCAGCCTTTAGTTTAAATTTGGTATGCTGATGATGTTGAATGGTAAAAATCAACACACTAATGAAAACTAACCAGTAAATAATGGTTGTCCAGGTGCGACTAATAACAGGAATTAAGGTGCTTAATAACACTAGCGTATATTCAATTATTAAAACGATCAGCTCAGATTTTGTTAAGTTATCCTTTGATGGTTCGGTCATGACACATCACCTCGCTTAAACTCATTGATATTTTTATAATTAGTCCATAACAGGGAAAACGCAAGCTTAGAATCACAGACATGCTTGTTAACCATTTGTGTTCCTAATAAAATAGATACATTAAGAACTATCGTGATGGTTGTCAAAGAAAGCGAGGAAGTTGAATGAAAATTTCTGACCAATTAAAGCAATGTCGAAAAGCAAAGGGAATGACTCAGCGAGAAGTTGCTGAAAAGATGCATGTTTCAAGAAAAACAATTTCAGGTTGGGAAAATGGGCGTAGTTATCCGGATGTTAATATGCTGATTAGCCTTAGTGATTTGTTTGGGGTATCTGCTGATGACTTGATTCGAGGGAATCGTAGAGGACGGGAACAAGGAAATAGTTGGCCCCCCATTTATTTTCATGATTACATATAGCTTAAATATTGGCTTACTAGCGATTAGTTACCTGCATATGTATGACCTACCTGGCTTCCATTCGCCGATAACGAGTTTCCTACTACTTATTAATGAATTGATACTGTTTTTGGGCTATGACAATTGGGCCAATCTCAGACACCGGTTCACCCTTTTTACAATGTTTAGCGGTTTCTTTGGATTTCTTATTATAAATTTTACGCTTAACTTGATATGGCCTGCTTGGACTGATTCTTTTATCAATGCTAACCCCTTTGAAGCGTTGGGGATGGTGACTGGCCGACTGATATTGTGCATCCTATTATCTATCAGTTTAATTATGGCGATCTTTTTTCGGCCCAAAAAGCTTTAAAAACTGCAAACTAGATAAAGTTTCCGATTTCTGTTTCCCAAAATTTACCTACTTTTTACAACCCTCATACTAATAATTTACACCCATCCGCTATCCTTAAGATGATTCATGAATGGTTATCAGGGACTAGTTGAAAGATGGTGAAACTGATGTCAACGATGATTAACGAGATTAAGCATACCCCTAAGTTGGGTTGGGAGCTTGCGTTTGCCGTACTATTCATTATTGTCGTTCTGATAAGCATTTCTTAGTTATTATATTTGGGAGGTTTAGTCATGACAGCTAAACGGAATTCGATTCTAAAGACGGTTATTAAGAGTGCCCTTGTTTTCACTTTATCAGGAGCAGCGTTATTTGGCGCTGAGACAAATACGCAGGCCAGTAGTTCTAATGATGATTCGGGCCTTGCAAAGACCTTAGCACCACAAGCAGCATCATACGGTTACTTTGTTGACCAGTATCAGCAAAACATCAAAACGAATACCACACCGGAAACAAATCCGGCAATTGCGTTATTTAACAATACGTTTTTAAGTTACTGGGATCCAACAACGCAAACCAAAAAGGACGCGGCTATTTTACAGGAAAACCTCGATAAATCGATTCAGATTTCAAACGGGGCTTCTCAAGATGAGGTCAATCGTTCTTACTTAACAGATCGACGAGATCTCCGTTATAACCTGATTAGTGGTTTTGGACCTTATGCCAACGCATTTATCAAAGATGCGGGTGCCCAAACTGATTTCAATTCGATTCCAGATGCGCCACTACCTGCCGATTCACCATATAGTTCTATGAAGTGGGCTGATGAGAATTCTAAATTAGGATCAGTGGTTAAATTGGTGGATACCGCGGAAGCTTCCGATTGGTCAGGGACTGGCACACCAAAAGCATACATTCAATATACCCGGCCTTATCGCCAAAGCAGCCAGGTTAAGGTTAACCCTTATTTAACAAATGTCATGGCCGCCGCCAAACAAAATGATTACGATTTTCCAAGTGGTCACACTACGGCTGCTTTTGAGACTGGTGAAACGTTAGCATATGCATTTCCACAACGTTATCAACAATTAATCACTCGGTCATCAGAAGTAGGCTACGATCGGGTCCTTGCTGGCCGGCATTCACCGCTCGCTGTGATGGGTGGCCGGGTGATCGGAACCGCAATGACTGCGGCAACTTTGAACGATCCAAATAATAAACAGCTCGCTGACCAAGCTTACAAGGATGTTCAAGCTGATTTACCAAGCCAAAAGGATCCCAGCGTGCAGGATTCCTTTAGTGATTACCAAAAGAACTTGGCTGATTATACGTACCGATTGACCTATGGCTTCTCACCAATTGGGGATACCCATAAAGCAATGGTTGTGCCAAAGGGCGCCGAAGTTTTGCTTAAAACCCGGTTACCATACCTTTCAGATGTTCAACGCCGAGAGGTACTGGACACCACTGGTTTACCATCTGGATATCCAATGGGTGATGACACTGAAGGTTGGGGACGCTTAAACCTCTTTAAGGCCGCCAACGGGTTTGGTGAATTCCTCGCAAACACAACCGTTAACATGGATGCAGCCAAGGGTGGTTTCAATGCTAACGACACGTGGAAGAATAACATTTCTGGTAAGGGCGGCTTGACCAAGGAAGGCAGTGGCTCACTTGCATTGCTTGGTAAGAATACGTACCGTGGTGATACAACGGTTAAGGGTGGTTCCTTAGTTGCTCAAAACGCTACCGCATTTGGAAATGGTAGTTTGAACTTAAATGACGGGACGGTCAAGCTAGCTTCTTCGACCGTTAATGTTAAGGGTAATTATTCTCAGGCAAGCAAGGCAACCTTGAACCTAGCAGCTAACGATCACGTTGCGGTAGCTGGTTCCGCTAAGTTAAACGGCAAGTTGGTGATCAGTTCAGCCAAAGGCCTTAAAGCGGGCACAAAGTTGGTAACCTTTAAAAAACATTCTGGCAAATTTGCCCACGTTCAGGGATTGCCGAAAGGCTGGCATTTAGCTTATAGTAAGCAGGCCGTTCTGGTGGTAAAGTAGCCGTGAGCCTATTTGCCGAGTGGCTATTTCAAAAATTAAAACCGACTCAGTAGTGAGCCTTACAGAACGGTTGACACTGAAAGGCAAAGAGAATACCATTAGTCACAATTAAAGAAATATGAGAATTTGCTAAGATGAGGAGAGTAGTTATTTGAGTTTTTTCAGGGAAGATCTAGAAAGTGTGAACGGTCTAAGTACTTAAATAACGAAAGTAGCCTTTGAGCAACAAATGCGATGAGAATTTGTTGGGAGCGCCCATTACAGCGCCAGTGTATCGTCAAGTTGATTTGGCTGTACACAGTAAGGCAGTGGTCGTGAGGTTGCTGTGAAGTTGGGTGGTAACACGGAAAGCGTCCCTTGAAGTCGGATTGATTTCAAGGGACGTTTTTTTGCTAGAAAAAATTTCGGAATCTCTATCGTAATCTCAAATGAACTAGTAAAGGACACGACATATAAAAAAATAGGTCGTATCCTAATTCTCACGAAAGGAAGTTAGGTTATGAATTTTATTGGGGCGCTTTGCTTATTGCTAATCTTAACAACTTTGGCGGGTCACTTGGCAAATCGAATTGGTATTCCAGCCGTTATTGGCCAAATTATTGTTGGCATTATCGTGGGCCCAGCGCTGCTTAATTGGATTCATCTGGATAGTGCGCTCAACTTGTTTTCCCAAATTGGTGTCATCATTCTCATGTTTCTGGGTGGTTTAGAAAGTAACCTCAAATTACTGAGAAAGTATTTGCGGCCGGCAATCATTGTGGCAATCGTCGGGGTTATTTTTCCGGTTATCATGATTGGTGCGGCCGCTTTAGCCTATTCATTTTCACCATTAGAAGCAGCGTTCATTGGCGTTGTTTTTAGCGCCACCTCAGTTTCAATTTCAGTGGCGGTTTTGCGGGACTATCAAGCGTTGGATACTAAGGAAGGGGCCACCATCCTTGGCGCAGCGGTTGCCGACGATATTATCGGCGTGATTCTATTATCAATCATGATTAGTATGATGGGGACGGCTGGGGTTAAGACCAGCGGGGCGCCAACTAATTTGCTGGTGGTTTTTACCGAACAAATTGCTTTTTTCGGTGGGACTTATCTGATGGTTCGCTGGATTGTTCCTTATTTGATGCGAATTGGTGAACGGTTATTAATGACCTCGAGTGTGACGATTACCTCAATGGTGATTTGTTTAGGGATGGCCTGGGCCGCTGATGCCGTAGGGTTGAGCGGTGCAGTTGGCGCATTCTTTGCTGGCATTGCCGTCGCTCATACGCCTTATCGTGCAACCATTGAAAACCACATGGAGCCAATCGGCTATGCGGTGTTTGTGCCGCTCTTCTTCGTTAGCATTGGTCTGAATATGTCGTTGGATCATCTAGGAAACTCAATTGTTTTCGTGGCAGTTTTAACCTTTCTGGCTTGCGTTAGTAAGTTGCTTGGCTGCGGACTAGGGGCATTAATGAACGGCTTCAATATTCATAGCAGTTACATGATTGGCTCAGGGATGATTTCTCGAGGCGAAATGGGTTTGATCACTGCCCAAATTGGCTTTTCCTCGGGGTTGCTATCCGGGACATATTATTCGGATTTGATTCTAGTTATCATTTTGTCAACACTCATCGCGCCATTTCTATTGAAGCACGCGATTCGGCGGTTGCCGGACAACGACCGCGCAAACTTACCATTAGATATGGACTGATTACGCTTAGTTTTACTAATTAATGAAACAACTGAAAAGTTAGGAATCACTTGATGACCTGACTGAATCCCCTAAGTTCCTTAGTAATCAACGATTTGGATCCGTTAACAGCAGCCAAATCAAAAGTTGAACCGTTTGGACTGGCATCTTATAATTAAATTGATATAAATAATGATAGGGGTTCTGATATTAGAAGAATGGGCGGACAATTGTGCCAGTCCGTTGAACGGGGGAAGTTAATAATGAAAAGAAACATGGTTAGAGTCGATGGTTTAGACGGGGATTTAAACCAAAAGAAGCAGTGGGGTTTACTGAATTTGGTTGTGATCGTGCTACTTAGCTTTGTGACGGTTGCTTCTATCCTATTTGGGGGCGTCAGGGCGCATGCTGATGAAACGTATTCACCAGTCAGTGCAGCCAATCTAGCTTACCGCACAAATTTCCAATCAGGTGAAGAAATGACGGCCAATAACATTGTTCAGTTTAAGCTGTCATTTGATGCCCCGGGCAATTCTCAGCAGAGAGTTCATGCCGGGGATACGTTCACGATTAATCTGGATAATGGTAGCATTCTTGATCCTTTAAGTATTACTAAGGATCTTTCAAGTACAACAACTTCAAGTAGCTTAAACGATGATTTTTCGATGACTACCAATGGCGGGACGATTACCGTCACTGCTAAGGCAGACTTACCCAATATCCAGCAGTTATCAATTGTGATTGCCGGAACGATTCAACCTAATTTGAATTTGGATAAGCAGCGCGTTAACGTTACCACATCGTTTACGCCAGCTGGTGAATCTAAAATTAGTTTTCCGGATTCATACCTGTTAGTTACAAGTAACAAAGATGATGGCGGTGGTGGTAACACACCATTTGACATCCCAGATCAACTTTCCCATGCAATCTTTGGCGGCTTTGGTGGGTTGACTTTGGGTAATGATAATGAGAGTCATTATCGAGACAATTACGTTGGCCGAGAAGAAGCCACTAGCACAACGCCATCTCAGCTTTATTATCAGCATACCCAAGATGCTGTGAGTGCGTTTGGAATGATTAAGTTACCTAAGCAATCAGCAATGCCCAAGGAATTGACTTGGACGATTGAACCTACTGATGGGCATTCAATTGATTTTGATACAGTTGTCCCGTGGGTTGATTCTTACAATCGGGATGGCGGCTATAATGGTGCCGAGTATGCACAGATGACCAAGGGAACTTATACGCTTAGCCAAACGCCAGATAAAAAGGGGATTATCTTCACGTGCTCAACGGCGGGGATACATCCAGGCTGGTCAGTTGACCTTACCTTCTATGCACCAACCACCCCACGGGTTACTGATTATAACAGCCCACTTTATAAAACAACTGGGGCAGCTGATACCATTCAAATGCAAACCAGCCTAAAGTACGTTGATCAAAATGACGCTGAACAGAATGCCGGATCTCATTTGGTTCAAATGAGATATATGAATCCAGACCAAACTGGCTATACACCAACGCTTGATTTAACGCCTGAGAAGACTGTCGATCTATCAAAATCACTTGATCCAGATTTTGACTTTGTTCTTGGAACGGTTACTTCGCCAGAATTTATTAAGCAGTTCGTGGCGGCGGCTTCCGATCCAGCAAACCCGCAGATTAATGGCGGTAAAATTGCGCCTGGCTACACCTTCACCGCGAAGTATATTGGTGACGAATTTGATCCAGCTCATCCAAAAGATGGGACTTATAAGTTAGCTATTACCGCTAAAAATGCGCAAGGAAACGAGGCAACGAAAGAGACAACTTTTGTGGTTAAGAATTCTAATGTTGTCCCACTGCCTAAGAGTGCTGCCAATATTGTGCTCCACTACGTTGATGTGAATGACCCAGCCAATACCGTGAGAACAATTGAAATTCCAGGATACAACCATAATGCTGGGGATCCAATTGAGCAGGTGGCACCTACTGAAGATGGGTTAAACTTACAATTGTGGATCAATGAGAATCTACCGGCTGGTTATCATACAGCGGCAGCTAATGAATTACGGACCGGCCAAATTCAAGCTGTTTTACCAACAACTTGGCCTGCCAAACAAGCAACTTTGAAGTACTACATTATTAAGAACGGTGCGGTGCCAGATAATGGCGGCGGCAATTTGCCAGTAACGCCAAGCACACCGACAACCCCAACAACGCCAACGACACCTGATAGTTCAACAACCAAGGCGACCACTTCAACAACCACGACCACTAGCCCAAGTAAGCCAAGTGGTTTGGCTAAGAGGAATGAAGCGGTCTATGCAGTTAAGAAAATCTACTTATATCAGAACGCTAACTTCACCAAGAAAGCTCGTCTTGCAAGTTATACGAGCAAGCCACGGGTCTATCGCCCAATGTTTGTGGTAACTGGTTACGCATATGCGAAGAATGGTACTGTGCGTTATAAGGTTCGCGATGTTAATCATTTAACCAAAAATAAGAATAAACGAGGTTACATTACAACGAATTGGCAGTATGTTCGCCCCGTCTATTACCAAAGCAAGCACACAACTCTGACGGTCATTAATCCACGTGGTGTTAATGCTTATAAGAACGCAAACTTAACCAATAAGGTTCGCAATTACAAACAGGGCACTATCCTGCACGTGACGAAGTTCGTTCATCACAATCTCACAACTCGCTATGTTCTCAGCAATGGTCAATACATTACCGGAAACCGCAAACTCATTAAAATGGGTAAGCAGAAACTGCCTCGTTATGTCAAGGCTAAGAAGGCCATTAATCGCTATCAGACGGTTAACCTAAAAAATAAAAATGGGCAGTTTAAAAAGGGTACTAAGATTAAAGTCAAGGCGGTTGATTACTCGCAAGCCAATAGTGTCTCTAAACACGGCACGTTAAGATATTATGTTGCTGGTGGGTACATTACTGGAAATGTGAAGGATGTTAAGGCTTTCTACTAGATGGAAAGTTGAATTGAGCTTAAATGAAAGAAGGCCGCCGAATGTTGGCGGCCTTCTTTTACTATGATTCATAAAGTATCCTACCAGCACTCGGCGACCATTGCTGAAAATGTACTGATTGAGAATCTTCTGTTGGGTAATTTGGTATATTAATGTCGCTATTGGTATTGTTATCAGTTGCGCGAATGTTTATATGGTTATATTATGAGCATAGGGGTATTTGAATAATATGCTAAGTAAGATTCATTAGGACTAGTTTACAACGACAAGAAGCAATTTTACGTGCGGAGTAGCTGCCTGAGAATTATACTATAAGTTATTTAATTACAAATGTTGGAAACGTCCAAGGAAGGGTGTCGTTTTATGTTTAGGAAGCACTATAGGTCAAATTTATTGGGAAATTGGATTAGGTATGCGTTGATTGCACTATCAGTTGTGCTTTTTAGTGGCTTTTTTTCTGCCACGTCTGTTAAAGCTGACAACACACCTGTTAAGGCAACGACTTTAGATGATAAGACGGTATACAGTAATGATCTTTTCAGTAGCCACGAAGCAGAGTTCAAATGGTCAGTTTACATATGTTATCCTAACCGCAAATAGAAGTGCACCAACTGATTATTACAATAGTATGGTGGATCCTACCGTTACAATTAACATGAAGCCATCTAAAAATTCTGATAACACAACCACAACAAGCGACCAGCCTGAAAAAAATCCCGTTACATATACGATTCAACCTACTTTTAAACCAGCTACTGGCCAGTCGCATGAGTACGATGTCCAGAACTTTAAAGTGTTAAATGTGATCGAAGATAATAATGATAATAAAGGTGCCATTCCATTTGGGCAATCAATCTTCGCAAATAAGGGTGCGCTGCCATTCCCTAATATTTTTCCCAGCAGTAACACTCCGTACGCCGATAATGGTTATTCTGATGTTACTAAAATTAACGATAACTGTTTGACACCGGGTACCAATGCTAAAAATATTATGTACTTATACAGTCAAAATGCCTTTGTTGCATTTGCCCAAATTGCCTTGCCAAAGTCAACCGACAGTGGTAATGCAGTTAAGCAACTACAGGATCCATCGAACGGTTATAAGACTTTAACCTGGACAGTTCAGATTGATAAGTCTGAATCAGGGAAGGCAGCCTTCGATGTTCAGGAGGGAGCACCTTTAGGCGTCTATCGAGCACCAACAGGTTCGTCTGCGGACACTCCAGATAGTGCTTGGACACTTGATAAAGCAGCGTCATCTTCTACAAAGTTGGTTTACCATCTTGATATTAGCAAATTGGATCCCACTAAGGATCAAGGTACGTCATTTAATGTTGAAATGCCAATTAAGACTCAGGATGCAAAGGATTGGGTGAACATATCAAGTACCCTCACAGGGCAACCTGTAAGTAGTACTGCAAAAATTCCTGATTTGGTTAAAGTGCCTGCTGAACCATATCAAGCACATATGCTTTTTAGTAACCCTAATGCTGTAGGATTCCAGCCGGTTTTGTATCAAAATGAGAATGCAATTGCTCGTACTGGTGATCAGCTTGTCAGTATGGGTAATCAGGGATCGCAAGGTGATACTTACTTTAGATATCCTCTAGACAGCAAAACCAATCCCGATGGTTCAGTTCCGAACAGTAGCGATCCGTATCCTTACCCTGGAGAAACAGAACCAGCAGTTACCGGCAATGGCACCGCGTTGATTAGATTTGGATATCATAATGACAGCAGCAATAAACCAATTCCTAATAATGATACGTTCATCACTGATTGTTATGATTTCAACAACACTGATGATCCAAATAATGTGAACAGAAAAAACATTACCTTGCACTATGGTTCTGATGGTTTGTTCCAGAAAGTCTTGACTGATGAGTCAGCTAAAGACGCTAATGGTAATCCTGAATCAGCGTTAGATGCTGATGGTAATGTTCAGCCGGATAATACGAATCCAGCATCGTTTAAAATTACCAATATTCAAAAGACTGATAATCTACCAAAAGGTTTATATGTCGGGTACGTCTATGCAACAAATGATGTCACTGTCAATGGGAAAGAGTATCAGTATAGAAGTCTTCCTAAGATGGTTAAAATATATATTTCGGCCGATCATACCCCCGTTGCTCAACCACAAATTAATTTTGAGTTTATCAATGTTGAAGATGGTAAAGCTGGAGTCCAAGTTGGAAAAACATATTCGACAAACGGTGATGCGGGTACGCCTGCAAGTTGGTCTTACAATGGCACAACTTATGACTTAAGTAAAGATTTGCCGAAGGGTACCAATAGCGAATTTGTGAAGCAGAATTTACCAGCAGGGTACGAATATATGACGTCCGGGCTTCCAGCTGGATTAAAGCAACCAGTTGGAGACGATTGCATGTTTCCTGCATTGGCAGATCCAACTAAGACTGTAAAAATCTATGTTCATAAAAAAGGGATCACACCAACGCCTACACCAACGCCTACACCAACGCCTAAACCGACCCCAACTCCAGAACCCGCTCCAACCCCTGGTACCACAGTGACAACCCCATCCGTTGTTGCCAAAAAGGGTGAAGCCGTTTATTCATTGAAGAAGATTTATCTGTACAAGAACAATACCTTCTCCAAGAATGAGCGTCGCGCTGGTTACTCACGTAAGCCACGGGTTTATCGGCCAATGTTTGTGGTTACCGGCTACAGTCACTCGAAGAATGGTCGGTTGCGTTATCAAGTTCGCGATGTGAACCACTTGACTAAGAACAAGGGCAAGAAGGGTTACATCACCGCGCAGTGGGCTTACGTTCGTCCGGTTTACTACCAGAGCAGTCACAAGACATTGACTGTCATTAATCCTCGTGGGGTTAATGCTTATACTAATGTCAACTTGACTGGTAAAGTCCGCAACTACAAGCAAGGGACAGTGCTTCATGTTACCAAGTTTGTTAAGCACAACTTAACCACCCGTTACCTTCTCAGCAATGGTCAATACATTACTGGGAACCGCAAACTTGTCGAAATGGGCAAGCATAACCAAGTTCACTACGTTAAAGTTAAGAAGACGATCAATCGTTATAAGACCGTCAACTTGACCCAGCGGAACAAGCGTCACATCAAGAAGGGTACGAAGATTAAGGTTCAGCGCTATGACTTCTCGCACGCTAACAGCGTCAATAACGTTGGTGCCTTGAGATACAAGGTTGCTGGTGGTTATATCACTGGTAATTCTAAATTTGTTAAAACTTATTACTAATAACAAACTGCAAATTAAAAACGTCTACCAAAAGCTGGTAGGCGTTTTTAGTTGCAGTTGTGGGTAATTAAAGCACTTTTTTCTCTGTGTACTTCTGTTCCAGATTATTGAAATCATAATCCTTCAAGCCCTGGATGTCATCCTGGTCATTAAAGAAGGCCGTGTAACTTCTCGCCAGCATTAAGTTGAGCTGACTGTTTTCACCAAATTGAACCATAATAACGGGGATATTGGCTTCATGTGCTGAGCCAATTTCAAATACTGTCCCGGAATCGGGTTCGGTTAAGCCGTCTTCAAGTTGATAATCCAAGATGGCAACCACCACATCGGCTTTGTGAACTTGACGCATATCAGATGCAAAGACCGCGTCCTGCCACTTGAAGCTACCAAATGGTTCTTGTTCAAATTGGTGGTCTTGGGGATTGAAAATCGCATCACTGTCAATGGTAGGATTCTGCTTCAACAATGCAACAACTTGCGCGATTCGATCCTTTTGACCATCACTGAAAAATGGAGAAGCGAGATATACTTTGTTTTGATAGGCTGTCATGAGTAAATCCTCCTTATGTTTACCATTATTGTACACGAAATCCGAACGAAATTGTTGAAAATCAGGATAAAATTCCGTTTTTAAGTCTAAAAGAGGCAAACATATTCAAATTTGAGCGCTGTTGACGCCCATCGTTGGATTTTAGGTTAAAATAAAGTTATATCACTATTGATGAAAGGACGAGCCGATGATTACGCACATAAATGGGTTGCAGGGCCGTAAATTGGATGAAGTGGCTGCTATTTGGTTGGCGGGGAATCTCGACGCCCATTGGTTTATTGCCGCCGATTATTGGCGAAATTATTCTCATGAAGTTAAGACAGAAATTGGGACCTCGGAACTGTTTTTAAGTGAAGCTAATAATAAAGTTAACGGCTTTCTTGGGCTTGTTGATGGCTATATTGCGGTCTTGTTTGTTGCCAAGAAGTTCCGAGGTCATCAAATAGGTACCCAACTCATGACGGCTGTGAAACAAACCCGGTCAAAGTTGTCACTGTCGGTTTACCAAAAAAACCAGTCTGCGTATCACTTTTACCGCCAACAAGGATTTACGGTCGAGTCACAACAGGCTGATCCCGTCACAAACGAGGTGGCATTTAATATGAAGTGGTCAGCTGCTGGTACGCAATAGGGGAGAGGTCTTCAAAATGGCGTCAAATCAAATTCAACCACGGTTAGGTAACACTGGTTTCATCATTTTCTTAGCATTGTTGAGTGCCTTTGTGCCGCTTTCGACGGATCTCTATTTACCAGCACTGCCTGAAATGACCCATTTTTTTGCTGTGCCAGAAATCATCATGAATTTAACCCTGATTCTATTCTTTATTTTCTATAGCATTGCAACCTTGTTCTGGGGGCCGTTAAGTGATCGCTATGGACGGCGGCCAATATTATTGATTGGGCTGACGATTTACCTAATCGCCAGCATTCTGTGCGGAATTGCCAACAGCGCAACTCAGATTATCATCTTTCGGGTTTTGCAGGCCTGTGGTGGTGGGGTGGCGACAACCGTAGCGACTGCCGTCATCAAGGATGTTTTCGTTGGCAGAAAGCAGGAGACTACTCTGGCAATCGTCCAGTCAATGGTAGTCATTTCACCCGCAGTGGCGCCAGTGGTCGGTTCCTTACTGTTAACGTTTATTTCCTGGCGGGGTATTTTCTTTGCACAAGCACTATTGGGAATAACGGTTGTTTTAGGAACGCTAATCTTCAAAGAAACGCACCAACCAGAATCAGAATCGATGAGGTTGCTGCGGTCGTTTGGGCGGTTGGGTGTTCTGTTAAAAGATCCCGGTTTTACCGCGCTATTAATGGTGTTTTCAACGATGTCAATTATTTCGCTAGGGTTTATTTCTTCCTCCTCTTATATCTACCAAAACACCTTTCATTTAAGCAGCGAGTTATTTAGCCTGTTTTTTGCGTTTAATGCGCTTGGGATGCTGCTGGGACCTTTAATTTACATTCCACTTTCAAAATACGTTGACCGGTTTGTGATTATTTATAGTTGTTTTTTACTGACCATCATTGGGGGCATTTTGGTGCTGCTATTTGGCTTGCACAACCCAATTATGTTTGCGCTGACTGAATTTCCGGCGACGTTAGCTAGCAGTGCCATCAGGCCGCCCGGCACGTATTTGGTGTTAAAGCAACAGGAAAATGACAACGGGTCGGCTTCATCGTTGTATAGCGCTGGTGGAACCATTATGGGCAGTATTGGCATGGTCGTTGTTTCCGTTGCTGAAGCTTATCCGGTGGCGGCAATTGCCCTAATTAACATTATTATTGGCGCGATTTGCTGGCTTGCCCTGTGGCTTTCGATGCGAGGACTCCGGCAGCAAATTAAAATTTAATTGGTAAAGAGGTTGTTATGAAAAAGTTTTTTAAAGTGATGTTGGGACTTCTGTTTGGAATTGTTATCATCGTTGGTGGTTATGCTGCGTATGTCTATCTGAGCTACCATCGAATGGCGGACAAGGTTAAGTTACATCCCCAAAATCATCGCGACAGTGTGTTGAAAACTGACACTCAATATAAAGCGTTAACGTTTAATATTGGTTATGCCGCCTACCCCGCCAGCTATTCATTTTTCATGGATGGTGGTAAATATTCACGGGCGTATAGCAAAGCTTCTGTTGAGCAGGATATGGCTGGAATTACAAAAGCGGTAAGGGCAGAGAACCCAACGCTGGCGTTTTTTCAGGAGGTTGATACCAATGGTGACCGATCGTTTCACGTTAATGAAGTCAACTGGTTACGACGGTCTTTTGCCGATTATTCAAATGTGTACGCTCAAAACTACGATTCTGCTTATTTGTTCTATCCGCTGACAAGGCCGATTGGAAGCGCTAAGTCGGGGTTGGTCACCTTAGCAAAGGCAAAGATGACGGACAGTATCCGGTATTCGCTGCCAATTGACACAGATTTTAACAAGTTCATGGACTTGGACCGGGCAATTTCGGTTACCCATTTGCCAGTCGAAAACGGTAAGCAGTTAGCGGTTATCAATTTGCATTTATCAGCGTTTACCAAGAACGCAAAGGTTCGCCGGGCTCAAATTAATAAGCTGTTTGCGAAGATGAAGGCTGAAGCCGCGAATGGCCATTACGTGATCGTGGCCGGTGACTACAATCACGATATGCTGGGTGACAGTCCCAAGGTGTTTGGAACAACTGAGAAGCGGGAGAACTGGACACATCCGTTTCCCGCAAACCAGTTACCAAACGGTTTTCGAATTGTGAAGAACGGTTTGGCGGCTGCTAAAGTACCATCGGTGAGGGCAAACGGAACGGGATATCATCCCGGCAAGACCTATGTTTCATTAATTGACGGGTTTCTAGTTTCCGATAATGTGAGTGTTCAAGACGTACACGTGAAATACTTAGGGTTTAAAAACTCAGATCATAATCCAGAGGTGCTGACGTTTAAACTGGATAAATAAATTATGTCACGGAGTAATATGGAAAAAACAAAAGGAATCGCATTCCAACCAATTAGGCTAAAAATGCGATTCCTTTTTTTGAATTATTTGATTAATCGTCCTGATGTTTGGCAGCCTTATCAATTGTTGAAGTGGAGTGGCGAATCCCGTAAGCAAAGTAAATTAACATACCAAAGATAAACCAGCCCAGGGCGTAAGTTTTGGCTTGGATGTCGAGTCCCATAAAGATTGCGAGGGCGCCGAGAAATCCTAATCCTGGTAGAACGGGATACAGTGGCATTCTGAAGCTTGGCATTGGGATGTCCTTGCCTTCGCGGGGACGAAGCGCGTAAATCCCGATTGAAACGAACATAAACGCGATCAGAGTCCCGGCAGAAATTAACTGTGCTAGGAACGTGAATGGGAAGAAGGCGCCTAGAAGAATGCCGATAATTGTTAAAACAATCAAGGCTCGGTTAGGAAGGTTGTGTTCCAATTTACCCAGCCATTTTGGTAATAAACCATCACGGCCAAATGAATAAACCAGTCTTGATCCGGCCAACATCATGCCGATTAAGGCTGTGAACATGCCGACAACTGCAATTGATTGAACCACTGTGGCAACAATTGCGTGACCGCTTCGTCTTAACGCGTAGCCAACGGGTTCGGCGTTGTTTGCATAGTCTGAATAGTGGAACATACCGACTAATACCAAGGCCACTGAAACAAAGAGAATAACAGCGATGACTAGGGACCCTAAGATACCACGGGGCATCGTCTTTTGAGGGTTCTTGGCTTCCGCAGAGTTCGCGGCAATTGAATCAAAGCCGATATAGGCCAGAAAAATTTCTGAAACCCCAGCGTAGATTCCTTGCCAGCCACCAAATGGGGAACCATCAGGATTGAGATGGTATTTAGGAATAAATGGTGAATAGTTTGACATTTTAATGGCGGTAACGCCGACAAAAATAAAGATCAGAATGGCAATTACTTTTAACACCACCAGTGTATTTTCAACCCGGGTCGTCTGTGAGGCACCACGGGAAAGAAGCAGGGTGACCAAGATAATGGCGACAATGGCAACGATGTCCATCAGGCCGCCGTTATTGCCGGTTGAGGCAGCAGCCAAACTCCTAGGTAACTTTAGCCCCGCCGTAGAAATTAGGCCTTGGAAGTTAGCAGATAGCCCGGACGCAACGAAGGCGACGGCAATGAAGTATTCAGCCAGTAAAGCCCAGCCAGCAATCCAACCCCAGAATTCACCAAAAATAACGTTGATCCAGGAATATGCAGAACCAGCAAAAGGCATTGCGGCAGCCATTTCAGCGTAGGCAAAGGCAACCAGGCCAGCAACGATTGCAGCGGTTAAACAGGATAGGGCCACGGCTGGACCTGCATGTTGGGCGGCAACAACGCCTGGTAACGTAAAGATTGAAGCAGAAACAATCGTGCCGACCCCTAAGGCAAGAAAGTCTTTCGTTGTCAGGCTGCGAATCAAATGCGAATCCTTATCCTGATAAACTAGTGGATCCTCTTTTCGAAACATTTTTTCAGTTAAGCGACTCATTGAGTTCCCTCCAAATTATTAAATGAAAAGTTAACAAGGTGTTTAGTGATAGCGCCTATAAGTAGTAATCGTTATAAATTAACAGGTGCGCACCTTCTCTAACTAAATACGAAAACGATCGCGGTTTTCTTCCTCGATCAAAGTAACAAGTTCATGATAATTGCAAACTCTGGTGTGATCCATTACTGTTAGACGTTGCGAGTAGTTTACCGCAATTATAATGAGATTGTCAATAAGCAACTCTAATCATAATTTAATTTTATATTATTTTTTATTATAATATTTTTGTGACAGTGCCCGATATTAAGTTGCCGAATAACCATTTAATCATTATAATGTATGTTGTGCATCTGCGAACCAGACTGTTCGCGAATCAAATCCTATTTGGGGGCGACATTAAATGGAACTAACTATCAAAGAGCTGGCGGATGAATTAGCAGTTTCTAAAACCGCAATCAGGAAACATATGGACGATAAGTTTCGATCTACATATACGATCAAAAAGGGTAATAAGATCCTAATCAAAGATGAAGGGATTGAGTTGTTAAAGGGACAATTTAAAAATCAAGGTGCAACGAATACTCGAAAAGCCGAAATGGAAACCGCAAATGAGACGGTTGCTAAGGATAATCGGGATCAAAGTCATTTGTTGGCTGAACAATTGGAAGACCAACGCAAACAGATCGAAGAAAAAGATAAACAAATTGCAGAACTTCACCAATTATTGGATCAATCGCAACGATTACAATTAGATGTCCAAAATAAGCTTAAGCAGCTCGAAAACAAAAGTGGAAACTCAACGCAAACCAAAACAATCGAACAAACGCCGACTGAACATCAGTCTGAAGATAACATCCCCGATAACTACCAACCAACTTCCGCAGGGGATGGCCGTTTTGAATCAACCGGTCGTAAAAAACACTGGTGGCAGTTTGGCCGCTAAAATTTAAATTTATAATTTGCTATTAATTTTGCTAGGGCGACTATTGTCCTAGCTTTTTTCTTGGTTATTTTTTGATTTTGGATGCGTTTTGCTAGTATATAGATTAGAACTTCTGCGCGACAATAGAGACTTGCACATAAGCACCGCAACTGTAAATCCAAACCCGGGATTTTCAGTTGCGGAGACTTATGAACTGATTGCTAACCGCTTGGTTTCACGCTCTGCTCCGCTCACTTAGTAGGACGGCTGCACAAAGCAGAAACTTCCACATAAGCACCTTGGTCAAAAATTCCAAACCCAGGAATTTCTGCCCAAGGAGACTTATGTTCCAGTTTCTAACCGCTTTGCTCCGCTCACTTACTAATTGCTTGCTCTCCTCCGTGATTGCGCTTACAATAGCGCCAGTGAGACGATTAAGGAGGCACACACAATGAAAGCATACGGATATGAACAACATGGGGATCCTGACGTTTTTCAGGAATACGATATCGACCAGCCTACCCCAAATATGAATCAAGTATTAGTGCGAACGATTGCGATTGGTCTCAATAATCGTGAGCGAGCCGAACGGGCTGGATATGGTCGCTTGGGATCGCCTTTAATTCCTGGGCGCGACGTTGTCGGTGAAGTAACTGAGATTGGTGATGGCGTCAGTGAATTTGGCGTTGGTGAGTTAGTCATGACCCATACTGAGCAGGGATACGCTGAGTATGTTTTAGCGGATTTAGATGCAACGGTCGCCGTTCCAGATGGCATGACACCAACCCGGGTTGCCGGGATTATCACCCCAGGTTTGACGGCATATAAAGCGGTCAAGTTTTTCGCCGGTGTTCAACCAGGTCAAACGGTGATCGTAAAGGGAGCCTCCGGTGGTGTGGGGTCACTATCCGTTCAAATTGCAACGGATCTTGGTGCTGACGTTATCGGAATTGCTTCCAGTCATAACGAAGAATTTGTTAAATCAATCGGAGCAACGCGTTTTGTCGCTTATGATCAGGAAGACCCCGCTACCGTACTGGCGGATCAGGGGGATGTTGTGATTAATAGCGCTATGAACGGTGCTGGCACTGATGACGACATTAAGATGGTTAAACCAAATGGGACGGTTGCCAGTGTTGCACATACGTCACCCACGACTGATAAGCCACTGAAGTTTGTCCATGTCCACCCAACCAACGCAATGTCTGATCGGGAAGCCTTGCAAGCCGTTATTGATCTTATGCGTGATGGTAAACTTACCGTTAATATCGGTTATACATTACCGTTTAATCGGGATGGATTTGTAAAGGGTCACCAGTTGCTTGAAGAGAAGCATGATGGCCGGGTAATTATTGTTAAATAAGAGATTGAATAATTAAAAAGTAGCATCATGTCGGTTGGCATGGTGCTACTTTTTTGGCTTGGTGATTGGTCTAGTTTATATAGAGTAGGACCGCTGCACAAAGCAGGGACTTCTACCTAAGCATCTATGACAAAGATTTCCCGAAACCCATGAATTAATAGTTCTTGGTGATATAGCAAAAACGTGCTACACCAAGCAGAAAGCTGCACCTAAGCCACTCCGTTCAAAAATCCAAGCCCAGGATTTCTGAACGGAGTAACTTAGGCTCCGCTTTCTAACCGCTTGGTTCCGCACTCTAACCGCTTTGCTCCGCTCACTTTAATCAAAATGTCGCCATTCCCTATCCAGTAACGCTCTTGCCACGAACAATCCTAGTGGCAGGAACATAATAATCAAGGCAGCCTTTGTGAGCCACAATGCACCAACACTGATTTGATTGATACCGATGCTATAAACGGCTCTGTAAATATACAATCCTGGGACCATGATGACGATTGATGGCACGGTTAGTGAAATTCTTGGGTAACCATTGAACCGGTTGACGACAGATGCAATCAAGCCCGCTAATAAGGCGGCCAAGAATGCGGCGGCAGCTGGTGGTAATGTTGTTAAATCTACTAGTTCAAGCCTTAACGTATTCGCAACGGCACCAATACAGCCAGCAACCGTTGCCATTCTGACGGTGCTATTAAACATAATCGAGAAACCGAAAACCCCACAGAAGCTTGCCGGCAACCTCAGTAACATTAAAATGATTGGCGATAAGCCGAGTGGCAGAAAGTTTTCAGGCTGGAAGTGAAAGAGTAGGGCAACCAGCCAACCAACTAATGAAGCGATTAACGTAATCATAATCGCATATGTCAGCCTTTCCAGCCCTGATCGCATATCTAGCTTCGAAAGGTCTAAAATGCTTGTAATGAACGGAAAGCCAGGAATAACAAACAACATCGCGCCGATGTAGCCTGCCTCATGTTGAGCCAAAACTTGGAAGTTTGCCTCAAAGAGTTTGAATGAAATCATATACGCGATTCCAGCAATTGCCACGGAAATCGCAATACTGGCAAAAGTTGTCATGCGATGTTTGCCCATCACGCTTCTAGTAAAGTTTCCGATTCCAGCACCGATGAACGAACAAACCATTTCGGGGATGCCACCACCAAGTAGGAAAATAAATCCGCTGCAGGCTAAGGCGGCCGCTAATCCGGAAATAACGGGGGTATATTGAGCGGGCTTCTGTTGAATCTTATCGATTTGGTTATGTATCGTCCGAATAGTTGTCGTTGAAAAATCGTTGGCAAAATTGGCAACAAAGCCCTCCATGATGTTTAGTTTGTCCGTATTCACCCCGGTGTTTGGGAGTGAAAGAATTTGTGAATAGCTGTCATCGTCAGCAAAGCAGGTAAACTGAATTGAAGTTAGGCCAATGTCGGCTGAACAAGTTACACCTAGTACGCGGGCAATGGTGTTCATGGCATCTCTAACTCGCCAGGCTCCAGTACCGCAAGATAGCATAATGATACCAACGCGGCCAATAACGGACGCGCGTTCACGAAGCGGGGCATTTTTAGCGGGAACCCTTTCCTGACTAATGAAAGCATTCCACGGAATGGTCATATGATGATTTTGAGATAATCGAAATTTTTTAGGTGCATCGGGTTGGCTATTTGCCATGAGGTCCTCCAAGATGAATCGAATTGTATTATTAGCAATATTTGCATTATATCCATGACATGGGGTTGGATTCAAGTTGGAAAAGGCTTACAGGGAAAATAAATTATCAATGATTAATCGAGAGTTGCAAATGTGTGGGATGTCTAAATGATAAAAATAGATGACCGCTTAATATGTAGCGACGCTGGATAGATTGCATCTATCGCTTAGAGATCAAATTGTCATTAATGAACAAGATGATTCAACTAAGATGACTAAGTTAAAGAGGTATTTCGCTGGTAGCACTAAAATGGCAAATAGATTATAATCAGCTTAATTTAATTCGCAGAAAGTAGTGATTCCAATGATTATTGAGAGTCGACGGTCGTGGGTTGAGCAATTGTTTGTCGCAATTATTATCCTGATTATCTTTGTTTTTATGGCTTTTGCGCTGTTTGATAGTGGTGAAGTGACGTATGCTAAAGCGCGATTGTTGTTCTCATTGATTGTTTTATTTATTATATACAGGGAGGTTGGCACGTTTAAGGTAACCAAGCCCAGAGTAAAACTTTCAACAAATTTGAAACTTTGGTTTATGATTATCGGGATTAGTCTGATTGTGATGGCATGGCAAGAACAGTTGCCGTCGCGGATATTGCTGAATTTAAATTCAACAACGCTAGCCGAAAATACAATGTTTGCTTTAGCGGCAGGGATCTTTGAAGAAAGTCTGACTCGTGGGTTGTTCTTTTCAATCTTTCTGCAAAACATGCAATATCGCAGCCGGTCTTTGAAATTTACCCGGTCGGCACTTTATTCGGCGTTGATATTTGGTAGTCTCCATCTCATGAACCTGAGAAGTGGTAATTCAGGAGCGATCATTCAGCAAATCTTCTACGCTTTTGCGTTGGGAGTTGTGTTGGCCGCAATTCGGGTGACTACAAATACCTTGTTCTGGGGGATCGGCCTTCATTTCCTGATGGATTGGCAGCCAGGAATTGCAAGCACCCCAAGCGTCGCAACCAGTTGGCTCCCCGTTTTGTTAATCTTTGGCAGTATGTTGGTTATTGGAATTGTTTACTTAGTTAAATTTGATCATGCGTATGAAAAGCAAAGCCGATTAACGATTAGTTGAATGACTATTTTTAATATGAGCGAAGGCCACCACTGTTCTTAATCTTGGAATGATGGCGGCTCTTGCTTATATATTGCTTCAAAACGTTTGCCGAGAAGAATTTTTGTTCCCTAGTTTTCAAAAACGGTCAATTTTTTTAAATTTCAAAAAAATATTGAGATGTAAAAACGTAATTAATATGTATGGGGAAAAGTGAGGTGAACCTAACTGTTTTTACTGGTAATCAGCCAGAGAGCATCGGGAGAAGATCCCAGATTGCTCATTGTTAGCAACTAATGATTCTTTCAGAAAGTAGTGATTCTAATGATTATTAAAAGTCGACGCTCATGGGTCGAACAAATCCTGGTAGCAATTGGTTTCCTGATTGTCTATCTCGGTCAAATGCTTCTGCTTCAACGAGCCAACAGTCTGGTCTTTGCAGTCACCCAACTGATTTTTGGCGGCATCATCTTATTACTTGTGTATATCGAAGTTGGGACATTCAAAGTGACGGTGCAGCGGCCTAAATTCACGACCAATTTGAAAATATGGTTAGTGATATTTGGCCTTACCGTTATCGCAATATTATGGCTGGAGGACTGGCCTTCAACTGTGATGGCAACTTTAACGAGTCAGCATTTGGTTCAAAACACCTTGGTTGCGCTGGCAACGGGGATCGTTGAAGAGTGTCTCACGCGGGGACTGCTTGTATCAGCTTTGTTACAAAATCTGCGACGTCATAATCAATCGCTGAAAATAACGAAGGCAGCGGTTTATTCATCACTTATATTTGGGTCACTTCATATGATGAATATTTTTTCCGGCAGTTTCGAGGGCGTCGCGCAGCAAGTCCTGTATTCCTTTGTATTTGGGATGTTATTGATGGTTATTCGGGTAACTACCAATACACTCATTTGGAGTATTGGCCTCCATTTTTTGATCGATTGGCAGCCTGATATTGCTAATGCGACCTCTGGGACATCCAACTGGTTTTCGATCATTGTTGTGTTTGGGTTTATCCTGGTCGTCAGTCTGATTTGCTTAATTAAGTTTGATCGAAACCTTGAACATCAATCGGGTTTGAATTCTGATTAAAGCAAATTTAGGCCCCCGCCGCAAAGGTAAATTGCGGCAGGGGCCTTTTTGAATGCCATTATTGAATTGTTGTGATTCCAAGCAGCTACTGGCTTGAATTACCGTGCGGAATGGGTGGATGGTGTTGGGAGCGGGATTTTCTTTCCTATATAGATTAGGAATTACTCTGCCAGGCAGGAGCTTTCCCGTAAGTACCTCAAACAAAATTCCAAACTTTTCCATTACATAGCCGAATGGTGTTCTGCAAAGTAAAAAGCTGCACCTAAGTCAGCCCCAAGCACATGATTCTTAGCAACATAGTGGAAACGTGCTACACCAAGCAGAAAGCTGCACCTAAGTCACTCCGTTCAAAAATCCAAGCCCAGGATTTCTGAACGGAGTAACTTAGGCTCCGCTTTCTAACCGCTTGGTTCCGCACTCTTACTCAATCGAAACCAACTGCACATTACTAGCACCATCAACTTTTTTGATGCCATTAAGCAAATTATCAACGGTGCCGCTAAAATGGCTGAGATCCAGTGAAATGACAATGCTGGCAATATTATGGATTGGGATATTTTGGTTGATCGTTAAGACGCTGGCACTGGAATCCGAGATGGTTCTGAGGACCTCCGACAGGATGCCCCGCTTATTTTCTAGCATGAGCGAGATGACTGCTTTTCGGTCCATCATATTTTCTTCTGGCAGAAACACCAGATCTTTATATTTATAATAAGTTCCGCGACTGATGCCAACGATCTTAACCGCTTCGCTAACCTGGCGGACCTTACCGCTTTCTAGTAATTGTCTAGCTTGAATGACCTTGTCAAAGGATTCAGGGAGTATTGAACTATCAACGATGTAGTACTTTTCCACGTTCACTTACCTCACTTGTTACGCCGGTCGAATCGACTGTCAGTTTGCGAATTTGCCAAGCTGGAAATGCTGCTTTGGCATTAACAACGATCTCATCAGCAGCTTGTTGGCTGGCAGTAATGGCCATCATGGTTGAACCGCTGCCACTGATATACATTGTACCGCCAGCTTGCTCACAAATGGCCTTGACGTCGCCATAATCTGGAATTAATTTGGCTCGGTACGGTTCGTGCATTCGATCATCGCAAGCTTCGTGAATCATGTGCATATCACCGAGTTCCAAGGCCTTGGTCATCGCGGCACAATGACTGACTTGATGAATCGCATCAGCGTAACTCATGGTTGTTGGTAACACCTTGCGGGCTTCATGAGTGCTGACTTCATAATCTGGAATCAGTGCAACAAAGTGCAACTGTTGGTTGACCTGATATTTAACAATCTGGGGGTCATCGTGATCATCCATAAAGGAGACACACAAGCCACCGAGAATGGCTGGGGTAACGTTGTCTGGATGGCCTTCCATTTGGGTTGCCAAGCGTAACAATTGTTCTTCAGAAATACCGCCACCATACCACTCGCTGGCTGCTTTTAGACCAGCAACCACACAAACGGATGAGCTGCCAAGCCCGCGGGCAACCGGAATATCACTCTCAACGGCAATCTTAACGTTGGGGATCGCCTGATTGAGAAAGGTACAGCCCTTAACAAATGCCTGATAAACCAGATTATGCTCGTTTTGAAATTCTTTAGGCGAGCCACTAATTTCTAAGTGATGAGAACTCGGTTCAAAGGTAATTGTTGAGTAGTATGAAACCGCCAGGCCAAGGCAGTCGAACCCGACCCCAACATTGGCGCTAGTTGCTGGAACTTTGATGGTTATCATAGAATACCTCCTCAACCTTCGCCTTCACGTAATCACTCATTTGATTCTTTTCAATGACACTTTGATGTCGAACTGGCAAGTCCCAGACCTGACGTAAATTGTCGGAAATTGGGACATGGGTTGCCGTTGAGAGGTCCTTCATGACTTGAAGAACATCATCGGCAGTCTTTGGCAATACCGCGTTAGCGACGGCATTAACAAATTTATATGGGCTGGCAGTGCTCAACAGGATCATTGGCGTTTCGCTATCAAGCTTTTGGTAGTCACGCATCACCTTATAGCCAGCGGCAGTATGGGGATCCATTAGGTAGCCGTTGTGATTGTAAACATCTGAAATGGATTTTTCGATTTCATCGTCGGTACTGTAGCCGCAATAGAAATCTTCTTGGATACGAGCCAATACGTCCTTAGAAACCTTGTATTTGCCGCTATCTTCCAAGTCATCCATCAATTGCTTAACGTACGCAGCATCTTCGCCACTCTTGTAATACAAAAGCCGTTCAAAGTTGCTTGAAATTTGAATATCCATACTTGGCGCAACTGTTTGGAAGAATGGGCGGTTGCGATCGTAAACACCGTTTTGGAAGAAATTTGCCAGAACGTTGTTTTCGTTGCAGGCAACCACAAATTTATTAACCGGCAGGCCGAGTAGCTTAGCGTAATACCCAGCCAAGACGTCACCAAAATTCCCAGTTGGCACAGTGAAGTTAACTTTGTCGCCAGCTTTGATTGTCCCATTATTAACGAGCTGTTTATAAGAATCGAAGTAGTAAACAACTTGGGGGATGAGCCGGCCGATGTTAATTGAGTTAGCACTTGAGAGGCTAACCTCGTCACCGAGGGCTTCTTTGAGCTTGGCATCGTTAAAAATTCGCTTAACGTTGGTCTGAGCATCGTCGAAGTTGCCTTTAATGGCCGCTACCTTTGTGTTATGCCCACCGGTTGTGACCATTTGTAATTTTTGAATGCTGCTAACGCCACCGTCTGGATAGAACACGATAATGCCCATATGGTGGAGGTCCTTGAATCCTTCAAGGGCTGCTTTGCCAGTATCACCACTCGTGGCAGTGAGAATCATTACCTTATTATTAGCAGTCAGCGCGTGTTTCATTAATTGAGGGAGTAGCTGGAGGCCAACATCTTTAAACGCGCTGGTAGGGCCATGAAATAGCTCCAACACGTGGAAGTTATCAACATCGACGACTGGCGTAATTTTATCAGAATCAAAGCTGTCGCGGTATGCATTATCGATACTTTCCTGGACTTCAGCTGATGAAAAGTCTGGTAATAGTTTTGTGAGGACGGCTTGCGCAATTTCTTGGTACTTTAATGTAATTAATTTTTTTAGGTTAACTTGGGTGTCACCAAGGTTTGGGTAAACAAACAGCCCCTTATCATCTGAGAAGCCCTTTTTAATTGCCTGCTTGGCGGATATTTTAACGGAATTGTCTCTGGTACTCGTATAATTTTTAGTCATTTGCTGTTAACTCCTTGCATTTCTGTGATTACTATGATAATCTGTTTTCATTAGAAAAACAAGTGTTTATTATCTGTGAACACAAATTGATGGGGAGGTTGTCACGTTGAATATCGCAATATTAGGGTTCGGAACAGTTGGTACCGGGGTTTATAAAATTATTAACCAGGCCAACCGGCAGACCCAAAACCTCCACGTTAAGCATATTTTAATTAGAAAAAATAAAAAGCCTGATTTGCCGGAAATGACGGATGATATTGATGCTATTTTAAATGATAAAGATGTTGACGTGGTCGTTGAAGTACTTGGCGGCATTGAACCAGCGCATCAATACATAATCGCGGCGCTCAAGCATAAGAAGCACGTGATTACCGCTAATAAGGCTGTCATTGCTCAGTACATGGCTGAATTTACCAAAGTTTCCAAGGAAAATGGCGTTAAGTTCTACTTTGAATCTAGTGTTGGCGGCGGCATTCCTTGGATCCAAGGGTTAGAGCGGGCATTGCGGATTGATGACGTTAATAAGATTCAGGGAATTTTTAACGGTACGTCTAATTTTATCCTTGACCAAATGCACCGCACCGGCGAACCGTTTAATGACGTATTAATGCAGGCGCAGCAGTTAGGGTACGCTGAAGCTGATCCCAGTGCTGATATTGACGGTATTGACGTTGCCAATAAGCTATGTATCAGCGTTGACATTGCCTATGATCTATTCATTAAGCCAGACGGCGAGCTGCCAATCTTTGGGATTAGAAACATCACTGAGGATGATATGGCTCATTTTGATCAACTGGGAATGACGGTCAAGTTGATGGGGATTAGTCATCAAGTTGGCAACGCCTTTGATTACGTTGTTGAGCCGACTTTGTACTATGGTGATGCACTGGAAGCCCACACAACGGATAATTACAACTTAATCTCACTTCATGGCAAAACGATCGGTGTTTTGAAATTTATGGGCCAGGGAGCTGGTCAACTACCGACCGCCAACGCCGTTATTCAAGACATTTTAGATATTTTTCAAAACAAGGAACATCTCAAGCGGGAATTTAAGAGCACGTTCAAGTACCGTTCAGATTTAACCAAAAATAACTACATCGTTAGAACCGAAATTGATTGTTCGCAATTATTTAAACGATTTGAGCCAGTCGTCCGGGGCGACTACCTAGTGGTTCATAACGTTCCGGTTGGGGAAATGCACCGGTTGATGAAGCGGGTTTTACAAAAAGACGAAACGGCTTTTATGGCAAGTTTACCAGAGAAACGGGAAGGGGCAGCAAAATGAAAGTAGCAAAGTTTGGTGGCAGTTCAGTAGCTGATGCGGGTCAGTTCAAAAAGGTCCGAGAGATTGTTGAAGCAAATGCTGACCGGCGGGTTGTCGTTGTGAGTGCAGCTGGTAAAAGTGCAACTGAGTCAATTAAAGTAACTGACTTGTTAATTGAAGTTGAAAAGTTAAGGGATGCCGGTGAAGATTATCGCCCCGTTTTTAAACACATTGAGCGGCGTTTCGTGGGGATTCGGGATGCATTAGGCTTAAACGTTGCAATTGAAAATGATTTACAGAAAATCGAAAAGCGCATTGAAAATTGCAGTCATGATTATTTGGTATCGCGGGGTGAGTTTTTAACCGCTAAGCTGATGGCCGACTTCTTAGGATTTCAATTCATCGACGCTGCCCGCTTCCTAGTCTTTGATGGTCACAAGGTTAATTACGGTGAATCAATTAACCGGCTTCGGGATTTTCTAAGCGTTAATACCCAAATTGTTGTTCCCGGCTTTTATGGGGTCGACGAAACAGGTCAAATTCATATTATGGCTCGTGGTGGCGGCGACGTTTCCGGGGCTGTTCTGGCAAATTTGGTGGATGCTGACTTGTACGAAAACTGGACAGACGTTTCTGGTATCAAGATGGCGGATCCCCGGATTGTTGATCATTCCCGGCGAATTAATGAACTCACTTACGACGAATTGCAAGAATTATCGTACATGGGTGTCAGTGTGTTTCAAGAAGAGGCCATTAAGCCGGTTGAGCAACGCCAGATCCCAATCGCTATCTTGAATACAAATCATCCAGAAGAAGATGGCACGCTCGTCGAGAAGACGGTTCACCGCGATCAGGATCAATTGGTAACTGGGGTTGCTGGTAAGAAAGACTATGTCATTATTTCAATCAAAAAGTATCAATTAAATAAGCGATTTGATATTATGGCAAAGGTTTTTTCTGAAATTCAGCGATTTAATGTGCCATTTGAATATGTATCGTCAGGAACAGATTCGTTTAGTTTCCTAGTAAAGAAAGACCAATTAGCTGGTCAACTCAATGCCATCCTAACTGCCCTTAAGAAATGTGACCTGGACAGTGTGACGTTGGATCAAGACGTTGCGTTAGTGGCCGCCGTTTCACATGAACTCAGTGAACGGCCAGCCAATGCGGGGAAAATCTTAGACTTCTTGAACGATAGCCAAATTAAGGTCCACTTGGTGATTCAAGAGGGTAGTGATATCAAGGTGGTTTTTGGGGTTGCTAACAAAGATTACGAAAAAACGATCAAAAAGATTTATCGGAATATTAATTCGAAGACTAAAAAACTCAGAATGGCGATTTAATTTTGGCCGACCGTTTCTTCAAGCTAAATGGTTGACCGCCTCTTCCAATAACGATTAAGTTAATCATTGCCGTTTTCTGGTTAGTGCTGAATGTGCCCGCGTTCAGCACTATTTTTATCCTCAAAGAGAGATGTAACAGAAAAAGCTTGATTTAAGGGAATATCCAAAGGACGTAAGGAATAGCAGCCAACATTTTCCCCATTGGTGATATGTCCGTCCAGTTTGTTATCAAAAAAGGAGGCGACCGCATCGATTAAGATGTAACTGCCACCTTCTTTTGACGTTTAAATAGTCATTTTTTTAGAAACCTGGGTAATTAATTCAGTTACGGACGTTAAGAGTGGTACTTGCAGATCTTCATCACGGACTAATAAATAGAAATCGCGAATAAACGTATTGCCTAAAGTTTCTACCTGAACGTTTTCTGGAACGTCTCGAGAAGAAAGCAGTGCTTGGCCGACGCCGGTTGAGACAATCCGGCGAATTAAGCCACTGTTGTTCACGTGGATGAGCCGAATGGGTTGGATGTCGGCTTCCCTAAAGTATTGTTCCGTGTAGTAGCCAATTCCAGATCCCGCCTCACGAGTAATCCACGTACCAGTTGGGGTGCCAGCCTTAACCAGCTGGTCCTTGCCAATTGATATCCGTTTAACGTGTTCGGTTACCAAGGGTTTCTCAATGATCCCCAAGTCAATTTGGTAGTCTTCCAGCTGGGTTAAGACTCCTTCAGAATTTGAAACGGTCACGTCGTAGTTAATGTGGGGTTCGGTTAAATTCAATTGGTTAGCAATTTTCGCAAATAAGATGCGCGAAATGGTTTGGGAGATCCCAAAGCGCACGTGAGCTTTCTTGCTGGCTTGCAAGTCGACAATTTCTGTATGAATATCATGCCAATCATCTAGAATTTTGGCGCTGCGTTTATACAAAATATCTGCGGCCGGGGTTGGGACACTTTCTCGGCGGCTCTTGCGCTCGAATAGTTCTGTATGTAGTTGCGATTCCAACTGCTTGATTTGATTGGATACAGTCGGCTGGGTAATGAAAAGCTGCTGGGCCGCTAATGAGAAGCTGTGGGTTCGGTAAACCACCATGAAAGTTTCTAAAAATTTAAACATTTAATCATCACCTATAAAGTTCCCTTATAATAAATATTGATATTATTGATTTTATTTATTGTATCACAGTCGGTATAATGAAAATCATCAAATAGGACAGTTGCGCCAGGCAGAAACCTCCATATAAGCACCTTGGGCAAAAATCTCAAAACCAGAGATTTCTACCCAAGGAGACTTATATTCCGGTTTCTAAGCGCCTGACTCCGCTCACTTTATTAGGACAGGAGAAAAAATATGAAATTATTCTTAGAAAAATTACCATTACCATTATGTGGCTTAATCCTCGGGATTGCGTCATTAGGAAACTTGTTCAAAGCAATCGGATTCCCAGTCGCCGGAAATGGTTTAGGCATCTTGTCCTTATTCTTGATCCTATTAATAATTGCCAAAATTAGTGTTCATTTTAAAAATAGCTTGATGGATTTAAATGATCCAGTGATTGCGTCGGTTGCACCCACTTTTACGATGTCGTTGATGATTATCAGCACGTTTTTGAAGGCTTGGGGATTGCCAATTGTCGCAATGGTGGTCTGGCTAACAGCCATTGTTTTGCAGTTTGTGATTATGGGCTATTTCATTTATCGTCACTTGTTGCGGCCTTCTGTTCAATTGGATCACGTTTATCCAAGTTGGTTTGTGACTTTTGTCGGGATTGGGGTCATTCCGGTAACGGCCAGTGCGTTTATCCCCGCAATTGGTGGGCCGGTCTTATGGCTATCACTAGGTTTGTACGCAATCCTATTGCCGATCGTTTGTATCCGTCTGCTTAGACGGGAATTCATGTTTGAAGCAACTTTACCGCTATTGACCATTATGGCAGCTCCGGCTTCACTGTGTCTGACTGGTTATTTATCAATGGCACAATCACCTTCATGGGGATTTTCATTAGTCATGGTATTGTTAGCACAGGGATTATATTGGGGAACGTTGATCAAAATTTTGAAGTACGTCAAATTGTCATTCTATCCAAGCTTTGGGGCGTTCACATTCCCGCTGGTTATCTCAGCTACCGCGTTAAATTTATGGAATCACAGCTTCAACCTGGCAAATGGGCTAAATGCAGTCATTGGCACTGTCGTTGACGTGGAAATTACCTTGGCAACGGTTATGGTGGCATTTGTCGTTGTCCGCTATGGGAAATTTTTGTTAAAACTTGCAGTTGAAGGGTTTCAGAGTAAAAAGGTCATAACATCAGACGATGAGACGGTTGGTAAGTAGTAGAAATCCAATTTGATAAAAATAATCACAAAAAAGTCTGGCTGCCATTTTGGCAGACCAGATTTTTTGGCGTTATCGATTAAAGGCTTCTAGATATCTAACCGTTCCGTTGACGTTACTTAAGCCATTTGGAACAAGCTGTTTGACCATATAAGTTTCGTTTGGAACGGGGAATGGCGGCTTAATCCCATAATCACTAGCTTTATGATAACCAAACCTCGGGTAGTATTCTGGCCAACCAAGAACGCTGATAAACTTGTATCCCTGGTTAATTGCCCGGTTCTCAAGTTCATTGATGATAGCAGTTCCGATTCCAGACTTCTGAAAGTTTGGTTGAACAGCTAACGGAGCTAGGCAGAGACCTGTAAACGAGTTGGCAGCGTTAATCACCTTGATTTCGCTTAGTAAACCGTGACCGATGATTTGATTGTCATCATCGGCGACGACTTCTAGCTTTTTGTGATAGGAAGGATCTAAGCGAATGTTACCAACGAGTTCGGCCTCATTACGATAACCATTGGCCGTTTTAGAAAACGTCGTCCTAAGCAGATCAGCCACTGCTGAGTAATCTTCTTGGCGAATTGTTCTGATTAACATCATAAATTTCCCCACCTTTGTGACGTCTCCATTGTGAAACAAATCTTGGTTGATTGGCAACTAATTACAATTTAAATGGTTGTTAAAACGCAAACCACAATTCAAAAATCGAAAACCTTGATTGCTATCGAGGTTTGTTAATTCTTCTTGAGAAGAACATATTAATAATCATGATGACTAAGCCGATGATTAGAAAAGCAAAGGCAATCTGGTTTTTCCCCACTGCCAAAAACGCCATTGCCCCTAAACAAAGGATTAGTGAAACCACACTGGCAATGGTCACTAGGATTCTCACTTAACTCACCTCATTTTTTGAAATGTAATGCTGTATAAAGTATAACGGAAATTAGCGATACTGCCAAAGCACCTGCAATAGTAACTAAGTGATAAAAAATAATTGAACTTAAACCGTTGGTAAAATGGCATTTTGATGAGACTGCCCTAATGAAATTTTAAAAAAGGTGTTGACAGGATCATCTCTAAGGAGCTACACTTCATTCAACATTTAAATACGACTAAATGATTTGAGTCGATGGAGTCGCGTTACAGTTTTACAAAGAGAGTACCGATTTGGTGTGAAGGTATTAAAACTGTGAAGGCAAAAGATCGATCCAAGTAAGTTCACTTTTCGAGGTGAAATGGTGGCACCCATTAACATGCAGCCCCTAAGAATTCGTTTCTTGTGGGTTAAGAGGAATTACTTGTAAGGGTAATTCAAATTAAGGTGGTACCACGTTGAACTTAACGTCCTTTGGTTTTAATAACCAGAGGGCATTTTTTAGTTGGTTTTAAGTGAGCGTATCCAAGCGGTTAGAGATCGGAGTGTAAGTCTCCTCTGGAAGAAATTCCCGGGTTTGGAATTTTTCTCAAAGGTGCTTACACGCAGATTATTGCTTTGCGCAGCTGTCCTAATCAAAAATAAGAGGAGTGGTCATTATGAAGTACGGCATTATTGGCGCAGGCGCAATGGGAGTAAGGTATGGCGTAATGTTACAAGAAAAGGCCGGAGTCGACGTTGACTTCATCGAGACCTGGGAACCCAATATTAAGCAAATTCGTGAACAGGGTGGCGTCTCAGTTGCTCGTGACCACCAAAATAGACGGGTGATTCCCATCAATATTTATCGGCCAGAGGAATATCAGGGGCACCCAGATGTTTGGATTGTGTTTAAAAAGCAAATGCAGTTAGCTGATGAATTAGCGCGGGATAGTGCCGCTGGGATCTTCCACGATGACCAATATGTCTTTTCAGCCATGAACGGAATGGGACATTTTGAAAAAATTGCGACCTATTTCCCTAAAGCTAATATCATTTGTGGCACGGCGATGATTGCCACGCGAATGGATGGCCCAGCAGACATCGATTTTATGGGAGCTGAGGGTGATGAAGTGATGCACATGGCCCGCTATAATAATGAAAAGCCGGATGCAACCACTCAAGCAATCTTTGATGACTTTACGAAAGCTAAATTAGGGCCAGTTTTTGCCGATGAGTGGGAGGGCATGTGTATGTCAAAAGTGGTCTTCAATGCCGTGACAAACACTCTTTGTACCATGTTTGAAATGCAGATGGGCCAGTTTATCGAATACCCAGGGGTCCGGGAGATGTCCCGTCAGTTATTTGACGAAGCCTACGATGCTTGTGAACGGGCGGGTATTTACCTCATTTCAACCCGTCAAGAACAAGTTGATTCCGTTATCACCGTCAGTAAGGAATACAAGTATCATTACCCATCAATGTACCAAGGCTTTTCCAAGGGTCGGCCAACCGAAGTTGATTATATCAATGGTTATATCGCCAAGATTGGCCGCCAGCACGATTACGTCTGCCGCACGCACGAGTTTGTGGTTCACGAAGTTCATATGGCTGAAATGATGCGAAAGTACCATCAACCACAGGAAAATGTCGTCGATAGTAACAAGAAAGCAGGTGTTCGCGTATGAGTTTCCAGTTTTCAAATCGAGTTCCGAAAAGTGATAGCGATCCGGTGGGCGATATTTTAAAGGTTGCTGGTAGTCCTGATATTATCTCATTCGCGGGTGGGTTACCCGCACCCGAATTGTTCCCGGTTGAAGCATTAAAGCAAGCAGCTGATAAAGTTTTTGATAAAAACGGCCGCTCAGCTTTACAATACGCTTCGGCAATCGGCAACCCCGACTTAAGAAACCAAATCACCCAGCGAATGAATCGGCAGGGAATCAATTGTGATGTTGACAATATCATGATCACCACTGGTTCTCAGCAATCAATTGATCTAACAGCTAAGATGTTCGTTAACCCGGGTGATACCGTCATCGTGGAAAAGCCGACCTATCTATGTGCCCTAGATGTTTTTAAGAGCTATGGTGCCCATATCGTCGGGGTTGAAATGGATGATGACGGCATGAAGATGGCCGATTTACAACAAGCCGTCGCTGATAATCCAAATACCAAGTTTATTTACACCATTCCAAACTTCCAAAATCCAACCGGGCGGACGATGACCGCTGAACGGCGCCAACAAATGGTCGAAATTGCTAATAAAGCTGACATTATGATTATGGAAGACGATCCGTACGGGGCAATTCGGTTTGCTGGTGATGATATTGAACCGGTTAAATACTATGATACTGAGGATCGGGTAATTTATTTGAGCACCTTCTCGAAGATCTTAGCACCAGGGTTGCGGTTGGGCTGGATGGTCATGAACAAGGATTTGATGCCTAAATACAGCTTGATGAAGCAGTCTGCCGATGTTCATTCTGATAATTTAACACAGTATATCGTTGCTCAGTTTATGGCAGATAACGATATTGATGACCATATCAGTAAAATTCGTAACGTTTACCGCCAGCGAGAAAAGGTGATGATGGCTGCAATTGAAAAATCATTCCCAGCGGGGGTTCATTACAGTCATCCCCAAGGTGGCCTGTTCATCTGGGTCGAAGTGCCGGGTGATATTGATACCATTGAATTATTCAAGACGTGCGTCGGCCATAACGTTGCCTTCGTACCAGGAGAGCCGTTCTACCCAGACAAGGTGACCCCAGGAACCTTTAGATTGAATTTCTCAAACATGTCAGAAGACCAGATTAAGGTTGGTATTAAACGGTTAGGGGATGCGATTAAGGAAACGATTGGAGTAGGTCAACGAGCAAAAGTAACGGAACAGTCCTAATTATCAAATTCGGTTAAGGGGATGGTACTCGCATTCTTAATGAAGTAGTGTAACATTGTATGAATCTATATTCACATAAGCATCACTTCAGGCAGCAGCCTGACACATAATATAGCAGTGTAAATTATATGATAACTATCGTGAGTGGTTATTATATGTTTCATTAAATAATTGGAAATTAGATCTGGTTAGAAGTTGTCATGATTTCGCTTTTAACTGGGTCTAATTTTTAGATTGTTTTATTTTTGACGTAGGAGATACCCGCAATTGTTAACTGTCGGGTCTTTGTCGTGGCGCTGTCGTGTTACCGTTGCGTAAGATGTGCTATCTTTTAGGTGAATCATAAATGCACGAGTGATTTAAATTTACTTGAAAGGAGTATTCGAAGCGGTAATTAAGCTAGCTCATGAACCCCTTCGAAACCTTAATGATGACTAAAACAAGAATTGCAAGTTTACGAAAACAACGTGGTTGGACTCAAGAACATTTGTCCGAAGTGAGTCAAGTTAATACGCGGACAATTCAGAGATTGGAATCCGGAGAAGATGGTAGCTTGGAGACCTTGAATTTAATTGCAAAGGCACTAAACGTTCAAATAAATGATCTATTTGAGTCACTCCCAGACTCAGATAAAGGCCAAGAAATTATGACGTTTGATCATAATAAAGCAGAGCAAACTCGCAAATGGTCTGCGTTGCAAAAATTCTATCATACCTGTATCAACATCGGGTTCATTGTTTTAATGGTGTTGCTGGCAGCGCTACTTTCCTTGACATATAATGACATGATATTAGATGTTGGTGGTATTGTTTGGCTGATTTTGTGGCCAGTGGGATTTGGCGTTATTAAACTTGTTGAAGTCAATTGGCTGGATCCACAACTTTTTCGGAAATTCCCATTAGCGGAAAGCTTAAACTCAGCCTATACTCAGCAAGGAAGCGGTGGTCCTGAAATAGCATCTAAAAAGCACACCATATTATGGGTTATCGGTATCGTTATTTTGGGAGTCTTGATTATATGGGCAATTTTCAACTTTTATCTGATTAAAATCTTTGGAATTTGATTGGTGAGAGACATCTTTGTGTTGGTTGGGATGTACCAGCATGATTAATTAAAGTGAGAATTAGAAAAGGTATCATAACGGGTCCAGGTAGAAGCTGATGACATGTAGCTTCTGCCTGGACTTTGTACGGTTCATGTTGCTTTTGCTATTTTTACTAAAATTGCTATCCATTTTATGTTAGTAAATGGTACGATGTATAGGTATCAATTTATTTCAGTCATAGGGGGACAGCTCATGAATTCAATCGCAAACTCAAACGCAAACCAGAATGATACCAAACAACATCCATTCCTTGCAATCACCGTTGTTGCCCTAATGACCTTTATGGGGGTCTTAACGGAAACCTCAATGAACGTGACCTTCCCAACTCTCATGAAACACTTTCAAATTTCACTAGCAACGGTTCAGTGGGTGACGACAGGGTATTTGTTGACAGTGGCGTTACTGACCATCACCTCAGCATTTTTAAAACGGCGATTTACGAATAAGCAATTATTTATTTCCGCTGCCCTTCTTTTTATTGTCGGCGATATTATGTGTGGGCTTGCTACTTCTTATTGGCTGCTTCTAATTGGGCGAATTATCCAAGCTGGTTGTGTCGGCTTAACGGGTCCTTTGATGAATAACATTATCCTCGATGTCGTTCCACCGCATAAACTAGGCACATACATGGGAATGGCTAACCTAATCGTGTTGGTAGCCCCTGCGATCGGGCCAACTTTTGGTGGGGCTGTCGTGGCGTTTGCCAGTTGGCGAATGATCTTTTGGATTACTGTGCCGGTTACTTTGGTGCTGCTCATTTTAGGTGTGTTGATTATCAAACAATATTCACCAACCGAACACTATGAGTTTGACTGGTTGCGGTTTGGGCTACTTTCTATTGGCCTGATTAGTTTATTGATGGGGTTCAACATCCTTGGGCAGCCCCATGTCTTAATTAAATTTTCGGTCTATATCATCCTAAGCGTTGTGATGTTCGGCTTGTTTGGCTGGCGTTCTAAGTATAGTCAAAAGGCCCTTTTCAAACTATCAGTTTTTAAACGATCCGCTTTTTTGTTTAGCTTCTTACCCTACGTTTTACTGCAATATTCGAATATTGGGATTAATTTCATGTTGCCGAGTTATGTACAAATGGTCAATGGTGCCAGTTCCTTTATTGGTGGGTTGATTTTACTTCCCGGAAGTATTTTGAACGGGTTTGGTCAGCCATTGTATGGTTGGATGCTGGATCATTTGGGGGGTAAGTTACCGCTCTACTTGGGGAACACCCTTTTCTTTATTCCTTTGGTGATCTTTACAATTTTTGGTCAGCATATCAGTATCATGAATATTATTATCTTATATACGATTTTTGCGGCGGGAAGGTCAATGGCCTTTGGTAATAGTATGGCGTACGGGCTTGAAAAGTTGAATCGGGATGAACGAAATGATGCCAATGCACTATATGGCACCGGGAATATGGTCGCGGGTTCATTAGGAACAACGATCATTGCGACGTTGATGACCTCGGTTAATCTGGCGAACTTTTCTAACGCCGAAAATATTGCGGCCGGCAGTCAGGTCGCTTTTGGTATGTTGGCTTTTATTGGAATTATCAACTTTATCCTATTTCGCAAACTATTTCGGTCCGCAAAATAATTTGGTTACTGAGAAATTAGTGCTACCAATGGATTCACCCAAACTACAATAAGTTATTTTCACATTTTTTAAGAAAAGTGCTTGACATTCTCATAGTGAGTGGATAAAATTCTAAGCAATGACAACGAGATATGCAAAAAACGATGCGTAGAAGAGTAGTTTTCATAACGACTTGAAGAGAGCCTCGACTTGGTGCGATGGGGCAGTCGGATTGATAACGAAAGTAGTCTACAAGTTGTAACGATGATTTTCAATGTAGTCGTTACTGGGAATGCGCCCATTACCGCAATGGAGTATCACTTAGGCTAAGCCGGCTTGGCCTAGGTCGTACTTTTCGAGCTAATTATTGTGAGATAATTAGGAATAAAGGTGGTAACACGTGCAGACGTCCTTAGCTGTTTATAAAACAGCTAAGGACGTTTTTTTCGTTGTCAATCAAATTTAGTCAAATAACCGATTCACACAGGAGGAAATGCGATATGGACAAAAAGATTTATTTAACGCGTAAGCAATACATTATTACCGCATCATTATTATTTGGGATGTTCTTTGGTGCTGGTAACTTGATTTTTCCGATTCATTTAGGGCAAATGGCTGGTCAAAACTGGCTACCTGCCGCCATTGGTTTCTTAGTTTCTGCAATTTGTTTGCCATTGTTATCGATTTTATCTATTAGCATGACTGAAAGTAGCAGTATGTACGACTTGGCATTGCCCGCTGGGAGAATCTTTGCCCTGGCGTTCCTTATCTTAACCCATTCGTCATTAGGGCTATTGATTGCATCACCCCGGACAGCAACCGTAACGTTTTCAATGGGAATTCAACCATTTATTCCTAAGGCTTGGACGCAAATGAGCCTCCTCATTTTCTCACTGCTATTCTTTGGAGCAACACTGTTACTTGCCTATAATCAGAATAAGATCACTAGAAACGTTGGGAAGATTTTGAACCCAATTCTGGTATTGTTGCTAGCATTCCTATTCTTCGTTGCCTTTTTCTTAAAGGGTGGCGACATGCGCAGTATGTCACTCCTGCCAGCAGCTGGTAAGGGAACTGGTTCATTAATCAATGGTTTTCTACAAGGGTATAACACGATGGATGCCTTAGCCGGCTTAGGATTTGGGGTTACCATTGTTACTGCACTTAAGCTCTTTGGTCAAAAAGACAACCGGCAACGTTCCAAATCAGTTGCGTGGATTGGCGCGCTGACGATGGGATTTGAAGCCTTAATTTACATTTTCCTAATTGCTTTAGGTGCTTCTAGCTTGTCATACACTAAGTTGAGTGCTGACGGTGGTACCGCATTTACCACCATTATGCAGCACTACACTGGCATGGCTGGTGCTTCAATCTTAGCTGCCTTAACGCTGATTGCTTGTTTAACAACCTCAATTGGGCTTATCACGTCACTTTCCCAAGATTGGGGCCGCCGATTCCCTAAGATTGGTTACCACCGTTTCTTGATCTTTGCGACAATCGTTTCGTTCTCCATTGCCAACTTCGGATTGGATCAAATTATTTTGTACTCCTCACCAATCTTGAGTTTCCTTTACCCGCTGGCAATTGCGCTGATTATCCTGGGCATTATGCGGCCGTTGATTGGCAGACGCCAATTAATCTATAAGTCGACGATTGCTTTTACCATGATTCCCGCTATTCTGGATTTAATTCACAATTTACCACCAATCTTTGCCAACACAGCCTTCATCTCTGCAATTAACACCTGGGCCGGCAATCATATCCCGCTATATAGCGTTGGCTTGGACTTCTTCCCATTCATGCTAATTGCATTATTGGGCAGCTGGGCAATTTCAAAGTTTACTAAGGCCTCTTTACCAGAATCTGAGAGTTCTACTAATAACAATTAGAATGATAAGATTTTAATGGCATACCTGTTTGACATAGCGTTCTTTAATCTTGGCTGAATAGCCACACATAGAAAACAGACTAGCGAGGTTGATGCAAGAAATCATTTTGCACCAACCCCGCCAGTCTGTTTTTTACCCTTCTTTTAACATATCGTGATTGCGATTTGGTTTGCGGATTCGCCGCAGCGTTTGTGCGAAAGCTGCTTGGGCGTTCCTGTTTTTTAAAATGAGGAAGACAACGATCAATTCAATAACTCGGGTGATGATAATAAATTCAGTCAGGTAGATGGGCATCCCTGACCCCGCAAATGTACTGGAAGTGGTCATTGGGTAGCCAATCAGATCAATCATAAGATGAAGGATGACGGTAATCCAAATTGTCCCTGTATATAAGGTGATCACGCTGAATAACATGCCAACCCCAAAGGCGGCAAAAATTTGTAAACCAGTTTGGAGAAGTTGTTGTCCAGAGAATAAATGTTCAGCGTGAAACAACCCGAATACGCCAGAACTAATCAAAGTTGCCCACACGACCTTCTTTTGATCAGACTTTGCTTTAATTGATAATAGCGGCCATAAAAACAGGTACCTAAACATAAATTCTTCTCGAATGCCAACCCACAAAATCGTGAATGAAATGGCCGCTAGGGAATGGGTATCAATAATAAGTTGAAACCTTGTAAACAAGTGTGACCAACTACCAGCGGACATTCCTAAGTTCAGTAGGCCGGTCGCAATGGCTAAGCTTAACCACCAATAATTAACTTTCGAATTAATTCTAAACCGCGGAAAACGGTAACCCCACTGGTTCATAGCATAAATGGAAATACTAAATGACATTAAGAAGGATAACCACATGATTGGATTACCGATGTTAATTGAAAAGTTCAGGAATCGAAAACTAAACCACATTAAGGTAAACGTCATCATAAGCGTAATGCTACCAGCGATCTGCCATCCAATTGTTTGAAATGACAGCAGCGTGACCTTTAGGAATGGCAATGAAAGTAATCCAAAGCAAGTTAAAACAATAATGGCGACAAACCAGTTTGCAATCGCTAATTTTGCAACAAGTGGTGCGCCTAGCAGACAGATTGCAAGACTAAGTGAGGAAGGAAAAACACCAATTAATAATAGTTTAAAAAAGTTATTAGCAATTATCAGCGCCCGCCTTGGCTGACTCATCAGCGGAAGTGCAGCCATTAAATTGACGATAACGAGGATCAACGAGCTATTTGGAACTGGTAGGAAGCTGATCTTCAGTAAAGATATCGTGATCACTACGAGTGCAATTAATAGGCACTCAATTTTCAATAATAAAAAGCCTGATTTTCGATTCAAGACAATTTCCTCCGTTAACTTTTATGCCAGTTGATCGTCATCGGTGGCATCATCGGCTACATACGTCAGAATGTCACCAGGCTGGCAATCTAGTACTTTACAAATTCGCGCTAAGGTCGCAAACCGAATTCCTTTGGCCTTACCGGTTTTCAGTATTGATAGGTTGGCAGGGGTGATGCCAATCTCCGCTGCCAGCATCTTAGAGGTGATTTGACGGTCTAAAAGAACTTTATCGATGGTCACTTTAATCAATGGCAAGCCACCCCCTAAACGATTTTATTGGAGTCATCTTGAAGCTGAATACCATATTTGAAAATAATGTAAATGGCATAAAGCGCAAACCACATTAATAGACTGATGCCGCTACTGGATTGATCTGAACCGATTGTCCCAATGTCTAACCCAAAACTACCAGCAATAACTGAGCCTAAGTAGTCCCAAATAATAATGGCACCATATCCCCAGAGGACGCCTTTGATATAGCGAAGCGTGCTTGTTTCGAAGAAAATCTTGTGCTGGACGTTTTGAATTAACTTGAAGACGGACCAAGCAATTAAGATTGACATTGCGATGATGAATAGTAAAAATAAAATCGCAAACAGGATTGCCCATGGGCTGTTAACGTTGCCGATACCACTCAGGATATCGTGCAGAATCCCCAGTCTCGCTGATGGATTAACTAAAGCGACGACTCCTAAAATCAAAAAGATTAACGTAAGTGTGCCAAATCCGATAATTAATGAAGCTAAAATAATAACGCTGATCACATACATCATTGTTAACAATGAACTTGAATATTTATTGGTCATATCAATCACTTTCCCTTCGTCATTATTGTATAACAGAAATAAATTATTGCAAGACAATAATTTATTATTCTTTTACAGAAATTATCAAAAAAAGAAGAACGGTAATTAAAGCGATTAGTTTCCAGAATATAAGTAAAGGATCCGAATATCTGAACTTCAGATATTCGGATCCTTTACTTATATGGCCTTAAGCTGATTTATTTTCGACGTTTTCGTAGTGTCACATTCTAAAATAGAACGTAAATGACATTTTTTGTCCTACTTTTTTTCTGGGGCTTGAAGATTAACTGACGTCAACTGATAGTTTCTTGATGTAAACATTACAGGAATGGTACGATAAACAAAATGTTTAATAATAAATGTAGGAGAAAATGATGGCCTTAAAATATTCGGTTGTAGCTTTAATCTTGTTATCAGTTCTGTTGCAAATCACGATTCAGTTTAACTGGCTTGAGGAGTTAAACATGGTCATGATGGCTTGTTCTATCGTTGCAATTATCGTTGCGCTTGTGCTAGTTGTGACATTTGGGGATGTGAAGACTCATCGGTAATCAAAAAATGCGATGGATTATTTGGATTGTCATTGCGCTACTAGTTCTCGCTGGTCTTGACGCATACTTTGATCATTATCGGAGTGCGCTTGGTGATATTATTTTGGCACTTATATTACCAGTTATAATTTGGAGACGGAAATGATTAATGCCAGTCAATTGTGAGCCTTGGCCACTTCCTTTGCCATTGCTTTTTCAAAATTCGGTTGCGATAAATCTTGAGGTGGGCTTCGTCTTTCCTAAATAGGGGGATTGGCTGACACCTCATATTAATCAGGTCATCCGTGCCATACGGAGCAATGAGTTTCAAACCGCCGTCAAGAAGGTAAGCGCCGATACAAGTTGGGGTTTCAACGAAGTGGGCGATTGCATCTTCAACTGAGGTAAACATCGGGCTGTTGGGAAAGTCATAGTCATTCATGTAAACTTCATTTTTGACCTGCCAGTTAAATTCTGAAGCGCAGTCGTTCAAATCTTGTTGAATTAACCTATCAGTGCTTTTGGGCATTGTTGGGTCGAAAAAGACAACATCAATATCGTTAATAAGGGTAATTGGTTGCTCGCTTAATGTTTGCCAAACGGTGTTACGAATACTACCAGCGGCAAGGGCGGCTTGCTTTAAATGAAGGTCGTGGATAATCTTAAGGATTTTCATTAAGTTGGCATTGTCGCGGATAATGGATTTAATCTGTTTATCAGATCTTAGCATTGAGATCCTCCCAATTGTTAGCATGTCAGTTAGTTCAGTGCGTTTCGTTTCAAAAATAACCGCCAATACTGTTGGTACAGTTTGACCAACGCAGGTGCTGACAATGTATCGAACACCTGTAAGGTTTCCGTTACTGCTTTTTTTCCTTTGACATTATCACCCGCTAAATACAATCGCAAACCTTCCAAAAAGTGCAGTTCGCTTTTCTCATATAAATACTGTTGATTATGAATGCTTTTGTGAGCCAAGCTAATTAGCGTTGAAAGGGCCTTTTCGTTTCCAGCAAAGGCCATTATTAACGCAGCCTTTAAAATAATGTACAGAAAATCTGCTTGATGATTCCAATTGACGTCAATCGTTTCTGAGCCATTTTTAACCATTTGTTTGGTCAAAATAAATACCTGATCAGTTGAAAAAAGTGTCAGGGTTGCCATGAAAAGGCGGCCTTCGAAGTGGGTCCAGGTTTCGGTTCCAAACAGGTAATCGTAGACGAACTGCCGCTGGCTGGCGGATAATGGTTGACGGGCTTGAGACTTAGCCTTTAAATAGTTGAGGTAATCGTGATCACTACCAGTTTGGTAATATTGCCGGCGGTAGGAATCGGGGTGAGTGAGCTGCTGGTTATCTACGTAATCGGTGGTTTCCTCGTAGTGAAAAGCTGGTAGTTGACCGTTTCGAACCGCGTCCAGATAAATAAATTCGGTCACGGAAACGTTGATGTTGACTAATAAATCGACCATTTTGGCAAAGGAAATATTTGAAAGGCCCCGCTCAAACCGAGATAGAAACGATTTGGAAACGACACCGGCTGCTGCTGAGGCAATGCTGATGCCCTTTTCTTTTCTTAGGTGTTTAAAAGTCTTCCCATAGTGTGTCATTAACCCCTCCTGTGAACTATATGCAACTTTTGATTTCAATTATAGCCACAATGCTATACTGATGCCATATTTGGAGGAAAATAATGCGATTATTAGCGATTAACGGTAGTTCCCGAAAGCCCAGCAATTCAGGGTTAATGATTCAAAGATTGTTAACTGGCGTGGCACATACCGGCATTGATTTAGCTGATTATCAAATCAACGAAATTGTTGATCAACGGCACACGGGTAGAAAATGGCAGGTCGATCATGATGATTATCAGTCATTGGTTAGCAAACTAGTTGCTGCTGACCTGGTTGTTTTTGCAACTCCAATATACTGGTATGGGGTCTCTGGTTTACTCAAGAATTTCATTGATCGATGGTCTGAAAGCCTGGCGACTGATAAAGATTTTAAGGTCAAGATGATGGGTAAACGAATCATCATATTGCTGGTTGGAAGTGACGATCCGCGGGTAAAGGGCCAACCAATCATCGCCGAATTCCATTACATTTGTGATTTTTTGGGTTGGAAATTCACCGCATCAGTAATTGCCAACGGTCACCGGCCGTTGGATGTTGTGGAAGATGGTCGGGCAATGGCAACACTTGGGCGATTAAATCAGCGGCTGCAAACAATCAACCAGGAAATGGGGGAGTTAGATGAAAGCACTCTATTTTAATGAATTTGGGAATTCCTCAGTTTTGAAGTATGGGCAAGTTGCTGATCCCAAATCGACGAATCACGATTTGTTAGTTCAAACGGCCTTCATTGGTTTGAACTTCGCTGATATTTACCGGCGCCGAGGTGATTACCAGATTAAAAAGCATGCCCCATATATTAATGGATACGAAGCGGCGGGGACAGTTGTTAAGGTTGGTAATGCCGTTGAAAATTGGACGGTTGGTGAGCGGGTTCTGTTCGTTGACGTCCCTTTGGCGAACGCTGAGTTAGTCGCAATCCCAGTTGAAAAAGCGATTAAAATTCCTAGCGACTTAACCACTAAAATGGCTGCCACAATTGGCCTGCAAGGATTAACCGCTGATTTCTTGGCCCACGATCTTGTTCGCAGTCATCCTGGAGATAACGCCTTTATTCATGGGATTAGTGGTGGCGTCGGCCAACTATTGGCCCAAATTCTCATGGCAGATGGGGTGAATGTATTTGGTTCAGTATCTACCAAAGCCAAGCAGCAAGTCGCACTTAAGCATGGTGCCAGCAAGGTTTACTTAAGGGTGCCGGGATGGCATCAGAAACTAGAATCGGATTTTGACGCTGTGTTTGATGGGATTGGCAGCACGGTGCCGTTGAGTTTAAAGCTTGCAAAACGCAGAGGAACGGTGGTCTTCTTTGGCATAGCTGGTGGTAATCCACCTAAGATTGACTTGCTAGATGTGATGGGAAAGTCGCAAACTTTGGCTACTGGGGATTTGTGGGATTATCTAACTAGCGCCAAAGAGCGGCAAAGACGTAGTTCCCGCCTATTTGCATACGTTCAGCGGGGATTGGTCAAACCAGTTGAACCAACCATTTTTGACTTAGACCAAGGAAAGCAAGCCTATGATTATCTTGAATCTGGGAAAAGTGTGGGAAAGGTTTTACTGACACCTGAAGATTAACGTTAGTCGTTTTCTAAAAGGTGGTTAAAAATCCTAAGAACTTTATAAGAAGTTGTTAATTGATACCTCTAATTCATAACTATGCCCATAATGTAATTAGTTCATAACATTACAGGACAGCTACGCAGAGCAATAATCGGCGTGTAGGCACCTTCTACAAAAATTCTAGAACCAGGAATTTTCCTCGAAGGAAACTTACACTTTGATTATTAACCGCTCTGCTCCGCTCACTTTTTAGGGGAGAATTATAATGAAATCGCATCATAGGTTATTATTCGTTTTAGGAATTCTGGGGATAATTATTGTTGCTGGTGTCCTTATCAAGACAAGTCTAAGCTCGGATAGTACGCCAACGCCAATTGCGGCAGTTAAGCAGGGTGTGGCACCGAATAAAGTGTTTGAGTCGTATAAGTATCCTTACCGATTAAGGATTCTACGCCGAACTGCTCGGCTATATTCGAAGCCTGCGGGGACTGCAGGGGAAAAGTACTTAGGCACCGTTCGTACGAATCATCTTAAGGATAACGTGATGGGGGAGTCTCGCAAGGATCTTAATAACCATAAGTGGAAAGGGTACATTTCCTTCTCGCAAAATGGCAATCAATACTGGATCAGTGCGCAAAACGTTCGGTTTCGTGACCTGCAGCAGTTGAAGGAGGCTAATCTTAAAGTTGAAACCGCAATTTCGGCTGGGCTAAAGTTGGTCGGTAAGTCGAAATATGATTATGGTGGTGGCCGAACACTGAGCGATGTTCGCCATCACCAATTCGATTGCTCGTCATTTGTGAGGTATTGTTACTCAAAAGCAGGTGTCACACTTGGAAGCCTAGACAGTGTGACAACTTATAGCTTGGTAACAATGGGAACACCCGTTAAATTTCAAAACATGAAGCGCGGTGATATTTTCTTCTTCACTAATTCAAAGGGGCAAGTTAATTCGCACGTGGCAATTTATCTCGGGCAGAACCTCTTCTTACATGATCACGGCCAATCGGACACGGGCGGAGTTGGCATTTCAACCCTGAACGCCCCTGCCTGGCGCAAAGAAACGAATGGGATTGTGCGGCGCTTAGTATAAAATAGGGTGAAGCAGGCTTGTTGATAAAGGAACAAATATTAGTATCAACTACCTGTTTTGAATGACTTGAAGAAACTAAAAAGCGCAAACCAAGATATTGGTTTGCACTTTTTATTAAAGGATCAACTTTAATTTGGAACACTTATGCTAGTTAGCAAACTAAATACTCAAGAAATCCTTCTGCTTAAATTCAGGATTTGGATAGTGGTAGAAGCCTTCTCCAGACTCCATCCCCAGCTTGCCTTCATCAAGCAGCTTCTTTAGTGCATCTGCAAGGGGTTGGGTATTGGCTTCTGGATGAGCTTGGGCTTCTGCCAAAGTAATATTGTAAGCCGTTCGAATACCAACGACATCTAGAATGGCAAATGGTCCCATTGGTGCACCAGTGGCCGCCATCCAAGTTCGATCAATCATTTGTGGATCCGCAACGCCCTTTACCCAAAGGTCCTCACCAGCACTCAGTAGTGGAATTAATAAGGAGTTCAGGATATAACCAGGCTGCTCTTTTTTCAATTGAATTGGGATCATACCGATGTTACGGGCAAAATCAACAATTTCTTGATAAATGGCGGGGTCAGTTTTCGGCGATCCCATAATTTCAGCCGTATTGTTCAACCAAACTTGGTTGGCAAAGTGCATGTTCAAGAATTGGGCTGGCCGGCCAGTATCTTCCATGAACATACTTGGCACTAATGTCGATGAGTTACTTGTAAAGATGGCTTCTTTAGGTGCAAATTTAGCAATTTTTTCGTAGAAGTCCTTTTTAATGTCTGGTCGTTCCGGAATGGCTTCAATAACTAAGTCAGCGTCAGAGACAGCCTGCTGTAAGTCCCAGCTGTAACCGATATTGGCGAGCCCCTTTTCAAACTCGGCATCGGTGGCGGCAATATCGGTTTTATACGCATGTCGCAGGCCCCTGATTCGATCTTTAGCCTTGTTAATTGCGTCCTCATTAATATCATAAACAGTGACGTTAAATCCCTTAAAAGCAGCTTGAAAGGCAATTTGACTACCCAACACACCACTACCGGCAACCGTTACGTTTTTAATTGTCATAATGAAATCCCCCTTAGAATAAATGAAAGCGGTTACGTATACACCATTATTATAAATTAGCAGGAGGTAAAAGCAAACATTGTGAATGACAATTATTCCGATTCACTTAATGAAAAGAAAACCAAATACAAACAAGGTGCACAACTGAGGGTCAATTGGACTACTGTTGTCCCGAAAGCGGCACGTGGATTTGAGCGGTCTAATTGGTTGCTTTTACCCCCGATTCGGCTTATATTGACCGCAAATAAGGGGTGATAATGATGTTTAATTGGGAAACATTTGAGCCAGAAGAATATGGCCGCATTGAGGAACCGCGATTTGTTGATTTAACGGAACGCAGCTACCTGACAGCTGAAGGAGACGCCGCTGAGCATACGGATGACGCTAACTTTTTGAGGTTGGCAAGTGCTGCTGCCCAAGTTGCCAAGACGATTAGTGGTGGGCCAGACAATGACATTCCGGTTTCGGGATTTAAAGCCTACGTTCCCTATCCAGTTCAGGCAGTATGGACGGCTAAAGACGGTGGTGGTGAACACTTTAAAATTTGGATCAAGCAACCGTTATTTATTGATGAAAAGGCGTTTGCGGCCGCAATGACCAAAACCAATTTTGATAACTTCGACGAGGATGAACTTCACTTTGAACATCTAGCCGAGGGCATTGAAATCCAAACAATTAACCAAGGACCGGTAACACTAGATGCGCCAGCACTAAAAAGACTCACCGATGCAATTAAGGATAATGGCTATGAGCGGGTTCACGATAATCAACACCGGGAAGTCTATATTGATGGCTTGCCATTGGATAATGACAAAGTGGTATTGGTAAGATTGGAAATTAATTCGATGGGAAAATTGTTGCCGGGGGTGGTACACAATTAGAGTGCGAAACCAAGCGGTTAGAGACTGGAATCTAAGGAGCTTTCAGCTTAAACCCTGGGCTTGGGTTTGAGTTGGAAGTTCCTTAGATGCAAGTCTCTGCTTGGCTTCGCACGTTTCCACTATGCTGCCGAAAATCCTGGGCTTGGATTTTGGGCTAAGGTAGTCTAGGTGCAGGCTTTTGCTTTGCGGAGCGATCCCAATCTATGTAAAAAGAGAACAGAACACCGTCAATTCATTTCAAAATTTATAAAGCAAAATAATAGCAATCAACCCAGTAAAAAGACCCAGACGACCTATTTAACTATATGTCGTGTGGGTCTTTTTGTAGCGTCAACCAATTTTGAAATTGAACTATCACCAATTAATTGTTTGCGTAATTATTTCTGTCACGATTTTCTACAATTATCTTAGAATCATATTTGCAATTTCGTAAAACCGTGTTATTGTGTATTAGTAAGATATAACACTAGGGAGGTAGCACAATGAAGTTTGATGACAAAATTCCAATTTATTATCAAATCAAAAATTATATTTACGGGCGGATCATCACCGGTAAGCTTGTTCCGGGAGAAAAGATTCCGGCTGTCCGGCAGCTGGCGGTTGACTTAACGGTTAATGTCAACACCGTTCAGCGAGCGCTAAGTGAATTGATTTCAGAAGGAATTCTTGAGTCCAAGCGGGGATTGGGGAACTTTGTAACGGAGGATCAAGCAGCCATTAATCAAGTTCGCCACAAGATGATTATGGAACAATTGCACGCAATGTATGAAAACTTACACAATTTAAACGTGACTGATGATGAAATCGTGCAGTACTTAAGACAATATATAAAAGACAGGAGGACTAATAAAGATGACCAACACAATTGAGATTTCAAACCTTACTTATCATAAGAACTACAAAAGTATTTTAGAAGACATTAATTTAAACATTGAACAAGGTAAAACGGTCGGCTTGCTTGGTGAAAATGGGGCTGGGAAAACGACGTTGATGCGCCTAATTGCCGGGCTTGCTAAGGGGGCCCACGGAACAATTAAGATTGCTGGCCAAGATGCCGTTGCGGCTAAAAAAGCGGTGGTTAGCTTCAGTGAACAGCTTGATGGTTTTAACCCCAGCATCCGAATTGAAAAGATTATTAGCTTTTACGAAGACGTTTATCCTGACTTTTCGGTGGATCGATACAACCAGGTTGCCGGTTTTCTTCAAATCGATGAAGGGCTGCGGTTATCAGCTCTTTCAAAAGGGATGAAGGAGAAATTAGTAATTGGGTTGACCCTATCGAGAGATACAAAGGTTTATCTGTTAGACGAACCCTTTGGCGGAATTGATAGTATGAGCCGCAAGAAGATTATTCAAAGCATCATTAAATGGAAAGCACCGGATGCTGTGATTGTGGTTTCCGATCACTATGTTTCCGAAATTTCGAGTATTTTAGATGAAGTGGTCATTATTAAGGATCGTCGAATTTATACCCAAAAGAGCGCTGAGGAGATTCGTTCCCAGTACGCGGAAGGTATTGAACAGTATTACGAAAGTATTTATGAAGGGAATGATATGGATGACTAGTTTCATGAGTATAACTAAAGCGCTGTCGCGTCCCAAGATTTCGATCATTAACCGAATCTTAATTGTCGACGTGTTAGCAATTATTTTGACGATTCTCTTTGAAGTGTATAAGGGAACATTGAGCGGAATGGACCCGCTAGCAATTACGTTCTCGTATTCGGTAATCGCCAGCTTTGTGGCGTTTATCCTGTTGGCAAGAAACGTCGAACATACCTATGTCAACAGTTCTTACCGATTGATTCCAGCCAGTGATACAAAGTTATATTCTGCGGGGATGTTATCTGCCTTGGTAGGGATGGTTTATCTAGGATTATCCCAAATTGGGTTAGCACTCGTTACTTCGGCCCTGGATTTCCCGGAGATCAGTAGGCAAGTCCGGCGAATCTTTTCGGAAACCTATCAAAATTCCGATAAATCCAGCTTTGGGATGAATATTTTTGTCATCATTACGGGTTCAATTCTGCTTACCATTGCGCTGGCATTGTTTTTCTGGGCAACGATTAGCTTAATTCACCTGATTGGGAATTCACTCACTAACTTCCTGCCAGATGCCCGCCAAAAATTTTTCCGATTTATTTTATATGTCGTTGTCATCGTTGGGTTCCTGTATTTTTCTACTTATACGATAGAACTTGTGAATGGGTTCTTGCACCACTTCCATGACTTGGTTAATTACTCTTCTAATGTTTACTTTGAAGTTTACTTTGCGAGTGTTTACATTCTGGCACTAGCCATTGTTGAATCAGCTATTAGCATTTATTTGCTTAAAAACTGGGTGGAAACCGATAACTAGAAACTGAGCGGTTTTTAAAATTAAGTTATGTCATTTTAGTTTTCTGCAGAAATAATATGGAGATGATTTGATGCTTCAAGTTAATCATATTAATACCTTTATTGGCAGAAAGAAAATTGTTAAAGACGTTTCGTTTCGAGTTAACCCCGGCTCGATTGTTGGTCTGATTGGGCCTAATGGGGCTGGTAAAACCACAATCATGAAAACGATTTTAGGGTTGACCAAGTTTACTGGCAAGATTTCAGTTGAAAACAAGTCAGTTACCGAGAACGACCACGGTGCGTTAACCCGAGTCGGCGCACTGATTGAACATCCTGCTATTTATCCGTTTCTAACCGGTCTGGAAAATCTCAAATTATATTCGCTTGATGAGGCTGATATGAATCATGTGGTTTCGCTCCTAGGAATGACTTCTTATATCAATAATAAGTCAAAAGATTATTCAATGGGGATGAAGCAGAAACTGGGGATTGCGATTGCGTTATTGAATAAACCGCAACTGGTTATTCTGGATGAACCAATGAACGGCCTGGATATTGAAGCCACAATTTTGATTCGGAAGATTATCAAGCAGTATGCGGCTCAGGGATCGGCTTTTCTGATTTCTAGTCATGTACTAGGTGAATTGCAAAAAGTCATGACCAATGTGTTACTGATTACTGAGGGCAAGATTATTGTTGATCAACCGATTGATGAGTTCAACCGGGTTAGTCACCAGCAATTCCGGTTATTAACCGAAGATATGCCAGCTACTGAGAAACTTTTCAGGGATAATCGAATTCCGATTACCAAGACAGATAATTATCTACTGATTGCACGGGACCAGTCGTATCCAGTTCAAGATATCCTCTATTCTCATCACATCCGGTTATTGGAATTATCACCACAGGGCTTGAACTTCGAACAGACAATTGTCAGCTTGCTTGAACAGCAAAGAAGGCAGAATCATGAAAAATAGTTTAAAGCAGGAGTTTTTCAAATTCAGCCATCAACGAATTCCGCTGTATGGCGTGATTGCGTTGTTTGTTTTGATGTTATATTCAGCCGTCTCCAAATCAGGGGTTAGCCGTGGCATTGTCGCTCAGGGATTTGGTGCTGGGCAATGGGTCACCATTATCATGATCACCATTGCATCGACGTTTATGGCGATGGAGTATCAGAACCGGACCATTATGACGTTGTTTTATAAAAGCTCGCATAAAGCATATATTTACACTGCTAAAATGCTTGTCATTATTCTCTATGGACTTGCTTTGATGGTTTTGAGCTTTCTAATAACTGTTATTTTTAAAGCCTTATTTGTTGGTAACCGTTATCAGTGGACAACTTCATTCAAGCATTCAGATCTCATTAATGCGCTGTTAATGAGCTTAACAGGCAGTTTCATTTATATATTATTTATTGTTACCTTAGCGTTCTTCTTGATTTCTTGGATTAAGAACAATCCGGCAGTTGTGGGCATCGGATTGGCAATTATCTTCTTGGGAGCAGCGTTTTCAAGCGTCATTATGGGAAATTTTCCTAGTCTCATTCCGCTACTCAAATGGAATCCACTTAATATGATATATGTAATTAATCAACTGATGATTCCCGGTTACTTTAGTAAGATTTCCTATTTGAGCACTGATCAGATTATCATTGCCAACATCGCTTATATGATTATTTTTAGTGTGTTCGGGTACTTAATCTTTAAAAAACGACGAGTATAATTGTTTAGATGGATAGAAGGAAGATAATAATGAGGACTAATTTATATCGGGAGTTTTATAAATTTAGTCATAAAAAGGTTACTTGGTTTGCCCCGCTGCTGGTTTTGTTTTTGATGGTTGCGTTTGGATTTGCTACGGGAAAAGACCAACCACAGTTATTGGCAATGACTTGTTATGGCTCTAGTGAAGGAATTCTATTGACGTTGATTATTGTCGTTTCGAGTATCTTTTCGATGGAGTTTCAAAACCATGCGATTCTAACGGTTCTGTATAAATCACCTAGTAAGCATTACGTTTATTTAGCAAAATTAATTGTTGCGTTAGGATACAATCTCATTCTCCACTTGGGCGCGATACTCCTTACATTTGTTTTGACGTTGACCGGCATTGCGAAACCAATATCCTGGCTGGCAGTTTATCAGTATCACCAACCGTTGATAATCAATATGTTGACAACCAGTAGCGTAGACTTCATTACAGCAACGCTATTGATTAGCATCATTTTTCTGACATCTTGCTTAATTAATTCTAATGCCGTTGTTGTTACACTTAACATGGTGATTATTTTTGTGGGAAATGATATTTCGTATAACTTTTTGCTTCAAAATGCACATTTAGCCGATTTCGCTAGGTGGAATCCTTTCAATATGCTTGATCTTACCAAGCAGTATTATAATCAGGCGATGATTCAGGCGACTAGTTTAACGACCTTCCAATTAATAATTGGCGCTTCAACATATGTTTTGGCCTTTTTGATGACCGGCTATCTCGTTTTCAGAAAAAAGCGTTTCTAAAATGGTGAATCAAGGGCTAACTTGTGCAAACTGACGTAGCATTTTAAAAAGCTGTTCAGCTAGATACTAAGCAGCTTTTTAAGTATCTATCATTGTGATTAATCAATTATCTAATCCAATTCTTGCGAAGTATTCCAATCTTAGCACTGGTCAAATTATTATTGGTACCTAGTTTACGCGGTTATCTCTATGATTGCTGGTGACATTTTGTTCAAAAGTAGATGGGTATAGTGGTTATTGAACATAGGAAGGTGAGCGTTATGAGTAAGAGTTTATACCGAGAGTTTTATAAATTTCGCCATGAGAAGTTTACGTGGATTGCCCCTCTGTTATTATTAATTTTTATGATTGCAATTAGTGGTTACATATCCGCCCGGTTCTTGGCGGTAACGACTTGTGATTCAACTGACGCAATTACAATTTTATTAGTGATTATGGGTGCAACGATGTTTTCGATGGAGTTTCAAAACAATGCTATTTTGACGTTGCTTTATAAGTCTAGAAGAGCAATGGCTGTTTACTTAAATAAGTTTATAATAATTTTTGTTTACGATCTGATCCTACACGTTTTGGCGATTGTTTTTACCTTTACTTTAGCGGCGACAATGAGACCAGTTTCTTGGTTATCAATCTATCAGTATCATCAACCATTAGTGGTTAATATGTTTTTAACCACCGGGGTTGATATTATCACGTCGATGCTGATTATTAGTATTGTGTTTATGATATCAACCATTATCAATTCAAATGCAGTGGTGGTGACCCTTAGTATAGCGGTGGTATTCTTTGGTGAGTATATTTCAAGTAGTTTGTTAGCAAATCATTCATTGTTAACTGCCTGGGTTAAATGGAATCCATTAAATATGACTATGTTGACACATCAATATGTTTATTATGCAGGATATCATGAAACAACGTTATTGACGGATCCACAGATTACAATGGGGGCACTTACCTATATTTTAGTATTCTTTGCATTGGGTTACCTGATTTTTAGAAAAAAACGTTTCTAAAAATACAAACTCAATATTATTCAAAAACTGTTCAGCTAGCTACTGAACAGTTCTTTTAGTATCTACCATGTGAAAGGTGAAGGATAGTTGGGAGAATGGTAAAATTTACTTATTAGGTCTAATTCTGGCTAGGTTACTTGATTTTAAGTAATCTAAGCTAATACATAGTCACAAACCCAGGTTTCTGGTTTCCAAAATAGTTATTGTTGTAAAGACATTAAATCAGTTATAAACGTTGATATATCAGTAAAGCTCTAAAGGAAAGCTTGTCGGATCATATTTTCGGAATTATGTTTAGGGGGATCAAGATGAACGATATTCATTTTGCTCAAAAGCTTAAGAAAACAAGAAGTGATTTGGCGATCACCCAGCAACAATTAGCTGACCAACTCCATGTTTCAAGGAAGACGGTTTCTGGTTGGGAGACTGGCCGTAATCGACCAGACATTGATATGCTTCGGCAAATGGCCAAGATTTACCACATCTCAATTGATGAGTTGGTATCTGATGCGAAGGCGTCTGAACATCAGCAAATATCAATAGCTAAACCAATTTCACCAGCGCTTCGAATAACCAGGACTTCACTGGATATTATTTTAGCGATGCTAATAACTGGAAGATTCACACAAAGCCCTACTTACTATCAGGGATTTATACCGGTTGATTGGTTATTTGTTTTTGCACTAGGATTGAGATTGTTCGTGAGTCGCTGGGGACTAAAAGTGATTCATTCCTTACGATCGCCGATATTTTTGAGTGTTTATTCTCTGTTCGTAGTTATTTCGCTGTATAGTGCCTTTACGAATTTGTTAGATATGGGTTTGAATCTTCAGTATATATCAACTGTTGTTGGGGTCATTGGTATAGTGAACATTATTACGATTCTAATACTACAAAAGATGGCAAGTAATCGAAAGCCATAACGAGTCACGAACGTTAATCGCAGATAAGTAAATCCTTCTTATAAGTTCATTCTTGTTTTCCGTAGCTAATATGACAATCTGAATTGAATTCAGGACTGACATTTACTAACTATGGGGATGATTTAATGCTTAAAATTAGTCATATTAATACCTTTATTGGCAGAAAGAAAATCATCAAAGACGTTTCGTTTCAAGCTAACCCCGGGTCCATTGTTGGCTTAATTGGTCCCAATGGCGCCGGTAAAACGACGATTATGAAAACGATTTTAGGGTTAACTAAGTTTACCGGTAATATTTCGGTTGAAGATAAATCGGTCACTGAAAATGACCACGCAGCGTTAACTCGGGTTGGCGCGTTAATTGAACACCCGGCAATTTACCCGTTCTTAACTGGACTGGAAAACTTAAAATTGTATTCGCTGGATGAAACTGATATGAACCACGTGTTTTCGCTCCTAAAGATGGATTCTTATATTAACACTAAATCAAAGGATTATTCGATGGGGATGAAACAAAAGTTAGGGATTGCAATTGCACTATTAAACAAGCCCCAACTGATCATCCTCGACGAGCCAATGAATGGTCTTGACATTGAAGCGACGATTTTAATTCGTCAGATCATTAAGCAATACGCCGCTCAAGGATCTGCCTTTTTGATTTCCAGCCATGTGTTGGGTGAATTACAAAAGGTCATGACCAACGTGTTATTAATTACTGAGGGCAAGATTATTGTCGATCAGCCAATTGATGAATTCAACCGGGTTAGTCACAAGCAGTACCGGGTATTAACTGAGGACATGCCAACGACCGAGAAATTGTTTGCCGCTAACCAGGTTCCAGTTACCAAATCAGATGAGTATCTATTGATACCGAGGGAGCTCTCATATCAAGTTCAAGATTTGCTTTATGATCATCATATTAGGTTGATCGAACTGTCACCGCAGGGATTGAATTTTGAGCAAACCATTGTCAGCTTGCTTGAACAGCAAAGAAGGCAGAATCATGAAAAATAGTTTAAAGCAGGAGTTTTTCAAATTCAGCCATCAACGAATTCCGCTGTATGGCGTGATTGCGTTGTTTGTTTTGATGTTATATTCAGCCGTCTCCAAGTCAGGGGTTAGCCGTGGCATTGTCGCGCAGGGATTTGGTGCCGGCCAATGGGTCACCATTATCATGATTACGATTGCTTCTACATTTATGGCGATGGAGTATCAGAACCGAACCATTATGACGTTGTTCTATAAAAGCTCAAATAAGTCATTTATCTATTTTGCCAAACTGATCGTGATCACCCTCTATGGCGTTTCGTTGCTACTGTTGGGAATTGTTTTAACGTTTATTCTAAAAATGGTGATGGTTGGCAATCGGTATAGCTGGCTGGCCAACTATAATCAGCATCCGTTATGGGCTGATTTGCTTCTGAACATTTTGGGTACCCTCGTTTATCTGATCTTCATCATTACATTAGCATTCTTTTTAATTGCGTTAATTAAAGTGAACGCTGCCGTTGTCGGCGTTGGCTTGGCAGTGATCTTCTTAGGTGCGGACCTGTCAGCACTTGTGATGAGTGGCTTGCCCGCCATTGCTTCGATCGTTAAATGGAATCCGTTAAATATGATTTTTGTGATTAATCAATTTACAAATGCAATCTATGTAAAGGTTTCTGGTTTAAGTGATTTCCAACTTGTAGCTGCGAACACCGTTTATGCCATCATCTTCATTGTTGTAGGTGATGTTTTATTTAAAAATAGGCGAGTTTAGCGGTTATCGGAAGGGAAGGTGAATAGGATGCAAAAAAGTTTATACCGAGAATTTTATAAGTTTACTCATAAGAAACTAACATGGTTTGCGCCATTGTTATTATTGGCCTTTATGGGCGCGTTTATTGCTTATCCCACGGCAAGGTTACTGGCAATGTTGACGTACGATTCTGGGGATGTCATTACGGTTATTTTAGTGATTGTGGGTTCAACGATGTTTTCGATGGAATTTCAAAACCATGCGATTCTGACATTGTTGTATCGATCACCGAGGAAGCTTGATGTCTACTTTGCGAAGTTAATTACCATCTTTGTCTATGATATTATCCTTCACGTGATTGCGATTATCTTTACCCTTATTGTGGCCTCAACAATTAAGCCAGTTTCTTGGTCTGCGGTATATCGATATCATCAGCCACTAATCGTGAACATGTTTTCGCTGGTGGGAGTAGACCTGGTAACCTCTATGTTAATCATTAGCTTAATTTTCCTGATTTCAACGATTATTAATTCAAACGCAATCGTCGTAACGCTTAGTTTGGCCATTGTGTTCTTTGGTGAAGGGATTTCAGCTGACTTGATGAATAACAACTCACCATTAGCTTCCCTTGCTAAGTGGAATCCGTTTAATATGTACATGGCAACTTTACAGTACGGTAATTACCCAGAATATCATGCAACGACATTACTAACGAACCCGCAAATTATCACCGGGGCCTTAGCTTACATCATGATATTCTTTGTAGCGGGTTACCTGGTCTTCAGAAAGAAACGTTTCTAAAACCGCAAACTAAAAACCAAGGTTAGCGAACAATCACAAACTCAACAATCAAAAAGGGTTCAGCCAACCGCTGGACTCTTTTTTAATCCCTCAAAACTACGGTATGATAGGTAAAAGAGTCCTTATCAAATAAATTGTTAGTGTTTCACTCAAAATGGTGGTTAAGTAAAATTGAAGCAGGACAGAGGAGTTGATGGCGATGGCTGAAACGATTGGGCAACGGATTAAACAGAAACGTGAAGTACTTGGATTGACCCAGAGCGAGGTGGCCGAGAAATTGTTTGTGACCCAGCAAACGGTTGCTCGCTGGGAAGGTGACAAGCACCTGCCGCCAATTACCGCGCTGGAAGATCTTGCCAAGCTCTTTGACGTTGAACCGGCTTACTTTTTCGGAGGTGACAAGGTCGTGATGCACAAATTTAATTTCTTTGCTTTCTTTGGCAGCATGGTATTTAACCTACTGTTCTTTTGGATGGTTGCCATTTCCATTGTGACCTTCTTATTGACAAATTGGGCAATGATCTTTGGTGGCCTCATTGCGCCGCTTGCGATTGGTTACCAAGCTGTTTACGGCATTCGCCAGTTTGAATGGTCGCGATTTGGCGTTGCCTGTCTGTTTACCATTATCGCCATTGTTGTCCTGCCAATTTGGTGGAAGTTTAACACCTATATTTGGCGCATGCTAAAAGCCTACTATCGCTATAACGTTAATTCGTTTTTCTATGAGGTAACGCCAGTCGATAAGCAGGCGAAGAAGTGATGCGTGATGGAAAAGAGTGAATGACATGAATGAACAAGTAATTGATGTGAATCATATCGTGAAACGAGTGGCGACTAATGGCAGTCAAAAGCCGTTAGAAATCTTACACGGCATTTCCTTGCAGGCTAATGCCGGTGAGTTCTTAAGTATCGTCGGGCCATCTGGGGCGGGGAAATCCACTTTACTTAGCGTGATGTCTGGTCTTTCCAAACCAACGAGTGGCGAGGTGCATTTGCTAGGAACCGATCCCTATCAATTACGTGCCAGCAAGGCTGCTGAGTTTCGCCGCAATCAGGTTGGCTTTATTTTCCAGAACTATAATTTAATTCCAGCGCTACCAGCGTTTGATAACATCGTCTTGCCATTGCGGCTGGCCCACAAAAAGGTAGACCCCCAGAAGGTTGAGACGTTGCTAAAGAAACTCAACTTTGCTGCCAACCCCAATAACTTTGTCTCAAGCCTCTCCGGGGGTGAGCAGCAGAAAGTCGCCATTGCCCGGGTGTTGGTGGCCAACAGCCGGATTATCTTCGCGGACGAACCAACCGGAGCGCTGGATAGCGTTTCCCGCCAGATTATTTTTGGCCTGTTGCGTCATTTAACGAAACAGGGGATCTGTATTGTCATGGTCACCCATGATATTGAAATGGCGGCTGCGACCGATAAGGCAATCACGTTGCGGGATGGGCGTTTGGAAAAGGTTCTTAACCAGCCAACTGCCAAAGCTCTTTTCCAAGTTCTGAATGAGGAAGGGAGATAATCAACATGCTTCGGATTACGTGGTTACAATTTAAGCATTCCCTAAAGAATTGGCTATTAACGCTGTTGCTTTTCGTGGTAACGGGCTTCTTAACCGGAACGTGTTTGAACGCAATTTTTACCATTAGAGACCACTTCCCTAATTTACCAAAAGAGCTAAACCCAAGCGCTGTGTTTGAGTACCCGCTGATTTTTGGTTTAGTAACGATCCTAATTGTTTCCAGTGGGGTCGTTAAGTTAATTATTAACGGGGCGAGGAGGGAATACACCCTATGGACGATCTTAGGGGCTAATCCCCAGCAGCTGTCTGGGTTGATTGGGGGGCAATTGGCCCTGATTGGGGCGCTTGGAAGCTTGATTGGGTTTGTGCTGGCGGTACCGGGGATGGTGCCACTGAATACGTGGCTAATCATTTCGTTTGGCCTTAAGTCGTTTTTTCAAAAGGTTGGGGTTTTTCCATTTGAATTTTCAGTTACGGCATGTTTGCTGACAGTGGGATTTATGGCAGTTACTTCTGGGGTAGCTGGGTATTTACACGCTCATAAATTGTTTGCTCACGGTCAAAATGAGATTCTAACAACGGCAAAGCCCCGGTCTCTACGCCAACTAATTAGCCACTGGCTGGTGGTGATTGTCAGTTCAGTTGGGCTAGTCTTCGTGTATGGGGACTCCCTGATCATCACACCCCAAGCTCGGCATTATCTTCGAGCGGGTAATTTTCACGAAGCCGGGAAGGCCTATATTCCTAATTTACTGTTAATTGTGTTGCTGTCGATCATTTTATTTACGGCAATTGCCCGGCTGATTTTGCCATGGTTAATTAAGCTATGGACGATTATGTTGCCGAAAAGAACCTCGTCAGCAGTCAATACCGCATTTTGGAGCACGACGTTTGATAAAGATTACCTGGCTTCACTAATCTCGCCGTTGGTGGCCGGTTCATTTATGTTAACCGGGATTACCTATATTGCCTCTGACATCACGAACTTTGGGACGAATCAAGAAGCGGCGGCCAACACCGCGGCGTCAATTATTAGTTTTGTGGGGACGCCCCTGCTCATTATCTTGGCAAATGTGTTGACCATTACCATTATGACGAATGCTCGCAAACGAGCGGATTTAACCCAACTTTCTGTGTTGGGATTTACGCCGCAAAATTTAATTAACGAAAAATGGCAGGAAGCGTTTATTTATGCAACGACCTTTCTAATCTGCGCCGTCATTAGCAATATCCCGCTGTACCTGGTTGTCACGCATTTGGTAATTGCGACGCATAATGCCGTTACGCTACCATGGACTGCTATCTTCATCTGGCCGGTTTGGCTATGGCCAGTGATCATGATTTTTATTGCGGTGGTGGGGGTCATTCAAGTACGGTATGTGGCAGTCAAAACTTATAATTATGAGACAAATTGTTAGGATTATTACTAATTTGGTAGTTAAATGAAGGTGAGTGAACTTAACAGATTTGTTATATCGGAAATAATGATCTGGGCTGGCGTTACGATAATTATTAACCGACACGGTAATGTGGTGGTTGATTGGAAAGTGGTGAGTGGCATGAGTAAACAAGTGATTGATATTCAAAACATCACCAAGAAAGTGGCAACTGGTGGCAGGCAAACCAACTTGGAAATCTTACACGGCGTTTCCTTAACGGCAAATGAGGGCGAATTTTTAAGTATCGTGGGGCCCTCTGGTTCGGGGAAATCGACCTTACTACATTGTATGTCTGGCTTGTCTAAGCCAACCTCTGGATTAGTTGAGGTGCTTGGGGTTGACCCTTACAAGTTACGGCCATCTAAAGCGGCAACGTTTCGCCGTACTCAAGTTGGGTTCATCTTTCAGTCGTACAACTTAGTTCCGGCATTGACGGCATTTGATAACATCGTGCTGCCATTGCGGTTAGCTCACAAAAAATTCGACAGGGATCAGATTGACCAGTTATTAAAAAAGATCAATTTCAACACGAATCCAAACAACTTTATTGCTAACCTATCTGGTGGTGAACAACAGAAGGTTGCCATCGCCCGGGTGCTTGTTTCTAATTGCCGGGTAATCTTCGCTGACGAACCAACTGGCGCCTTAGATTCAGTTTCTGGCAAAATTATCTTCGGCCTGCTACGTGATTTGACGAAGCAAGGGGTTTGCGTTGTGATGGTCACCCATGATATTGAAATGGCGGCTAGAACGGATCGGGCCATTACGCTACGGGATGGTCAGCTACGGAAAATTTTGACTAAGCCTAACGCGCAAGAGCTGTTCGATGCCTTGAACGATGAAAAGAAGTGATCGCCATGATTAAGATGATCTGGTTACAATTTAAATACTCGTGGAAATCTTGGCTGGGTGCTAGTGTCCTCTTTATCATTGCCAGTATTTTAATGGGGATGAGCTTTACCGGCCTCATTACCTTTGCAATGATGAATCAAGCAGCCCTTGGACCGCATAATCCAACCCCCGTCTTTATCTTCCCAGCTATTTTTGGCCTGGCAACGTTGTTTATGGTTCTAAGCGGAGTTGTGAGATTAATCGTTCAAAACTTAAGTCGGGAATACGTTCAGTGGGAGATTCTTGGGGCTAATCCGCGCCAGTTATCGGCCATCATTGGCGGTCAAGTTGGGTTAGTTGGTGCGATGAGTGCAGTGATTGGGTATTTAGTTTCAATCCCAGCAGTCAGTTCCCTTTATGCTTGGGCTCAGGGATTGGTAGGGAAATCCTGGTTTCCAAATGGTCACCTAACGTTTTCTTGGCTGGCGTTTCTAACAACCGTTTTATCAATGGCGATGATCAGCGGTGGTGCCGGGTTTGCCCATTCACACAGATTGTTTGCGAATGCTCGGAATGAAATGCTTAATTTTAAACGAAGTAGTAACCGGCCCTATTCGTTGGTACGCGTGTTGGTTGTTGCGGTTTCTGGTATCTTTTTGATACTGGGTTATCGAAGCGCATTAACGGTATCTCCGTTGATTAAGCGAACGGTTCAAAATGGCTATCACTTGGCGGCCATTGCTGAATACGTTGGGCCGTTGATGGAAATCCTGTTTTGGGGGATCGTTTTCTTTGCGGCGATTACGCCGATTGTTTTGCCGTTGGTAATCAAACTATGGACAGTAATTTTGCCAAGGAAGCGCAATGCAAACGCGAACCTGGCTTATCGAAACACGTTATTGAATCACAATTATGCCTCGTCTCTGATTGGTCCATTATTTGGCGGATCATTTCTGTTAACTGGGATGATGTATCTAACGACGACTTTTCCTGGAAATGGTAACAAGAATCAATTTATTGATGCCATTTTATCGTTTGTCTTTTATCTGGGCGCGCCACTTATTGTGATTTTAGCCAACGTACTCACCATCACAATGATTGTTAGCAAGCAACAAGCCGGCGAGTTGAACTTAATGTCTTTACTGGGATTTACGACCGCAGATTTATTCGCAGAGCGGGTGTGGGAATCTATCATTTACTCAGTTACTTTCTTAATTTGTGCAGTGCTGGGGAATCTGCCCCTTTATTTGACCGTCAAACAAATCGTCATTAATACGCATAATGTTCGCCAGTTATCGATTGCTTCCAGCTGGTACTGGCCGTTGTGGTTATTTGGAGTAATGCTGATCTTTATTGTGTTGGTGGATGCCTGGCAGGTTTGGCGATTCACGAGGAATCTTCAGGAGGAGGTATAAAAGTATGATTATTTGCCAAATACACACTAAATGTGTATGATAAGGTTATAATATACTAAGAGGGTGACCCTAATGCCTATGAAACCGCGTCAAATGATCAAGCTTCTTAAAGAAAACGGCTTTATTGAGAAATCGCAAAACGGATCATCCCATCTTAAAATGTTTAACCCACTAACGAGAAAAACAGTAATGATTCCCATACATGCTAAAGAATTAGGTAAGGGTTTAGAAAATGCAATATTGAAAGAGTCAGGACTGAAAAGCCATGATAATTAATACAATATCGCTTTTGTGAGGAGGCTACATGATGGAGAAGGACGTAGTTATTTATCCAGTTATTCTAAAAACTGATAACGATTATATTTTTGTCCGGGTTCCTGACTTGGAGGGTGGATATACTCAAGGCAATAATATCGTGGACGCAATTGAAATGGCAGAAGATTTAATCGGTAATTTGCTTGAAGATAAAAGAGATTATCCTAAACCGTCTGAACCAAATGCAGTTCATCTTACGAAAGATGAGAAGCTAGCTTATGTTTCTGTAGATCTTGCAGCCTTTCGGCGGAAGTACTCACCAACTATTAGAAAAAACGTGACGATTCCTGAGTACCTTAATAATATTGCCAAAGAACAAAAGACGAATGTGTCTCAAGTACTTACTGAAGCGCTGAAAACAAAGTTTGGTGTGTAGTAGTGGATTTGGAAACTTAGGATTATGTTAAATGATTTATTAATAGATATAGAAAAAGCAAGTAACTAGCATGTTATCTCTAAATGAATTGCTAAATATTTGCTTTTTTCTTAGTTATGAAAGTCTAAAATCATCATATGAAAAGGAATTTTATTTTGAATATTGGTCTAAAAGTGAGTAGTTGATTATTGTTTTACTAGTTTTTCCCATTCCGACCGTAAGATACCATATTTGACTGAATCATAATAGTGGCCTTGCCAGTACCTCACTTGTCGGATGCGGCCTTCGAGGGTCATGCCAACCTGATCGCCGAGGGCCATCATGCGTTTGTTGCCAGACCAAGTGGTGAAGCCGATGTGTGGCAGTTTAGTAACGTCACTGAATAGGTGGTTCAGCCACTGTTGTAAGGCCGTTTGCCCAATGTGGTTGCCCCAGAGATGATCGTTATAGATGGTGATGCCAATATCTAGCCAACGCTTTAAAGCGCCATCGTCAAAATAGGCAAAGAGCGCGCCGACTAGGTTACCGTTAAATGTAATCACCCACCGATAGTCGTTACCGAGCCAATCGTTAGGACCGATGATGGTCGTGAAGGCCCTTTTTGAAGGAAGCTTGTCGTGAAAGTAAGGGCCATTCCATTTTGTCCATTCAGCGTTAGGATTGCTAAAGGCTAGTTGCCAGAATGTTTCTAATTCGTCAGGACGTAATGGCCTAATTTTAATATGATTGGTTGTCATGAAGGCACCTCGAATTTCCTTTAAACATAGCATTGCCATAGTTAGAAGTCAAAACGCAAACTGGCTTAAATCTGGTTACCGATATTTAGCTAGGGCCTGGTGGATTAGCCTGCCTAGATTCTTTGCTAGGTAGTTGGTGCCATTGGGCGTTAAGCTAGCATTACATAAAAGAGAGGGGAACAACCAGATGAGATTTGGTGATCGACTGAAACAAGAACGTGTTAAACGTGAATTAACCCAAAAGGAAGTTGCTGGGCACCTAAATGTGTCGCGGCAAACGATCTCAAGTTGGGAAACCGAGAACAGTTATCCTGACATTGACAGCTTGATTGCAATCAGTGACTATTATCAAATCTCACTGGACGTTCTCTTGAAGGAGGATGTCGGTATGAAAGAGTATTTGAAGAAACAGGAAGTCTTGGATTGGATTAAACCGGTGCGAATTGGAGCAGTTACCATTGATTTTGTTTTCCTGGGTAGCTTGTTATTTGTTCATCACGCTGGGATTGCTGGGGCATTGCTATTGCTAGTAGCCCTGATTAACCTTTTAGTTCTAATGCGAATCAATCGATTGGTCGAGGAATTAACTGGCAAATCTAAATTAGAGCGGTGGCCGAATAATCGAAAATTAGTCTGGCCGTTGGTTATTATTTTAAGTGTTATTGCAATTATTAGCTGGTATTTTAACCGCCAAACGGCTGGAGAAATTATTCCGGTCACTATGGGGCTATGGTTAGGTGTGTTATTGATTGAGGCTGTTTATTGGAGTCGAAGGCGTAGGGGCACGTTGTGATTTGAGATAAGAATTGAATTTCCAATAAGAATGATGCTTGACAAAATTATTGACTTTGTACATAATAGTAATCGTTACTGTTTGAGAATATCGCAAATGAATTTTTAAAAGGTGTTTTTAGGAATTGTATTAGGACAGCTGCACAAAGCAGGGATCTGCGCGTAAGCACCTCTAACAAAAATCCCCAAACCCGGAATTTTCGTTAGAGGAAACTTACACTCCGATCCCTAACCGCTTTGCTCCGCTCACTTTATTTAGGATAGCTGCATCAGGCAGAAACCTACACGTAAGCACCTTGGAGAAAAATTCCAGACCCAGGAATTTCTCTCCAAGGAGACTTACGTTCCGGTTTCTAAGCGCCTGACTCCGCTCACTTTATTTTTAGGACAGCTGCGCAAAGCAGAACTCTGCACATAAGCACCACCAGCAAAAATTCCAAAACCGGGAATTCCTGCTGGTGGAGACTTATGCTCCGAGTTCTAAACGCTTTGCTCCGCTCACTTTATTTTTAGGAGGAAAACATGGCAAAAAAATCTAAGGTTGCAAAATATGAAAGACAAAAGGCAATGATCGCTAAGTATGCCGATATTCGCCGAGAATTAAAGAAAGAAGGGAACTATGCTGAATTAGCAAAGCTTCCCAAGGATTCGAACCCAATTCGTCTGCGGAATCGGGATGAATTGGATGGCCGGCCACGCGCTTATATGCGAAAGTTCGGCATGTCCCGATTGAACTTCCGAAAGTATGCTCACATGGGCCAAATTCCAGGCGTTCACAAGGCAAGCTGGTAGGTAAGTTGTCATTCTAAGGGGTGATAATATGGAAAAACAAGATTTAGCAAGTGCATATCGGTGGCTGCAGAGTCCAAGCATTAAGACTCGTAAACGTGCACTGAAGATTATCAAGGAAGCTAAGACTCAAAAGCGGCATGCTGGATAGCATCAAAAAGCGGGCACAAAGGTAAAATTTTGTGTCCGTTTTTTGATTATCTTTAACCATTTCAAAAAATGCGTAGATAAAAAATAAGCGCAAACCTAGTTTCCATTTAGGTAAACCAGAAGACCGAGGACGTAAACTAACAGCTTCTTGGCGGGACTATCTTGGGTGCTAAAATAAAAGTATATTTTGCAAAAAGGACCAATTAACGCCGTTGATTGGTTAAGCAGCATAGCCAGAGAAAGGTGACCACCATGAAGTTGAAACAAATTTTCTTTTCAATGATATTTGGAATCCTTAATATAGCAGCGCTTGGATTTTTAATTGATCCAATCATGGCGATTGTTAATCGTGAATTTCAAGTAAGTGATTTAGATCAAATCATTTTGGTGATAACCATCACTTTAATACTGGATGTGTGGACCTTTCAACAGATTCAGGACTAGCGAATTTGCGCAAACCCGGGAATTGGGGTATGTTTATAGCAATAATTCTCGAGGGGATGAACCAAATCAAAAAGTTGATGATGGCAATGACAATCGTTATTTTAACCTTGTGCGCAACTGTTCGAATTCACGCGGCTACCTATCGGGTTTCGCACGTTTCTGCGCTTTCTTGGGAAGCCCGATATGATGTCACAACCCGTGGTAATCAGATTACCGATGTGTCTCACGTCAAGGCCAAAGGGATTGTCGGTTCAATCGTGAAAAAGAGCCTTTCCCAGCCTACTCGAAATAAAGTAACGTTACATATGACACGAAAGGTTGGCAGCGTTATTTATCAAACTCAGTTAAAGACCAAAGTTACCAATCATCGAATCCACGTCACGACTAGTTAATCTTGTAAATTTTGGTGCCAGATGGATGAAGCCAATTGTCACTAATAATCACATAAACACTCACTAAACTAATTAGAATGACAACAGCTGAAACGACAATAATTGTCTTGTGAAGACTGTTGTATTTGTTGTTTCGCCAAAGAACGTACATTGGTAAGAATATTCCAACAATTGGTACCAACGCGGAAACCAGCGTTAAAATTAAGAGAATGATGCCTTCGTCGTTATTCTGGTAGAGCGCCATGGAAGCCTGTTTGGGCTTGTTTTGACCCATTGGAATCGTCTTGTGTTCCTGAACTTCCTGGGCGAGCTGGTCATTTTGTTTAAGTAGCTGGTCAGTGGAGGTTTGGTATAATTGGCTTAGTGAAATCAAATTATCAATATCCGGATAGCCGCGACCATTTTCCCACTTTGAGATCGATTGTCGGGAAACATGCAGGATGGTCGCGACTTCGTTTTGTGATAGCCCGCGGTTAATGCGGGCCTCTTTTAGTTGTTGAGCTAAATCCTCCATGGTAATCCCACCCTTCTTGTGTCTATGTTCAATATAGCATGTCTTAATTAGTTTGCGAAGTGAAACCTAAAGTACCGTTAAACCGACAGATAAGCTTCAAATTAATGACTAATTAACTTAAAATTTGGCTGAAGTTAAAAATGCCATCCCAAAATGAAGATGCCAATTAATAGCGTTAAGGTAAGCCCAATAGCAGCACCAAGCAAAGCCGAAGTGACAATGATCACGGTTCTTTGCTTAGTGCTTTTTTTGACGGGATTAGCTTCACCCGTCTTTAAATAGTGTAAAATTTGACGATATGTATTTAACTCAAGAAACTTGGTTTGGGTGATTAGGATAATGCTAAAGACAACCCCAAGTGTTGCAAATGTTGCTACTAGCATCATGGCAATACCGACCGGAACCCAACGCATTGTTAGCAGCGAAAGGTAGGTCAAAATAATGCAGCCGATGATTACCACCATTAAGCGGCCAATGCGTTGTCGTTTTAAGTTTCCCTTCATTACTGTGAGGTCGCCACTAACTAAATCAGTTAGCGAGACGTCATATAATTCGCAAAGTAACTGGAGACTTTGAATATCTGGGTAAGTTCGGCCGTTTTCCCAGTGGGAGACAGTTTGCCTTGAAACGTGAATCTTTTTCGCAACATCAGTCTGGGTAAAGCCGAATTGTTTGCGCAATCTGATTAATTGGTTCGTGACATACATGCAAACCACACCTCTTTAGTTTTCGATTGGTTATCGAGTGAAGCTTTTATGTAGGACAACTGTGCAAAGCAGGAATCTGCGTGTAAGCACCTATCGAAAAAATTCCAAACCCAGGAATTTCCTCGACAGGTGCTTACACTCCGATTTCTAAGCGCTTTGCTCCGCTCACTTAGGATGATTAAAGTTGTTTACATTAGTCGAATACCGTGCCCGTTTGCTATCAATGGTAATCCGATCATGATATGTTAGCAATGACCTTCAACAAATTCGCAAGATAGGGATGATCTGATGCAACAAGATGAAGATTTTTTAACTCGGCAAATTCGATCAATTGGCCAAGGATTAGGCGTGATGATTAGCGGTAAAAATGGTGGGCCAACTCAAATTGTGTTTCCTAAGAAGCAGGGAGAACAGCTGCCCCATCAGTTGGATTTACAGAAATTGATTGATAATCGGCAATACAACCTAGCAGCTGAAAAATTAGCACGATTGACGTTTGCGGTTCCTCACAGTGAATATTTCAACCTCAGCCGATGGTTCTTTACACAACTCAACCAGCTGAGCGATGACGAGCTAAGGAAAGGTGGCTACTCAAAAAATCTCATTTTAGATAGGTTGAAGCAATTGAAAGCTCAACTAAAATAGGCTGGGCGGTTACTAGAAATGGAAGAGAATAGCGGCTAAAAACAGCAGTAAGCCTCCAAAGATAAGCGTCAATAGGGTACTCAAGATGATGCTTGAAATTATTCCGAGTCCCCGGGCAATCAGGCTTGCGTTGACCACATCGATGAAGCCTAAAATGGCAATTCCAAAGAGGGTGAACCCTAAGCCACTGGTCTCAGAAATGGCGAGTAGGCTTAATGAAACAATGAGTAGCATCCAGCAAAGTGTCGATAGGTGAAAGACGCGTTTCCCAATTCGGAAGGTCTGTTGATTAATGACGGCTTGGCGATATTCCGTTGAATTAGTTTTAAAGTAATGGGTGATATACTTGTTAGCTTTCATTTTTACCCTGACCCTTTTTCTTAGTTTGAAATCTTGCCGTAATTTGCCAGCCCACGTAGCCACCAGAAAAAGTGGTGCAACCAACTTCAATGATGGTAAGGATCCAGAAAATTGGTGTTTGGTGGAAGTCTGATTTGTAGTAATCACAGAAGAAGGCGACGACCAAGAGGCTGATGATTAAGCCAACTTTGATCAATCGGCGGCCGTTGCCAGCGTTATTTTGATGATGAATTCGATGAGTTCTGATCTTTCTGACTCCTCCAAAATTCGAAAATAATGAATAACCAGTAGCCTGCTGGCAATGAAATGACAATCCATTCGAGAATGCTGTTTAAAGACAGTACCCAGCGGAAGAGGGCGATTGACATAATTAAAAGCAACGTCTCAAATGGATGTTCCTTAATTTGAATTGAAAACTGGCGGATTTTAGCCATTAGAATGACCTCACTTATGAAAATAATCTTTGTTAGCCATCGCCTGATTAAGCCAAACAAAAAAGTAAATGACTAAGAAGATGATGAGCCACCCAGCTGCGAGGCAACCAATAATTAAACCAATGCCAATCAAAGAATGATTTCTAATGAATTGAATGAGTAATTGGAATAGGTCAAGCAAGTTATTTTGTTTATGAAAGAGGAGGTCAATTGGAATGAAAATAATGCCGCCCAAAATGCCAATGCCAAACCACGCATTAGTTGCCCGGGCGGCTTTTTTGAGTAGTTGTTTAGTCATGATGGGGTCCTTCCTTCTTTGATAAGTCCTTTCGCTGTTGGAATAAGTTGAGAAGCTCAAAAGCCAGCGTTACCAAAGAACTTAGTCCAACTATAAAACCAGTGATAACTTGTAGCAGTGTCATGTGAAGAAACCAGGTAATCAAAAGGATAATGACGGATAAAAGCCACAGCCAATCAAGAGTCTTCGTGATCCTGGTGTATTTTGTTGCTTGTTTAGTGATTTGATTTCTGGTGTGATTGATACGAATTCCCCCGATGTTACCAGTTAGTTATTTTCTAGTGAATCAATTAGCTGAATTGCAATCAACGAAAAAATGATGATTGTGGTTGCGGTCAATAAGGCCGCTTCTTGTGGAAATAATTGAATCCAAACTTGGCTGAGCCCCCAACTCATAATTGCGAAGATAAACGAAATCGCAAGTATGACCCAAAATAGGTGCTTCTTCAAGATTTAGGCTACTCCTTTACTATCAATATATTGGCACCATATCATGATTAGTAGGCTGCTGACAAGAAACCATTAGTTTACATTAGGCATTGATCATCGCTAACGGGGCATATATTAATTTTGACCGTTCCAAATTTCATTTTCAAGCTTCATTTGAATAAAGCGTATAATTAATTTAAATTAGAATTTCTTGGAGGCTAATGATCATCACACCAGCTCAATTTAAGTCTAAATATTACTATAAAACCGATCTGATTGCGTTGTGTCGATCATATGGCTTGCCAACGTATGGTACCAAAGCTGAATTGAATCATTATATTCTGGCATATTTATCTGGGACGCCAAAGCAGATGATTCACCCCAATCGCAAGCGCCCAATCCATAAATTGTTGACTTCGGATGAAATCTCGCTTCAAACGCCACTAGTTGGTTCCGGATTTGCTTTTAATGATGCCGCCCGAAAATTCTTTGCTAACTATTTTGGGGTCACTAAGTTCTCGTTTAAAAAGAAAATGGCGGTTATCAAACGCAAAGCGGAAACCGATAACGATTTAGCGATTACAGTTGGTGATTTAATTAGAGAATATGAAGAGTCGGACCAGCTCGTTAGTCAGTCAAAAGAGGCGCAAACCTATCAATGGAATAACTTTGTGAAGGACTTTTGCGCAGATCCAACTAGTTTGCGGTTTAACCAGAAAATAAAAGTAGCGGTTATTCTCTGGCAGAAAGTTAAACGGTCGACGGGGCCTAAAAGTTATCAACATGATTTATTAATAAAGTATGGCGATGAAATTAAGCCATTTTTGAAGCAGGGATTTAATGATTGATTAGGATTAAGTTGTGCTTTTTGATGAAGTGCTATTGGAGAAATGACTTCTACATAAATAGAGCCCTAACAGCAATTTAGGTAGTTGTTGTTAAGGGCTTTACTTTGTGCATGATGATTATTGAGTTAAGGTTAGATATTCCGTTGATTTTTACCCCAACGGGAATCGGAAACACCTGGTAGTAAAGTTAAAATAAAGAACCAGATTGTCCCAATAAGCGGAATGATTTCAATCAAAATCCACCAGGCGCTGCGGTTAGTATCGTGCAATCGGCGAGCCTTAACGGTAAAGGTGCCAATCCAAACGACAAAGGCAACTGAGCGAACGGTTGAATCAACGTATAGGTCGCCTGGTGTGTAGATCGTGCTTAGTGGATGTCCCAGAATGTTTTCAATAATACCAACAGCAATCCCGCCAAGAATATAGTTAATAATGACTGGCCACCAATATTGTGACCGATTAGCTTTGGCGTTCATCGTAAAAATATGAGTCCAGAATTCTTTGTAACTGTTAATCATGAAATTCTCCTTTGGTGAAAATGAATACTTTCATTGTAGCACTTGTTTAGAATTGTCTGCAGAATTCGTCTAGGTAATGGGCTTTGTATCATTAGGGTTCAATGCTGGTGATTTGAGTTCACATTTGAAAATTGCCATGGTATATCTATGTTGCAAAGAAGTCATGTCAATATGAACACCAAAGCCCTCAACAATAACCGGCACAGTAACTGTTGAGGGCTTTTTAATTTTAATGAGCTGAAAAATTACTAATCTTATATCATACTGATTATAAGGCCAGTTAGTGTGTCATAATGCCAAGTTTGCCTTCAGCCAGTAGCGATAATAATGCCACAGTAGCCAAATGGATGGTGCTGCAATTAGGAGCATTGCCACGCTATTAATAAGTAATGGTGAGTAAGCACGAACTAGTAAGATATAGACTGTAATCAACGTGGCACCAATGATAATTGTGCCAAATGTAACGAGGCCGATTAATAGGTTGCCTCCACCACGGTTGAACAATTGAGTGGCATTTGTCCAAGTGAGATCTAATAACCGCCAGTCGCGGGTGAAGTTGTAGGCACTGGCAAGCAGATTTCCGAGGAGAACGCCTAGTGAGAGCGTTAAAATATTAAGCCATATTAATTTAGTTAGGACGCCGAGTGCGATTGCGAGGATCATTAAGATGATTCCTTGAAGCATGACAATGAGCTTAAACTTTAGCCAAAGGTAGCTTTTGAAGTCGATTGGTAAGGATTTGATAAACGACAAGTTTTGCCGATCTAGCGAAATGAATACACCGACCAGCGATCCCTGATTGATTGCCGTGACAGCAACGGCAATCCCAGCGAGGAAGGTTACGCCAGCATCTTGGGCAGGCAACAAAGCCAAGTTAAGGCCATCTTGAAAGACAAAAATAATGGTAAAAATACAAACGGGAAAGATTGTCATCGAAAGCGACTGCATTAACAGATTGGGATTTTTTAACAATCCTAAATTATAACGAATAAACTGACGGGTCATGCCACCATTGCTTTTATGTTTCCGCTTTGGTTTGCGAATCTGTTGAACATTGGTACCACTTAATACTTTAGGCAAGAGAATCTTCTGCATGATCGCCCCAAAGATAGCAATTCCGCCAAGCAAAATGGCAATAACGATGAAGCTCTCCATGCTGAACGGGTTAGCCACCGCTTGATGGAGCTGGGAGAATCCAGGAATAATAAATGAGTTAACGGATTGGCCGTCGTCGGTTGTGTTCATCACAAAAATTGCGGCAAACATTGCCACCATTGATAAGCCGGTCATCAAGAAAGTCATCAATTTTTGATGATGTTGATAGACTTTAGTTTGGGCAAAGCTAAAAATTGCAGTAGAACAGGCTAAAAATAAACAAGTGTAGAAAAGGACGAACATGATTGTGCCGATGGCAATGCTAATTCCAATAAACCGGCCAGCTTTTACACCAGCTAGTATAAAGATGAGCCAAGCTGGAATTTCCATTGGTAAGATTATTAAAACGATAACCGAAAACTTGGCAACGAAAACGGCCCATTGGTTCAATGGCAATGGCAGGTAATCTTTAAGGTCCTTACTTTCGAAAAAGACGTTATTAATGGCAGTGATCGTTTGCGTAAGGCCAATGATGGTAAAGAGGGCGATTAGATTGGTGAAGACACCAACGTTGTGATAGAGATCAGCAAATAACATGGTGCCACCAAAAATAACTGCAAAGACCACCCCAATCGCAAGGTATTGGCTGATTAAAGAGCGATAAAGAGCGGTGCCAGTTTTGCCCTTTTCCCGCTGTCGGCGTGTCAATTGTGGGTTGGCGTATAGCAGGTTAACTTTCATAAGTTGTAGTAGCTGACGATTAATCATTGCGATCACTTCTCTCAAGGTCGTTGACAGTCTGCTGGTCAGCCGTTCTGCCGGCCATTTTAAGATAAATGGTTTCTAACGTTGCGTCTGGCATGGTGCTGAGCAGCTGCTTAACGGAACCATTATAAATTAAGTCACCGTGACGTAAAATGGCTAAATCATCGCATAGTTCCTGGGCAGTGGCAAGAACGTGGGTCGAAAAGATGACTGTTTTCCCCTTAGCGGCGTGGTTTCTCATTAATTGTTTCAAATCATAGATTGCTTGGGGATCCAAGCCAGTCATTGGTTCATCAAGGACCCAGATATCTGGATCAGGGAGAAGGGCACCGATGACGATGGCTTTTTGCCGCATTCCGTGAGAGAAGTCGCCAATGGGTGAATCAGCGTGGGCAGTCATATCAAAAAGATCCATGAGCTCAGCTTGTCGCTTATGGCGATGGTCCTTTGGAATTTGATAGGCTGAAGCAATGAGATCCCAATAATCGTTGGCGGTGAGTTCGAGAAAAATATCAGGGGAATCCGGTACGTAGCCAATTCGTTTTTTGATGGCAAGCCGGTGGTCGGCTAAGTTGTCACCATCGACGGTGATGGTGCCTGAGGTAGGTTCAATGACGCTCACCAAACTTTTTAAAGTGGTTGATTTCCCAGCGCCGTTATGGCCGAGGAAACCAAAAATTTTACCATTGGGAATGCGAAGTGATAGGTCCTTCAAGGCAGCAGTTGAGTCATACACCTTTTGTAGATGGTTAAATTCGATCATGCAGGGAAGCTCCTTTTTCAAAAATTAGTTAGGTCACAAATAGGTTAGCGGCACACCTCTCAAAATGATTATTGTTGTGTGAGCCATAAAAAATCTAAAATTCCTGATAGCAATTGGTGATAATACTATCAGGAATCCATATAAGTTGTCGAATTAAATATTAAAATTAGTGTTCTTGACACACTGAATGTACGCTGAAAGTTTGTTCAAGGCAATGGATTGGGGAGCTGAGTTTCTAAGACGTGGCATTAGAGTGGTTATTTTTGATTAATACATGACAAAGTTGTCTCCAAATGGAATCATACTTCCATTTGGAGATAAAAATATAAAATATGGAAGTATGCTTCCACTTTATGATAAAAATCAGTAGGATTCTTCTAATTCCTGATATGACTTGCGGTAGAGGCTGATTTGGCGTATAAAATATTTAGGAAGTTTATATTAAAAACCATAAGTTTCCGGTTTTCAATTACTTAGCAACATACATAAAATTATTATTTTATCCCTTTAGAATAGCAGTCATTTCGCTAGTGCTAGAATGAATAGCTTGCTGGAATAGACGGTTGGCATTACTTTTAGGAGGATCATGATGATCGAAAATCATTTTGCCCAACAACTTAAATTAAAAAGGAGTGAGGCTGCGTTTACGCAACAAGAACTGGCAGATAAATTACATGTTTCACGGAAAACAATTTCAAGTTGGGAAACTGGTAGAAATCGACCGGACATTGATTCCTTAACGCAATTGGCAGCCATTTATCATATATCACTTGATGAACTGACGGGGAACCTGGATGAATCAGCTACAACAACCTTTGATAAAACGAAGTATGCGAAACACCCTGCTACGATCATTACGATTATGATCGTGGTCATATTCGTAGAACGGATCACGCAACTTTCTACCTCACGTGGGTTTTTATGGGTAGACTTTCTTTTCATGTTTGCGATTGGACTCCGATTACTGGTATCCCGCTATGGTCGGCGGCTAATTAACTCCCAAATTCCTTTTCTAACCGGAGAGGTTGCATTTGGTGTGTTAGCATTCATTAGTGGCTGGTTCAACCTTTCCGCTATGGGAGCTGGCCTCAACATTACATGTTATGTCATTGGTTTGATTGTATTAATTGATGCGGCAATTCAGATTAAACGGTTGGTAAGGGTACATCGTTAGTGTCACTCTGGGCGATTGAAGTTTCCGTGATGAAATAGGGAAGGGATATCAATGACTCAGATACTAAAAGTACACAATCTCAGTAAGAAATTTGGTAATAAGCAAGTCTTGGATCACGTGTCGTTTACGATCCTCCGTGGTAAAGTTGTCGGCCTGGTTGGCCCCAATGGCGCTGGTAAATCAACAATTATGAAGGCGATTTTAGGGCTTTACCCTAGCTTTAGCGGTCAAGTCGTTTTTGACGGCCGCTCAGTCAAAGCGCATGATCAATCAGTTTTTCGAAAAGTTGGTTTTTTAATTGAAAAACCGGCTATTTACCCATTTTTGACCGGGTTACAGCACTTTCAACTATATTCATCCAACAAAGCCGATATTCAAGAAGTGATCGATGAGCTTCATATGAACCATTATATTAATCGCAAAGCAACCCATTATTCACTGGGGATGAAACAAAAATTAGGCATTGCGCTGGCAATCATTAACCAACCAGAATTGGTTATTCTAGATGAACCAATGAACGGGCTGGATCCCCAATCTAATCGGGATCTCCGTCATTTGATTATGAAACGGGCAAAGAAAGGAACCACTTTTATTGTTTCCAGTCATATTTTAAGTGAATTAGCTAAAATTGTTGACGACGTTATTTTAATCAATGATGGTAAAGTGGTTTTGGCAACGGCCATTAGCGAGCTTCGTCAAGCTGACAATCATGACTATATTTTACAAACTCGTAATAATATCGAAGCCAAAGAGATCCTGGTCAATAATGGCTATCAAGCAGAAATTCGTAATGGGCAAATATCGGTTACCTTATCAGCATCTCAGGGAATCGTTGAATTATTGCCCTTTTTAATTAATCACGGAATTGCCATCACAAATATTTATCATTGCCAAACCGATATTGAGTCTATTTTGGTCAAGATGCTTGATGAAAGTAAAAGCGAGGTGCGTGCGTAATGGCTGATATATTGAGACAGGAATTTTATAAGGTGTGGCATAAGAGAAGTACGGTGTATACACCGCTAGTCATATTTGTTCTAATGGGAATCGTTGGTGCTATGACGATCCATTCCAGCGATGCTCGTTTTTATATTTCAGCCGGCTTTGCGGGATTTCAGTGGGCGATGATCATGTTGATCGTGATTGCTGCGAATACAATTTCCTCGGAGTTTGAGTACGGCACCATCAAGCATTTGATTGTTCAGGGTAACGGTCGCACACTTGTCTTTTTGGCAAAGTTTTTGGTCATTGGCGCTTATGATATCTATCTTCATGGGTTAGTTTTTGGCTTGACGTTGATTTTAAAGCCACTTATTTACGGTCGACGATTTGCTTTTAATCAAAACTACTTGTATGGCCAATCTCTGATGACTAATTTGGTAACGGAAACTTTAGTTGACCTTCTGGGATCGCTAATTATTATTGGGATGATTGTCATGTTGGCATGTGTCAGCAAGACTAGCGCGGTGGCAATTGCGACTGGCATTGTGGTTTGTTTTGTTGGCCAAGGCGTATCAGAGTTGCTCTTAAAAGCGGCTGGCAGCCTTTCAGTTATTTTGAAATGGAACCCATTTAATATGCTCTTTCTATCAAATGAATGGTCCAATCCATCATACGATCATAATACACTGTTAAGTTTGCCATCGTTGATTTGGGGGAACGTGATTTATGCGCTTGTGTTTCTAGTCCTTGGCTATGAAATGTTTAAACATAAGCCAATCTAGGGCCTTCATTAACGGTCAAACTAAAGCCTTCACGAATTTCCGATTCGCCAAATATTGGCAATGCCTTTAAAAGCTAGTCAGAAATGTTAGCCTGTAAGTAATCGTTCACCGGTTAGATACTGTTTTGAAAGAAGGAATCAGAATGTTATTCTTTAAATTCAAGCAAATTTCAACTGCTAAATTGCAAAAGCAACTGTCGATGAAACCGACGATTGTGGATGTTCGGGAGGAAAATGAATATCAGGACGGCCATATTCCAGGTGCTAAGAATTGGCCATTATCGCAAATAACCCGCGGCATTGATGAACCGAACTATCCACAACCATGGTACTTAATTTGCCGTTCAGGTCATCGAAGCAAAGAAGCAGCTACTATTTTGAGTGATGATGGCTATAAGGTGATTGCTGTCAAGGGTGGCATGAATGCTTGGCAGGGAGCTGTAACCAAGACAAACTAATGGCGCGGCTTACGATTCTGGCAGCAACCTAGATTGAAGTTAAGTGGTTTTTGATGGTGAGCAAGGAAACACGTTCTT
>NZ_AZEB01000001.1 GCF_001434135.1 Lentilactobacillus kisonensis DSM 19906 = JCM 15041 | reverse complement strand
CGGGATTTTTATGAACTATGAATAATTCAGGATATTAATAAAATTATAATAATTTATACTGATAATTTGGGTTTATAGGCAAACAAGTAACGAAAAAAGGAAGTAACACCCAGCAGAAACGTTTGCCCGTTTATTGAAGTTTTTGGGGTTAACTTGTGATTCAAAAAATAAATAAAAGCCAAGAATTGTGGTTAATAAAATCATTCGTAGAAATGATAATTGAAGTGTCAAACAAAGCATGACAATTAAAATCAAAATAATTAAAAGTGATGACAGGTTTTGCTTTGTCATAAATCCATGATATGAAAAAAAGATGTTAGAAAATATTAGGGTCGTTATGTACATTAACGAAATAAGGGAAAAGTAATGGTGATAGGAAATATTAAATAGAAAAGCCATGCCACTACCGTTAATAATGCCAAAAATAATCCAACGGCCATGGGGTTCGTTGACTAGTGGCGTTAATAGCAGGATATTAGCAAAAATAAAGTCGATCAACAGAAGGGCGGTATTCAAATAACCAGCGTGTAAAAAAAGATGGATACTTAAAAGCCCAACAAGACTATCGCAAATAACGGTTACTAGGGTGTTTTTATTTGGCGCAGCAACCTGATTTAGAAGAATTGCAAATGGGATGCTGATTAATATGAGCTGGATTTGGCTACTATCTTCGAAAAATGTTTTTAGTGGAACGTTTGCGAATAATAGCCAAATTAGTAATGTGATTGCAACCCTAAGAGCGAACTGGAGTTGGCTGTTTTTCTTTGAATTTGTCAAAGCAAGCTTCTCCTTTTGAGATAAGTGATAATTCATACCAACAATCCTAATGTTTTTTTGACGGGTGGTCAACGGTATTAAATAATTGGTTTCAAAATCAAATAAACTGTGATAACATAATAAAGTTATGAGTTCCCGATAGGATTCGCGGTAGACGCGAAGAAGCCTTGTAACCTTAAAAATATATAGGGGGAAAATAAAATGCGCGAAAAACATTTATTTACTTCAGAATCAGTTTCAGAAGGTCATCCAGATAAAATTGCTGACCAAATTAGTGATGCAATTCTGGATGCTTTACTAGCACAGGATCCAGATGCTCGAGTTGCCTGCGAAACATCGGTAACCACTGGATTAGTTTTAGTTTTTGGTGAAATATCAACGACAGCCTATGTTGATATTCAAAAGGTTGTCCGAAATACCATCAAACGAATTGGCTATTGTGATGGTCGTTACGGATTCGATGGTGATTCATGTGCCGTCATTGTTGCGTTGGATGAACAGTCTCCAGATATTGCTCAGGGGGTTGATGACGCGTTAGAAGAACGGAATGGTCAAACCGATCCACTTGATAAAATTGGTGCTGGTGATCAGGGATTGATGTTTGGTTACGCCATTAACGAAACACCTGAATTGATGCCATTGGCGATTTCATTAGCGCATAAGTTAATGAGAAAGCAAGCTCAACTACGCAAAAGTGGTGAGGTGAGCTACTTAGGCCCAGACGCTAAGGCCGAAGTAACCGTTGAATATGATGATTACGGTAAGCCATTTAGAGTTGATACCGTTGTTCTGAGTACTCAGCATGATGACGGCGTTAGTTTGGATCAAGTGCGGTCTGACGTTATCGAAAAGATCATCAAACAAGTGATTCCAGATAAGTATTTGGATTCTAATACCCGCTACCTCGTCAACCCAACAGGCCGATTTGTTATTGGCGGTCCTCAAGGTGACGCTGGCTTAACTGGCCGCAAGATCATCGTTGACACTTATGGTGGTTATGCCCATCACGGTGGTGGTGCTTTTTCAGGTAAGGATGCAACCAAGGTTGACCGCTCGGCAAGTTACGCTGCTCGCTACATTGCTAAGAACATTGTTGCTGCCGGGTTAGCAGATCAACTAGAAATCCAGTTAGCTTATGCAATTGGGGTTGCGACACCGGTTTCAATTGATATTAACACGTTTGGTACCGGCAAGGTTTCAGAAGAAAAGCTCATTGAGGCAACTCGTCAGTTGTTTGATTTACGACCGGCTGGCATCATTAAAATGTTGGATCTTAAACGACCAATATATGAACAAACCGCTGCGTATGGTCATTTTGGTAGGCCAGATATTGATCTACCATGGGAACATACGGATAAGGTTGATGCGTTAAAAGATTATTTCAAGTTATAAACAGCTAGTTAGCAGAACGCCCTTGAAAGCCATTCAGGGGCGTTCTTTTTTAAGTTAACGAATAAGTTAAAGGGGTTATTTCATGACAAACACAGCTAAAAAAAGTAACGTTGCACTGGTGACAATCGCATTATTTGTTGCGACTTTCATGGCAGCAATCGAAGGTACGATTGTTTCTACGGCGATGCCGACGATCGTTGGTGATTTACACGGTGTTGCCCTAATGAATTGGGTGTTTTCGATTTTCCTATTGACTAACGCAATTGCCACGCCGATTTATGGTAAATTAGCGGATAGCATTGGACGCAAACCGATGTTTATCGGTGGGATTGCAATCTTCATTTTTGGGTCCGTAATGTCTGGCTTATCCCATTCAATGGTTGTCCTTATTATCTGGCGGGCAATTCAGGGGATCGGTGCTGGATCCATTTTACCAATCTCAAATACGATTATCGCGGATATTTATCCATTAGAAAAGCGGGCTCAGGTTTTAGGGCTTAATAGTTCTGCTTGGGGGATCGCTTCGGTGATTGCCCCCTTGTTGGGTGGCTTTATCGTCGATCAGTTGAGTTGGCATTGGATATTCTTTATCAACTTACCAATTGGCTTGATTGTGATGGTCATGGTTCAGTTATACTTACACGAAGAAAAGCGCAGTGTTAAAAGTCGGATGGATATTGGTGGCACTTGGTGGCTGACAATTATGCTGTTGGCTGTGATGTATGCCTTTCAGCTGCTTGGTCAATCACCAATTCAGTGGCAAATTGTTGCGGCTTGTTTTCTAATTACTGTGATTGCCCTTGTAATGTTTATCAGGCGAGAGCGGATTGCGGCTGATCCATTAATTCCGATGGAGCTGTTTGATAATCGGACGTTTGTTATTCAAAACATGGTGGCTTTTCTCGTTTGTGGTTTTTTAATTGGCTATGAAGTTTATCTGCCTGACTGGACTCAAGGTATTTTAGGCCTACGGGCATCAATGGCGGGCTTTGCGATTACACCTAGTTCTTTGATGTGGATTGTCGGTTCATTTATTGCGGGTAAGCTACTTGTTAGAACAACCCCACATAACATTATCAACCTGAGCTTATTCTTTGTTCTGGTTGGTGGGGTGATCATGGTCTTAATCCCAGATTATACGCCGTTTACTGCGTTTTTATTGATATCTGTTATTTGTGGGACGGGATTTGGCCTGACGGTAACGACATCTATGATTAGTGTTCAAAATACGGTTAAGCCAACTGAGATTGGGGTGGCAACATCGTTTAATACGCTGGCAAGAACATTGGGTCAGACATTAATGATTTCTATTTTTGGAATCGTGATGAATACGACAATGCTTCGCGGTGTTCGCCAAACCGATGGCACGACACTGAAAATGATGGATAAATTAATTAACCCAATGACTGTCGATCAATTGAATGCTAATGTGTTACCTAAGCTAAGGACTATTTTGTACCAGTCGCTACATAACGTCTTTATCGTGGCACTGCTATTGATTTTAGTTGCTTTTGTGGTCAATTTTGCTGGCCGGAAAAAGAAAAATCAGCGAATCGATTAGTCGATTCGCTGAATGACCATCACAAACGGTGGCCAATGTTGCTGATTAATAAATTTGTATGTTAAGACGTTGTAGCGTTTTTGGTCAAGATGTTTACCAAATTCGAGCACGTCTTTTTTCTCCTTTTCACCACCTGGATGGCCGTAATAGATTACTAAAACAACAATCCCGTTTTTACAAAGGCGGCTTAAACAGCCTTGAATTGCTTTGATGGTTGTTTCGGAGTATGTAACGATGGTTTTATCACCACCAGGAAGATAACCCAAATTGAAGATAGCACCGGCAATCGTTGTTTCATAAGGTAGAATCTCATCTACCAGTGAATGACTGAGATTGTACAGATAAACGTTTTCAAGATTAACGTGATTGTTAGCGAGTAAACGGCGCGTGTTTTTGATGGCACTTGCTTGGATATCAAAACCATAAATGGTTCCCTGCGGACCGACTAAATTGGCTAAGAATAGGGTGTCATGACCGTTGCCGACGGTACAATCAACTACCGTGTCACCAGATTTCACCCGTTCAGTAAATAATTGGTGACTAAATTCCAGTGCTGATGGAAGTTGTTTCATAATGGCTCTCCTCCAATTTTACTAAAGACAAATTTACTGATGCGTAGGAGACAAAATCCCAGCGACCAGCCACCCACTACATCACTTGCAAAGTGAACACCAACATAAATTCGACTTATTCCGATTAAGATAATCATAACAATAAATAATAGGTCTAGCATTACTTTTTCTGATTGCTTTTTTAAGAAGGCGTTAACGATGATGATCAAGCTGCCACAGAGTATCATAATACTCATTGAATGACCACTTGGAAAACTACTTGAATGTACCTGGACGAGATGCGCTAATTTGGGTCGTGGCCGGTTAATTAATGATTTGATAATGGTATTAACCGGAATTGCTAGCCCAAGTGTATTGATAAATAAAAAGGCGCTGGCTTTTGGATGGTTAACGACTAGCAATATTAAGCAAGTCCCTACAACGAAGGCAATTAGTGGCATGACGTTGCCTAATTTTGTGAAGTAAGTAAAAAAGGCAGTTAGCGGTGGTGTCGCAAAGTGGTGAATTGTATGGTACCAATAGTTGTCAAAGCTGTGAACCCATGCTTGTTGGAACAAAACGCCGTATGTAAAAACTAAAAAGATGATCAATGAGGCACCCGCTAAAGTATTCCATAGCCTGGTTGACCTGGTTTTCATAACCGTCACTCCTAACCGAATAAATCAATTATAACATGCTAGGATGGTTGTTTTTTGGTGTGGCCTTTGGTATGATAATAGGCAATAATTTCAATTTGATGAAAATGACGAGACGAATTAGTAACCAATGACTTGTTTTAAGAAACTGGGTGGGAGCTGCGAACCCGGAGCAAGCCAGGGTGAACTCATCGTCGAATGGATAGCTGAACAGAGTAAGTCGTCCCGGTTTATCGCCGTTATTGATTTTGAGTGCTCAGTAATTGAGAAGATAGGTGGTAACGCGATAAATCGTCCTATGAGAATCCCAGTGTGGTTTCTTGTAGGGCTTTTTTCATTCCAAATTGAAAAATTTTGAAAGGTGGCAGTTGCAAATGGCATACAATCACGACGTAATTGAGCGTAAGTGGCAACATTATTGGAGAGAACACAAAACCTTCAAGGTAACTGAAGATAAAAGCAAAGAAAAATACTACGTGATGGATATGTTTCCGTATCCTTCAGGCCAAGGCTTGCACGTGGGGCATCCTGAAGGCTATACCGCCACTGATATTATGGCGCGCATGAAACGAATGCAGGGTAAAAACGTTCTTCATCCAATGGGGTGGGATGCGTTTGGACTCCCCGCTGAACAGTATGCATTGAAAACGGGCCATAATCCCCGAGACTTTACGACTCAAAATATCAAGGTGTTCAAAAAACAAATTAAATCACTTGGCTTTTCATATGACTGGGACCGTGAAATCAACACAACTGATCCAGCTTACTATAAGTGGACCCAGTGGATTTTTGAACAACTCTACAAACATGGTCTGGCTTATGAAGATAACATTGAAGTTAACTGGGCACCTGATTTTATGGGTGGAACTGTGGTTGCCAATGAAGAGGTTGTTGATGGTAAAACGGAACGTGGTGGCTATCCAGTGTACCGAGTCCCAATGCGTCAGTGGGTTCTCAAAATAACGGCTTACGCTGACCGGTTAATCGATGACCTTGACGACCTTGACTGGCCTGAGAGCATCAAGGAACAGCAACGTAACTGGATTGGACGTTCACGCGGCGCCAGTGTTTTCTTTAAGGTAAAAGGCCACGAGGATGACCAAATTGAGGTATTTACAACCCGCCCAGATACTTTATTTGGTGCAACTTATATGGTTTTAGCACCGGAACATGAGCTGGTTTCAAAGATTACCACGCCTGAACAAAAGGCTGAAGTAGATAAGTATCGCGATGAAGTATCGCGGAAATCCGATCTTGAACGAACTGATTTAAATAAAGACAAGAGCGGGGTATTTACTGGGGCTTACGGGATTAACCCAATTAATGGGAAGGAAGTCCCAATTTGGATTGGGGATTACGTTCTAGAATCCTATGGTACTGGTGCGATTATGGCGGTTCCCGCTCACGATGACCGTGATTATGAATTTGCCAAAAAGTTTGGGTTACCAATTGTTCCCGTCATTGAAGGTGGTAATACTGATGACGCTGCATTCACGGGTGACGGGCCTCACTTTAATTCCGGCTTTATGGACGGAATGGGTAAGGATGAGGCTATTAAGACCGCAATTGATTGGCTAACGGATCATAAGGCAGGGCACGAGAAAGTTAATTATCGCCTTCGCGACTGGATCTTTAGCCGCCAACGCTATTGGGGGGAACCGATCCCAGTTATCCATTGGGAAGACGGTGAGACAACCCTGGTCCCTGAAGATGAACTGCCATTAAAGCTCCCGAAAGCTAAAGATATTCAGACATCTGGTGGCAAGGAAAGCCCGCTAGCTAACTTAACTGATTGGGTAAACGTTGTCGATAAGAATGGTCGTAAGGGAAAACGAGAAACTAATACCATGCCACAGTGGGCTGGCAGTTCGTGGTACTTTATTCGGTACGTTGATCCGAATAACGATCATGCAATTGCTGATCCTGAAAAATTAAAGTATTGGTCACCAGTTGACCTTTACGTTGGTGGGGCAGAGCACGCCGTTCTTCATCTATTGTATGCAAGATTCTGGCACAAGTTCCTTTATGATCTTGGGGTGGTACCAACTAAAGAGCCGTTCCAGAAACTGGTCAACCAGGGAATGATTCTTGGAACCAATCATGAAAAGATGTCCAAGTCAAAGGGGAACGTGATCAACCCTGACGATATTGTTAGTAAGTATGGCGCAGATACACTTCGGGTCTATGAAATGTTTATGGGACCAATTGATGCAGCTAAACCATGGAGTGAAGAAGGCATTAACGGTGCCCATCACTGGTTGGATCGTGTTTGGCGCCTGATGATCGATGACAATAACCATTTGCGGGATAGAGTTACCACGTTCAATGATGGGAAATTGGACAAGATCTATAATCAGACGGTTAAAATTGTTAGTGATGATTTTGAGCACATGCGATTTAACGTTGGTATTTCGCAAATGATGGTCTTTATCAACGATGCTTATAAAGCGGATGCACTGCCAATTGCGTACATGGAAGGGTTTGTTAAAATGCTTTCTCCAATTGCACCGCATATTGCTGAAGAGCTTTGGCAACTATTGGGCCACGACGGAACAATTACCTACGAAAAATGGCCGACCTATGATCCTAACAAGCTTGTTGAAGACCAAGTTCAGATGGTTGTTCAAGTTAATGGGAAGGTGCGCTCACACCTTAAAGTTGCTCGTGATGAGGATAAAGCAAAGATTGAAGAACTTGCCCGAAATGATGAACACGTTCAACGATATACTGATGGAAAGACGATTCGAAAAGTTGTCGTTATTCCAAATAAGATTGTTAATATTGTCGTAGGATAGTATGAGATATCTAATAAGGCTAAAATAATCGGTGTTTAAATTTCAGAACTTAACGTAAAAAGCAATTCTTCCAAATCAGGAAGGATTGCTTTTTTACGTTAACATATTAGAATTAGCCGTTTGCTTCAGCTTAGATAACTATAAGAGTGGAACGATATCAGTCAGCTACTGATCTAATTCACTTGCTGAATTATCTTTATAGTTCTTGGCCCAAAGAAACTCAGTGAGAATCTTATTGACTGCCAAATTATTGTTGTGAAGTTCGCTATGTTGGGCTTTAGGGCCAAATGCTTGAAAGGTCTGGTAAAAGCTCACATGATCTCGGAGAACGTATCCTAAGGACAGTGCAGAAGCCGTGGTTACAACGCCGTCGGAATTACTGCCATTACCAAGGTTGCCGTAAATGTTGAGGACCCGTGCCTGCCGAGGAAAATTATTTCTGAGTCGATAAAGCATTCGGTATTCTGGATGAATAATCTTAGGTCGACCGGTTGCTAATATTTTATTTTGATTAGGGGCATCATCCCAAAGTTGGACCAGCGGACCGCTTGTCGGTTGGTTTGATTTATGGTTGTTCATGATACCGTCGTATGGACCAGCAATCACACAGAGTTTATTAACCCGTGGAAGATCCTTTTGATTACCGTTTAATAGATTGTAATAGATGACAGCGTAAGCCCCCATAGAATGACCAACAAAGTTTAACTGATTGACATGATATTTATGCTTGAGCATCTTAGTAACCTGAGTTAACCAGTGTGTATACTGAACTTCACCCGCTCGGTTATTATCCATGCGGACCATAATGATTGGATTTTTCATCCAAGGTTTAATCGTGCCAGTCACTGAAATTCGACCGTTAGAATGAACCCGGACAATCATCCGCCGAGTTGCGGCGCCGCTAATCTCAGCTGAAGACACAATCTCTTTTTCTGATCGTAGGCTGCCGCTCCATCCATGAACGAATAAAGTGGGCACATTTGAATTGACAAACCTTTTCGTCAACGCCTGCTGGTTCTGTTGCGTTTGCCAAATTGAAAAGCCAAGGCCCAAGATAATAATGCCGCCAATTAAAAAATACAGTATGCGAAATTTGTTAGAACGCTGATCATAAAACATTAACTAACCGCCTTGTGTAATGATTTTTTGACCTTTGATTTGATGAATGCGTAGAGAATCGAGAGAATAAATGAAATTGCGACCGCTAAGACAGTTTCTAGAATTGCACTTTTATAGCCAGCCTCGTCAACAATATCAATAACTGCTTTATGAAGATACATAATCCCTAAAGTTTGTTGACCAATTAGCTGGATTGGTTTAATAGCCAATTGAGGCATAAATTTGCAGAAATAGTAGCTGGCACTAAAGACCACTAAACAAATAATAATTGGAATAAACATAATATAAGCAACTCGAGAAATTGGAATATGGTGATAAGATGCATGGATAATCTTTGATTTGAGGTAGAACCCAAAGTTAAACCGATCCATGTGTTGCATCCAAAAGGCCCAAACGGTGAATAACGCTGCTGGAATAATCACCCAAAGATCCTTAACAAACTCTTGAATCTTATGGAAGTAAAGGTAACCAAAGAGCATGAAAAACATCGCAATAAAGGCGACATCAAAATCCCATGGTAAAAACTTATGGCTCAGGAAGTAAATATGCTTATAGCTCGTGGAAACGATTAGAGAAATAAACGCAATGATAATTTGTGTTTCCCGGTTCTTGACGTATGTAATGACAATTGATGTGAACAGCAATGCTAGTAAGTACACGTTAATGTACCAGAACACGCTGAGATAATGGTTAAGGGTTCTGCCGCCATAAACCAAGCGGACAAAATAAAACGCTGTGTAAGCCCAACTCTCACCTCGAACAAAATGAGAAACCATAATCAGTAGGCCACCGCAAATAAAGTATGATATTAGGAGTGGAAAAATCCGCTTTTTGAAAAATCCCAACCAATCATTGTTCACAATTGGTTTTAAGAAGAAGCCCCCCATGATGAAGAAGATTGGCATATGCCACCAATATAGGAAATGAAACATCGTTCCATGTCTCGTCATTGCGTGACCAAAGACAACGGCGATAATTCCGACTGCCTTAGCCACGTCGATCCACTCAATTCTTTTTTTGCTCACAACAAGTTCACCTCATTAATTTTATAAAAGCATTAATAAAAATATTCTAGTGCATTTCAGGTGCCCATGACAACACTTTTTCTATACCTAACTAATAAATTATCTTATGCTTAAGTAATACTTAATATATATTTGCTAGATTGCTATTGATAGCTAATTTTATTAAACTATGTGAGGTAGTCCTTAAAGATAACGAAAGTAGGAACGGTAATGGTTGAAAACGATCAACATCGAGCGGAAGTGTCTAGAGATCAGATGCTTTCTGCGTCGGCTTGGATGACTGCCGGCAGCATCTTAAGCCGATTTCTTGGCGCGGTTTATATTATCCCTTGGAGTATCTGGTTCGGGAATTACTTTTTACGGGGGAACGCACTGTATGGCTTAGGCTACAATATCTACAGTTTCTTTTTGATTGCAGCCATTGCAGGAATTCCATCGGCAATTGCCAAACAAGTTGCCCATTATAATGCGTTAAATGAATATGGAATTGGTATTCGCCTTTATAAGCGGGGCCTCGTTTTAGCCGTTGGAACCGGGGTTATCTCAGCTGCCATCCTATATTTCGGTGCACCGTTAATTGATGGGGGCAACCCTAATGTGATTCCGGTGTTGCATTCGCTTGCTTGGGCGATCTTGATTATTCCAACAATGAGTCTAACCCGAGGTTATTTTCAAGGGTATCAACAGATGGCTCCGTCAGCAATTTCACAATTTGTTGAACAGTTGGTTCGGGTTATTTATATGCTAGTGACCGCCTTTCTAATCATGCAGGTCTTTCACGGTGACTGGGTAAAGGCGGTTTCACAATCAACCTTTGCGGCGTTTGTCGGCGCACTAGCAGGAATGGTAACCTTAGCTGTTTATTATCTTAGGCGAAGAGAAGATTTTCGTTCATTGGTTGCCCATAGTAACAATCAATTACATGTAGCCCCTAAAGCGCTGTACCATGAAATTATAACTCAAGCAGTTCCGTTTATTATTTTAGGTGCTGGCATTACAATCTTCATGTTAATTGATCAGTTTACCTTTTTCAAAGTTATGAGGCAGGCAACGGATTATTCAAATAATATGTTATCTGACCTATACGCACTCTTTGCGGTAAATGCCAATAAACTTATTATGATCACGATTTCGCTTGCTTCTGCATTGGCAATAACAGCGGTACCGTTGCTATCAGTGGCCTTAACTCGTGGTGATAAACAAGAAATCGCGAAACAGAATTCCAATGTTTTAACGTTGTTTTTGTTCGTCATGATTCCAGCGGCTCTGGGGATGTGTGCCATTGCTGGTCCACTAAATCGGCTGTTTTATGGTCAAGCTCACCAGGCCCTGGGCGCAAATGTTTTAACGTTTTCATCGATCACGTCAATTCCAATGGGATTGTTCGTCGTTATTTCCGCGGTGATGCAAGGATTGTCTCAAAATAAACGCGCTGTTAAATTCTTTCTTGTGGGCACAATTGTCAAGCTGATTTTCCAGTGGCCTTGTATTTATTATTTAGGCGCATTTGGCCCATTAGTGTCAACGGGCATTGGTTTATGTGTTACGAATTGGTTGATTATTCGATCGCTTAACCGCCAGTTTGGATTTGAACGACGACTGTTAGATATTGGCTTTCGTAAAATTGCCAAGTATTCGCTGTTTATGTACATTGCGACGCTTATCACAGTTTATGCTGGTAATTATCTGCTTCATTTTGTTGTTGACCCATTTGGACGAATTCCAAGCCTAATTGTCACAATGTTCGCAGTGGTGGTCGGCGGCTTCATTTACATTTACTTAGCGCTTAAAAGCCGGATCGCGGATATGGTATTTGGCCCACGGAGTGAATTGATTCGAAGCAAGTTAAGAATCAAATAACTGCCGATATTAGATGGTGATTCTGGACGTTGAAATTAGCGAACGAAGGAAGTCGCTTCAGCTAGTTCATAATTAATTTCCAATATTACATCAGGTGACTGATGCCTTATAAATGAAATTTTATCTATAATTAACGAAGGATCCGAATAACTTGCTGACCGTAGGAATTATTCGGGTCCTTCGTTGACGTTTCTGAGGTAATCGCTTGGCATTGAATTCTGATTAAATGTGCTTTCTTAAACAGGAGGTTGCATGTAAGCACCGGTTGGAACAGTTCCAAGCCTGGAAATTCTTCTTAAAAGGAAGTCCCTATTCGGCTTGGTTCGCACCCTGATGTTGCAGCATAAAGGTTGGTAAGGCTTCACTAATCTGATGGGGCAAAACGACGTACTGCTTTTTTGCAAGTTCATCAGCAATTGCGCTATGGGTATAAACCGCCGCCAGTACCGCCTCGGATTTATTATTAAATTGAGCGGTAAAGCCACCAATCATCCCTGCTAACGTATCACCCATGCCACCAGTTGCTTGTGCGGGGGTACCACCCGGGTTTTCATATACCTGATTATCAACGTAAACTTGGGTTCGATGTGATTTTACGACGACAATTGCCCCAAGTTGATTAGCGACCTCACGATTTTTTTGAGTAGTTTGATTGGCAATCTTAATTCCTGAAAGGCGTTGCCATTCCATTTGATGAGGGGTTAAAACATTGAGTGGTCCCTTTGGAAGGGCTAAGTTATTTTGGGCGATTAAAGTTAATGCTGAGCCGTCGATTACTAAAACTTGGCCTGTTTTAGCGAGTGCAAAGGTTTGTTTTAACAATGACAGAGCATGTTGGTCAGTTCCAAGGCCTGGACCGATGACGATCACATTAGCCGCGGTGACAATTGATTGAGCAGCGTCGAATTGATTGTCATCGACAAACATTGCTTCAGGCAGCCAGTCGTGTAAGCTGGATTGATTGGTTGGGTTGGTAATGGTTGTGACTAAACCAGCACCGCTGTACACAGCTGCTAATGATGCCATGATAATTGCCCCCCCGAAGTTTTGACTGCCACCGATCAAAACGACTTTGCCATATGTTCCCTTAAAACTATTTGCAGGGCGTTTACGAATCACTTTTGTTAATAAATTTTCAGTAATTTTTTCCATAATTATGATGCTCCTAATGAATTTAATTGCCTTCAGTATACCATCGACCTTGTTGAACAATAATAACCTCACTTAATTTCTGTGATAAAATACAGTTATATGACGGGAGTGAAAATAAATGACAATTGATTGGAAACAACAATCACAAAGTTATCGTGATTCATATTTGAAGGATCTAAAAGAATTAATCAGTATTGCGAGTGTCCGTGATGATGAGCACGCTACTGATACTTATCCACTTGGTGAAGGGCCTACTAAAGCCATGTTAAAGTTTCTTTCCTTTGGGAAACGAGATGGTTTTACGACAAAGAATATTGACAATATCGTTGGTTATATCGAATACGGTTCAGGTGAGCAGACGATGGCTATGCAGGCTCATGCAGATGTCATGCCTGCTGGAGATGGCTGGGAAACTGATCCGTTTGAAATGGTTGAAAAAGACGGCAACGTTTATGGCCGGGGAACTTCTGACGATAAGGGGCCGGCATTGGCAGCTTATTATGGTCTTAAGATGCTTAAGGATCATGGGATTACCCCCAACATGAAGATTCGGCTAATTGTTGGAACGGATGAAGAGAGTCATTGGACGGGGATGAAGCATTACTTTGAAGTGGAACCAGAGCCAACGTTTGGATTCTCACCGGATGCAGAATTTCCTCTGATTAATGGTGAAAAAGGAAACTCGACTTATGTGACCACTTTTGGTAATACAAATGGTGAAGAATTTACACTGAAAAGCTTTGAGTCGGGTCTTCGGCCTAACATGGTCCCTGGTAACGCAACTGCGTTAGTTGAGACTGATGACAACGAAGCCTTTGCAGATTCATTTACAAAATTCTTGGATAATAACCCACTTTCTGGCGATGTTAAGGCAACTGAGGGGGGCGTTTCTGTCCATTTGATTGGTAAAGCTGCGCATGCAATGGAACCTAAGAATGGTGTCAATGCTGGGACTTATTTAGCTAAGTTTTTACAACAATTTGACTTTAATGGTGATGCAAAACACTTCATTGATTTTCTAGCTAGTGACTTACATGATGATTCCAGGGCAACGAAGATTGGTGCAAATCATGTTGACGATGTTATGGGAGAAGTCACCATGAATATTGGCATTATGAGTTTTGATGCTCGAAAGGGCGGGACGATTAATACTAATTTTAGGTATCCAAAGGGAACGTCTGATCAGGAGATTTTGAGTCAATTAATAACGGCAGCCGGTAATCATAATGGAAAAGTTGAAGAAACTGATAATATGGAACCGCATTATGTTGATCCTGATGACCCAATTGTGAAAACGTTGCTCAGGGTTTATGAAGAACAATCAGGTGATAGTCAGGCCAAACCAGAAGTTGTTGGTGGGGGAACATACGCCCGCTTAATGAAGCGTGGCGTTGCCTTTGGGGCATTGTTCCCAGGAACCAAAGACACAATGCATCAAGCAAACGAATTTCAACCGGTTGATGATTTACTTAAAGCAATGGCAATTTATGGTCAATCGATTTATGAACTGACAGCCAAGTAAGTAACGAGGTGCCAACATGCTTGAATTTAACTATACGAATATATTAGTTGGGGTTGATGGATCGAAAACTGCAGCTAAAGCGGTGGCTAAAGCCATTTCGATTGCGGAACATAACAAGGCAAAATTGACCATTGCTGCAATCATCAACGACCGGGAAATTATTGGTGTTGCCAAATCCGCATTGCTAGGGTTTGGCAGCATTAATCCAAGTGCAGTTGATGAATTGAAGGGGAGATACAATCGATTGGTTGCCAAGTATGCTAGCCAAGCCAGGGAACGGGGAATCACCGTCAAGACATTGGTGACATCTGGTGACCCTAAAACCTTGTTAGCTAGAGATATTGTCGCTGATGAAGGAATTGATGCGATTGTTATTGGTGCAACGGGGGCTAACTTTGTTAATCGAGTTGCAATGGGCTCAACCGCTGCCTTTGTTATTTCACAGGCTCCGTGCGATGTTTTTGTTGTTCACCGGGATAAAAAATAATGATTTATTGATATTTTTTTATTCAAAAAACGTTTCAGCAGTTTGAAGGTTTGCTGAAGCGCTTTTTCGTCATGAGCTTTTCAACTAACAGTTGCATTAATCATTGTTTGGTATTGCAACATGTCTGCTGATAAGTTTATACTTCTTGGGTACACAGATTTAGCAATTCTAGGACAACTGCGCAAAGCAGAAATCTGCGCGTAAGCACCTATCGAAAAAATTCCAAGCCCGGGAATTTCCTCGATAGGAGACTTACACTCCGATTTCTAAACGCTTTGCTCTGCTCACTATTTTAGTTGATGGGGAAATACACATGATCGATGTTTTATTTAACGATAGCTTTGCGGCAACGTTAAAATACTATTATCAACAAAAAAATATTAATAATGAGGTCATTTCTTTGCCAATGCATTTAAGCTTGGGAGATATTAATCAGGGGAATTTTCTAGAGAATCGGCGGACACTTTACAAGATTCAAAGCACTCATGATAAGTTGACATCCACGTCTGAGTGCGTGCGATCTTTAAATGAATCGCTTGAAAGACTTTCTGATCTGGTTAATCAAGATGATTTGATTCGTATTTGGTGGAGTGAAGCTAGCGATGATTACTGTGGTTTCCTTTGGCTATGCGAATGGTTAGCAGGGAAAAGAATCCAATCCGTTGAAATTCACATTCCATTATCCTACGTTACCGTAAAAGGATTAAGAACCTTTGCGAGTTTGGGTGAAATATTTGCCGAAGATATTGATAATCTAGCATTGCTTGACTTACAGAGGCCGCTTACGAACCCACAACGCCAAGCGTATGGCCGTGCCTGGATGGCATTACGAAATGATAACACCCCTGTGCGGGCAAACGTTAATGGTCATATCTTGAGCCAACCAATCACCTTTTATGATCAGTTTTTAATCAGTCAAATAAGTGCCAGAAGATTTAGAAACGTTCTTCGAATTATTGGTGAGACGCTTGGTCGCTTCCCAGTGGGGGTTCCAGACTGGTGGTATCAACATCGAGTAGAGTATTTAATTTCAAAGGGCGTCTTAGATTACAAAAAGGATGGTCAGGGGATTGGTAGCCTAGAGCTAGGTAGTGTTCGATTAAAGGGATAGGTCTCAATTCCAGAAAAATTGACCCAAATAAATAAAAGCAGCCTGTACATTCAATCCAAAGTTTTAATTTGGATGTCTGTGCGAGCTGCTTTTAATTAACAGTTGTTGACCAGTCACAGTTTCTATAAACTTTCTTTTTGAGGTTCTCTAATCTTCGTAAGTGCTTCGTCAATTTGTTTCAAAACAATATCAACGTTCTTAGGTTCTGTCAAATCATATTTCTGAAGGTCAATTCGAATCTTAGGGCTGACGTTGTATTCCTGGTACCATTTTTTGTAGGCAGCCCACATCTTGAAGTAATAGTCTTGTAGTCCTGGATTATCATCGAATTGTTCATATTCACGACCACGCTTCTTGATGCGGTACTTGATTGTATCAAAATCACTATCAGCGTACACAAGCAGATCGGGCGCTTTCTTAGGCAATTGACTGAGTTCGTTCATCATGTTATCTAGTAATTTTAGATAAACGGATAACTCAGTGTCTGAAATATTCCCTTCAGCATTGTTCTCCCTAGTAAACAAGGCGTCTTCATAGATTGAGCGATCCAAAACGTTATTATCATTGTTCAAAGCTTGCTTGATCATTGAAAACCGTTTGTTTAGGAAATAGATTTGCAGTAAAAAACCGTACTGCTTTGGATTTGAATAGTAAAGTGGCAGTACCGGATTCTCGCCAACTGGTTCAAAAAATGCTTTAGTTCCAAGATGATCTGCAATTTTTGCTGTTAACGTTGTTTTTCCGACACCAATCATTCCTGCTGTAATTATCACCATGGTAGCCCCTCTTTTAATAAAGTTACAAGATATAGTGTATCACAAAAGGAGACGACACAATATATATTTTTGGTGAGCGGAGCTGTCCTAATCTAGTGAGCGTGGAACCAGATAATTAGCAATCAGTTCATAAGTTGTCCTCAAGGGGTCTTGAGTATGGAACTTGAAAGGATGTTAGATCCCAGCGGTAAGAAACTGGTCTTAATTTTTTTGAAAAAGTAAGGCGAAAATCAAAGGGGCTTTGCCATTAAGTAGTACAATATATGTAACGAGTTTAAATGGAGGGAATCCAATGTATAAAGCGGTTGTTTTTTTTGATCTAGACGGGACGTTATTTGATAACCAAAAGAATGTTTCTGATGACAACATCGCAGCTATCAATCAGTTGCGGGAAAATAATATTTTGCCTGTCATTTCAACTGGTCGAAATATTTTTGAAATTCAATACGTCATTGATGCGACTGGTATTAATTCATTGGTCAGCGCCAATGGTAGCTATGTTCAGTATGAAGGAAAGAAATTAAAAGCGGAACAAATTAGTGATGATGTGATTGAAGAGATCCTTGCATTTGCTAAGGAGCAGGGGGATGTGATTTCGTTTTATAACAACGAAACGTTTGCCCTCACCGCTGAAAATGATTTAACAACGGTTAATTATCGACTTCTTAGATTAACACCACACGTTGAACCGGACTTTTACAAGACCCATGAGGTTAATTTTCTTAATGTATTTAATTACGATAAAGATAAATTATATCAAGACGCTTTCAAAGGTAAATTGTCATTAGTTAGGAACAATCCGCGTTGTTTGGATACAATGAAATGGGGTGTTTCAAAGCAAACGGGTATCCAAGCGCTATTGAAAAAGGCGCAACTTGAAGATATTCCATCATATGCGTTTGGTGATCAATTAAACGACCTGCAGATGTTTGCTCAAGTTGATTATCCTGTAGCGATGGGAAATGGTCACCCAGACGTTAAAGCTAAAGCGTCCTTTGTGACAACCTCCAATATCAACGGTGGCATTGTGAATGGGTTGAAGCACTATGGGTTAATTAAGTAATGAAGTCTGTTTGTATAGAGACAATAATCTAATTGTATTCAATGTTAAGGCTGAAGTGATTTGCGTATTGACAGCTTCTTTTCTCTTACAATATCAGCAGAGCGCAATCCAATTATTTTTCAATTCTGACTGTTATACCTCAAAAATGTTGTAAATAAAGTAATTTCCAAAGTATAAACAAAGGGTCCGAATATCCTGCAAAGAGCTTGGATATTTGGACCCTTTATTTATATTATGGAAACTAACCGCTTTATCCTGCAGTTAATCCATTTGTTTTTTAATATTAGCAAGTGTCATTTCAGCAGTACTCTCAAAATTAACGTCAGCAGCTTGTAAAATTGTCTTATCACCAATGCCGATTGACGTCTCACCAGCCGCATTAATCGATTCGACTCCAGCAGCGGCGTCTTCTACACCAATACATTGTGCTGGTCTTAAATCAATCAATTTGGCTCCCTTTAAATAAATCTCAGGGTCTGGCTTCCCCTTACTTAATGTTTTAGGGTCAACAATTTTTGGGAAGTAGTCGGTCAACCGTAGCTTGTTTAATACCGTTGGGGCGTTTTTTGATGCAGAAGCCAGTGATAATAAATAGCCACCGTTTTTAATCTCATCTAAAAATTCTTTGATGCCTGGAAGAATATTAGCTGGGGTCATTTTATCAACTAATTTAAGATAATTTGTATTTTTTTCGGTGGCTAAAGCAACCTTTTGATCATCAGTATACTTGTCTTGAAGGTTACCAGCCTTTAAGATCATTTCCAGGGAATCCATTCGACTAATTCCCTTAAGGCCATCTTCAAGCTCCTTTGACCAAGGGGCACCAACCTTATCAGCTACTTGATGCCAAGCCTGACTATGAAATACTGATGTATCGGTAATAACGCCATCTAAATCAAATACAAATCCTTTAATATCTGAAAATTTTGCCATTATAAATCACTCCTATTTTATTTGTAGGTAATTGTCGTTGGTTTGTTCTTGGACAGTGAATAAGCTTTATCAGCAACTTTGACATGAGTGTTAGCATCAGCCGTGACGTTAATCTTATGGTGGTCAATTTCAAAGCTATAGGTAATTCCTTGATATGTTTGTTTAAATGATAATTTATGCCAGCCCGTAGGAAGGTGGGGGTTGATTGAAACTTCATTAGTATCGAACCGAACACCACCATAACATTTTGTTTCAATTTCTAGGGTTGCGCCCATTACACCAAGGTGAATCCCTTCAGCGGTTGTGCCACCCTGAATATCGTAGTAGTCAGAGAACAGGGCGGTTGAAAATAATTGCCAAGACTGATCCATGTTGCCATCCATTTCATCAAGAACGGAATAAACAATTCTTGAGAGGGTCGAGCCGTGAGTGGTTCGGTCAAGGTAAAATCTCAAGTTGGTTGTGAAGTAATTGGCAGGGAGTTGATAGCCTAAACGGGTGATAACGTTTTGAACCTCCGCGAATGGTAATTCATAGTAGGCCATTAGCGTGTCAGCTTGTTTGGCAACTTGATAAGAGTCAGGTGACTTTCCCTCGCCCTTGAGAAGACGATCAATTCTTGAAATGTCACCATACTTCTTCCGATAGGAGTCAAAGTTCAATTTCGAAAGGTTAAAGTAACCGGAGAACTGACCGATAATCCCTTCTTCATTAATATCAAGCCGAAGTTTATGGGCAATATCACTCATTTTATCGAGTAGACTATTGTCCGTACCGGCTTTATCGTGAGCGTCAACAACTGATTTAGCATCTTCGTTGGCAATAATACCAGCAACCTTGTCGAATAACCACGAAACCATGATGTTAGTATAGGCATTATTTGTTAGACCATGATCATCCGAGTTAGGATATTCTTCGTGAAATTCATCAGGTCCCATAACGTGGTGAATATCATAACGGTCAGCGGCTTTATCGTAGGTGGCCATGCTAACCCAGAATTTGCAGATTGAAAGTAACATTTCTAGCCCGTAGTTCTTCATGAAGTCGTTATCACCAGTGATGTGAACATAATTGATTATGTCATAGGCAACAGAAAGGGAAACGTGTCGCTGAAGCCGGCTATTATCAGGGTCCCATTGGCCGCTTACCGGGTTAAGATGGACAAATTGTGATTGTTCATCCCCATACATTCCTGACTGCCACGGATACATTGCGCCCTGCTTATCTTCAGTAGCAGCGTACTTTCTAGCCTCGCCAATTCGCTTATAACGATATAACAAACACTGTTTTGCAATAGCGGGGTAATGAAGCGCATAGAATGGCAAATCAAAAGTGACATCCCAGAAGATGTGGCCCCGGTACGCTTCACCGTGTAATCCTCGGGCACCAACGGAGGCATCAAGCTTTCCGGAAGCCAACGCGGCACTGGTTACCAACATATGGTAAATGTTGACCCGGGTCAGTTTTTGGCTCGTCATATCATTACCAATTTGAATATCTGCGTTTTGCCAAACATTGCTCCAGAACTTTTTGCTGTCAGCTAAGGTATCATCAAACGAAGAATTATTAAGCTCCCTTTGAGCAGCTAATTCTAAGTTGGAATTTTTATCTTGATCAGTAAAGACGGTGACACATTTTTCAAATTGATAGTGTTTTTCAGGTTCAACGTCGATACTTAGTGTTTGTTGAATTTGCTTTTCTGCTGTGTCGGCATTAATCAATTTTTTAATATCAAAGTCTTTGCTTGATAATTTTGAATTAATCACAAAATTAACATGAGAAGTTTTTGTTTGACCGGTCATTGAAATTTGGTTGTCATGAGCGGACATGCCAATAATATCAATATGTTTTTGATCAAAGTCTTGGTACCGCTCGACGTTGCCGTTAATGACATTGCCGTCAATCTTTGAATATACTTGCAAACTGCCAGAAAAGTTGATTGGTTTTATTTCATACTTGATTGAGTAACGATGCCAATTGGTCATATTAGCAACTTTAGTGGCTCGAACTTGCAGGATATGACCAGTTGATAATTGAATGTGTAACGTTGTTGTCAGGACACCAGAACGTAAATCTAAGCTTCTATAGATATCTTGAATATCGGCTTTTTTAATTTCAAAAGGTTGCTGATGATCGACACCAAAGCTCATTGATTGGGCGTTTGGTAAATTTACCATGTCTTCATTAACAACGTCTCTGCCGTTAATATTGGTAGTGAGCTGGTTGTACACGCCGGCAACGTACATTCCAGGGTAATTATCCTTGTTTGCATTAGCCTCCACATATGCCCCACGAAGGCCAAAGTAGCCATTTCCAATTGTCAGCATCGCTTCTTGCCCGTAGTTACGCTTGCCACTGTATTCGCCGTAGTAATCGAGATGCCACTTTAAATATTCTTGCTTTTCAGACACAGCTTTTTCGAGGCCGACGTCTTGAACTTTATGAAGATTAACCACCGGAATATTCATCATGTTGGCAATCGCTAAGCCAATATCGATTTTTTGATGATTAATGCCAATGATTGTGTCAGAAAATTCATAGTTCAACGAATTTTCAATAATTGCTGCATCAATCGGTAACCCAGTGAGGGCAGCCTTAATGTTCTCAAGATTATCGCCAATTGAAAATTTGGGGTTGTAGGTGATCATAAATTTCCTAAACGGGGGTTGGTTAGAATTTTCCGAATAGTTAATTTCCATAACCCCGTCACGAGCCCTAATTGCAAACGTTCTCATAACAAAACCTCTTCTCAAATATTTCGATTCAATTAAATATAACTTACAGGCTAATTCTAGTTCAACCATGCACTAATCGCAATTAATTGGCGACTAGCGGCTGTTTTTTAAACAAGTTGGCTTTATTTGTTTTGTTGTTCCAAAAGTTCTTTGATTTCGGAGAGTAACACTTCTTTGCGATCGACCACGGGTGTTTGGGGTTGCTTTTTCACAAGCCGATTGATGATCTTAATTAGGATAAAAACGACAAACGCAATAATTAGAAAATTAATCACGGAGTTTAAGAATGCGCCGTACTTAAAAGTTGCCTGACCGATGGTTATTGACAGCTTTGATAAATCAATTTTACCAAGGAAAATACCGATAAATGGATTAATGATATTCGTTGTCAACGATGTCACGATTGCGGTGAATGCACCGCCAATAATAACCCCGACTGCTAGATCAATAACGTTTCCTCTTGAAATGAATTCTTTAAATTCTTTTAACATCAAACACGCTCCTAACAATTTATATGATATGGTATTTATATTCATTATATCGGGTGAAACAAGCATAATACAAATAACAAGAATGCTAAGGTAATCTTTTATGTGCATTGATGAAGTATGATATCATGATGTAAGTAATTTCAAAGGAGAAAAATGGTGAAAAATCAACGGGTTATTTTTACTGGTATCGCAATTTTAGTGATCCTTAGCCTTGCCTTTTATGCCAGTCAGCAGATTAATAATTCGACCCTTTTATTTATTGGCATTTGGGTTATTGCAATTATCCTAATTCGACTTTTATTGACCCCACTAGTGGTTTGGATTGTTCGGGCAAGGGATGCTAAAAAAGAGCAGCAAGCTAAAAATGTGGCTACCAATCAAGCGCCAAGTAAGAATCATCGTTCCAAAAATTTTGACGACTAAGGAGAACTTTATGACACGGAATGTGTTTAGAAGAATATTGATAACATTGACTTTAGGGCTAATCATTGGCAGTGGGATGGCTTTTTTTGCCCCCGGATCAAAAGCTGCCATTCAACAAACTTCTGAGGTGGCAGATTCTAAACAGCAACTGATCGATATTGTTTTAAAGCCGAAGAGTCAATCTGATTTGGACAGTTTTGTCTATCATTCCGTTGATCCAACGAGTCGTTATTATCGTAAGTTCATTACCCCGAAGACCTTTGCAAATCGGTTTGGGCAGCGTACAACCAAAATCACTAAAATTCGGCAGTATTTGCATCAACATCATTTAAAGGCATCCGTTTATGGGGGCAATTTGGTGATGGTTGTTAAGGGTAGCACTAAGAATATCGAAAACGCGTTTAAAGTTCATCTCGTTAATGTTCACGATAATGGCTTAACGTATCAAAAATCGAAAGGGGCTCCTAAGCTACCGAAATCAATATCAAAGTCGGTTTATGCGGTGTTTGGGCTCTCAACTTACTCACCGTTTTCCACCACACAATCATTGATTAAACCTGCATCGTTTTACACGGCGGCTCAATCCAATTCGAGTCAGCCGGCTAAATATTCACCACAAAAGTTTGTTCGTCGCTACAACTTAGGGTCACTTTATGCAAACGGCTCGAGTGGCAGGAGCAAAACAATTGGGATTATTTCGTTTGCCAACTTCCATCCAAATGATGTCTATCGTTACTGGGATGGTGAAGGAATTAATACTAAAAATAACCGGTTAAGTATTTACCGGACGAACGGTTACAAGGGCACCTGGGATGGGTATGATGAAACGACAATGGACGTTGAACAAGCGGGCGCCATCGCCCCGGATGCCAACATTAAAACGTATTTAGCTCAATCAAATATTACTGGCATGGTTAATTCAATTGCGGCAGCTGCCGGACAGAATGCGGTTGATGCGCTCTCACTTAGCTGGGGACAAAGCGAGGCTCAAGTGGCTTATGAAATTAAACAAGGGATTACGCCAAAGAAGTATAACCAGATTCTGAACCTGCTGTTTGAACAGGCTGCTGCGCAAGGAATTAGCGTCTTTACTGCTAGTGGCGATAATGGCGCTTATGATGGGATTGCCACTGGTATGACGAATGGACTGTCGGTTGATACGCCGTCAAATTCACCATACGTGACGGCTGTTGGGGGGACAACGCTGCCCAAAACGTATACTGTCAATAAAAAGAAAGTAACAATTACAAAAGAGCGGGCATGGGGATCTGAATTCCTTTATCCAAACTATAAGCATCAACACTTTTTTAGCCGCCTAGATATGATTCAAAGCTATTTTTCTGGTGGTGGCGGTGGCTTTAGTAAATACAATGGTGTTCCCAAGTATCAAGCTGGAGTTAGCGGTGTTGGCACGTATGATGCGACGAAACTCTGGACGTTTAAAAAAGGGCAGCCGACCTTACTTAAAAAGCCTCAAACCATTAGTGGTAAAAGAAGCGGCCGTAACGTACCTGACATTTCTGCAAACGCAGATCCGTTTACTGGCTACAGTATGTTCATTACCCCTAAAAAGAATTCCGGCTCTAAAGGTGAATGGGAAGTATCTGGTGGTACAAGTGTTGTAGCACCTCAAATGGCGGCAGCTAGCGTCTTAATGGCTGATAATTCGGTTGGGCGACTTGGTTTTTGGAACCCCCAGATTTATCGGTTCGCTCGCTCTTCTGATTCGCCATTTACACCGTTGGACAGCCGATCTAACAATACGAATTTGTATTACACCGGTCAGCCTGGCAAGTTATACAATCAGGCTACTGGTCTTGGAACGGTTAATTTTACAAAACTAGAAAAAGCATTTAACGGTTAGTTGAAACAGCAAAGATCGGGGGCTACTTCATGGATGATAAATCACGTCACTTAATGTTCGGTGATTATTTTGAACGCATCATGGTCTTTATTGGCTTATTTATCGTTATCAACATCGTTCAAGTACCACTAGGGTTGATTGCGTCCCGCCGCTTTTCTAATCCAGTCAACAATATCATCGGTATTCTGTATCTAATCGGATTTGCCCTAGCAATTTGGGTAGCGGTCTATGCATTTAAAAGATACGCAAAACCTGCCAATATTCGCCTCACTGGTCATAATATTAAGTGGATTGTTTATCTGTGGCTGGGCTTCTTTGTGATTGAAGTTGCTCTGGGAAACCTGAATCGATTAATTTACCATGTCAGCCAAACATCCAACAATGAAGTAATCCAGCGGTTGATGACTACCAGTAATCTGACTTTAATTTTGATGGCCTTCACAGCGGTTTTTTGTTCACCTATCCTGGAGGAATTAGTTTTCCGTGGCTTTTTAATTGGCGCGTTTTTTAACGCTTCCAGTTTTTGGGGGCCGATCGTTGTGAGCGCGGTTTTATTTGCGATTCCCCACATGGAAACCATTAATATTATTAGTTTTCTGACCTATGCAATATTAGGGGGCGTCCTTGGATACCTTTTTGTTAAAACTCGCAATATTAAAGTTTCAATTGGGTTGCATTTTTTAAATAATTTGATTGCTGTTGGGATGATGATTGTTCAAATTGTCATGGTAAAATAACGCCAATAGCTGATGACGGACTCAAATGATAGTGATGACAAACAATTTTTACTCAGTGTCATCAGCTAAAGTCAATTTTAAATTAACTTGTTGAGGTGATTGTGATGGGATTGTCTGCAAAGCTTTTGAATGATGTATCAGACGGTAAAAAAGGATCCAAAAATCTAATAACGGATGTCCCGGGGGTGAAAGTTGGCCAGGTAACAGTCGATAAGGACGATGTTCACTCTGGGGTTACCGCCATTTTGCCTCATACGCATAATCTATTTAGAAATAAGGTTCCAGCAGCTTCGTACGTTATTAACGGGTTCGGCAAAAGTGTTGGTTTGGTTCAGATAGATGAACTAGGAACGATTGAGACGCCAATTATTTTGACAAATACGTTTGGCGTTGGCACGGCGGTTAATGCGCTAACGAGGCGAATGCTGGCGGAGAACCCAGAAATTGGGGATACCACTAGTACCGTTAATCCCATTGTGGCTGAATGTAACGATGGGGATGTGTCTAACATCCGAAAAATGCAGCTTACCGAAGCTGATGTCACGACTGCCTTGAATTCAGCGGCCGAAACATTTACTGAAGGAGCCGTTGGTGGTGGCCGGGGAATGATGTGTTACGACTTAAAGGGTGGCATCGGTTCGGCATCTCGGGTTGTTGAGATCGATGATGATCACCAATACACAGTCGGAGCGCTTGTGATGAGCAACTATGGTTTCTTAGCTGACATGGTCATTAACGGCCAGCCCATCGGCGCACCGTTGGCCGAAATGCTGGCTGCTGATAAACAAAAGGAAGAAAAAGGCTCAATTATTACTGTTTTGGCTACAGACGCGCCATTAAATTCGCGGCAGCTCCATCGAATGGCTAAACGGGCAACCGTTGGCATTAATCGGACTGGTGGGTTCATTGGAAACGGCAGTGGTGAAATCGTTTTTGCGTTTTCCACCGCTAATCAAGTGGCTCACTTTGCAAACCATGATATTGAGATGGTACCACGCTTTAACGATAACCATATTGATACGTTCTTTCGGGCAACGGCGGCCGTTGTCGACGAATCGGTGCTTAGTTCACTTGTTCATGCAAAATCGGTTGTTGATCGAAAGGGACGCCTACGGTTGAGCTTTTGTGATGCAGCCAGAAGACTGGCTAATCAGCAGCCTCGGTATCAGGGAATGGTTGATACTGTATTGACACAGTTGGGAGTAAGTCAATGACAAATGAAATCCTTTTAGGCGCAGAGAATATTCAGCAACTTGCTTGGGGCGCAATTAATGGCTGCGAGGCTGCCAGTATGTTGATGGGGCTTCACTATCAGGGAAAGGCGCTAGACCTTAGTTATGGTCAATTCCTGTTAGCAATGCCGATTAGCCAAGATGCCAATCCATATCATGGGTTCGGTGGGTCGCCATATAAGAACCAAAAAGGAAAATTTGAAGCCATTTTTGTTCGGCCGTTAGTTGATTGGGCAAGTCGCTACGGTTCACTTGAAAATTTGAGTGGGGCGGATCCACAATGGCTATATGAATCAGTTATGAGGGGCAATCCTGTTCTCACGTTTGTAACGGTCCATTTTGCGGATCCTGAGTGGGAACAATATCCATTTGGCAAGGTTCCCGCTAACAATCACGCTGTCTTACTTGACGGTGTGCGTGATGATCAAGTGCACGTGAGCGATCCAATTGATGGGAAGTATTGGATGTCAATTGAGAGGTTTGAAACAATTTATGGTAGTCGTCGAATGGCCATAAGTATTTTGAAATAATTCAATAAATTATTCGGGTCTTACTAAATTAATATTAGAAAAGGCCTGTTTTTTTTGAATTTTTATGCTAAATTAGAAACTAAGCTTTGTTAACAAATAAACAAAACATTGAGGAGTGGGTTTATTATGAAGTTATCGCGAAGCATTGCAATGTTAGCGGGGGTTGCTAGTATCACGTTAATTCTCGCCGGTTGTGGGTCAAAATCGGGGCAACAAAAGAAAACGATTACGACATCTACTGATTCGGAATTGACAACGGTTGATCTTTCTAAGACGACTGCAGTTGGAACCTTTAACGTTTTAAATAATGTTGATGAAGGACTGTATCGTTTGGGGAAGGATAGTAAAGTTGAGCCAGGGATTGCGAAGTCGTCGACAATTTCAAAAGATGGGAAAACTTATACTTTCAATTTGAGAAAAAATGCCAAGTGGAGTAATGGTGATCCAGTGACCGCTCAGGACTTTGTTTATTCGTGGCGGCGGACGTTAAATCCAAAAACGGCTTCTCAATATGGCTACCTATTCTCTGGGATTAAGAATGCTGATAAGATTCAGAATAAGAAGGCACCGGTTTCTTCTCTTGGAATTAAAGCCAATGGGAAGTATCAATTAACCGTTACTTTGGAACAACGGATTCCATACTTTAAGTTACTAATGGGGTTCCCTGTGTTTTTCCCACAAGATGCGAAAACCGTTAACAAGTATGGCAATGATTACGGCACTTCGTCTAAGACCCAGGTCTACAATGGGCCGTTTACACTTACTAAATGGACTGGAACTAACCTTAACTGGACGTTGAAGAAAAATCCTAATTATTGGGATAAAAAGGCTGTTAAGCTTGATGATGTTAAGTTTAGCGTTGTTAAGGATCCATCTACTGGGTTGAACTTATATAATCAAAAGAAACTTGACATGGCCCAATTATCTGCAACACAGGCAAAACAAATGGGCAATAAAAAGAACATGATTTCTCGGAAACAGTCGTCATGCTACTACATTGCTTTAAATCAAAAGAATAAAGCGTTCAAGAATTTGAAGATTCGCCAAGCGATGTCGATGATCATCAATCGCAAAATGTTAGCCAATAAAGTTGTTGGTGGCGGCGCAATTGATACTGATAGCTTTGTTTCAAAGGGATTAGCAGTTTCACCGAAGAATGGTACTGATTTTACTAAGGACGCAACGGCACCAGCATCAATGACCTATAACCCCACGGAAGCAAAACAGTTGTTTAAAGAAGGGATGCAAGAAGTTGGCATCCGCTCCCTACACTTTACGTTAATGAATTCAGATACGTACGATCAAAAGCAGTTAAGTGAATATCTTCAAAGTGCTTTACAGCAGCTACCTGGATTAAAAGTAACACTCAACAACATTCCAGGACGAGTTATTCTGTCACGGCAGGCAGATCACCAGTTTACCGCAACGGTTGCTAATTGGTTTGCGGACTTCTCAGATCCAATTACGTTCTTGAATATTTTGACTTCTACTAATCCAAGCAATATTTCTCAGTGGAAGAGTGCAACTTATGATAAATTGATCAAGGCAAGTAACAACGATGATGGTAACAACGCGGACGCTCGTTGGGATGACATGGTTAAGGCTCAAAACTTAGCCCTACAAGATCAAGCAATCATTCCACTTTATCAATCTGGTGAAAAATGGATGGTTAATCCAAAGGTTAAGGGAATCGTTTATAATACTGCTGGCGCCAACTATAACTTTAAGGATGCATCTATTAAGTAGGAGGTAGATTGATTGGATCCGGTTATCAAAGAAATTAAGATTCAAAGTGCAGCGGTACCGTTAAAGCGGCCATTCAAGACTGCTTTGAGGACGGTAACAACTGCCGAAACGATCATTGTAAAAATTAGCGATAGTACTGGTACGGTTGGTTATGGGGAAGCTGCTCCCACACCTGTAATCACGGGTGATACGATGGCAAGTATCAAGGAAGCAGTTACCGAAGTGATTGGGCCAAAGATTATTGGGAAATCGTTAGCCAATTCTGAAGATATTAAGGCGATAATTGATCAATCGATGGTTCATAATTCTAGTCCTAAAGCCGCTGTCAATATTGCAATTAATGATCTGATTGCACAACATTATGCTGTTCCGTTGTTTCAGTTGCTTGGCGGACATACGGATACAATTGTAACTGATTATACCGTTAGTGTTGGATCGGTTACCGAGATGATTGCTCAGGCTCAGGATTTGGTATCGGCTGGATTTACGACGTTAAAGATTAAGGTTGGTAGTGATTCAGAAAAGCAAGACTTGGAAAAAGTGGTGGCCATCAGAAAAGCAGTTGGGCCGACAATTAACTTACGATTAGACGCTAATCAAGGCTGGCATCCCAAACAAGCGGTTTATGCAATCAACAAAATGCGTGACTTAGGGCTTGATATTCAATTAGTGGAACAGCCGGTTGCCGCGAGTGATTTTGAAGGAATGGCATTTGTGACTGCTAATACGACAACAATGATCATGGCTGATGAAAGTATTTTTTCCGTTCAGGATGCTTATCGGATTATTAAACTAAATGGCTGTGATATAATCAATTTGAAGTTGATGAAGGCTGGTGGAATTGATAATGCGCTTAAGATCAATACCTTGGCTGAAGCAGCAGGAATTCCCTGTATGGTTGGCAGCATGATTGAGTCATCGGTTTCGGTAACGGCTGCTGCTCACTTGGCTGCTGCTAAACGAAATATCAAATACGTTGATTTAGATGCTTCCATGATGTTTACCAGTAATCCAGTTGCTGGGGGAATCGTTAGTCAAAATAACCAGATTCAATTACCAAAAATTGTGGGCTTAGGGTTTGCAAAATAGTGCCGACAATGGTTCATCTTCAAACATATTGTTTTGTGGATGGACCATTTTCATATTCGTGATTGAAAACGATGGTTATTCTGTTAGGGTGGATCAATAACGTGGTATCATAATTATAAGTGAACAGGAGGTGCCCAGATGGAAACAAGAAGAGTTAAAGTTCCGGTAGCAACTATCTGGAAAACAAAGACGTCACCAAGAAAAGTGGATCAATTAGCTTTGGACGGCGACGTCAAACAATGGGTTGGACAACTATCCGATCAACAATCAATTGATTTATCTGAGGACGATCTGTTAGAGACCCAAGCATTATTTAACGATGAAGTGATTATTGATCACTTTGAAGGTGAATGGGTAAAGGTTTATATTGCGAGTCAAAAGGATGATTCTGATTCTCGTGGTTATCCAGGTTGGGTGCCCAAAAAGCTGTTAAGTGATGAACCCGTTGTGTATCCGCCGGTAACATCAACGGTGCGTATAGCTTTTAAGACCGCTAAGTTGTATGATGAAACTAAAAAGCCAGTCCTTGAATTAAGCTTAGGGACGATCTTACTCCAAACTGGTGTTGATGGTGATTATTTTGAAGTCGTGACGCCGTTAGGGAAGGGTTATATTAATAGAAATGCGACCATTTTACCGTTTGTAGGTCAAAATGCTGGAGAAACAATGGTGCAAATGGGACGTCAATTCCTAGGGATGCGTTATCTTTGGGGCGGTATTAGTTCATACGGGTTTGACTGCTCGGGATTTGCCTATACGCTTCATCGAGTACTTGGCTTTGATATTCCACGGGATGCTGATGACCAACAAGAGGGTGGCCTGCCACTAAGCCCAGAAGAAATTCTTCCTGGAGACTTAGTATTCTTTGCTTACGAACATGGGACAGGTTATGTCCACCATGTTGGGATGTATATTGGCAACGGTCAAATGATTGAATCCCGAACGCCGGGTGCAAAAGTTGATATTGCTGATTTAACTGAACCAAAGTTTGCATCTGAATTTGCAGGTTTCAGGAGATATTGGCGATGACCGACAAGCAGCTAACAGATAGAGTCACGGAAGTAATCAACAATGATTGGCTGACGATTGGAATGGTTGTTGAGCTGGATGGGAAGATTGTGTTTGAAAAAAATGAGGCCGACGTGTTTCCGTCGGCCTCATTGATTAAGTTGGCAATCTTAAATTATGTGCTGGACCAGCAAGTTGATTTGGATGCTGAATTCATTGTATCTAGCAAGAATTCGGTTGGTGGTGCTGGGGTCCTTCAATTGCTATCAAAACAACAATGGCGACTGCAGGACTTATTAGCACTTATGATTAGTGTTTCAGATAATTTTGCCAGCAATGTTTTGATTAACCATTTTGGTATGGGTAATATTAATTGTTATCTACAAGCAAATGGGTTTAGTGCAACTCGACTTAATCGCCAGTTAATGGATAGCGATGCTTTAGCAAAGGGGATTGATAACGTTACGACTGCTAAGGAAAGCCTTCGTTTGTTGTCCATGGCACTAGGTCACGGCAAGAAGGTTTCACGCTGGTTTGCTAATCAACAATCGCGTTATAAATTACCCGGGAATTTTGATGAGTCTGGCATTAACATTCAGGTTTTTAATAAAACTGGTGAAGGCAATCAGATTGACCATGATGTGGCTAGATTTGTAGTAGGGAGCCACACTGCTGATGTCGCATTATTAACAGTTAGTACAGCAGATCGATTGAATGTCATTCGAGTGTTTAATCAGGTGGGGCAATTGGTTGCAACTGATCTAGAGGCGCATTTATGATTGATAGTTGTATATGGCAAAAGGCAACGATAACAGGAATATAAATCATCTTGTTATCGTTGCCTTTTGTTATATACAATTAGTCGTTTTTTGCTTTATTAAAAGCATCCAGTTTGTGTTCAAGCGTTGAAATTGCTTCTGAACAGTCGCTTTTTTCATCAGAAGTAAGATTAAGAATCTCAAAACAACTTTTAACGTGAGTAAAAACTCTGTCTTGTTCATTAGATGCCATTTCAGTTAATTGAATGATAACAGTTCGTTCATCCTCTTTGCTGCGCTGGCGCTTGATCCAGCCGTGGCTTTCTAACCGTTTTAATAATGGGGTGAGTGTCCCGCTATCTAAGTTCAAGTGATCCCCTAGTTCCTTAACGGAAAGTGGTGCATATTGCCATAAAGTCAGCATAGCAATATACTGAGGATAGGTTAAGTTAAAGGGCTTTAAAACCTTCTGATAAAAATGATTGAATTTTTTATTGGCGGTGTACAGTTGAAAGCATAGCTGCGTATCCAACTGAATTGGTTGTGTATTGGGCATAAGTTTGGCTCCTATTTAGTTAATGTATAATGTTATTGTAGATTATCTTAAAATAAATGCAAGAAAGGCGCTTTTGCACTATCTAATTTTGGACAATCTTTTTTAGATTATCAAATGAGAGGAAATGACGTGTATGCGAATTGGTCGATTAAGATTTAGTACTTGGTTATTTATTATTACTGTCGCTTCGATGATTGGGTACATAGGATATTATGGGTTCTGGTTTATAAAAGGGGAACCGAAATTTCATGGTCAACTACTTTTACTGATTGAAGTGTTTATTGGTATTCTAATTGCAATTTTACCATTTGTGATTGAAAAATTTGGTTACTTTTACTTTCCACAAGTGGAGTTGATTTTCTTCTACATTTTCCTTTACATGTCGATCTTTCTTGGATCAGGATTGCAATTCTACGGCGTTACTTTCTGGGATAAATATGAACATGTTTTGTCGGCAATGATGTTGGCTGGCCTGGGCTTTTCAATTTTCCAAGGATTACTCGATTCTCGAGATAACGCCTGGCGAGCACCATTTCTAATGAGTTTGTTCGCATTCTCCTTTGGAACTGCTTGCGGCGTCTTCTGGGAATTATATGAATTTACTGCTGATGGGCTGGGGGGACTCAACCTTCAACGGTATGCGGAAGCCGGGCGACTATTAGTTGGTCGGGCAGCCCTGATGGATACAATGACGGATTTGATTGCCGATTTAACCGGTGCCTTCTTAATGGCTTTGATTGGCTACCTCATGATGAAACGCGATCCCAGTGCAAGCCGCCACTTAGTTTTTAAATCAAAACATCAAAACTTCTTTTCAAGTTCGTATTTTTAGTGTAAAATAAAACGTGTTGTTGCCCCGATGGCGGAACTGGCAGACGCGCAGCGTTCAGGTCGCTGTTTGAGAAATCAAGTACAAGTTCGAATCTTGCTCGGGGCATAACCGCACAAAAACAACGTTTCCGCACAGACGTTGAAATGATGCTTCTAATTCCTCCTACTCAGGGATTGGGAGCATTTTTTTGTTGTCATTTGATTGCTGTTATATGCAGGTGATTTCCCTAAGTTGTAGAAATTAGGCAACAAAATGGCAGCACAAAATTATTAATATGATGTAACTTTTCCAAAACCACAATTGTTTTGTCTTACTCCCATGAGTGCTTATATCGTGTACACATATCTAAGAATTTCTATTTGACAGACAATTTTATCCAACAGTTAAGCCGTAGCCAACCACGAGACCAATTAGGGCATTATAAAGCTGTGGATTGTTTGGCCGATGTGGAATAAATTCTAACGCCCAATTGATTTGCGAAATAAAGGTTTGTTTTGTCATTGGCTTTTGACGCATATAGTTAATTAAACCTTTAGTTGTACTTGTCCTAAAAGTATTTGGTTCAATGTTTTTAGCAAACGGAAGATTAAGACCGTGGCTATAGTCCTCCATGGTTAATTTAGAAAGGGTGTACCCGATCTTTGTTGTCGTGTTTTCGTTTAGATTGATTGCAATATCAAGTAAATCATAAAACGGTTGGTGTAGATGGAATAACGTATTAAAGCGGGTAACTTGTTTATATCTACTTCAATAAATATCCCCTGGAGGCATTTGGTTGATTTGCGATTTCTCGTTAGTAAAAGGATTTCCAAAGATAAATTTATATTCATTTATTATAAGGTGATTCGTTGAGATTTAGTTAGCAACTTTTTACTAGTAAATGCCTGATTTAACAGAATTGTATAAGTTTTAACGTTAAACGTTTTTAATGAGAGCTTGTTGTTAGACCATCCTAAATAGGACTGGTTAATAAATATGTATAGACCTATGATTAATAAGGCTATCGTAAACGGGAAAGCAATTATTCCGGTTGATAACGAGAAGACCCAAGCAAAGGGCATATTATCATCTCACTAATTTTAGATTAAAACGCGGATTGGTTTATACATCTAGTATATATCCTACCAGTAGAATGATAATTAGGGATAATTTTTAATAAAAAAAGGAAGCTGATTACTACTAGCTTCCGAGCCTGTCGATTAATTCTGTGTAACTTGGATAGTCAGCTAATAGTTCCGCTTTGGTAAACAATTCGAAATCATGATAATCAAATCCCGGCGAGACCATACAACTCACTAAGCCAAACGAATTGCTGTCCGTTACCTCTGAGGCAAAAATCGTCTTTTTGGTTACGCGAAATTGTAACCGTTCTCCGGCAAGAATGTTTTTCCCAAGCCTCACTGTTTGGTAATTGCCATTCACATCGATGCAATGGATCGTTACCGGACTGCCATCGTGGAAGTACCAAAGCTCGTCGTGATTAAGCCGATGAAAATGGGAGGGGTGCGTACTGTCTAACAAAAATAGGATCGATGTGTATCTGTAACGATCACCGTTGCTTTCAGGAGCAAAAAATGTATCCTCGCTATGATAAAGTTGCTTGTACCAACCACCCTCTGGATGAGGGAGCAAACCGAGTTGCTTAATGTATACCGCTTTTGTAGTCAATCAAAATTCCACCTTTCGTCACTGGATTATCGTTGGAAAATAATGTTATTTACCCAAAAATATTTAGACCATATAAAAATAAGACAATTAGATTGATAATCATCGATACGACAACGATCCCGTAGCCGAAAGTTGGTTCGCGATAACCATAGGGCCGCCAGTTGGTCCAACGCTTACCCTTACTATAAGAGACACGCATCGCCACCAAAGCCAAGGTAGCGATGACTTGAGCGAGCATCCCCAGTGTATAACTAACTTGATTTCCAAATTGGTATTGAAATATATAGGCACCAAACATGACAGCGTCAATGACAATTGCTAATATGCTAATAAATATCATCCTTTCTCCAATGACATTATTATATCAAATAAAATTGAATTGGAAGAAGGTCACGGATATTAGGAGGTGAATTTGAGTCGCTTGTGAGTAAATTTATATCATAATACTTATTTATTGCTTTTTTATGATAAACGTTGCATTATAATAAGTGTAGTGGCGTTGATTGCGCTTTCAATAAAGAAAGGACGATAAGCATGTATGAGAACATTTTAGTACCACTTGATGGCAGTAAAAATTCTGAGCAAGCTCTTCAAGAAGCGGTTAAGCTAGCCAAACAGTTCGGGTCCAAGTTGAATTTAATTACGGTAATTAACAACACCAACTTTTATTATGGTACAGGTGGCACTGGGTTACCTGCCAATATGTATGATGATCAAAAGGAAGTTGCTGGTAAAATAATTGATGAAGCAAAGAAGTATGCTGATTCACAAGGTGTTAAGTATGAAACAGCCGTTGATATTGGAAATCCTAAAAATATTATTGCGCACATTTACCCAGATCAACATGATATTGATTTGATTGTGATTGGAAAATCTGGAGTTGATGCTTTGAACCGTTTGCTCATTGGGTCGACAACTGCATACGTTGTCCGAAACGCAACGACTAAAGTACTGGTCGTTAACTCAAAGGATGAATGAGTTTGATGGCAGTCTATAGATGATAAAAGGATTGGCGATTTTAAAATTGCCAATCCTTTTATCATCTATAGGAATAACTAATGTGATTATAACCGGTCAGAAACCCTGTATGGTTTTTGAACCGCATTTTTTTCGTTGTCGTGAGAAATCACGTCATCAGCTAAGAAAATATCGAAGTCCTTATTATCAACGCCATGAACGACGAGGACCCGTTTGTTTTGATTCTGTTTTTCTTTGTATATTTGAGCAGTTTTAACCGCCTCATTATGATCATGGAAGTTACCAATTGAATCACCAGGATTGAAAAATACGATTTCATCCATAAATACCACTCCTTTCAATGTTTCTCACCATATATAAATTATAACGTAAAAAAATGCGAAAATGAAATTCAACTGTTTTTTAACTCAACTTTGCTGCCTCTCTTAAGAAAACATTATATTACTGGTAGCTTGAGCGGTTATCTGATAGAATAATAGGCGTTATATTTTGATGAAGACTGATTTAGCAAAAGGGGAATTAAGTTATGTGCGGATTTGTTGGTTACGTTAACCAAAAAGATGTTCCTGAAAATACAATTAATGATATGGCGGATAGAATTAAGCATCGTGGCCCCGATGACGAGGCTTACTTTGCCAATGATGACGTGTCCATGGGATTCCGCCGACTCTCTATTATCGATTTGGCCCACGGTGCTCAGCCAATGTATAATGCTGACCAGACTAAAGTCTTGACGTTTAATGGTGAAATTTATAATTACAAAGAAATTCGCGAAGAATTGCGCGACCTTGGTTATGTATTCAAAACCGATGTTGATTCAGAAGTCCTGATTTATGGCTATGAAGAGTGGGGACCAGCCTTGCTTGATAAACTTCGTGGGATGTTTGCGTTTGTCATTTATGATCAAAAGAAGAATGAAGTGTTTGGTGCAAGGGATCATTTTGGAATTAAGCCACTTTATTACTACGATGATGGTGACACATTCTTATGGGGATCAGAAATCAAGGCGTTTTTGGAGCACCCAAGTTTCAAAAAGCAACTCAACCTCAGACTGTTGCCAATCCACTTAAGTTTTGAATTTATTCCGTCCCGTGAAACAATGTTCAAAAATGTGTATAAGTTACTTCCGGGGCAATATTTCCTTCACAAGGATGGTAAGACGGAAACCCATCGATATTTCAAGTTTAATTATGATCATATCGATAATAGTCAAACGGTTGAGGGAGACGCTGATAAGATTGGCAAGTTGATTGATGACTCTGTTAAGGCCCACATGATTGCCGACGTTGAGGTTGGTAGCTTCTTATCTAGTGGAATTGACTCTAGTTATGTTTTGAATGAAGCTGCTAAGCTCAAGCCAATTCAATCATTTTCAATTGGCTTCCACCATTCTAAGTATAGTGAATTGGCGTGGTCGACTGAGTTTGCCAAGACTATCAACCAGAAAAACACACCGATTTATATGGATGGCGACGATTACTTTAATTTCCTCCCAACCATGATGTACTATATGGATGAGCCGTTATCTAATCCAGCCGCTATCCAACTTTACTATCTATCAAGGGAAACCTCGAAGCATGTAAAGGTTGCCCTGTCTGGTGAGGGAGCCGATGAATTTTTCGGTGGGTACAATACGTACTTAGAAGCAATCCCGTTTGATCGTTACCAAAAATACGTTCCCAAACCAGTTCGAAAGGGCTTGGCAGCAGTTGCTAAACGACTTCCGCGGTTTCATGGTAAGCGTTTCTTGGTTAGGGGTGCCCAACCTCTTAGTGAACGTTACTACCGGGTTAACTATGTTTTCAACTATGAAGACCGAAATAAAGTGTTGAAGGATCCTTCAATTAACGTGGATTCAGGGGCTTATACGAAACATATCTTTGATGATGTGGCTGACAAAGATGAAATGACGCAAATGGAATATTTCGACATCAATACTTGGTTACCATACGATATCTTGCATAAGGCTGATCGAATGAGTATGTGTAACTCACTTGAAGTTCGGGTGCCATTCGTTGATAAGGAAGTTGCTAAGTTTGCTGAAACGATGCCGGTTAAGACCCGGATCACCCCTGACGAAACCAAAATTTCGCTTCGAACTTCGGCTGAGCGGGAGATGCCAAAGAAAACTGCTCTGAAGGAAAAGTTAGGTTTCCCATCACCAATTGCGAGTTGGATAAATGATCCGAAGTATCATGACCGGATTGTGCATGCGTTTCATTCAGATACTGGGCAGAAATTTTTCAATACAGATCAGCTTGATCGATTATTGAAACAACATGCTGAAGGTAAGTCTAACATGCAAAAGATCTTTACCATTTACACCTTCATCCTTTGGTATCAAGTGTATTTCCCTGAAGACACTACGGAAAATACGGTTAGCTTAGTACATCGGACACAAATCTAGACATCATCAGGAAATGGAAGGTATACGAATTGGCACAGATTACGCTTGACGAAATTTTGACGATCTTAAAAGAGCATCATTTACTAGTTGATAGTCAATTGGGTGATTTAAGCCTGAACTTTAAGCAGATTGCTTACAATTCTAAGTTAGTCTCTGGAAAGTGCCTGTTTTTTTGTAAGGGAAACTTTAAACCGGATTACTTGTTGGCTGCTCAAAGTCAGGGTGCCCTTGCCTACGTTTCTGAAAAACAATACGATAATGTGGTCATCCCTGGAATTATCGTGACTAATATCCAAAAATCAATGTCGCTGTTAAGTGCGGCATTTTTTGGATATCCACAAAATGGGTTACCAACAATTGCTTTTACAGGAACTAAGGGGAAAACGACCTCGGCATATTTCACCAAATCAATTTTAGACCGGACTTACGGTAAAAAAGTGGCCTTGTTTTCAACTATTAACACAGTGGTAGGAACTGGGGCCAATGACGTTGTTAAATCGAGTTTGACCACCCCCGAATCCTTGGATTTATTTACGAATATGAATTCAGCTGTTAAAAATGGCATGTCACACTTAGTAATGGAGGTTTCTTCGCAGGCTTATAAGAAGAATCGGGTTTACGGTCTTCATTATGATGTTGGCGTCTTTTTGAATATTTCTCCCGACCATATTGGCAGAAACGAGCATCCGACTTTTGCTGACTATTTACATTGTAAGGAACAACTATTGGTTAACGCCAATATCTGTCTTCTCAACGCGGATGGCACACATATAAAGGATATTTATTATGCAGCCAAGGCAACGACCCAACCAGAAAATATTTATATTTATGGTCGAACAGCAGTCGTCAGTGAACTAGGAATCCCAGTTGATTTTCAATATACATCGCTTGAAGATTCACTTACCAATAATAAGATTCAGCTAACTGCCAATACTGATCACGCTAAAAGGCTTGGAATTGATGGTCAGTATGAAGTGGGCATTCCGGGAGACTACAATGAAGGTAATGCCGTTGCAGCAGCGATTACAAGTGCACTGATGAACGCGAGTGTCGATGACATTCGAAATGGGTTAGCGCACACGACGGTTCCGGGGCGAATGGAGATCTATCGAAGTAAGTCTCATGGGACAATGTATGTTGATTATGCCCATAACTATGGGAGCCTTCACTCAGTATTAAACTTTTTGAAGAGCCAAGCGCCTAAGGGAAAAATTACCGTGATTACTGGTAGTACTGGTGACAAGGGGATTGATCGGCGTGAGGGCCTTGGAAAGGCAATTAATGAGTTCGCGGATCAAGCTTACTTAACGGCAGATGATCCAGCTACCGAAGATCCTAAGGTAATTGCAGCAAAGATCGCTGACCACATTGATAAAAAGAAGGTGGCCGTTTCCTATATTGCTGACCGCAAAACAGCAATCACTAAGGCGGTAACCGAAAGTCAACCTGGAGACGTTGTCCTTGTTGCAGGTAAGGGGCACGACGCGTTTCAAAAAATTAATGGTCAAAACGTTCCCTATGAAGGGGATGCCGCAATTGTTGCAAATTTAGTGAAAGGACTTTAATTGAATGACTAATCAAAATGGTGATTTTACCCCCGTTCTTTTGGGAAGTGATTTTAATGTATACGGAATGGCCCGCTGTCTCTACCAAATTTATGGCAAACCAGTCAAAGCGTTTGCCCAAGTAGGATTAGCACCAACCCGGTACACCAAGGTTGTTGATTTAGAACTAATTCCAGGGTTCAGCGAGGATCCAACGTGGATTAATTCTATGAAACGGATAAAGCAGCGATACGCTGATCATACTGAACCGGTTATTTTAATCGGTTGCGGTGATGGGTACGCTGAACTTATTTCTAAGCACAAGGCAGAACTAGAAGATGTTTTTGTTTGTCCATACATTGATTATGATTTGATTAAGAAATTAAATGATAAAGAAAATTTTTACAAAATGTGTGACAAATACGATTTGCCATATCCTAAAACGAAAATCATTTCCAAACAACTATATGAATCAGGAGATACAATTGAACAGCCATTTGGATATCCAGTTGCCCTTAAACCGGCAAACAGTGTGGAATGGCTAGATATTCATTTTGAGGGTCGTAAGAAGGCGTTCATCATTCAGGATGAAGCAGAATTTAAGGATGTTATTGCTAAAAGTTACGATAACGGCTATACGTCAGACTTTATTCTCCAGGATTTCATTCCAGGTGATGACAGCAATATGCGAACACTGAATGTTTATGTTGATAAAAATCACAAAGTTAAATTAATGTGTTTGGGTCACCCACTTTTGGAAGACCCGTCACCTTCTGCGATTGGTAACTACGTGGCAATTATTCCCGAATTTAACCAGGATATTTATGATCGGGTTCAAACCTTTTTGGAGGAAATTAATTTTACTGGTTACGCTAATTTTGACATTAAGTTTGATACCAGGGATAATTCCTATAAATTATTTGAAATTAACTTACGAACGGGACGAAGCAGTTTCTTTGTGACTTTGAATGGCTATAAACTTGCCGACTGGGTCGTTCAAGATTACGTGTTTGATTCTTTGAAGACTAAGCCAACGCTATACGCCAATCAAGATAAAAATAAATACTTTCTTTGGCTAGGGGTATCAACCAAAATTTTTAAGACATATGCTAAGGAAAATGCTGCCAAGGATGACGCAATTCAGTTAATCAAAGAAGGCCGCTATGGTGATACATTCTGGTACGCACAAGACAAGAATGTGAAGCGGTATGCGTTATACAAATGGATGTTTCATAATTATGCCAAGAATTTTAAACGGTATTTTGTTGCTAAGTAAGGACTGATTAATAATGGATAACTTTTTTACAATTATTGGTGGGATGGGAACTGAGGCGACCGAGACCTTTATTCATATTCTGAATGAGCGGACACCAGCGACTAAGGATCAGGATTACTTAAATTATATTTTGGTCAATCATTCTACGGTTCCTGACAGAACAAATTATATTTTGGATCATTCTAAGCCGAATCCATTTGTTCCGTTAGCTGAAGATATCAAACAGCAAAGTCAACTGCATCCGGCTTTTTTTGCAATTCCCTGTAATACAGCCCATTATTTCTATGATGACTTGCAGGCATTAACGGATGTCCCAATTCTGAATATGCCGCATGAGACAATCAAAGCAATTAAGGATCACGTTCCTCATGCTAGAAAAGTCGGTTTGATTGCGACTAAAGGAACACTTCATGATGGTATTTATGACCGTGAGATTATTGATGCCGGCTATGAATTATTTAAACCCACGGCGGAAATTGCGGATCAAACAATGGAGTTGATCTACGATGATGTTAAACAAAAAAATACTGTCGACGCCGATCTTTATCATCATATTTTAGCTGAAATGGTCAATGACTTTCATTGCGATATTGTCGTGCTTGGATGCACAGAATTATCGGTGGCTGAACAGCGAGCTGGCAATCATGAGTATCCAGTAATTGATGCACAGGCAGTGCTAGCCGACCGCTCAATTGAATGGATTGAAAAGATACGAAGACAAAAAAAATAGTCAACTAGTTAATAGTTGACAAGTGTCTGGATGATGACCGCCAGTGGCGTAATAATCACTAGCAGCCATAACAATCTCGGCGTGTAGTGAGTATCTTGTTTGCGACCATATGCATTTTCAGTGAGGGCGATTACAACGAGGGTTATAAGGACACCTATGATAACCATTGCGGGATGACGGTGAAATGATCGTAACGCAATGACAACTTGGCTAATAACGATTAACCAATAGAACAATCTAGAAATCATCATCGAATCGATTACTCGTTTTTTGATGGGCCGGGTGAATCCCCAAATGAAGTTCAGAAAAAAAATCCCCCAACATGCGTAATTAAGTATGATCCACATCCCAAACACCTCTTTACTTTAGTATCAATAATTTAGTATCAAAAAGCAATCTTTTTGCGAGTTCTTTATAAATTTCAAAACATTATGACAAAGACAAGCAAGCGTGATATAATTGTTTTTGTTATGCGGGTATAGTTTAGTGGTAAAATTCAAGCTTCCCAAGCTTGCGTCGCGGGTCCGATTCCCGTTACCCGCTTCGTAGCAGGCATTGCTACGGGGTATCGAAGTAACATCAATTAACGTTGACTGTATTAGGGTCATCAGGTTACTTCTAAGAAGTTAGATTATTCGGCGATAAAAGAGGAGTAGTTGGTTGCTAAGTATTAAGCGATTTCGGGATGGTGAGAGCCGAATTATTTAGTCAGCGAAGCGCGCTTTTTAGAATAATAAGTTAATAATTTGAGCGGATATTTTTTATCAAATAGAGTGGTACCGCGGGTTTACTCGTCTCTTACAATTTTTTTGTAAGAGTTTTTTTGTATATTTGTAGACGGAGGAAATTAGTTATGGATTATAAGGCACAGGTTACAAATTCAATTTTGAGCGTTTTAAACGATGAGTTATCGTCAGCGGAAGTTTACGAGAAGCTAGAGCAGCCAAAAACACAGACAATGGGGGATTTAGCATTCCCAGCTTTTGCACTCGCTAAGGTTCTTCATAAAGCACCTAACCAGATTGCAGCTGATTTAGTTGCTAAGATTGATCAGACTTCTTATGAAAAGGTTGAAGCCAAGGGTGCTTATATTAACTTTTTCCTAGACAAAGGTCAGTTTAGTAATGAAATCTTAACTGATATTATTGAACAGGGTGCCGCTTATGGTCAAAATGATAATGGTAAGGGTGGTAATGTTCCAATTGATATGTCATCACCCAATATTGCCAAACCGATTTCAATGGGTCATTTGCGTTCAACTGTTATCGGTAATTCGATTGCCAAGATTTTGGTAAAAAACGGTTATCATCCAATCAAAGATAACCATTTAGGGGATTGGGGAACTCAATTTGGTAAGCTGATTGTGGCTTATAAAAAATGGGGTAATGAAGATGATGTTCGTAAAGACCCAATTAATAATTTAGTTAAATATTATGTTAAATTCCATCAAGAAGATAAGGAACATCCAGAACTAGACGATGAAGCTCGGGAAACCTTTAAGAAATTGGAAGATGGTAATGAAGAGGAAGTTTACCTTTGGAAATGGTTCCGTAAAGTTTCACTTGAATCGTTTAACAAGATTTATGATAAATTGGGCGTAACTTTTGACACCTATAATGGTGAGGCTTTCTATAATGACAAGATGGACGAAGGAATCCAAATTCTTAAGGATAAAGGCTTATTAGTTGAATCACAAGGTGCCCAGGTGGTGAAACTTGATAAGTACAATTTGAACCCCGCATTAATTCTTAAGAGTGATGGTGCTACGCTTTATATTACTCGTGATATTGCCACCGCAATTTATCGTGATAGAACCTATAAACCAGCGATGAACTTGTACGTTGTCGGTTCAGAACAAACGTATTACTTCCAGCAATTAAAGGCTGTTTTATTAGAGATGGGACTCCCATCAGCTGAAAATCTTCATCATATTCCATTTGGGCTAATTACCGTTAACGGTAAAAAATTGTCAACCCGATCTGGCCGAATTATTTTGTTGGATCAAGTTCTTGACGATGCTATCGAACTTGCTAAGAAGCAAATTGAAGCGAAGAATCCTGATTTGCCAAATAAAGAAGAGGTTGCCAAGGAGGTTGGTGTTGGTGCCATTATCTTTGGTGATTTAAAGAATGAACGGACTAATAACATCGACTTTGTTCTTGAAGATCAATTAAAGTTCGAAGGCGAAACCGGCCCATATGTTCAATATTCACATGCTAGAGCTGAAAGTATCCTTCGAAAAGCTGGTACGATTGACTTCCATGGTGCTGATAAGGCCCTTGATGATCCAGCTGCTTGGGAAACACTGACATCATTGAAAGAGTTCCCAGCCATCATTGAAAGTGCATGCAAGGACTTTGAACCATCCGAAGTCGCTAAGTATGCACTGCGATTAGCTAAAGCTTTCAATAAGTACTATGCCCATTCCAAGATTTTAGTTGAAGATGATCAATTAGGTGCACGTTTGTCACTGGTTAAAGCAGTTTCAATCGTCTTAAAGGAATCACTTAATTTGTTAGGCGTTAAAGCACCTGATGCAATGTAATTAAGTTAAAATAATTTTATACTAAGCCACTAAGCGAGTGTGAGACAACGGTTCAAGCTGTCTCGCACTCGTTTTATATTGGCGAAAATACAATATTCTTTTATTCCTATTTTGAAAATTAGCCACTTGCGGTTCCTGCTTCTTTTATCGTCACACTTTAAAACCTCATTAAGTTTTCAAGACAGCTAAAAACCCAAAATCAATGATGTGATACAATGTGTAAGTATTTATAAAAGGAGTATGAGTATGAACAACAATTCAACCAAATCATTTAGAAAAAAGGCTGGACCTTTATTTAAACGATTTAACCGTTTTTGTCGCAAGTATCATTTGGTTAAATGGTTGGTTGTTTTATTCTTAAGCGTTGGATTAATGATGAGTACCTATTTGGTTTTTTTGGCTAAGACGGCTCACGTCCAAAATTTGGAATCCTCGCTTGCCAAAACAACCGAGATCTTTGATACTAGTAATCACAAAGCGGGAGAACTATATGCACAAAAGGGCACCTATGTCCAATTAAATAAAGTTTCAAAAAATATTCCTAAAGCCGTTCTTTCGACTGAAGATCGTAACTTTTATCATGAGTATGGTTTTTCAGTTAAGGGAATTGCCCGGGCAATGTTTTTGCTTGTTAAGAACAAGCTGTTACATCGTGATTATATTAGCGGTGGCGGGAGTACGTTAACTCAGCAATTGGTTAAGAATGCTTATTTATCCCAGGAGCAAACGATGACCCGAAAGCTAAAAGAACTGTTTTTATCAGTTCAGGTTGAGAACGTTTATTCCAAAAAAGAAATTCTGACAATGTACCTTAATAATGCCTACTTTGGCAATGGGGTGTGGGGGGTTCAGGATGCTGCCCAAAAGTATTTTGGCCAAAATGCGGTTGACCTTTCCGTTCCGGATTCCGCTGTTCTGGCTGGGATGTTGACGTCGCCTAGTGCATTTAACCCGATTGATCATCCAAAAGCGGCAAAGTGGCGGCGAAACGTTGTTTTACAGCTAATGGTTGAGAATAACAAGTTGACTCAAGCGCAAGCTAATTATTATAAACGAACCCCGATTGTCCTTCGAGATACCTATGTCAGAAAGGATGGTTATCGCTATCCGTATTACTTTGATGCTGTTATCGATGAAGCAATTAGCAAATATGGGTTAACCGAATCCGAGATTATGAACCGTGGTTATCGAATTTACACGAATCTTAATCAATCTCAACAGCAAGCAATGCAGACGACGTTTAATAACAACTATTATTTCCCGGCAAACGCTACCGATGGGACCAAGGTTCAAGCTGCTTCGATCGGAGTATCACCAACAACCGGTGGGGTTACTGCCGTTGTTGGTGGTCGTGGGGCGCATGTTTTCCGTGGGTACAACCGGGCAACTCAAATTGACCGGCAGCCGGGGTCGACGATGAAGCCATTGGCGGTATACACTCCTGCACTTGAGGCTGGGTATAAGTTTGATTCTGAATTAGTTGATAAGAAGAAATCCTATGGTACCAATCATTACACACCAAAGAATTATAACAATGTATACCAGGGGAAAGTGCCGATGTACGAGGCATTAGCTCAAAGTATGAATGCCCCAGCGGTTTGGTTACTGAATCAAATCGGGGTGGACCGGGGATATCAATCAGTGAAGGACTTCAACATTCCAGTCACTAAAAAGGATAAGAACTTAGCCCTGGCACTTGGTGGGATGTCTGGTGGCGTATCCCCCCAACAGATGGCAGGTGCCTATACGGCATTCGCAAACGGCGGTAAAATTGTCAAGCCATTTTACATTCGCAAAATTGTCGACTCAACTGGTAAGGTTGTGGTAGATAATACGGAAAAGCAACAGGGGCGTCAAATTATGTCCTCAGCGGTTGCTAAGCAGATGACGAGTATGATGCTCGGGGTATTCAACAATGGGACTGGTGCAGATGCCAAACCATATGGCTATCAAGTTGCCGGCAAAACCGGGAGTACCGAAGCCGATGATACCGGGTCCGCTGATGCAACTAAGGATAAGTGGATCATCGGATATACCCCTGACTTGGTAGTGGCTACGTGGGAAGGCTTTGATAGTACTAGTCAGGCTCATCATTTAGAGAACCTGAGTGGGACCGGCGTTGGCCCGCTGTTCAAAAATGAAATGCAGACAATGTTGCCATATACGAAAAATTCAACCTTTAATACTAAAGACGCGCAATCAATTGTTCAAGATCAAACCAATAACGGTAGTGTTTGGGATACAATTCAAAAGAAAACTAATGAATATTCTAGTCAGGTTGAAGAAAAGGCTAAGCAGCTGATTGATGATGTTAAAAATTGGTTTGGCCATTAATCGAGAGAATCTACAATGCTTCTTGATGGAGCATTCGCATCTGGTTAGCTTTATGTTAAACTAAAATAAATACGAAGATAAGGTGGATAATTTAATGAATGATAAATTAACTGAACTCGCTACCCAACTACAGCAGGAGTTAGTCACTACTAAGGAATTTGGGGACTTAAAGGCAACGTATGAGCGTCTTAAGGCTGACCCAGACACGTTCCAATTGTTCAAACAATTCCAAACGACTCAAATGCAGTTACAACAAAAGCAAATGCAAGGTACTCAGCCAACTCAAGAAGAGATTGCAAATGCCCAAGCAATGGCTAGTAAGATGGGGCAGAGCTCAATTATTTCAGATTTAATGAAAAATGAAAAAGCACTCAATACGGTTTTGGGTGACGTTAATGATTTGGTGACGAAACCGCTCATGGAGCTTTACCGAAGCTAAAAGGTCATGGCAATGGCGGTTGATCCCAGATTTTAAGCTCATAAGACGGGATCAATAGATGCTTGGATCTCAGAATTTAACAAAGGAGTGCCGTTATTTCCTGGGGGAATTGCGGCACTCCTTTGTTAAATGTCATATTGAAATGCGTGCTTCTTAAATAATTGATGAATTAAGTGAGGATGGCAAGCGACGCATGTTTTTTATTTTCGGATTGAATTTGGTGAGGAGGCAACTTAAGTGAAATTTATCCATGCAGCGGATTTACATTTAGATAGCCCGTTTTTGGGATTACATAACGATTCGCTTCCACAGCCATTATGGGAACGAATTCGTAAGTCAACCTTTGAGTCATTTCAGAAACTAACTGATGACGCAATTTCAGAAAAGGTTGATTTTGTTCTAATAGCCGGTGACTTATTTGACCGCCAGGAACGGAGTGTTTCAGCCCGGGTATTTTTGATTCAGCAATTGCAAAGGTTAGCAGCCGCACACATTCAGGTCTTCATTAGTTTTGGCAATCATGATTATTATAATGGTGATTTTGATAAACTTGGTTATCCCAGTAATACACATGTCTTTGGAAATGATGTTGAAACAAAAACAATCGAATTGTCTAACGGGCAGATTGCCGCAATTACTGGGTTTAGCTTTCGTAATCAATGGGTTAATGATCCGATTATTAACAATTATCCAGAAGCAATTGATGCTGATTGGAACATTGGGATGCTACACGGCAGTCTGAGCACGCTTAAATCTCCTGAGGCTAATTATGCACCGTTTACCCTGGAACAGCTTAAATCAAAGGATTACGACTACTGGGCCCTTGGTCATATTCATAAGCGGCAATCTTTAGACGATGAAGGTTTAATCAATTATTCAGGAAATACGCAGGGGCGCCATATCAACGAAAGTGGTGATAAAGGCTACTTGCTGGTTCAAAGCAATGGGCGACACCTGACAACCGAGTTTCATGCAACAGCACCAATTATTTGGGAAAAGCTGCAGATCTCAGTGACGAGTGACTCTGTCGATAATCTTGCTAACACCATCATGAATAAGATTTCAACGCAGAAATATGCCAAACTTCATTTTGTCAGAATTGAATTAGCTGATAAACGGTCTCACTCTAAGGAGATACGGCAAGCTATAATTGACGGTGATTTGCTTTCAGCCGTTCAGCAAATGAATGCTAAGAATTGGCAGCAGCTCAATTGTTGGATTACGTCAATTAAGTTTACTTCTACCAGCCAAGTGGTGCTAAGCAATATAGACCAGAATTTTTTTGATGAAGCTAAGCATCAAACACTCACGAGTGAACAGGTTGCTAAACTACTAAATAAGGGACTGGCAAAGTATCCATTTATTAAAGACGATATTTTCATGGCGGATACAGAACAGGACCTTTTTAATCAAACAACGGCAATTTTACAGGAAAACGTCACTAATTCTGATGAGGGGGACGGCAAGTGAATATCAAATCACTAACCATTTATGGCTATGGCAAATGGATTGATCAACGGATCCCCATTGATCACAAGCTACAGGTCATTTATGGCCCTAATGAGGCTGGTAAAAGTACCATTATCGATTTTATTGAATCGATGTTATTTGGCTTTCAAAATAAAAAACAAGCCGTTCATGGGCAATACCGACCAAGAACCTCTAAAGCGTATGGTGGGGAATTACGATTTTCAGAAGCCGGTCATAATTATAAATTAGTTAGAACGGATGGCCCAAAGGGAGGTGACGTCAAACTTTTTGATGTCGACCATGACACTGAGTTACCTGCCAATACTTTTTTGGAAATGATTTCGCCAATTGATCGCCAATCATATAATCAGTTGTTTTATTTTGGTGATTTTGACGAAAAACAATTTTATAAAACAGATGAAATGAGTCTTGCAATTCAGATTCAGCGAATTGGGGTGACTGATGCCGACAAATGGGTTGGATTACAAAGGGCGCTTACTAAAACTGCCGATAATTTGTATAAGCCTCGAGGGCGAACCAAGCTCATTAACGTTAAATTACGAAAATATCATGAACTGTCTGCTAAAATTACCAATGCTCAAAAGGCTTATCCTGAGTATTTGGATCGCCAAGCAGAACTAGATAGGGCACTCACTAACTTTAATTCGTATCAGGCTGAGCTATCAGCTGCCCAACAACAACTTGATAAGGATCGACATTTGATGAGCTTTTTACCGCTAGTCCAAGAACGGGCAGCTTTGGATCAAGTGACTACGCAGGATCTTAAAGCTGCGTTCACTGATGCGGATCAGGCAGAATTTAATCGCCTTAATTTGGTCATTAAATCCACACGTGCGCAGGTTGGTGAAAATCAAGTCAAAATTTCTGTTCTGAAGGAAGAAATTACTGATAGTCCTGCTCGTAAATTTTACGAAAGCAATCGGCAAACAATCGAACGCTTAACAGCCCAGTTGCCACATCAGCGTGATTTGGCCGCCCACATTGTTTTTTTAACTGACCAGCGCCAGGCTAATCAAGTTAAAATGAATGACCTACAATTGCGATTACCTAAAAACGCTTCCGGAACTGTTCCTAAGCCGTTTCCAAATAGTGGGGTCGCAACAGTTAACGACCTTTTGAGACAGGAGGCAACTCTTTTTGATCAACTTGGCACTAAAACCAATTCACGACAAACGAGACACCGACCAGTTGTTAAACAATCACGTATTGGCTATTACGTCGGTGCCGGAATTGTTGCGATTGGAACAGTCTTACTTCACCAGTTACCATTTAGCTGGGTTGGTTACCTGTTGGCGATTGGCATTTTGATTTGGGGATTGGACCAATCAGATAAGCCGGCGATAGTTCCGATAATGCCTCAAGTAGATGATCAAGAGCTGAAGCAGCAGTTAACAACGATTCAAAGCAAATTAGCCACCATCCGTTCAAAATATGCTTTAACGGGAATTGATCAGTCAAAGTGGATCCCAATCCAAGCTCAGTTGCAACAGCTTCAGGCACTGCAGACGAGTGAGGAAGATATTGCCAGTCAACTTGGGGCGGAACAGCGCCAATATGATCAATTTATCGATGATTGGCGTTTCGCTCAAGACTGGGTGCAATTTGATCGAACCAACTACTTAGAAAATATTGATGAGCTCGAACGAACGATTACTGATTGGCAGCAACAAGTTGCCGATTACCAGGCGAAACAAAAGAATTTGACGATTTATCAGCAATTAGAGGATCAGGCGGCCAAAAAGCTTGAAGAAGCTAATCAGCAGAAGACTGCTTTTCTCCAAAGTCGTCACGTTAAATCAGATGATGACTTTATTGCTGGTATTAACCAGCAAAAACAGCTGAGAGAAAAGTTGAGACGAAAAAACGAGTTATCTCAACAACTTAAAGACTCTAAACTATTGATACCAAGCGAAATTGACAAATCTCAGTTAACTAATAAAATTGATCACGAGGACAAGCAAGTTAGCCAGCTCCAAAAACAATTGAGTGCCCTTAGTGAAAAGAAGGCTGAACTTAAAATTCAAATAGCGAATTTAGTTAAAAGTGGAACCTACTTTGATCTCCGGCAGGAACTTGCCAATTTAGAAACCGATATTTTAGAAGATGTGCATCGGTTGATCGCGTTGCGGCTGGCTGACAAGTGGATTCAAAATGTGTTAAATATTGCAACCAGAGGACGGGTACCCAAAATTTTAAAGCTTGCAAAACGGTATTTTGCCATTTTAACGGGACAACGGTATCAGGATATTTTATTTGAAAATGAAATTAGTGTTCTTAGAAATGACGATGTTGAGTTTGCCATTAATGAGCTATCTAAGGGTACTTTGGAGCAGCTATACCTTGCGCTAGTTTTTTCAATGGCCATTGGTTTTAGTGATCAATACCCACTTCCCATTATGATTGACGATGGTTTTGTTAATTTTGATAAAAAGCGGCGTCAAGCGGCATTTGAAGTCCTCAAAGAGGTTAGTGACCAAACCCAGGTTCTTTATTTTACGGCTAATCTGGAAGAAAATACTAACGAATTTGATGTGATAGACTTAAGTCAGTTTTAGGACAGCTACTCCAGGCAGAAACCTGCATGTAAGCACCTCCGAGAAAAATTCCAAACCCGGGAATTCCTCTCAGAGGAGACTTACATTTCGGTTTCTAATCGCCTGGATCCGCTCACTTTACTAGGACAGCTCCTCAAAGCAAAAGCTTGCACCTAAGTCATTTCAACCCAAAATCCAAAACCGGGATTTCTGGTCGAGATAACTTAGGCTCCAGCTTCTAACCACTTTGTTCCGCTCACTTTTTTAGGACCGCTGCGTAAAGCAAAGATCTGCTCGTAAGCACCAGTAGCAAAAATCCCAGGACCAGGGATTCCTGCTACTGGAGACTTACGCTCCGATCTCTAATCGCTTTGCTCCGCTCACTTTTATTTTAGGACCGCTGCGCAAAGCAGAAGTCTACACATAAGCACCTCTGGTGAAAATTCCAGAACCAGGAATTCCCACCAGAGGAGACTTATGCTCCGACTTCTAACCGCTTTGCTCCGCTCACTTTATTTTTAGGAGGATCATGCGATGGCAAAACAATTAATGGATTTGAAGCTTGATGAAGAATTTGAGCTCTATGTGTTACTAAAAGAAGCCAAAAAGCGCGTTGCCAAGAATGGCAAGAACTTTATTTCGTTAGTGTTTCAAGATCCATCTGGCCAATTGCCGGGTAAGTATTGGGATGCATCAGACCAGGATATTAAACAATTTGTCCAAGGACGGGTTGTTTTATTAAAAGGGAAGCGTGAAAATTATATGAACGCCCCCCAAGTGAGAATCATGGCAATGCGACTTGCTCGAGAAGATGAACCCCATGATCCACTTGGATTTGTTAAACGAGCACCGATGACCCGTACTCAAATGCAAGAGATCATCAACCAAACCATTTTCGAAATCACCAATGCGACCTATAATCGAATCGTGCGGGCCTTAATATCCAAGCATTCGGACGCGTTCTTTACTTACCCGGCCGCTAAATCCAATCATCATGATTTTGCTGGCGGTCTTGCATTTCATACGATTTCAATCTTACGATTAGCCCATTCAGTTGTAAGCCAATATGATGGAATTGATGCACCGTTACTGTACGCGGGAGCAATTCTGCATGATTTAGGGAAAACGATTGAGCTGTCAGGCCCAGTAGCAACGGAATACACGCTAGCTGGAAATCTCTTGGGCCATTTAAGTATTATGGATGCAGAGATTGCTGAAGCCGCAGATAAATTAGGCATTAGTAAGGATTCACAAGATTTAATTTTATTAAGGCATATGGTGCTAGCTCATCATGGCTTATTGGAATATGGGTCACCTGAACGCCCTAAGATATTGGAAGCTGAAATTTTACATCACCTTGATGAACTTGATGCCACGATTATGATGATTCAGGGGGCATTAAAAAATGTCGATCCTGGCGAGTATACTGATAGAATCTTCGGGCTAGATAATCGTCGCTTCTATAAGCCCAAGCCAACTGTTAACCCTGAGAATAATAAGTCTGGTCAGCCTTCACAGAGCCAGTTGTTTTAATCAAAGATGACGCTTAGTCTTTAGATTAATGTAAGCACAAAAAGATGGCATTCTCGATAATTTCAAGAATACCATCTTTTTTCGAAGTTCTAGGTAACGACTTCTTAATTATAGGAATTACTTTTTCTTGGAGCTTGATGAAAGGTAGTCAGACAAGACGTTTTGAAGATCTTTATCCTGAATTGTAACATTACCCTTCTTTAGAACCTTAGAAACAACTGAGTGAAGTGTGTTGCTATCAGCCATCTTCTTATCAACAATCTGGCTCTTTAATTCGCTTTCGTGGTCTTTGTAAGTACCCTTAGCAGGATGGTTGACCATTTGAATAACTTGGTAACCATACTGAGTCTTAACAGGGGTCTTCGTGTATTGACCGTTCTTTAAATTAAAAGCAGCCTTTTTGAAATTAGCATCAAGCGTTGTGTTTGTATTGTCAAATGCGGCAATGCGGCCACCCTTATTCTTAGTAGCAGTATCCGTTGAATACTTCTTAGCTAAGTTTGAGAAGCTCTTACCATCTTTAAGTTGTTTGATAACCGTTTCAGCAGTTGACTTCTTTGATACCAAAATTTGGTTAACCGTTACTTTTGGCTGATAAGACTTAAATTGATCTTTAAGTTGTGCATCGGTAATTTTAATGTTGTCCTTAACAGCTGCTTTAAGTAAAAGATTTGAACGGATCGAATCTTTTAACTGAGAAACAGTCATGCCATTTTGTTGAAGGACAGCGTTAAATGATGAGCCGTATTGTTTCTTATACGTGTTAAACTCACTCGTTACCTCTGACTTCTTAACTTTATCACCGTATTGCTTCTCAAGGACCTTGTTTAAGATCATCTGTTGCAATACTTGCTTACCACTTGAAGTACTCTTTAAACTGCTGTAATAAGCACTTTCGGTAATTTTACCGCCATCAGTTGTGGCAACAGATTTACTACCACATGCTGCAAGGGTAAAACTCATAAGTACGCCGGCTAAAACGATTAGCCACTTTTTCATACAAAAACACATCCATTTCTACAATAGTATTCGTTTGTTAAGCAAACGTTCCAGATAATAATAACATAATATCCAGAATATTTATAACTTGCACCTGAATTTAAACAAATGTTCATAATTGTCTAAGTTTCAGTTATCACTTTTTCCCATCTTTGAAGTGACTTTATTAATTTCATCAACTCGTGGTTGGATTTGAAACATTGCCTCATCGATATCTCGCTGAAGGGCATTAATCGTCGAAGTAAGCTCGGGCAATTGGTCCTTAAAATGGGCCATCGATTTTTTGAAATCGGTATAAGCCGTTTGCCAGTCGGAAACGGCCTCCTTTTGAGCTTGAAGGGTTTTCTTAGTTCGAGCGATGAATTCAGCAGGGGTTTCCTTTCTGGAATAGAGGTAGGCGCCTGCAACAAAAGCTGAGGCTCCCATAATTTTAAAGAATGTTTTCATCTTAATCACCCATATGCGCCACGATTGAGTCCTGGATTTTCTTCAAAGCATCCGAATCGTATTTATTGGAATTATCTTTGAAAATCATCTTAAAATCATCGTTGCTGCTATAGCGGGGAATAAGGTGAAAGTGTGAATGGAAAACGGATTGATAGGCAACCTGACCGTTATTATTCAAGATATTCATTCCCTTAATGTCGGGGTTAGAAGCTTTAACTGCTCTAGCAATCTTAGGGATTCTGGCAAATACTTGGCTCGCAAGTTCCTCGTCATACTCAAAAATGTCTGGAATATGTTTTTTGGGGATAACCAGTGTGTGACCAGGGGTTCCTTGAGAAATATCAAGGAAGGCTTTAACAATGTCGTCTTCGTAAACTGTGTAACTTGGAATTTCGTTGGCAACAATCTTACAAAAAATACAATCTTTCATTAATGACAACCTTCTTTCTGCAAATACTACTGGTATTATAACATTAATGTCTTGTTGGACTCATTCATGTGCTAGCTTAGTATGGTATAATCTGTTCTGTAAATTTATGACGAATGTGGAGTGAAACGATGACTTTAGAAATTTCCAACCTAGTTGGTGGTTATTCACAAGTTCCCGTTTTAAAAGACGTTACTTTTGACGTTAAGGACGGGGAATTAGTTGGATTAATCGGCCTTAATGGTGCCGGTAAATCAACAACGATTAATCATATTATTGGTTTATTAAAACCGTTTAGTGGTTCAATCAAAATAAACGGGACGACGCTTGATGAAGATGTTAAAAAATATAAGCAGCAGATTGCTTACATTCCTGAAGCACCCATTGTTTATAAGGAACTAACCTTAAAAGAACATTTAGAAATGACCATGTTGGCCTACAATCTAGATCAAGATGTTTCATGGAAACGGGCTCACAAGCTCTTACAAATGTTTCGCCTAGATAATAAGCTAGATTGGTTTCCCGATAACTTTTCTAAGGGGATGAGGCAAAAGGTGATGATCGTTTGTGCCTTTTTGACCAATGCCAAGCTGTTCATTATTGATGAACCATTCCTGGGGTTGGATCCGTTAGCTGTAAATGACCTGCTTAATTTAATTTCTGAGCGAAAAAAGCAAGGGGCAAGCATTTTGATGTCGACCCATGTCTTAGATACTGCGCAACGTTACTGTGATCGCTTTGTTCTTCTTCACGACGGAAAGGTCCGGACGGAGGGGACAATTGAACAGCTCCGTGACCTATTCCCAGATGCGGGCGATTCATTAAATGATATCTACTTGACCCTTGCGAGGGAAGGCGGGCAATCATGAAGCAATTATTTAAGCGGCGGCTGGTCAACCATTTAATTGAGATGATGAAATATCTGCGGCTGGTGTTTAACGATTACTTTGTGTTGGCACTGCTTTTTATGATTGGTGGGCTAGGCTACGCATACTCAAACGCCTTAAAACAGCTTCATGCTGGCACCTGGTGGGCCCCGTTAGTTATTGTTGGGGTATTATTAATTAGCGTTCAACTTGGTCGGCTGGCAACGTTTGTTAAGGATCCTGATTATGTCTTTTTGCTCCCAAAAGAGTCTGAAATGGCTGATTACCTAAGACGAGGATTCAACTATAGCCTCATTTTGGCGGGACTGATTCAAGTACTAATTTGGTTTGTCATGTTACCGTTTGTCCAAGTGACGACAAAAGTTAGTGGCCTGGAGCTCCTAATGCTATTAGGAACGATGCTCTGTCTTAAAACAACTTGGTTAAACGTTGATTTTGCTAGAAAATATCGGCTAAAGCAAACTTGGTTGTTGCGAGGGAATCGGCTGCTATGGCGGTTAATTGTACCCGTGCTTATTTTAGGCAATGCCATTTATTTTAGTTATTTAGTGTCATTATTAGCTGCCGTTTTAGTTGCATTGGACAGCTTGTTAAGTCGCCGCTCTTGGGTTAATCGGCCACTTGATTGGCAAACCATGATTGCTGATGAAAATAGTCGGATGCACACGGTTTATCAGTTCTTCAATCTGTTTACAGATGTCCCATCAATTGCGGGATCAGTTAAACGTCGTCGCTATTTAGATGGGTTGTTAGGCCAAATTAAATTAATTCCCAAGAATACGTATCTTTATTTGTATTCACATAGCATTGCCAGGGATAATGAAATGAGTGGGTTATACGTTCGTTTGATGGTGATTGGGACCGTCTTTTTGGTGTTCATTAAGGGAGAGGCTCTGCCAATTATTTTATGTTTATTGTTTTTATATCTAATTGGTTTTCAAATGATCCCATTTTACTTTCATTTCGACGATAACGCGTTTGTCCACATTTATCCGATTACAAATCAATTTCAGATGAAAAGTTTTCAAAGGGTCCTCTTTTTAATGCTAAGTAGCGTAGCGGTTGTTTTTGGCATTGCCGTGATTGCAGTCAACTTTGATAATGTCGTTACGATTGCTGGTGTGATCATTGGTGAAGCCCTTGAAATATGGGCTTTTATCTGGCTATATGTTCCCAGACGGATTTTAAGAGGTGAACGGAATCGTGACTAGTTCATTATTAAATTGAGCAGTAAGTATGGAGAATTGGCATGATAAACCAAATATTAGTTGCCAAAATAAGCGAGTAAACCAGAATTAAAACTGACATGTCCTGATTTATTCGCTTACATGCTAAATACCCATTAATAGCGGAGTACTTAAACTCGTTTATATCTGTAGATAACAAGTTGGAAGTTAGGAGAATTTTATGCGCGTTAGAAATAAACCATGGGCAGACAAATATATTAGAGACCATGAAGAATACATCGTAACGGATCCCCAAAATTGGCTTGGAAAGTGGCAGACCCGATTTGCAAAAAAGCAGCCCTTAAACGTTGAAGTCGGGACTGGCAAGGGGCGCTTCATTATTGAAATGGCAAAAGCCCATCCTGAAATTAATTATATTGGCGTTGAACTTCAAAAGTCCGTTATTGCAACCGCCTTAAGAATTTTCATGGATGCACCTGTTCCTAACTTACAATTTGTTTTAACGGATGGTGCCGATTTGGATGAAATCTTTTTAAAAGACGAGATTGGGAAAATCTTTTTAAACTTTTCTGACCCGTGGCCTAAAAAGCGGCATGCCAAGCGACGATTAACGTCACCAGGATTTTTGAGAACCTATCAACGGGTGCTTGAAGATGATGGCACGATTGAATTTAAAACCGATAATCGTGGGTTGTTTGAATATTCGCTAATGACGATGAACCATTTTCCGATGGCGTTTGAGGATATCTCATTAGATTTACATCATTCGCCAGAGAATGAGACAAATATCGAAACTGAATACGAGCAGAAATTCAGTCCTAATGGGCCAATTTATAAGTTAGTTGCTCAGTTTAAGGCTGAATAAGGCGCCTTTTAATAATTTTACCATTAGTAACATCTGCCCAGAATTCTTGAACTTCTAGATTGCCAGTTGCATCTTGATAATTGAATCCAAAGTGAAACTGGGCGTGATCAGATGATGTATCTGGGCGAATCCGCCAACTACCTATGTAATGACTATTTGTTAAAAGGCAGTCATGCTTAGTTTGGTCAACGATTCTATGTAAAAATTGCTTTCGTTTTTTTGATTCATTATATTGAAGATAGGCCTCAACAGCTAATCCAGTTAATGCCAAGCTATACAGTAAAGATTGCTTTTTCATAAGTTACCCCTTTTTTCCAATAATTAGTTATACTGTAATATACGATGAGTATTTGAGCAAACTGGCGGAATTTTTACGCGTTTTGCGCTATACTTTAGTTCATATTACCATTGAAAGGATGATTAATAATGAAAGATTTGCCAAAAACAGATTTAAACTCATTAACCGAACAACTTAAGGATGGTAGATATATGCTGTTCTTCACGGCTGATTGGTGCCCTGACTGCCGTTTCATTAAGCCTGCGATGCCACAAATTGAGGCTGATTATCCTGAATATCAATTCCTCAAGGTGGATCGTGATGAAAATATTGATCTTGCAGGTGAAATGAATGTGATGGGAATCCCTAGTTTCATTGCTTATTCAGATGGTAAAGAAATCGGCCGCTTTTCAAATGGCGATCGGAAAACTAAAAAAGAAGTTGAGGATTTTATCGACTCATTAAAAATAAAGTAAGTTTGGAAGGAAAAATTAATGTTAATCGCAAGTTATAACCCTAAGAGTACCGGTGACACGATGGTCGTAATTATGAATCAAGACGTAGCTGATCAGCAAGTTTCTATTCATGATAACGTGGCTAGAATTTATGATCGGCAGCACGAGACGACGTTGGGTTACAACTTTTTAAACGTGAGTGCCATTCTTCCGGAAGTTGCTGAAAGTAACGGACGGGTATTACTTAATCATGATCAAATAAAAAAACTAAATGACTATTTGGTTAGCCATGATTTTCCAGGTGACATTAAATTTGATGATCAACCGCGTTTTGTCGTTGGTTATGTTAAAAGCGTGGCAGAACATCCTCGTTCCAATCATTTGCAAATTACTCAAACTGAGGTTGATGGTGGTCGTGAATTGCAAATTGTGAGTGGTTCCCCCAACATGAAGGCAGATATTAAAGTCGTTGTTGCTAAAAGTGGGGCGATGATGCCAGACGGTCAAATCATTTGGCCAGGAAAACCCCGCGGGGTTGAAAGCGATGGGATGATTTGTTCAGGAAGAGAGCTGGGGTTGCCAAATGCCCCTCAAGTTCCTGGCGCTTTGATATTACCTGATAATTATCAAGTCGGTGATCCGTTTGACTTCGATAATGCACAGAACTTATTTAATTAGGTGGGTAGGACATGACGAGTTATGACGGACCAGCATTTTTTAGGCGAAAATCAACAAGGCGTTCTTTGCCTAAAAAGAGCAAAACTGAACAGAATAATCGGCGTGTTGTGCCAAAGCATCAAATCCCCACATCTTCCAGCCCGCTTATTGAAAAATCGGATCGGACACGGCCGGATGATGAGGCACCTGCATTTTTGAAGGAAATCAGGCAGTTTACACCAAAAAAGTCCTCCAAGAATGCAGCGCGGAAGAAACAAATCGCTAATAATTACCTCATTAGTCAGCAAAGAAGACAACGTCATTTATACGATGAGCTCACCAAAAAGCTTAGACTTCGTAAAGATGACCTTATTATCTTGGCCGATGAACAGGCACCAATTTTGGAGGGGCAAAAAACAACCCCTCCTTTACATATTTCGAGCGACAAACCAAATCAGCCGGCACAACCGATCAATCATAATAATCATCAAGATATTGATACATCTGGTGAAGATGCGTTACCCGAACAAATTAAATCCAATAATGGTCAAAAGACCGCTAATCATTTACGAACGCGTTTACGGGCGAATGGGAGCCGGCGTGGTCTTGGACAGTCTCTGGCAACAATCGTTAATGAGGAGCACCAGAATCCTAAATCGTTGGCATTGTTTAGTGAACCTGCCGAAGTCAAAAAGAAGTTAGCGGTTTCACCAATGGCTGCAGAATCGGATAACCAGCAAAGCTCTCAGGAAATTTCAGAACCCCAATTAATTGATAAACCTGGTTACCATTTTCCAGCGCTGACTTTGCTTGCGTCATCTAAAGAGCAGGAAGATGATGCAATTGATGATTGGATTGAACACCAGATTGACGTTCTTGATAAAACGTTTGCGGCATTTAAGGTTGATGCCCAAGTTGTTGACTGGACGAACGGGCCAACGGTTACGCAATTCCAAGTTAAGCTCGCACTTGGGGTTAAGGTCAGTCGAATCACAAATCTCAATGATGATCTCAAATTAGCGTTAGCCGCTAAGGATATTCGGATTGAGGCACCAATTCCTGGTAAATCAACGATCGGGATTGAAATTCCGAATCCACATCCACGACCGGTATTATTGTCAGAGGTTATTTCAAATGGGAAATTTAAAGCTTCTCAATCACCGCTAACAACGGCACTTGGAGTTGATCTAGCTGGGACCCCTCGATTTACAGATATCCGAAAGATGCCTCATGGGTTAATTGCGGGGGCAACGGGTTCAGGGAAGAGTGTCTTTATCAATAGTTTGTTAGTATCACTGCTATATAAGGCGACGCCGGCAGATTTAAAATTGCTGCTGATCGACCCTAAGGCGGTTGAACTGGCCCCTTACGATGGAATTCCTCACCTGCTTTCTCCAGTTATTTCCGATCCTAAGAGTGCCGCAGCTGCGCTAAAATGGGTGACGGAGGAAATGGACAACCGTTATGAGAAGTTGTCAGCTGCGGGTGTCAAGAACATTGAGCAATTTAACGCTAAGGCGGTTCAGACCAAAGAATATGGGTTGAAGATGCCTTATATTCTGGTTATTATTGATGAGTTAGCTGATTTGATGATGGTTGCATCAAGTGAAGTTGAAGATGCCATTGTGCGAATTACGCAAAAGGCACGAGCAGCTGGCATTCACTTGATTGTGGCAACTCAGCGACCGAGTGTAGATATTGTGACTGGGACCATCAAAAATAATATTCCAACTCGGATTGCCTTTATGGTTTCCAGTCAGGTCGATTCTAGAACGATTCTTGACTCAGCTGGGGCGGAAAAGTTGCTGGGGCGCGGGGATATGCTTTATCTTGGTGGAAATGCGAACACGCCAGTTAGATTACAAGGTGCGTTTGTTACTAACCAAGAGCTAGCAGGTGTAATCGATGCTGTCCGTCAACAGGGCGAGCCGAAATATTTATTTACACCTGATTCGTTAAAGCAAACGGTCAGCAAGCAAAATTCCCATGACAGATTGATGCCTCAAGTGATGAAATATATTGCTCATGAAGATACAATTTCTACATCAAAACTGCAACGAGTATTTTCAATCGGTTATAATAGAGCTGCAAGTATGATTGATGATTTACAAGAACAGCAACTGATTTCTGAACAGCAAGGTGCAAAGCCACGAAAGGTTTATTATCGTCCTTCTGAGCCGAAACAGGATGAGTCAGTTGATAATCATTAAAAATTAAGATTGATGGGTAGGTTGAGATATGAATTCAAACACTGTATATCATTTTGTTGGAATTAAAGGAACTGGTATGAGCGCCATGGCATTAATTTTGCATGATCGTGGCGAGCATGTTCAGGGCTCAGATATTGAACAGTATACGTTTACGCAACGAGGCCTTGAACAGGCGGGTATTCAGATTTTACCTTTTGATGAGAAAAACATTCATGAAGGACTAACGGTCATTGCTGGAAATTCATTCACTGATGATCATCCAGAGATAAAAAAGGCTCGGGAGATGGGTTTAACGGTCTATCGGTACCATGAATTTTTGGGAAAAATGATCCAGGGCAAGACAAGTATCGGTGTTTCCGGTGCGCATGGCAAGACCAGTACAACTGGATTGCTGGCTCATGTTTTGTCTGGAATTGCGCCAACCGATTATTTGATTGGTGATGGGTCAGGTAAAGGCGTGCCAAATGCCCGGTTCTTCGTTTACGAAGCTGATGAATATCGACGTCATTTCCTTGCAACCAAGCCTGACTATGCAATTATGACCAATATTGATTTTGATCATCCAGATTATTATGAGAGCATCGATGATGTTCAGGATGCTTTTCAAACGTTTGCCAATCAAACAAAGAAGGGGATCTTTGCTTGGGGTGACGACAAGCGCCTTCGCCAATTGAAGGCCAGTGTTCCGATCTATTATTATGGTTTAAATGACACTGATGATTTTCAAGCGGTGGACGTTAAGCGGACAACTAGTGGATCCAGTTTTCATGTTTTGTATAAGGGAAAGGATCTTGGTGATTTTTCAGTACCGTTGTTTGGTGAACATAACATCTTTAATTCACTTGCCGTGATTGCCGTTGCTTACTTTGAGGAAGTTGATCTCAATGAAATCAAAAAAGAATTGATGACTTTCCAGGGTGTCAAAAGACGCTTCTCTGAACGAAAAATTTCTGGTATGACGATTATTGATGATTATGCGCATCATCCAACCGAAATTAAGGCGACAATCGATGCTGCCCGCCAGGAGTATCCAAGTAAAAAGATTGCCGTTGTCTTTCAGCCCCATACTTTTAGCCGGACGATTGCATTAATGGATGATTTTGCCAAGAGCCTTAACTTAGCTGATGAAGTTTTCCTGACTTCGATTTATAGTTCTCCTCGTGAAAGTCACGGTAAGGTTTCAAGTGAAGATCTTTCTAAGAAGATCACGAAAGGTGGCCGAATTTTATCTGTCGATAATATGTCGCCACTACTAGATTATGATAATGATGTTGTTATTTTCATGGGTGCTGGTGATATTCAAAAGTACGAGAAATCTTACGAGGATCTACTGAGTCATTTAAGCAAGAAAATTAATTAAGGAATTCTAATGAAGCTGATAATTGAGTGTTTTTGCTTGATTGTCAGTTTCTGTTTGTTAAAATTACTTAACAAGAGTAAGAATTAATTAAAAGGAGCGACTTTTATGGATAACTATCCAAATGAACGACCTAATGAACGAAAAATGGTTAACAATGCGGCCGGTTTAAATGCATTTCTAACCAAGATGTATGGCTGGATGAGTCTCGCTGTACTGGTGTCGGCGGCAACTGCATTTCTCATTAGTAATAGTCTTCGGCAATCTGGGACAGCGGTTAACCCAAACAGTGGCATCATGTGGGGTGCTCTAATTCTGTGGTTTGTTTTACCATTCATCGTATCATTTCAGGCACTCAAGCGACCAACGCTTGCATTTACGGTTTTGATGCTATATGCGATTCTAAGTGGGTTTGTCTTTTCCACAATTGCTTGGGCGTACACTGGCGCATCCATCGCCGCAGCATTTGTTTCGGCTTCCGCAATTTTTATTTCGATGACCGTTTATGGTTTAGTTACTCGTCGAAATCTTGATAAGTGGGGTGCTCAAGCAACAGCTGCACTGATTGCTTTGATTGTTGCCATGGTGATCAATTTCTTCTTACGAAGTAGTATTATTGCGTTTGTGTTTTCGATCATTGCCGTTGTTATCTTTACTATTTTGACAGCTTATGATACTCAAAAGATGAAGCAAATGTATAATCAGTATTCTGATGTTAGTACAACTTCTTTAAATGGATTAGCAGTATTTGGTGCACTACAACTGTATCTGGATTTCGTGAACCTGTTCCTACAGTTATTATCAATATTCGGTAATAGTAATAATCGTTAATATTGCGGTGTAATTAGTTAATTAATAATGGCAAAAGTTGAGGGTCCTGGACAAAACATCTGTTTTGGTCCAGGCCTTTTGCTGTTTATAGATGCTTTCCGGAAAAATCTGTCTGAGACGGTGAAGGACTAGCTTCGGCGTGGTAAAATTGTGTTAAGCGTTTTAATCAGAGGAGAACTAAATGACAAAAAAATTATTATTAATTGATGGTAACAGCATTGCTTTCAAAGCTTTTTATGCGTTATATCAGTCACTAGATAGGTTTACTAATTCATCAGGATTACATACCAGTGCAATTTATGGCTTTAATCGGATGCTCGACAAGGTTTTGGAGGAAGAAAAACCAACTGACGTTTTAGTTGCATTTGATGCCGGTAAGGTAACTTTTCGGACTAAAATGTATTCTGATTACAAGGGTGGCCGTGCAAAGACACCAAGTGAATTATCAGAACAATTTCCATTCATTAAGCAGCTTGTAAACGCTCGGGGAATTAAGGATTATGAATTGCCAGATTACGAGGCAGATGATATCATTGGAACCCTTGCTAGGCAAGCTGAAAGGGCCGGTAATTATCAGGTTGTTATTATTACCGGTGACCGTGATCTAACTCAGCTAACGTCAGCTAAAACGACGGTGCAAGTATCCAAAAAAGGGGTTACGGAGTTAGAAAAATATACGCCAGACTACGTTGAAAAGAAATTAGGGGTTAAACCCAGCCAAATCATTGAAATCAAGGGGCTTAAAGGAGATAATTCTGATAATTATCCTGGTGTTGAAAAAGTTGGTGACAAGACTGCCCTCAAATTAGTTCAACAATTTGGAACGATTGATAATTTATATGATCACATTGATGACGTTTCTGGGAAAAAATTAAAGGAACATCTCATTAACGATCAAGATCAAGCAAAACGCGCTAGAACGTTGGCAACAATTAATCGGGATGCCCCAGTGACAATTTCGTTAGCTGATCTAAAGTATGAAGGTGATGACCTTGATCAACTAACGGATTTTTATGAACGAATGAATTTTAAATCCTTTTTAGCCAAGCTAGCCGTTGACGACGATGGTGACAATCAAGAGCAGCTTGCTAAGATTAATTATCAAGTGCTTACGAAAGACAATGTCGCGTTGTTGAAGGAATTTAAAGATGAAGTATCGTTTCACCTCGAAATGGCAACTGAAAATTATCACACTTCACCAATTTTAGGCTTTGCCATTGGTCATGGCGATAAATGGTATGCTACCAATGACATTTCGTTGTTGACTAATCCCGATGCGATGACACTGTTAACTAGCTCAACAATTGCTAAAAATGTATTTGACGCTAAGCGTACTTACGTTGGCTTATACCGCGAATCAATTGAACTAAAAAACGTTGATTTTGATATGTTATTAGTGTCTTATTTGCTGAACACAACTAATAATAGCAATGACGTTGGAACGGTTGCCCGTCTTCATGGATTTCAGAACATTAAGACTGACGAAGAAGTTTATGGAAAAGGTGCAAAACGTGAAATTGACGCTGAGTCCCCAGAATTTCTGACCCATATTGTGCATAAAGCTAAGGCAATTGACCAGCTGCATAATGACATGTTTGCTGATCTGGATAAACACAATCAGACGAAACTTTATCGTGAAATTGAAATTAAGATTGCCTTTGTCTTAGCCAAAATGGAGATTAGCGGTATCAAAGTTAATCCAGAAACGTTAGAGGAGATGGGAAGTAAATTTACTGAACGTCTTAGTGAAATTAAGCAAACTATTTATCAGCAAGCAGGCGAAGAATTTAACATTGGCTCTCCTAAGCAGCTGGGGGTTATTTTATTTGAAAAGTTACGGTTACCAATTTTAAAGAAAACAAAGACAGGTTATTCAACGGCAGTCGATGTATTGGAAAAGTTAGCTCCAGATGCCCCAATTGTGCAAAATGTGTTGGACTATCGGCAAATTTCCAAATTATTGTCGACATACGTTGACGGCTTGTTAAAGGTCATTCATCAAGACGACTCTAAGGTTCATACCCGCTACTTACAAACATTAACCCAAACTGGTCGGCTATCCTCTGTTGATCCTAATTTGCAGAATATTCCGGTTCGAAGTGATGAAGGTCGACTGATTCGACAGGCTTTCGTGCCTTCTCATCCCAATTGGCAGATATTTTCATCTGATTATTCTCAAATTGAGTTACGCGTTTTAGCATCAATTACTGGCGATAAGAATATGCAAGAAGCCTTCAAGGAGGGCGAAGATATTCACGCAACAACTGCACGGAGAATTTTTGGTCTGAATTCCAACGATGAGGTCACCCCTGAGTTACGTCGGCAGGCAAAGGCAGTTAATTTTGGGATTGTGTATGGAATAAGTGACTTTGGCCTTTCCAAAAATACGGGGATTACCCGCAAGCAAGCTCATCAATTTATTGAACGGTATTTTGAAGAGTATCCAGGGGTAAAAAAGTACACTGAAGATATCGTGGAGTTTGCTAGAAATCATCGATTTGTTGAAACAATTGCGCATCGGCGCCGTTATTTGCCTGATATTAATTCACGGAATTTCAATTTAAGGTCATTTGCGGAACGAACCGCTATGAACACCCCGATCCAAGGTAGTGCTGCTGACATCATTAAGATTGCCATGATTAATATGGATGAGGCGTTAAAGGGAATGCGGACAACGATGCTGCTGCAAGTTCATGATGAATTGATCTTTGAAGTGCCAGATGAGGAGCTTGAAACTGTTAAGAAACTGATTCCTAAAGTAATGGACTCCGCAATTAGCCTAAACGTTCCTTTGAAAGTAGAGAGTCATTGGGGGAAAACGTGGTATGATGCTAAATAGTTGGATACGACACTGATGAGCTTACAATTATTAATAAAAACTATTAGTAAAAACGGATTGAATTGGAGTGTGTTATGCCTGAATTACCTGAAGTAGAAACCGTTCGGCGAGGATTAACTGAACTGGTCGTTGGAAGCAAAATTAAGGCTGTCGATGTCTTATACGAAAAAATGATTAACCTTCCCAAGGCTGATTTTGAACAGGCTTTGAGAAACAAGATAATTGAGAGAATTGATAGAAGAGGAAAGTATCTATTAATTAGAATTAGCGGTGGGCTAACGATCGTATCTCATCTGCGAATGGAAGGTAAATATGACGTTGAACCAGACGGGGTCCCCATTGGTAAGCATACGCATGTCATTTTTTACCTCACAGATGGTCGTGAGCTTCGGTATAACGATAGCCGTAAGTTTGGCCGAATGAACCTCGTTGATACCGGACAGGAAATGACGGTTGCTGGCTTGAAAACAATCGGACCCGAACCGACTGATCACGATCTAACGATTGACTATATGAAAACAATCTTTGCAAAGAGCAAAAAGATGGTTAAGCCATTTTTATTGGATCAGAGTAAAATTGCCGGATTAGGGAATATTTACGCTGACGAAGTATTATGGTTGAGCAAAATTCACCCCGAGCAGCCAGTTAACCTGATTACTGCGGATGAGATCGAGCGATTACGTCATAATATTATTACCGAAATTCAAAAAGCAATCGCTGGCCATGGAACTACGGTTCATTCATACTCAAATGCCTATGGGGAAGCCGGCGAGTTTCAAAATCATTTGAATGTGTATGGTCGCAAAGGTGAGCCTTGCCTTCGTTGTGGCACACCGATCGTTAAAATTAAATTAGCTCAACGGGGCACGCATTTTTGCCCTCATTGTCAAGTTGTACATGGAGAAAAGAATGACTAGATTAATTGGATTAACCGGCGGAATTGCGACAGGTAAGTCGGCGGTTAGTCATTATTTAAAAACTAAGAATATTCCAGTAATTGATGCTGACGTGATTACTCATCAAGTTGAAGAGAAGGGTCAGGCTGGCTACCAAGCAATTTTGACCGTGTTTGGTGATTCGATCGTTGCCAAAGATGGTCAGATTGACCGTCAACGGTTGGGCAAACTTGTATTTAGCAACAAGGGCTACTTGAAGCAATTAGTCCGGACAATCGATCCCTTTATTCGAGATGAGATTCTTCGCCAATTCATTCAAAACACCCAATCACCATTGACGGTTTTGGATGCACCAACACTGTTTGAAAATGGTTATGCACACATCGTAGACGAACTGGTGGTGGTTTATTGTGATCCAGTAACCCAGTTGCATCGACTTATGGAACGTAATCAACTTAGTATTAGTCAGGCTAGTGATCGGATTAAAAATCAATGGCCACTGCAGACAAAACGCAATTTGGCTGATACAATTATTTATAATTCTGGTACAATTGACCAAACACATGCCCAAGTGGATGACTGGTTGGCCACTGAAACAAATCAAACGAGGTGAAATCCATGCAATGTCCTCATTGTGGATACAATGGTTCCAAAGTTGTTGATAGTCGGCCTACTGATGATGGTCGAGTTATTAGGCGAAGAAGAGAATGTGAACACTGCGGTTTCCGATTTACGACTTTTGAGCGGGTTGAAGTCACACCGTTACTTGTCATTAAGAAAAACGGTAACCGTGAAGAATTTAACCGTGAAAAGTTGATGAAGGGAATTGTTCGGTCTGCTGAAAAAAGGCCAGTTTCAATGAATTCAATCACTGAACTGGTTGATCGAGTTGAGAATAAACTGCGATCATTAGGTGAGAATGAAGTTTCAAGCCAGCAAATCGGGGAATATGTGATGGAGGACTTGGTCAATCTCGACGAAATCGCCTATATCAGATTTGCAAGTGTCTACCGGCAATTTAAAGATATGTCAGTTTTTTATAAAGAACTCAAAGAAATTATGGAAAAGGATAAGAAAAAGAACACGAAGACGGATCCGGGGGCAAAATAGATGGCAAATTCATTTAGCAAATTGACTCCTGATTCAAAATTTGTTGTCATTAATTCTGATGCAAACAGTGTGATTGACGATAATGTTCTCAATAACCTGTATTTACCAATCATTGGTCGGGATGCGCTTTCGCTCTATCGGCTGTTATGGACTTTTAGTGTGAATGACCACAATCAATTAGTTGCCCATAATCATTATGAACTTCAAAGTATGTTGGATACGGGAATTGATAAGATCAGTGATCAACGCCGAATCTTAGAAGCTGTCAATTTGTTAGGAACCTTTGCTACAAAAGATCCAGCAGATTCTCTGGTGTACGCTGTGCAAAAGCCATTATCTGCCAGAGATTTTTTAAAGACCGACATATTAGCAGTTATGCTACTGGGTAAAGTGGGCGATAATACCTATAAGCAAATTGTGTCGCGGTTAGTTGTCCCCATTCCGGATTTAGGTGAATTACAAAACGTTTCGGCATCATTGCTAGATGTGTTTGATGTTCCTAGTAATCTGATCAAAAATATTCCGGCGACAGTTAACGAAACGAAGGGGACGCTCAATAACGGCACCACAAATGTTAATAATCAAAAATTAATCCCCAAAAACAATGATTTTGATTTTAACTTAACCTTAGAAATGCTTGAGAATTCATATGTTGAAGACGCCAGTGTTAAGGCCGCTCATGACTTGATTTTATCAGAGCATTTGTTATACGGTATTGATGAAGTTGAAATGGTTAAGTTGATTCAAAAGGCCACTAATTTGAGTAATAATCAATTAGACCAACGGCGCTTGAAACTGATTATTTCCCAACAGTTTGAAATGCGACAGCCGGAACAAAATCCTGCTAAAGAATCATCTAGTGAGTCAGCTCAGCGGCCAACAGTGTCATTTGATACCGCTACTGAGGAGTTGATTTCAATTAGTAAATCGACCGCACCAGCCTTGTTCCTTCAGCAACTTAAGGATCAAAAGCACGGTCTGGTGACGAGCGGTGAACAACGGATTTTGCAGGAATTGGTTAATTTAAGAACGTTTCCAAACGAAGTTATTAATATTTTGGTTTATCATATTTTAGTAGATGAACAGCATTCAACGCTTAATAAGAACTTAATCTCAACGATTGCCGATGACTGGTCACAAAAAAATGTTCGTGATGCCAATGATGCAATCATGGCACTGAGAAATCGGGGAAAACAAAGGGCTAAGAAAGCAACCCGGCGTTATCCCAATAAGCGCATTAATGTTAAGGAAACGTTACCCGATTGGGCTAAGCAGCCGCAAAAGCCACAAGGTAGTCAGTCAAAGCAGGGACTGAGTGCAGAACAAAAAAAGCTGCTTGAACAGCAACTCAACAAATTAAAGAAGCAAAAGTAGGTGAGAACCAATGGAACGGGTCAGTGACTACGTAAAAAAGCTGATGCAAGACCGCAAGCTTAATGGTGGCACTTTTAGCGCAACCTTTAATAAGATTATGAACGATATCAAAAGCGATCCGGAAATTGCCCAGTTTATTAAAGATCATCACGATGAACTAGCGGATAACGCAATTGAACGATCGGCTTCCAAGTTGTATGAATATGCCAACGTTAAGCGTCAGCTCAAACAAGATAAGCAATCATTTGCGCCTGGTTATTTACCACAATTAGTAGTGAATGATCATTTAATTGATATCTCCTATACCGCTTCACCACAGACGCTTGCAAGGCAAAAATCACAGTCTTTAGCACGCAGAATTACGACGATTTCGATGCCCAAGGATATTAAGCAGGCAAGAATTGAGGGGTTTGATAAGGATGCTTCTCGGTTTGAGGCTTTAACCAAGGGAATCGAATTCATTAATGCGGTGAAGTCGGATCCAGGCCATTTTCATCCTGGACTATATATCTATGGCCCGTTCGGTGTGGGTAAAACATATTTAACTGGTGCTCTTGCAAATGAACTCGCTGATCGAAATATTCAAACAACGATGGTTCATTTTCCAAGTTTTGCCGTTGAAATGAAGGCGGCGATTGCTACTAATAGCGTTGCTGACAAAATTGATGTTATTAAAAAATCACCAGTTCTTATGATTGACGATATTGGTGCTGATTCGATGTCATCTTGGGTTCGTGATGAAGTCCTCGGTGTGATCTTGGAGTATAGGATGCAACAGCAGTTGCCAACATTCTTTACCTCAAACTTTTCGATGGATCAACTTGAGCAAGAGCATCTTCGAATTAATCAACGAGGTGATGATGAGCCGCTTAAGGCGAAACGGTTGATGCAGCGTGTCCGATTCTTATCCCGCGAGGTTGAAATGACCGGTGACAATCGTCGGCCTGGATAATTTGTTAGGAAGGCTCCTCCAGGCAGCAATCGGAGTGTAAGCACCTTCAGAAAAAATTCCAAGTTCAGGAATTTCCTCGATAGGAGACTTACATTCCGATTTCTAATCACTTTGTTCCGCTCACTATTTTTGATTTAGAATTGACTTTTCAAAATAGCCCTTCTATACTTATAAACAATGAATCAAGGAGACATGACGATTGTTTCTCATCACAGGGAGAATGGTTCTAGCCTGGAAGACCATTTGTTTAGAAGATAATTGTTACCACTTCTTGAAGACGGATTGCGGAGAATGCTATCCCGGTTGGTACCGTTAGCAACCACTTGAGAGCTTTTTGGTTTACTATTTTGATGTGGCCAAAAATCCAATACGGGTGGAACCGCGCTAATTGCGTCCCTAATATACTTAATTGTATATTAGGGATTTTTTTGTGGTTCCAATAAAATAAAAAGGAGTAAGAGAAATGTCACAACTTTCATTTGAGTTTCCAGATGGTAGTATTAAGCAGTTTGATGATGGTGTTACTGCCCAGGCAATCGCTAAATCAATCGCAGTAAGTTTGGGCAAAAAGGCTGTTGCTGGTAAGGTTAATGGTCAATTTGTCAATAATGATGAACCGCTACATAAGGGTGGCAAAATTGAAATTATCACTTCTGATAGTGATGACGGTCTCAGTGTTTTACGAGCAACTGCCGCCCAAATTTTGAAGATGGCCATTGCTAGTGATTTCGACAATATTAACTTTGGCGAGAGTGCCGCTGACGAGGATGGCTTCTTTGTTGATACTGACAAGCCGGATACACAAATTAGTGTTGATCAATTGGAAAGCCTAAGCCAGTCAATGCACAAAATTATCAAACAGGATTTACCAATTGAAGTTGTCTTCTTAAGTGCCGATGAAGCAGCTAAGGTTGCCGGTAACGATCCTTACCAAAAAGAATTAATCAAGGAAAACGAAGTTGATGGGAAGGTCAAATTTTTCAAGATTGATGACTTTAAGTCAATTGCTGAAGGAGCCGTTTTACCTTCAACTGGGAAAGTTAAAATCTTTAAGTTGCTGTCCGTAGCTGGTGCTTATTGGCAAGGCAAATCATCTAACCCAATGTTGCAACGGATCTATGCGACAGCATTTAACAAACAAAAGGAACTGGACGCTGACCTTGAGAAGAGAAAGGAAGCTCATGAACGTGACCACCGTGTCATCGGTAATGAACTTGACTTATTCTTTGTTGACCCTAAAGTTGGGGCTGGTCTTCCATACTGGATGCCAAATGGTGCCACAATCAGAAGAACGATTGAGCGTTACATCGTTGATAAGGAAGTTGCCAACGGTTACCAACACGTTTATACGCCAGTTCTTGCCAACTTAGATCTTTATAAGCAATCAGGACATTGGGATCATTATCGTGAGGATATGTTCCCACCAATGGACATGGGTGATGGGGAAGAACTTGAATTACGGCCAATGAATTGCCCGAGTCATATTCAAATTTATAACCACCATATTCGTTCATACCGTGAGCTTCCACTTAGAATCGCTGAACTTGGGATGATGCATCGTTACGAAAAATCTGGTGCCTTGTCCGGCCTTCAACGTGTTCGTGAAATGACTTTGAATGATGGTCATACATTCGTTGCCCTTGATCAAATTCAAGAGGAGTTCAAGAACATTTTGAACTTAATGGTTGATGTCTATCATGATTTCGATATTAATGACTACACATTCCGTCTAAGTTACCGTGATCCAAAGAATACTGAAAAGTACTTTGATGACGACGAAATGTGGACAAGGGCCCAAACAATGCTTAAGGGTGCCATGGATGAAATGGGCTTGGATTATGTTGAAGCAGAAGGTGAAGCTGCTTTCTATGGTCCTAAGCTGGATGTTCAAACTAAGACCGCTCTGGGTAACGAAGAAACGCTATCAACGATTCAGTTGGACTTTATGTTGCCTGATCGTTTTGATCTTCATTACGTTGGTGAAGATGGTAAGCAGCATCGCCCAGTTATGATTCATCGTGGTCTCGTTTCAACAATGGAACGATTTGTTGCTTACTTGACTGAAATTTATAAGGGTGCTTTCCCAACTTGGTTGGCACCACATCAAGTTAAGATTATTCCCGTTAGCCAAGATAAGCATCTTGACTATGCTAAACAAATTAATGATCAGCTTCGGGCATTAAAGATTCGTTCATCCGTTGATACCCGTGGTGAAAAGATGGGTTACTTAATTCGGGATGCCCAAACGCATAAAATTCCCTATACGTTAGTTGTTGGCGATGAAGAAGTGAATGGTAATAGTGTTTCCGTTCGTAAATATGGCGAACAAGATACCAATTCCGAATCAGTACCAAGTTTCATTGATGAAGTATCAAAAGACATTGCATCATATTCACGGGAAGAATAATTTTGTGCTAAGCAGCTTGTATGTCAACCAGTAAGTCGGTTATGGTTGACATGCAGATGATTGGATGATATTATTTAATAGTTGTTCAAATGAAAGCAGAGGCTACCCGCTTCTCGCCTGAGTAAATCTTGAATTTGCTGGGCATGATATCGAGTAAGAACTTGACGATTCAAGTTCTTTAATTGAGAGCGGGCGCATTTCTGTGCTCGCTCTCTTTCTGCTTTTTCAAAAATTTCGGAGGTGAAGTACCATAGCAAAAGATATGATGGTTAATGATGGAATCCGCGCTCGCGAGGTTCGTTTAATTGGTGCTAATGGTGATCAGCTAGGAGTTAAGTCAAAGAATGAAGCCCTTCAGTTAGCTGAAGATGCCGATTTAGACTTGGTCTTGGTTGCCCCTAAAGCAAAGCCACCGGTTGCAAAGATTCTTGATTATGGGAAGTATCGTTTCGAGGAACAGAAGAAGGAACGGGAATCCCGTAAGAAACAAAAAGTCATCAGTGTCAAAGAAGTTCGTTTGAGCCCAACGATTGATGTTAACGATTTTAACACTAAGCTAAAGAATGCCAAGAAGTTCTTGGCAAAGGGCGAAAAAGTCAGAGTTTCAATTCGATTTAAAGGCCGTGCAATTACCCATAAGGATATTGGTCGAAGAGTCCTTGACCGAATGGCTGCAGAAACATCCGATGTTGCCACTGTCACTCAGCGGCCAAAAATGGATGGTAGAAGTATGTTCTTAATGCTTTCGCCAAATGACGCAGACAAAAAATAAACTAGTTTGTTAAATACTTGAGGAGGATTTTACCAATGCCTAAACAAAAAACAAATCGTGCCGCAGCAAAACGTTTTAAGAGAACTGCCAACGGTGGCTTTAAGAGTGCTAATGCTTATACCAGTCACCGTTTCCACGGCAAGACAAAGAAGCAACGTCGCCAACTTCGTGGTACTAGTATGATGGACAAGACTAACATTAAGACTTACAAGAAGTTATTGCCACATCTATAAAATCAACTATACAATCAACTATGATGCTTTTTAAATATAGGAGGAATTCAAAATGCCACGAGTAAAAGGTGGAACAGTCACACATGCACGTCGTAAGCGTGTTTTAAAATTAGCTAAGGGATATCGAGGAGGCAAATCTCGTTTATTCAAAACAGCTAAAGATCAAGTAATGAAGTCACAGGTATATGCATTCCGTGACCGTCGTGCCAACAAGGGTAACTTCCGTAAATTATGGATTGCTCGGATTAACGCTGCTGCTCGTCTTAATGACCTTAGTTACAGCCAATTTATGCATGGCTTGAAGCTTGCTAACATCGATATGAACCGTAAGATGCTTGCAGACCTTGCTGTTAGTGACACAGATGCTTTCAAAGCACTTACTGATGCTGCTAAAGAAGCGCTCAAGTAATTGATGTGTTAAAATGACTTTCACCGATAGCTTTGGTGGAAGTTTTTTTAAATAAAATAACTATTTATTAAGGAGCGACATATGTTGTCTCGATTTAAACCAACGTGGATGATCGAAAATATTTATAGTATTTCCCCGGAATTCCTGTTGGATAATAATATCAACTGTGTTCTAACCGATTTAGATAATACTTTGGTACCATGGAATTCAAAGGCTGGCTCCGATGAGTTACGCAATTGGCTAGCAAGTGTTAAGAAATACGGCATTAAAGTGATTGTGGTTTCTAACAATAGTCATAAGCGGATTCAAGAAGCGGTTCGCGATTATGAATTGCCATTCGTTCCCCGAGCAATGAAGCCACTCTCTATCGGGATTCGGCATGCAATCAAAACGTTTCATTTAAGTAAAAAAAACACCGTGATGATTGGCGATCAGTTAATGACGGATGTCGTTTCAGCAAACAGTTGTGGCGTCCGTAGTATTCTTGTCAAACCACTCGTTAGAACCGATGCCTGGAATACAACAATTAACCGGGGATTTGAAAAGATTGTTTGGAACATGTTGATCAAGAAATATCCTGATTTACATTGGAAATAGGAGGAATTTATGGCAGAAAATGAAGTTATTGTGGATGGTGAAGTAGTTCGTTGTATCGGTTGTGGGGCTAAAGTTCAAACGACTGATAAGCAAGCATTGGGATACACGCCGGAATCGGCATTAAAAAAAGGAATCGAAAACGGTGAAGTATATTGCCAACGCTGCTTTAGACTGCGCCATTATAACGAGATTGCTCCGGTAAGTCTGTCTGACGATGACTTTTTGAAGCTGTTAACAAGTATTTCTGATACTGATTCACTGATTGTGTACGTTGTGGATATATTCGATGTGAATGGGAGTATGATTCCCGGTCTTCATCGATTTGTAGGAAATAACCCGATTTTGTTGGTTGGAAATAAACTAGACGTTTTGCCGGCCCGTCTTAAAAAGACAAAGGTTAAGGATTGGCTACGTCAGCAGGCCAACGCTGCGGGAATTCGGCCAGTTGATGTGGAATTGATTTCTGCGAAGACGAACCTAGACGTTGACCGGCTCCTTGATCAAATCGAGAAGTATCGTCAAGGTAAGGATGTCTATGTGGTCGGGGTAACGAATGTCGGGAAATCGACTCTGATTAACTCGATTGTTAGGCAGTCTACTGGAATCAAGGAGCTGATTACAACTTCTCGTTTCCCTGGAACCACGTTGGATCGGATTGATATTCCGCTCAAAGATGGCAAATTGTTGGTGGATACTCCTGGGATTATTCAACCAGAACAGATGGCCCATCATCTTGTTGGCAAAGAGCTTAATTTGGTCACGCCACAGAAGAGAATCAAGCCAAAAGAATATCAATTAAACCCAGAACAGACCCTTTTCTTTGGCGGTGTGGCAAGGTTTGACTACAATGCAGGTGAGGGTAGGCGTGGCTTTACGGTTTATGCCGAAAACAATTTATTTATTCATCGAACTAAGCTGGAAAATGCGGATGACTTTTACACAAACCATGTTGGTAGTTTCTTAACCCCCCCTTCAGAAGATGACAAGGATGATTTTCCGCCATTGGAAGGTCATAAATTTAAGATAACCCAAAAGAGTGATCTTGTAATCGAAGGATTGGGTTGGATAACGGTCCCAGAAGGGGTTTCCGTGTCTGGATGGGCGCCAACTGGCGTCTCTGTACTCATACGACCGGCAATGATTTAGAAACTAAGAGGTAACTATGAATTTAACTGGAAAACAAAAACGATTTTTACGCGCAAACGCTAACCGGATGCGGCCGATATTTGAAGTTGGTAAAAACGGCTTATCCCAAATTTGGCTAGATGAAATTCAAAAAGCACTGGATAGCCGGGAATTGATTAAGGTGAATGTATTACAGAATGCGGCTGCTTCGTTAGCGGATATTAAAGAATACATTGAAACCAAGAGTAATATTACGGTTGTTCAAGTAATTGGCAAAACACTGGTTTTATTTAAACCTTCAAATAATCAGAATAATCAAGAATTATCAAAAAAAGTATTCTCAATTTAGGGGTATTTTAAAATGACTAATGTTGTTCACACTGTAGAAACACTACCAAAGACCGAAACAATTGTTCAAAATAAGCGAAAGCGAATCGGGATTCTTGGTGGCACTTTTAATCCAATTCATAATGGTCATTTGATTGTTGCCCAGCAGGTGTTGGATCAATTGGGGCTCGACAAAATTCTCTTTATGCCAGATGCAACCCCGCCGCACGTTGATCGTAAGCTAGCGATTGATGCAGCGGATCGAGTTGCGATGATTAACCTCGCTATTTGGAACAATCCTAGCTTTTCGATTGAAATGGCTGAAGTGAACCGCGGTGGAATAAGTTATTCATACGATACAATGGCCGAATTGGTTCGAAAGCATCCAGAGAACCAATATTATTTTATTATCGGTGGTGACATGGTAAACTATTTACCGAAATGGCATCGAATTGATGATCTTGTTAAGTTAGTATCCTTTGTTGGTGTGAAGCGGGATGGTTACACGCCAACCTCAAAATATCCAATTATTTGGGTGGATGTGCCGTATATTGATATTTCGTCATCCTTTATCCGGTCGAAAATTCATCAGCATCAATCGATTCGTTATTTAGTTCCTAGCTGTGTTGAAAGGTATATAAAGGAGCACCAATTATATGGAGAATGATCAGTTATCAAGTGCAGAACTGCCATTTACACGTGACCAATTAGTTCAAAAGCTCAAAGACGCCCTTACGGATAGTCGCTTTCACCACGTACTACGGGTTGAACAAACTGCAATGGATTTAGCTAAAACGAATCACGTTGATGTTAAAAGGGCGGGAATTGCTGGCTTGGTTCATGACTATGCTAAGCAACGGCCCGACGCCGACTTTATTCAGGCCATTAAGCACTATCACTTAGATCCTGAGTTACTGAACTATGGGAACGCTATCTGGCACGGTGTGGTTGGCTGGTTATTTGTCAAAAATGAACTGCGAATTAGTGATATTGAAATTTTAAACGCCGTTCGTTATCATACAGTTGGTCATGAATACATGACGCCGCTGGAGCAAATTGTTTATATGGCGGATTATATTGAGCCTGGAAGGGATTTCCCAGGGGTGGATGAAGCGCGCCAGTTAACTTTTGATAACCTTAAATTGGGTGTTGCGTATCAAACTAAACAGACGTTAGCTTACTTAGTTGAAAATAATAAGCCAGTATTTCCGCAGACGATTGTGACTTATAATAGCTGGGTTCCAGATTCTGGATTGAAATAAGGAGTAAATATGGATAGTAAAGAAATTTCTCAGATAGTTGTCCGGGCCGCTGATAGTAAGCGGGCCAATGATATTGTGGTTTTAGACATGCAAAAAGTGAGTTTAATGGCTGACTATTTTGTGATTGCTGACGCAAATTCTGATCGGCAGGTCAAAGCGATTGCCGAAGAAGTCATTGATCAGGTTGAAACTAGCGATATTAATGTGTACCAGGTATCGGGTAAGGATAGTGGTCGCTGGGTGCTCATTGACCTTGGAGACGTGATTGTTCATATCTTCCAAAAAGAAGTTCGTGATTTCTATAATCTTGAAAAATTATGGTCTGATGCCCCAATGGTTAATATCGACTCATGGGTTGAGGTATGATTTATAGTGAGTTTGCTCAGTTTTATGATGATTTGTTTGATGAAACTTTGTATGATCGCTGGTTGGCTTATACCACAAGTAGGATTAGTCAGCCCAAAACGGCAAAGTCTGATGTTAAAATTTTAGATTTAGCTTGTGGAACGGGACGGCTTGCTGTTAAACTGGCTAAATTAGGCTATTCAGTGGACGGAGTTGATCTGTCTGCGGATATGCTCACACTGGCGGATCAGCGGGCGCAGGCTGAACAAGTTGACATTACGTTTATTCAAGCAGACATGCGTGAGTTGGCTGATTTAGGTCAGTATGATGTGATTACATGTTATGATGATTCACTCAATTACTTAATTGACCAAAAAGATTTTCAGCAGACGCTTAATTCTGTGAATGGTCATTTGAATCCTGGAGGTCAATTGTTATTTGATGTAATTACGCCCTATCAGACAATTGATGTTTATCCTGGTTATATGTACAATTATCGAAATGAAGATTCTGCGTTTATGTGGACCAGTTATGAAGCAGATTTTGCTCCCGCATCGGTTGAGCATGATTTGAGCTTTTTTCAGTATAATCCTGAGAAAGATGCTTATGATGCTTATAGTGAACTTCATCAGGAGCGGGCATATGATCGGGCTACGATAGAAAAGATGTTACTAGCGGCCGCTTTCAGTGCGCCATTGGTTACAACCGATTTTGGTGAGCAGCCTTTTGTTGAACATACTAAGCGTTGGTTTGTAGAATCCGTTAAGGAGTAATAGACATGCTTCGGGCAGTTGGCATTGTTTCTGAATATAATCCATTCCATAATGGTCATCGATACCAGTTGCAGCAGGCCAAATTGCGAACAGGTGCTGATGTCACCGTGGCAATCATGAGTGGTAATTGGCTGCAACGTGGTGAACCTGCTATTTTCGATAAGTGGCAGCGAGCAGCCGTGGCGCTCAAAAACGGCATTGATATTGTGATTGAGTTGCCTTTTTTTTCGGCTGTTCAGCCATCTCACATATTTGCTGCTGGAGCGGTTCAAATTGCTGCTGGGCTACAATGTAATTGGTTATCATTTGGTGCTGAAAATCCTGATATGGACTATCAGAAGTTGATTGACAATCAGCCAAAGCGGGACGGTCACTTTAAACAATTTGATCGTCCTTACGCCTCAATTTTCCAAGACTATCTATTTAACAAAACGGGGATTCGGCTGAGTGAGCCTAATGATGTTCTGGCGTTTGGATATGCTAACGCGAATTTCAACTTGGGATCACCACTTCAGCTCGTCCCGATTAAGCGGAATAGCGTGGCACATAACGACAATCATTTATCAGGTGGATCGATTGCGAGCGCCTCAGCTATTCGTAAAGCACTCATTAGTGGTGTTGGTGACGTTACTCAAACGGTTCCAGCCGAGACTCTCAGATTGACGGAGACGCAACCACCCATTACCTGGGATGATTTTTGGCCAATGCTTAGGTTTGAATTGGTGGAAACCCCGATTACGGAACTCCATCGAATTTACCAGATGACCGAAGGAATCGAATATCGGTTAAAAAGTTGTGCAATCAAGGCAACGACTTTCAAGGAGTTTTTACAACTCGTTAAAACAAAGCGGTATACGTACACTCGGATTCAACGATTATGCACCTACGTAATGGTCCACGCTTATAATGATGATATGTTGGTAAAGCCAAATTACTTACGGTTACTTGGCTTTACCAGTCAGGGTAGGGCGTATCTTAGTCAAATTAAGAAATCACTTTCGATGCCGCTTTTAACCAAGATCAATGAAGATGTTGTTGATCAATATATTCAATTGGATTTTAAGGCGGGGATGTTATTTCAAATGATCGATCAGCCATCTCAAGATTTTTATAAACACCCAGTTATTGTGAAAAATTAGCGAGACGGCTATCAAGCAAAACACCTTGACAAGCCTATTTGTTGCCGGTATAATAAGTTTTGTTGCATTGGAGGAATTAGATTGAAATGGTACTTTAAGGATCTTCAAAAGTACGCTGATACCGATCCTTTCACGTTTAACGAGAAGGTTGATATTAAGGATGAATTATTAGATCGATATTCCGACGAGGTTATCGATGCAACTCAGTTCAATATTGATGGTACCGCGTTTTCCGATCAAGGAGACGTCATCATTGATACCCACATTGTTGGTAAGCTCACCGTACCGTCATCGAGATCACTTGAGCCAGTTGACTTACCGTTAGACTTTACCGTTGAAGAGTATTATGTGCCGTCGAAGGCAGCTGAGTCTCGATATGGAAAGGATGATGTTGTCTTCGTTGTTGATGAAGACGATCAGATTGATATGCAGTCAGCGGTTATTGATAACGTGATTTTGCATATTCCAATGCACATCTTAGCTCCTGATGAGATAGCTGGCAAACGGATGCCCAGCGGCAAAGGTTGGGATGTATTGTCCACCGACGATTATAAAAATCAGAAGGCGGAATTAAAAACAGTTGATCCACGTCTGGCAAAATTGAAAGATCTTTTCAAAGATCAAGATTCAAAATAACCGGGCTTTAAAATTTCACTAGTGGATATTTTATTTTTACGAGGAGGGAAAGAATATGGCAACACCAGCACGTAGAACTTCAAAGGCAAAGAAGCGTATGCGTCGTGGTCACATCAAGTTGACGACTCCTAATTTGAGCCTAGACCCTAAGACCGGCGAATACACTATGCCACACCATGTTTCACCATCAGGCTTTTACAAAGGCCGCAAAGTGATCAAAGATAACAAATAATCTGCTCTATTAAACGGTTTAGAACGCCATGGATTCTAAGCTGTTTTTTATTTTTATTAGTAAACTTGATCACTATTCTTATACTGATAAAATAACTACAATAGATGGCAAAGCTAGAAGTTAACGAAAAAGACACCCAATCCAACTTGGATTGGGGTCTTTTTCGTTAACTTCTGAGATCTAAATACTTTAAGTTAGTGCTTTCAATGATACTGGTTAATAATTATTTGGTAAAGTCAACGACCATCCGGCCAACAATCTTGTTAGCTTTCATTTCGTCGATAATATCGTTAACTTCGTCAAGGCGGCGAGTCTTAACGATTGGTTTAACTTTGCCTTCAGCACCAAATTGGAAGGTTTCCTTGAGGTCTTGACGGGTTCCAACAAGTGAACCAGCAACCTGAATACCATCAAGAACGGTTTTATCAATATTTAAAGCCATATCACCCTTTGGAAGGGCAACGGCAACTAATTTGCCATCTGGGCGAAGTGCGTTAACTGAAGTTGTGAATGCATCGGTGGTAACAGCAGTAATTTGAGCATTGTGAACACCGCCGACCTTCTTTTGAATCTGTTCAGCGACATCTGGATCATGACGGTTGATCGTGATATCAGCACCGTTTTCTTTGGCAGCTGCTAATTTTTGTTCGTTACCATCAACGGCAACAACGTGAGCACCAAAGACATTGTGGGCATATTGGACAGCCAAATTGCCAAGGCCACCACAACCAACAACTTCAACCCATTGACCTGGACGGGTTTCACCAACTTTAAGTGCTTTGTACATCGTAACGCCAGCACAGGTTAAAGAGGTTGCTTCTACTGGATCAAGGCCTTCTGGAACCTTAACAGCGTAGTCAGCTGGAACGATGACTTGTTCAGCCATGGCACCATCAACGGTAAAGCCTGAGTTTTGAACGTTACGGCAAAGGGTTTCACGGCCAGTTGTACAATATTCACAGTGACCACAGCCTCTGTAGAACCAAGCGATTGATACTCGATCACCAATCTTCAGGTTGTCAACATCATCGGCAACTTGAATAACCCGACCAACACCTTCGTGACCAATGATTCGGCCAGGAACCTTACCAAAATCACCGGCGGCAACGTGAAGGTCTGTGTGACATAATCCACAATATTCAACCTTTACAAGGGCTTCACCTTCATGAATTGGTCGTAAAGTAACATCTTTGATATCAACGTATCCATCTACTGGATCTCGTACAACAGCTGCTTTCATCTATTAATCATCCTTTTTGTAATATATTTTCAAACATCTATATTATAAGCATGGGTGGGGTGAGTTTCAAGTGAAAAAATACACAAAATTCAAATAATGAAAAATATTTCCATGGAATAACCACTTTTCTTAAATTAAATTGAAAAAAACGTAAAACGCCAAACTTAGTCACTATCCGTTTTACAATTATGGTAAAATGAGAGTTATGTTAAAATATTTCAAGAGATATAATAAATAAATTAAGACACTTAGGAGAGCTGATCATTTATGAGTCGAATTTTGATTATTGAAGACGAAAAGAATTTGGCACGGTTCGTCGAACTCGAACTAAAACACGAAGGTTATGAAACTCAAGTTGAATTAAATGGCCGCACAGGGCTGCAAGCAGCATTAGATGACAATTTTGACGTCATCTTATTGGATCTCATGTTGCCGGAACTAAATGGAATGGAAGTTGCACGTCGCCTTCGTGAAAAGAAAAACACCCCAATTATCATGATGACGGCCAGGGACTCAGTGATTGATCGGGTTTCCGGCTTTGACCACGGAGCTGATGATTATATTGTTAAACCATTTGCAATTGAAGAGTTACTAGCTCGAATTCGAGCACTGTTACGCCGAATTCAAATTGAAAATGATCAACAAAAGAGTAGTAAAAAGTCAGTTACCTTTAAAGATTTGACAATCGAAAAGGAAAGTCGAATTGTCCGTCGTGGTGATGAGGTTATTAACCTGACCAAACGTGAATATGAATTGTTACTGACACTTATGGAGAACGTTGACGTTGTACTTGCCCGAGATGTATTACTCACAAAAGTCTGGGGTTATGACTCAGAAGTTGAAACAAACGTGGTTGACGTATACATTAGATATCTCAGAAACAAGATTGACCGCCCTGGCGAAAACAGTTATATCCAAACGGTTAGAGGTACTGGGTACGTGATGCGTTCATGATCTTTAATCAACACAAAAATAAGCAGCGAAAAACATCGTTAAAGTGGAAGTGGGCATTTTTCACTTCGCTTGGTGTCTTGACGATTGTCTTAGTTTTTTCGTTTTTATTGTTCAATCGATTTACGAATGTCCTTTTGCAGCAAGAGCGAATGCATATTGATAACACTTTGACGACTGTTTCATCAAGGTTATCAGGTTATTCATCACCGCTGAATAAATCGGACGTCGATCGCTATTTGCAGCCAAGTATTTCAAATGGTGACCAAGATACGACGGGAAGTCAGTCAAGTTCCACGTCGGATAACATCTATTCGGATTCTTTAATTGTTAATTTTTCCCGTGATAACATTGTTGTCAACGTTTATGGCGTGAATAAACAACAGTTGTTTGAATCACGAGCGGATCCCGTTAAATTTCAAGCGAGTGAAAAACGCAAGATTATGCCAACTAAGCACAACGGAAAAAAGGTGTTGGTGGGAATCGAACCCCTGATTTCTAAGAAAAACGGGTCACTTATTGGTTACGCACAGGTAACTGATAAGTTGGGAGATTACCGCAGAACGGTTGGCAAGTTATTAGCCATTTTGGCAATCTTAGTAATCATTTCTGTGATTGTTGCAATGATGTTTGCTTATATTTTGGCGGCTGAATTGTTGCGACCAATTAATGAAATTCAACAGACCATCAATGACGTTAAGAGTGACCCAGATTCTGATGCTCGGGTGCCAGCACTTAGATCCAATGACGAGCTTTCAGACCTGGCTGGATTACTAAATGGGATGTTGGATCAAACGAAACGCTATATTGATCAGCAACAACAGTTTGTTGAAGACGTTTCCCATGAATTAAGGACACCAGTAGCGGTTATTCAGGGTCACATCGAAATGTTATTACGGTGGGGGAAAGATGATCCTGAAGTCCTTTCAGAATCGCTAAACGCGTCGTTGCAAGAGACTAAGCGAATGAAGAGTCTGGTTTCGGAAATGCTGGATCTATCGCGAGCCGAGCAGATTGAAATTAACTATGGTGAAGAAATTACCAACGTTAATGAAGTCTTTGCCCAGGTTTATAATGATTTTAAGATGATCCATCCAGATTTTACGTTTACTTTTGATGATGATACGAGCGAGAACATCTACGTTAAAATTTACCGAAATCACCTTGAACAGGTTCTAGTGATTCTATTAGACAATGCAATTAAATACTCCACTAAGCGAAAGGAAGTCCATTTATCACTTTCGACATCTATGGCAACCGTCAACATTGCCATCCAAGACTTCGGTGAAGGAATTTCCCAAGAAGATATGAAAAAAGTCTTTAATCGCTTTTATCGGGTGGATAAGGCTCGTAGTCGTGATAAGGGTGGTAATGGCTTGGGGCTTTCAATTGCCCATCGATTAATTGAAGCTTACCATGGTGATATTTCAATTGAAAGCTCACTGGGATATGGTTCTATCTTTCAAATTAACTTACCAATCTTGACCGATATGCCTGATGAAAAGGACGATGAGATAATTGCTCCTGATCAGGGTGGGGATAAGTAATTAAGGGATGCTGTATAGATCTAAATTGACTGATCGCTTTTATAATAACTGAACTCATCTTGATAATGTAATCTTAACTGTTTATACAAAGAGGCCGCTACTCCTGATTTGGAATAGCAGCCTCTCTTTTTAGTTTTTCATCAATGCTGAATAGAATTTTCTAAACATAAATTGTTATTTAATTTCGATGATGCCTTTGTTTACCGGCATTACGCTGTTTGCCCGCATTGCGATTATGATTAGTTTGCTGCTTTGTTTCTTCATTGACTGGTGCAGCTGATTGTGCCAATGAAGAAGCTTTACTGGATCTTTGTTGGTTACCTGCGTTTCTTTGTTTGCCAGAATTTCGTTGTCTATTATGATTATGAACGGTTTGAAGGCTTGAATTGCCTTGTTGTGGCGTTGTGGCCGCATTAGGCATTAAATCTTCAACTGTTACGGTTTCACGGCCCGCCATTTCCTTAGCAATGTTCTTGCGAATCCGTGGCCGGTACAAATTGATAATTAATGTTTGCAGGCAGGCAAATAATCCACCGATGAAGAAGTAAATGCCGAGCCCTGCAGGTGCACTCATCGTAAAGAATAGGATCATAACTGGGCTAAGAAGCATCATCATTCCCATCTGCTTCTTTTGGGCTTTAGGCGTCCCAAGCATTGCAATGTAACTTTGAAGTAAATATGATAGGAATGATAAAATTGCCAGTAACATGCTGGATTGACCAAGTCGGATTCCCATGAATACTGTATGAGAAAGTTCTGGTGAATAGCGAATGGCAAAGTAAAGGGCTGAAAAGATTGGCATCTGGATTAAAAGGGGTAAACACCCAATCCCACCAGTCATTGAAATGCCATTCTTTTTATACAGGGCCATCATTGCTTGACTTACGGCTGCTTGTTCTTCTTGTGTCTTGGCAGCTTTTTGCCGCTTTTGAATTTCGGCCATTTGTGGTCTGATTAGCTGCATCTTTTCTTGTTGAATGGTGGAAGCCTTAAGTTGACGAATCATGATGGGTAACAGGAACATTCGAACAATAACGGTGAGGGCGATGATTGCCCAGCCATAGCTACCCACAACCTGAGCAATCGCCTCCATAACTGCTTGAGCGGGGCGTGCCAGGTAATCATAAACGATCCCGTATGGTTTCCCGGATTTAGTTGTTTGGACACAACCACTTAGTAATACTGCAAGTCCCGCGAGAAGCCCGAGGGTCGATACACGTTTGAGTTTTTTCATTTGTAAGACCTTTCTTAATTTAGTACATAAACAAGAGTAATGTTACTCGATTATGGCTAACATTTCAATTTAATATTTGACATCAAAGCCGTCATAGTCAAAATTAGTTATATAATTGACTGTGATATGATTAACTTTTCCGTAAGGGGTCGGTGACTTTTTTACTTGGGAAATGAATTTGTTAAGGTTTTCTTCATAACCACTCGCAACAATTTCAACGGATCCATCTCGATTATTCCGTACCCAGCCAGATATTTTAAGGGATCGTGCAAGTTGAATGGTTGCATAACGGAAGCCAACGCCTTGGACACGACCTGAAACAGTCATTTTAACCGATTTAATCAAGGAATTCAATTTAATCACCACCATCAAATTATTTATTATAGGACAGCTGCGCAAAACAGAAACTTCCACATAAGCGCCTCTGACAGAAATCCCCCAAAACCAGGGATCTCTATCAGAGGAGACTTATGTTCCAGTTTCTAAGCGTTTTGCTCCGCTCACTTTTTTAGGAGGATACTATGGAAACAATTACGTCGAATCAGAACAGCAAAGTCAAGGAATGGAAAAAGTTACAGTCAAAAAAGGGTCGAACAAAAGCCGGAGAATATGTAATTGAAGGATGGCATATTGTTGGCGAAGCCATTAACCATCATAAACAACTCCTGACCGTTATGGTTACTAATGAAGACTTTTTAGACGAATTAGACTTTGATTCTGCTAACACGCCGGTTTATTTAATTACCCCAGAAATTGCCAATCACATTTCATCAACTGAAACGCCACAGGGAGTCTTTGCGGTTCTCAAAACCGAAGATTATCATGAAAAGCTTCCTGATAACTTAAAGGGGTCATGGTTATTATTAGATAACATTCAAGATCCCGGCAATATCGGGACAATGGTTCGAACAGCAGATGCTGCTGGAATTAGTGGGATTGTCTTTGGTCAAGGAACTGCCGATATCTATAATCCCAAAGTTGTCCGCGCAATGCAAGGTAGCCAATTTCATATGCAGCTGTTTAGCGGCAATCTTTTGGATTGGTTAGCGGCGCTGAAAAAACACGGTGTCAAAACGTTTGGTACTGAATTAAACGATGAGGCGGTTCCTTATTCTACCGTTGTACCAACTGATTCCTTTGGTTTAGTGATGGGAAATGAAGGAAACGGTGTTTCACCAGAAATACTATCATGGACTGATCAAAATTTGTATATTCCCATGAAAGGTGAAGCAGAATCTCTGAATGTGGCAGTGGCAACTGGAATTCTAATCTTTCATTTATGTAAATAGCGTTCTTTTTAATTGATATTTCTTGTAATTCCATGTATGATAACAATTAATAAAAAGGTAAAGGGGTATTATATGCAAAAGGATGAATGGAAAAATGATTCCGAATATTGCGCTATAGTTGCTGACTTGTTGGCTAATGATACCGTTAAAAAATTAGCAAATTACAAACAACATCATCATTCAACGAGGTTGGAACATTCCCTAGCCGTTTCTTTTGACAGTTATAAGATTGCCAAAAGACGTGGCTTGGATTATCGTGCAGTTGCGCGGGCAGGACTCCTTCATGACTTATTCTTCTATGATTGGAGAACAACTAAGTTCGATCTTGGTTCCCATGCATTTATTCACCCACGAGTTGCCTTACGGAATGCCGAAAAAATAACCAAATTATCGCCTATTGAACGCGATATTATCTTAAAGCACATGTGGGGATTAACGTTGGCTAGACCAAAGTATGAAGAAAGTGTTATAGTCTCGCTGGTTGATGATTATGAAGCTGTTCACGAGTTTATGAGTCCAATGAAGGTTAAGTATGATAACCTTAAGAATCGGGTTCGCAGAATTTCAGTCAGTAAATAATTAACGAACTAAATATTATTAAGTAGGGGGAGTTATATGAGGCAAGCAGTTGGTGTAGAAGACGAGATTAACTATTACCTTTGTCCCAAGTTTGAAAAAACCTTTTCGTTTCTTGGGAAGAAATGGAATGGTTTGATTATTGACGTTTTATTGCAGGAAGGAACCATGCGTTTTCGTGAGTTAGCACGTCAAATTCCTAAGTGCAGTGACCGAGTACTTGTTGAACGGTTACGAGAATTGGAGCAAGATGGTATTCTCGATCGCCAAGAGCATCCAGAATCATCATTAATTGAATATTCACTAACTGACCAGGGTGAAGAATTAGCACCAATTATGCACTCAATTCATTCATGGTCTGAAAAATGGTATGCTGGCTTGAAAAAGTAGCTTGACCATTTTTTTATTTTAGCTTATTATTCATTGAGTAATGTGTTTGAGAAAAAAGTAGTAGGTTGTGATTTTAACCAGAGACTTCGTGGTTGGTGTGAACGGAGTAAAATCACTTTGCGAATTCATTTTTCGAGCTGAAATTGGGAGTTGCTACCAACGAAAAATTTCCGGTTATCACCGTTAAAGATATATTAAGTGTGCTGTTCTTTTTTGAATAGCAAATTAGGGTGGTACCGCGTTGCTTCGTCCCTTTGTGGGCGAGGCTTTTTTTGTGCTTAAAAATTAACTTTGGAGGGATATTATGTCGTTACGGGATAAGTTGTCCGAGATTAAAGAAAAAGGATTAGCCGATATTGATCAGGCTAACGATTTAAAAAAATTAAACGAAATTAGGGTTCATCTTCTCGGAAAGAAGGGCCCCATTACCGCCGCACTTCGGGGAATTAAGGAATTAACCCCAGAGGAGCGTCCAGAAGTTGGGAGTTATGCAAACAAAATTCGGGATGCAATTACGGAAGCCGTTTCAAATCATCGAGAAGAATTAGAAACCGCTCAGTTGAATCAACAACTTGCTACTGAAAAGATTGACGTTACTTTGCCAGGCAAACCAGTTGCTCAGGGACAGCCACACGTGATTCAACAAATTATTGACCAAATTGTTGATCTCTTCTTAGGGATGGGATATGAAGTTCTAACCGGTCCAGAAGTTGAAGAAGATAAGTATAATTTTGAAATGATGAACTTACCTAAGAACCATCCAGCTCGGGATATGCAAGACACTTTTTATCTCAGTAGAGAGATTCTAATGAGAACACAAACGTCACCGATGCAAGCGCGGGCACTTGAAAAGCACGATTTTTCTGAGGGACCGCTTAAGATGATTTCACCAGGGATTGTTTATCGCCGTGATACCGATGATCCAACCCATTCTCACCAATTCCACCAAGTTGAAGGATTAGTCATTGACGAACATATTACGATGGCTGATCTTAAGGGAACTTTGATCACAATGGCCCAAAATATTTTTGGTGATAAGTTTGATATTCGCCTGCGCCCAAGCTATTTCCCGTTCACGGAACCGTCTGTTGAAGTTGATGTGACCTGTTTTAACTGTATGGGAAAGGGCTGCGACGTCTGCAAGCATACTGGCTGGATTGAAGTCCTGGGTGCTGGAATGGTACATCCCAACGTGTTGAAGATGGCCGGTGTTGATTCCGATGTTTATGGGGGCTTCGCATTTGGCGTTGGTCCGGATCGGTTTGCGATGCTTAGATACGGCGTTGATGACATTCGGGACTTTTATCTCAATGACGTCCGCTTCTTAAATCAATTCAGCAAGAGAGGTAATTAGAATAATGAAAGTATCTTACAAATGGCTTAAGCAATATTTAGATCTTGATATGCCTGCGAAGGATTTAGCTGAAAAGATCGAACGGACTGCTGTTGAAGTTGATTCCGTTAAAGTTGCCGAAGACGGATTAAAAAAATTAGTAGTTGGTCATATTTTATCAATGAAGGACCATCCCGAGTCTGATCACTTGCATATTTGTTCAGTCGATGTTGGTGAAGATGAGCCGCTCCAGATCGTTTGTGGGGCCCCTAATGTTGCCGCCGGACAAAAGGTGATTGTTGCTTTACCAAATTCACGAATTGGTGGTAACGTCAAAATCAAACGCTCCAAAATGCGTGGCGTTGAGTCATCTGGGATGATTTGTGCTCTTGATGAAATTGGCTTTTCAAAGGATGTTGTACCAAAGGAATGGGCTGATGGCATTTACGTGTTTGATGATGACGTTCCAGTTGGCGAACCAATTTACCACTACCTTGGCATGGATGATCCAATTATTGACTTGGATGTTACGCCTAATCGCGGTGACATGCTTAGTATCATTGGCACCGTTCACGAACTGGCAGCAATTTATGATCAACAGCCAGAAATCAAGAAGCCAGTGGTTGATGAGGATGCTACTTTAGATGCACAAGCGGAAATTTCTGCGACTGCTGACAGTAAGCTGGCAAAAACTTATAAACTAAGGGTTGTCGAGGACGTCAAAATCGCACCAAGTCCTGCTTGGCTACAAATTATTCTCTGGAATGCTGGTATTCGACCAATTAACAATGTCGTTGATGTTACCAATTATATTTTGTTGAAGTACGGGCAGCCGTTGCATTCATTTGATAAAGATAAAATTAACGGTAACATTACCGTTAGAAATGCAGCTAAGGGTGAGAAACTGACGACTTTAGACGAAGACAATCATGAATTGTCTACTGAAGACATCGTAATTGCAGACCAGGATCAGCCTATTGCGCTTGCAGGAGTCATGGGGGGCTTTAACACCCAAATTGATAACGATACCCAAAACGTCGTCATTGAATCTGCGATTTTTGATTCATTCCATATTCGAAAGACCGCTCAACGGCATGTATTGCACACAGAAGCGTCACAACGATTTGAACGGGGAATTAATCCAGATGGTGTGGCGGATGCCCTCAATGAAGCTGTGAGCCTCATTAAACAACTTGCTGGCGGCAAGATTGCTAAGGGAACCATTACGGCAAGTGACTATCATCCAGAATTACCAGTCATTTCGATTACGGCTGAGAGAACGAATCATGTTCTTGGGACTTCATTGAAACTTGATGAAATTAAAGCGATTTTCGATCGACTAGGATTTTCAAGTATTACTGATGGTGATCAATTACAAGTCACAATCCCTGCACGCCGTTGGGATATTCATATTGATGCAGATTTATTTGAAGAAGTTGCCCGAATCTATGGGTACGATAACCTCCCCGCAACGTTACCGACGGGCAGACAAACGATTGGTGTTCTAACAGCTGCGCAACGACTTCAAAGAGCTGTGAGACAAATTCTCGAAGGCATTGGCTTAACCCAGGCAATTTCATATTCATTAACAACTGAGGAAAAAGCGAAGATGTTTTTGATGCAGTCGAGTGAGCCGACCCAATTGTTGTGGCCGATGACTCAGGACCACACAACTTTACGGATGAATTTACTGTCCGGGCTATTAGATGATGTGGCCTATAATCATGCTCGTAAAGTTGATGACGTTGCACTGTATGAATCTGGCCGGGTCTTTTACAAAGATTCCGCCGATCAGGTTAGACCAAAGGAAGTTGAACACATTGCTGGCGTGATAACCGGTAATTTGACGAACCCATCGTGGAATAATCATGTCAAAGCGGCCGACTTTTTCTTAATAAAAGGAATGGTCAACCAGTTCATTGTTAATCTGGGAATTAAAGGCGATATTTCGTATACGGCTACTGATCAATATCCAGAGATGCATCCTGGCCGAACTGCTGAAATTTCAATTCATGGCCATGATGTCGGCTTTGTTGGGCAAATTCACCCACAAATTGCCAAGAAGTTTAAGATCAAAGAAACATACGCATTTGAACTTGATATGCAGGCCTTAATTGATTTACCTAAAAATGATGATCAATATCAAGCAGTTGCTAAGTATCCGTCAATTAAACGGGATATTTCTATTATTGTCGATAGTGAAATCACGAACGACCAGATTGTTCAGTTAATGCAAAAGCGGGGCGGCGCCTACCTTCATGAAATCCGGCTTTTCGATGTTTATGAAGGTAAAAATGTTCCGGATGGTAAAAAATCGATGGCATATTCATTAACCTACGTCAATCCCCGTGAAACTTTGAAGGATGAAGTGGTTAATACTGCCTTTGAAAAGATTAAAAAACGGTTAACAGCTGACTTAAATGCGGAAATTAGGTAGTTTCAAACCTATAATAAATGTGAGTGTAAAAGGAGGAACTTCCGATGAGTAACAAGTCAACTGAACGGACCCCCAAACCTAATCGGAGTCTTGGGCGCCGGATTATTATTTCCGTCATTACGTTAATTGTTATTTTAGCAGTTACAATTGGGTTTATGGGATACCATTTCTTTCAAAAAGCGTTAAAGCCATTAAATCCACAGGATACGGCGGTCAAGCAGGTGCATATTCCACTTGGAGCTTCTAACAAACAAATTGGGTCAATTTTGCAAAACCAAAAGATCGTAAAAAGTGGCATGGTGTTTGATTATTATGTCAAATCAAATAATATGGCTAACTTTAGAGCGGGATACTATCAATTAACACCAGCAATGAGCTTGAAGAAAATTGCGGTTCGACTTCAACAGGGAGGTACGGATCAGCCAATTCAGAGCACCAAGGGAAAGTTGTTAGTCCGTGAAGGTTTAAATATTGACCAAATTGCAAAGCAGGTGAGTGCAACTACTGATTTTGGGAAAGCCGATTTTCTTTCCTTAATGAAAAATAAAGCATTTATCAACCAGCTCGCTAACCAATATCCCAAACTATTAAGTTCAGCAATGAAATCTGACGGTGTCCGTTATCGGTTGGAGGGATACTTGTACCCAGCAACCTATGAAGTTAAAAAGAACATGTCTTTAAAGACATTAGTTGAGCAGATGGTTGCTAAGACTAATCAAGTGATGATGCCTTACTATTCTAGAATCAAAAAAACAAATATAACGATGCAAGAATTTATGACGTTAGCTTCCTTGATTGAGCGAGAAGGGGTTAATCAAACTGATCGGCGGAAGATGGCGGGCGTTTTCCTTAATCGAATTAGGATTAATATGCCGCTTCAATCTGACATTTCCGTGCTGTACGCAATTCACAAAGATAATAAGACGTTGACCGCCAAAGATTTACAGGTTGATTCGCCATATAACCTTTATGTGAATGCTGGTTTCGGGCCTGGGCCATTTGATAGTCCAAGCATTAGTTCCATTGAGGCTGTTTTACACCCACTTGATCGATCTAAAGATTATCTTTACTTCTTTGCGAACACTAAAACACAAAAAGTCTATTATTCAAAGACCTATGCCCAGCACCAAGCACAAATTGAGAAACACTCTGCGAATAAAAAAGATGATTAATTGACTGAAAGGGATAACTTAATGGTAACTCAGAAAAGACGGCCCGTTGTTATTGGGGTAACCGGTGGTTCAGGTAGTGGTAAAACGACTGTAAGTCGTAAAATATTTGATGAATTATCAAATTATTCCATCATGATTTTACAGCAGGATTCATATTATAATGATCAGGCTCAAATGACGATGGCTGAAAGAAAACAAGTCAATTATGATCATCCAAATACGTTTGATTATGATTTGTTGGTTAAACAATTAACCCAATTACTTCATTATCAAGCAATTGAAAAGCCGGTATATGATTACAATATGTTTACTAGGAGTACCGAAACGATTCATCAAGATCCCAGGGAAGTTATCATCCTAGAGGGGATTTTAATACTTGACGATAAACGATTACGTGATTTAATGGATATTAAAGTATTTGTTGATACGGATGATGACATTCGGCTTATCCGACGAATTGAACGGGATACTAAAGAACGTGGCCGATCGCTTGATAGTGTTATTAACCAATATTTGACAACTGTTAAACCAATGTATCATCAGTTTGTGGAACCAACTAAACGCTACGCAGACATCATTGTGCCAGAGGGTGGCGAAAATCAGGTTGCCATTGATCTCTTGACAACTAAGATGCGTTCTATTTTAATGAAGCGGGGAAACAAACAGATTGACAATAATTTTGATTCAACAATTTAATAATAAGCAAAAAGGGGAATTACTAAATGGCTAAAGAAGAATCTTATCCAATGACTGCTGAAGGGCGTGATAAGCTTAAGGCAGAATTGGAAGACCTTAAAGTAAATCAACGACCAAAAGTGGTTGAAAGAATTAAAATTGCTCGGAGTTACGGTGACTTATCTGAAAACTCTGAATACGAATCAGCTAAGGATGAGCAAAGTATGCTGGAAAGTCGAATTAACACAATCGACCATATGCTACAGTATGCGCAAATTATTGATTCTAACGCGAGTGACAAGGATGAAGTAACTGTCGGCAAACATGTCACTTTTAAAGAATTACCAGATGAAGAGCCGGAAACTTATCAAATCGTAGGAGCTGCTGAAGCGGATCCAATGTCTGGCAAAATTTCTAACGATTCACCAATAGCTAAAGGGTTGTTAGGTCATAAACTTAATGAAGAGGTCATCATTCAGATCCCAGCAGGTAATATGAAAGTTAAGATTTTAAAAGTTGAATAGCTTAATTGTGTTAACTTCACAAGGTTAGAAGTTAGCAATCACAAAGGGCTTGAGTGAAAATCAATTCACTCAAGCCCTTTAGCCTATCAACAACTATTCAAAAAGTTTGTGAAATATCCTGACGATGATATACTTAATGCAGTGATTAATAACGATCAATCTTAGGAGTGTGACTAAAAATGAAAATTGAAGTTACTGATTCTGCAAGCAAGTGGTTCCAAAGGGAAATGGGATTAAGTAATGGGAATGGCGTCAGCTTCTATGGTAAAGTGTACGGGAAAACGCCAGTTCATGAAGGCTTTTCGTTGGCGTTGATGCGGGATGACAGCCCAAGTGAAGTTTACGCTCAAACCAATAAGGACGGTATCAATTACTTTGTCAACGAAAATGATCGCTGGTTCTTTAAGGGATACGACTTGAAGGTTGATTTTGATCCTAAGAAGGATCCAGAAAATGTGATTTATACGTATCATGAAAATGGTGAATTATAATTAGTATCAGACACCAAACAAGGCCGTCAGCGACTAGAAATCGTTGACGGCCTTGTTTGGTGTTTGCGTTGAAATGGAGCATTTACGGTAAGAAATTACGCATCGTTTACATCATTTGTTTTGGAAGTTAGCTGTTTTTTTCTCAACTTGGAACGATAGAATTCAAATCCAACGAGTAGCCAACCAATGATGCCGATAATGAGACCAGCTGTTAATCCTTCAGGCCAGAAACTTAATTTGACATGATGATGGCCCTTTGTCATTGGAACGTAAAGGAACATATTTTCCCACTTTTTCGGCGTAACGGATTTGCCGTCAACGTTGGCGTGCCAACCCTTAGAGTAAGGGATTGTCGTGGTTAATGCCTGGTTGTTAGATTTAACGTTAACAGTCCCAGTCATTGATCGTTCATTCCATTTACTGATCTTATAGGGGTTAGCTTTCATATCGTTAGAGAACTTGGCAATTTTACTATTATGGACCTTGTATAAGCGGACATCCCTTAGCATCGTACTACTTGCATTGACGAAAATTTGAATGTTAATATTGCCATCAATTTGTTCATTACCAATGTTGGCAATAATTGTTCTCTCAGAAGGGGTAAACTGGGTCTGACTTTGACCATCAACAGAGATTGAAATTTGCCCTTTGTTGAAATTAGTTCCTAGCGTCATGTAATAAGAAGTATCTCGTTGCACAGGAACGGTCAATGTGATATATGAAAGTTCCATCATATTCTTCTTTTTCAAGATCGCGTTGTTCAACTGAGAAATTTTGTAAATATTATTATATTTGATATGTGAGTAATTTGCGGGCTGATAGAGGCTCTTAATATTGGGGTCCAATCGATGTGCTAATTCGTTTTGATATTTGATTGGATCAGCTGGAACCTTACTGTTGTTCATGCCACTCTTTGGTGCCAAGAAGCCAAGTGGCAGCGCATATGGGTTTTTGTAAGTACCAATTAGTTTGTCCTGTGAGAGTAGCTCATAATTATTTAAATCTGGTTTTCTGGTTAAAGGTGGGACGGGTTCTTTTTGGTGCTTTTTGTTTGGATTATTTTCAGGAATTTGCTGATTCATGTAATATTTCATATCAAGAAGGGAGTCGGTAAACATGGTTCCGTTTGAATAGAAAACAAATGAGTCACCATTTGGCTGCCCAATGTGTTTGAAGAATTTGGAAGTATTCGCCTCCAGCGTTGATGAAAAAATTGAACCGCCGTTAAAATCAGCGGTGAACGCATCATTTTTTGTCCTGGCAAAGGTCGTTCCAATTCGATAGAAACTCTTATCCTGTTTTTTGACCTGGGCAACTTCTTTCCGCAACATTTTCGTATAGGTTGTGAAGTCGTGGCTCTTCAAGTAGTCGAGGTTATTAAGTGAAGTTACCATGTTAAGGCTCATTTCACCGGCCATGACGACAAAAACAGCTACCGATAACAATAGGCTCTTCTTATAAATTGCACAGGCGATGATAACACCGATGCCGATTATCAAGAAAACGCAGCCCCAGATAAAATTATCAGTACGTAAATATTCAAAGTGTTTCTTGAACATGCCCACGTATGCAACACCAAGTAAGATAATTCCTAGGGTAATTGAGAAGCGTTTTGAATCAAGTCCTTCGTCTAGAATATGGAGAAAGGCGGTAAAGGCGGTCATAATCATCAAGAAAGAGAAAAGGTATGAGAACCTAAACGTATACCAAACTGGCAACTGCCAGCCGTGCCAGAGTAAATCAAGCGGTTGAAAGACCATTGAAAGTAGCATGAAGGCTGTCAAACCTAGGTTAGCAAACCGAATATTCTTTTTGATGCTTGAGATAAAGAAATAATATATAAATAAAACAACGACAATACTACCAACAAAGATATTGGCAGTTCCACTAGGTAACTGTTTAAAGTCGACTGACCCATTGAAAAACTTACCAATCATATCCAGTGGATTGTACTCAAAGCGAATTTGAAACTGATTTCTGGTATAATGAGTTTTCCCTGCTAGTAATGAAAAGAAAGTTGGGATGAGTAACCATGCGGATAACATTGCACTTAAAATAGAAGCTTTAAGCCACTTGAAGATAACGTGACCATATTGCTTGGTTTCAACCGGATAAGCCCTTGCAATCCCATAGATGACCATATAAGCGGTTAAAAATAGGGCAATCATCCAACCCATATAGTAATTAATAATAAACATAGCTGTTAAAGCAACTACATAAAGGACACTGGATTTATCGCGCAGGACTTTTTGGAAACCTAAGAAGATAATTGGTAGAATAATTGCCGCATCAATCCATAGTGTATTGAATTGGTTCGCAATCATCCAGCCCATCAATGCGTATGCGGTAGAGAAACCAACAACTGACCAGCTAACGTATTTCTTTGATTTAATCAAGAAATAACCAAAGCTTAAGCCGCTTAAACCATACTTTAGAAGCGTAATAACAGCAATAACGCTCGGTAATTTGGAGATTGGGAATAATAGGATGAGTAGGTTCAAAGGACTCATCAAGTAGTAACTCCAAGTCCCGATCATTCCGCCGCCAAGTGCATTGGCAAAGGAATAAATAAAACCACTTGGGTTATGTAGAAGGGTATCTCGATAGTGAGCAAAAAAGTCAATGTATTGCTGACCCATGTCCACTGTCATAATTGATGAGTTACCAAATGGGGCAAATTTGCGGTAAATAAAGTAACAAGTTGCAATTGCCAGGGGTACTAAAAAGCACATGGCATAAATAATGATTCTTTTTGTCTTTTTGGCTTTCATAAAACAACGTCCTTTTTTCAAAAATAAATATCATTGTTTAGAATATCATAATTAATTAAAGAATGGGGAACGGTTCTAGTTTTTGCGGGAAAAATTTGATAGAATTGAACTCATGGCAAGGAGTAAATATCGTGAAAATATTTAAAAAGAGAAACAAAAGAACACAAAAAGGGAAAGCAGCATCACTTCCCTTTCGAATTAATATCATTTTTATCATTGTTGGGATCCTGTTTGTTGCATTGTTAACTCAGCTCGCGTACTTACAAGTAATGTATGGTTCTAAGTTTAAAGCAGAGGTTAACCGCTCGGACACTTCGGTGGTCAATGGCAACGTCCAGCGGGGGATGATCTATGACTCTACGGGCCATATCTTAGTAGGAAATTCTGCTCACCAGGCGATCATTTTCACAAAAGGTGTTAACGATTTGACTACTGACCTTTATCGAACTGCTAATCGGTTGAGCAACTATATTACAATTTCCACAGCAAGCCTAACCAAGCGTCAATTGGCAGATTACTATTTAGCTGATTCTAACAAGCTAGAAGCCATTGAAAAAAAGTTGCCCGGAGTTTCTGGTGAAAGTGAAGACGCCCAATACACTAAGGCGGTTGATTATGTTGAGAAGATGCCAGCCAGCACCTTCAGTCACTCGATGGAAGTGGCCGCAACCATTTTTGCGAAAATGAGTGGGGCCTATCAACTTTCTACCGTTAATATTAAGGATAGTGGCGTTACCCAAGCTGAAGTGGCTGAGGTTGGGGAACATTTGGCTGATATGCCCGGAGTTAACGTGGGTACTAGCTGGAGCCGAAACTATCCAAGTGGCCGGGCAATTCAGGGAATCACTGGAACCGTCTCTAATGAAAAAACCGGGTTGCCAAGTGATCGAGTTAATGAACTTTTAGCTGAAGGATACTCCCGTAACGATAGTGTTGGTCAAAGTTACTTGGAACGGCAGTATGAGCCGGTTCTTCGGGGAACTAAGTCCCAAACCCAAATTGTATTGAATAGTGATAATGAAATTAAAAAGGAAATCAAAAAGTATGGTGGTCAAAAGGGAGATAACCTACAATTAACGATTAATGCCAAATTCCAAAAAGACCTTCAATCCCTTGTTCGTTCTGCTGAATCTGGAGCTGGTGGTAACTCAACCGGTACCTATGCAGTTGTCATGAATCCTAATAATGGGGCGATTGTTGGTATGGGGGGCGTTAATCGAGACCCTAAGACTTCTAAGATTACCGATAACGTTTTGGGAACAATTAATAGTTCGATCGTTATGGGATCCGTTGTCAAAGGTGCTATGGTTTCTGGCGCTCTGATGGATGGCGTTATTACCCCAACAAATAGTACATTAACTGATCAACCAATTACGACCGGTGGGGTTAAAAAGTCTTCGTGGTTTAACCATAGTGGTAACGCCAATATCGCCGTTGACGCAAGTGGTGCACTTGAAGTGTCATCAAACTCCTACATGATGCAATTGGCGATGAAGGAAGGCCATTTCAATTACGTTGAAGGTGGCGCGCTCACAATGAGCCCTAACGTCTTCAATACGATGCGTGGCTACTTTAACCAGTTTGGCCTAGGTGTTGATACGGGAATTGATATTCCTGGCGAATCTACCGGATTGAAAGGGAAGAGTGGGCGATCACACATTGGAAGTGCCCTGGATCTTGCATTTGGTAACTATGATGCCTATACAACGATGCAGGTTGCTCAATACATGTCAACAGTTGCAAATGGTGGCTACCGAATTGCCCCTCACGTTGTTCAGTCAATCAGAGGAACGACGAAAACCGGTCAATTAGGCCAAGTTAAAGATACTGTCATGCCAAATGTTTTGAATCACATTGATATGACTGCAGCTCAACGGGCTGTCGTTAAAAGAGGTTTGTACGACGTTGTTCACGGAACTAATACGTATAAGACCGGTGGTGAATTAGACAGTATTAAACCAGAAATTTCTGCTAAAACCGGTACCGCTCAAACATTCTATAATGGTAATGAGACCGTCACCTTGAGTTTAGCTTCTTATGCACCATCCACTAACCCGCAAGTTGTTGTTGCTTTGGCAATGCCGAACTTAGGTGTTAATGCCGAAAGTAATAACATGCAGTTGGCAAAGCGGATCTACGCTGCTTATTGGAAGGATGTCCAGTCAACAACGACTGTTAAGTAAAAACCCTTAACAATTATTTATTTAGTCCTAGTAATTTATCGTGATTGATGATAAAATACTTTAAGTTAAGGCTAATAGAGTAGCTGTATTAAAAATAAGTTTGGAGGTCTATTCCATGCGAGTACACATTACAATGGAATGTACAGAATGCCACGAACGTACTTACTTATCAAGCAAGAACCGTCGTAACAACCCCGACCGTTTGGAGCTTAAAAAGTATTGCCCACGTCAACGTAAAGTGACATTACATCGAGAAACCAAATAAGGCTTGGGTAATTTAACCCAAACCTTTTTTATTTAAATTGAGAATGGAGATACCGCTCCCAATTGGTATTGAAGTTTTTATGAGAAGATTAATGAAATGTTGGTGAGTAAATGAGTGCAGATAAAGTCACTAAGCAGCAATTACGAGCGGTTCAAGAGCAACGTTTGCATGACTTTTTACAGCGTGAAGATGCTGAGGAAATTGCTAACAGTTTATATTCACGGTTGTATTCTGATCCCGACTATTTAAATAGCCAAACAATTGGCATAACGCTTAGTATGCCTGGTGAACTTGATACGGCGCCCATCATTGACCAAGCTCACCATAATGGGAAGCGGATTGCAATTCCACGGACGTTACCTCATCGGCAAATGGCCTTTGTGTTACTTGAACCGGACACTGAGTTAGTCAAAACCGCTTTTGGAACAACCGAACCTACGAGCGGCGAGATCGTCGATAAAGCTGACTTAGAGATGCTGATTGTTCCGGGACTGGCATTTTCAAAGAATCATTATCGGGTTGGCTATGGTGGTGGCTTTTATGATCGTTATCTGGCTGATTTTGCTGGGGAAAGTTTGGCGTTAGTTTTGCCGCCCCAACTATTTGAGGTGCCAACCTGGCCAGTTGAATCCCATGATATATTAATGGATAAAATTATTTATTGAGTCTTTTAAAGCTAAGGAGATAGAATGAGTAGGTTAAGAGATAAGCCATTCATCATGTATGGATTACTAGCGATTATGGTGATCGTGTTTTTAACAATGACCGTTATGGGTGGGACGACTGATCCAGGAACCCTCGTTCGATTTGGGGCTAAGTATAATCCGGCTATTCGAGCGGGAGAATATTGGCGACTAATAACGCCCATGTTTATTCATATTGGGTTTACTCATATCCTCATGAACGGGATTACGTTGTATTTTATCGGTGAATACGTAGAACAGCTTTTTGGCCACTGGCGATTTTTAACGATTTTTCTTGTGTCTGGCATTGTTGGTAACCTGGCCAGTTTTGTGTTTAGTTATGGGTTATCTGCGGGTGCTAGTACAGCAATTTTCGGCCTTTTTGGTGCATTTATGATGCTTGGTGAAAGTTTTTCCAAAAATCCAGTCATTACATCGATGGCTAAAACATTTTTGCTATTTATCGTCCTAAATATTGGGACCGATATCTTTGTGCAGGGAATTGATATTGCTGGCCATATTGGCGGGTTAATTGGTGGCTTTCTCATTGCCTACGTTGTTGGCGTGAGTTTTGGGAAGGTTAGCCCAATTAAGCGAATAATTGCCGGGATAATGCTGGTAGTTGTTGCTGTTGGTTTATTTGTTTTAGGGATGCAAGGTAATCTTTAATATTTTTCAATTTCAAGAGAATTTTTATTTAGGATGTGAGATAATGAAAACGCTATATGATGTTCAACAGTTGTTAAAAAAGTTTGATATTTATGTCTACGTTGGCAAGCGACTTTGGGATATTGAAGTGATGGCGCTGGAGTTAGATCATCTTCACGATGCACAGGTAATAACCCATAAGGAATTTATTCAAGCTAAGTTGATTCTAAATCGTGAACATCGTGTCGAAGAAAAAAATGAAAGTAGGGGTAGTAACATTGGCAAAGAAATTAATCGGAATTGATCTAGGTGGGACCACGACCAAATTTGCATTTATTGACCAAGGAGGAAATATCCTCGCTAAGTGGCGAATTCCAACTGATATTAGTAATGCAGGTAGTAACATTGTTCCTAACATCATTAAGTCCATTAGTGATCAGATGCGAAAAGAAGACTATAATGCTGCAGACTTTCTTGGAATTGGGATGGGAACACCCGGTGCTGTCAACCGTGAAAAAGGAACTGTTGTGGGCGCCTTTAACTTAGGCTGGAAAATTGTGCAACCGGTTGGCGCCACCATTTCTGCAAATCTTCAACTACCAATTATGATTGATAACGATGCCAATAGCGCTGCATTAGGTGAATTCTGGAAGGGTGCTGGCGACAAAGCTGATGATGTCGTATTTGTTACCCTTGGAACTGGCGTTGGTGGTGGTGTCGTCACCAATGGCCATTTAGTTCACGGAATTAACGGTGGGGCTGGAGAAATTGGCCATATTACCGTTCAGCCTGGTGGCTATCTTTGCACGTGTGGTAAACGGGGATGCCTTGAACAATATGCCTCAGCAACTGGTGTGGTTCGGATTGCTAAAGACCTTGCCAAACAATTTACTGGCAAGTCACGAATTATCGAGTTAATCGATAGCGATGAGGGACTAACGTCTAAGATGGTCTTTTATCTTGCTGACAACGGTGATATTCTTGCTAACCAAATTGTTGACCGCGTATGTTCATACCTTGGTTTGGCCCTATCACATATCGGTAATACGTTAAATCCTGAAAATATCATTATTGGTGGTGGCGTTTCTAATGCTGGTAACACACTTTTGCAGCCAACAACTCGTTATTTCCAAGAAAATGCCTTTCCATCAGTTCGTGATTCAACTAAGCTGAAGTTAGCGCAATTAGGTAACGATGCTGGTGTAATCGGTGCTGCTTCATTGGCACTGCAATTCCGGAATACGCAACCATTTAATACAAAGTAAAGGGATGTTATTACAAGTGATAATTGCCGCAGTTAATCCAAATATCATCATGTCGATCATTTTATTAATCATCATTGCAGCTTGGCTTTGCTACACACTCATTCAAAACATGCGGGTGAAAAAAGCCGCCACGTATTTGTCTAATGATGAGTTTCAACAGGGAATGAGAAAGGCGCAGGTTATTGACTTGCGTGAACAGAAGAGTTTTAAGGATGGCCATATTTTAGGCGCCAGAAACGTGCCATTTTCTACCATTCGCAACTTTTACGGTCAGATTCGCTCTGACTTACCAGTTTATTTATATGATCAAGGCAAAACTATCAGTAAACGAGCTGCTCTGTTTCTGAATAAAAAGGGTTACCAAGAAATCTTTATTCTGAAGTCTGGTTACCAAAATTGGAATGGCAAAGAGAAAAAGAGTAACAATTAGATCATTTAAATTGAATACTAATGAAGCTTAAGTAGCTTCAGGCTTAATAAATAGCGCAGGCATTCGATTTAGGAGTGGTTGCGCTATTAGCTTAAATAGCCGAGTTTTATGAATTAACGTATTAATAGTGTTGTGACGCCATAAAAAACGAGGTTGTTGACAAAATTTCTTTTGTCCTCAGCCTCGTCTTATTCAAAATGGTGCGTCAATAATTATAAAAGTTCTCAAGTTGTGGGTTTAAGTTATCCGTGATGAGCAGCTCGACTTTTGCGAAGTGCCTTTTTGCGGTTTGATTCGAACTTTTCTTCTTCGTCCTCAATTGGGTCAACAACCGCCTTTTTAAAGGTCATTAAGGCGCCAAGTCCTGCGGCGACTGTTCCAATTACGCCAACAACTAAACCACTTGTAAAATGCTTCATATCCAACCCTCCAATGTCACTTAATACCTTCATTATGCGTTATTTAAGAACAGATATCTAGTTTAATGTCTAATTATTCTAATATTACAGGAGAAAAACATGAAAATTGATACCAAAATAATTGCTCACCGTGGCAGTAAGGGAACGCGGCCTGAAAATACCCTGATTTCTTTTCAAGCGGCGATTGACGACGGTTGTGATGGAATTGAAACTGATGTGCATTTTTCAAAAGATCGTCAGTTCATCATCATGCATGATGAAACAGTTGACAGAACGACCAATGGTAGTGGCTTGATCTATGAAAAGAACTTAGCTGAGCTAAAACATCTAGACGCTGGAATTCGGTTTTCTGAGGAATTTAAGGGGACAACAATCCCAACTCTTCAAGAAGTTGTTAATTTGTTAATTCAAAATAATTTTCATGGGATCTTTAATCTGGAATTAAAAACCAATAAAGTTCAGTATCCTGGTATTGAGCAAGCTGTCTATGAATACTTTGCTTCAATTCAGTATCCTTTTCAGTTAATCTATTCAAGCTTCAATGCGCATTCATTGGAAATTTTAAATAACATCGATCCGCAAGCATACCGAGCCAAATTATTTAAAACAGCTGCCAAGCAAGCCAAAACGCTCAAGAAAAGTAAATTAATTGAGGACTTTCATCCAGATATCCGGTGGGTAAAGCGACACCCGTTTTTTGCGTCTGTGAAGCATTTACGACCATGGACGGTTAATTCTACTGAGGATATGCAATACTGTTTTAAGCGAAATATGGCAGCAATCATTACTGATTATCCAGCGCGGGCGGTTCAGTTAAGAGAAGAAATGCGAGGTGATTAATGTGGAAAGGGTTTTAGCAATCGTTGGCCCAACTGCGGTTGGAAAAACGGCAATGTCAATTAAAATTGCTCGGAAATTCAATGGTGAAGTTATTTCTGGTGATTCAATGCAAGTTTATCGAGGCTTGGACATTGGAACTGCAAAGGTAACTAACGCAGAAAAGCAGGGGATTGTTCATCACCTTATTGATATTCGAAATATTGATGAGCGTTACTCAGTTGCCAATTTTGTTCAAGATGCCAATGATCAGATTAAAAAAATCACTAATAAGGGAAAGCTACCCATAATCGTTGGTGGAACTGGTTTTTATCTCCAAGCGTTACTTAACGGCCTGCAATTGGGTGGCGATCAGTATACTGATGATCGCCTGCGTCAGGAACTATTACAATACGCTGATACGAAAGGTAACGCTAAATTACACGCACGGTTAGAGGCGGTTGATCCCCAAACTGCTCAACAAATTCCCGTTAACAATGTTCGTCGGGTTGTCCGAGCACTGGAAGTTTACATAAAAACAGGTCATCGCTTTTCTGATCAGGAAGATACACCTCAATTATTTAACGCGTTTGTAATCGGATTAAATACCAATCGTCAGCTTTTATACCAACGGATTAACCGGCGGGTTGACCAAATGATAACGGCTGGATTAGTTGATGAAGCTCGTATGCTATTTGACCGCGGTGGTGTTAATTTTCAATCAGGCAAGGGAATTGGGTATCGTGAACTCTTTAACTATTTTGCTGGTAACTGCCAGTTTGACGAAGCAGTCGAACAGATAAAAAAGGATTCACGACACTATGCGAAGCGTCAATTGACATGGTTCAGAAATAAAACGCGCCCGAATTGGTATAACGTTATCGAAAATCCAGTGGATGTTCAACGGCTGATGGCGGACGTTGACAATTGGTTAACTTCAAAATGACGACTACTCATGTTACAAAACATGACATTAGCTATTGACATTGATTTTAAGAATGTTATTATGATTACAAGATTCAGGAGGTGAACAATGCGAGAGAAGGAACTACGGCGTTCAATGTCAGTATTGCCGATTGGAACGGTGATGAAGTTAACTGACTTGTCCGCAAGGCAAATAAGATATTACGAACAGCAGGATTTGATCAAACCCCTTAGAAATGAAGGGAATCGAAGAATGTATTCACTGAATGACGTTGACCGCCTTTTGGAAATCAAAGATTACTTAGCTGATGGCTTGAATATTTCCGGAATTAAGGAAGTTTATAAGAAGCAATCTCAACTAGAAGATGAACGAAAGCGGAATATGAAGAAGGGTTTGACGGATAGCGATGTTCGAAAGATCCTTCAGGACGAATTTCTTAATATTGGCGGCCTAAAGCCACCTTCTTCGACATTTGATGATCCGAATAATTTTAGTAAATTTAATAACTGATAGGAGCGCTGAATAAATGGCTACGAAACACGATTACACAAAAGACGATATTCGAAAGATGGTCAAAGATGAGGACGTCAAATTCTTACGATTAATGTTCACCGATTTGTTTGGAACAATTAAGAACGTTGAAATTCCAATTGGTCAACTCGATAAATTACTTGATAACAAGTTAATGTTTGATGGTTCTTCAATCGAAGGGTTTGTTCGAATTGAAGAAAGTGACATGTACCTATATCCAGATTTATCAACTTGGATGATCTTCCCTTGGAGCACCGATCGAGGCAAAATTGCCCGTGTTATTTGTGAAGTCTATACGCCAGATGGCAAGCCATTTGAAGCTGATCCTAGAAACAATCTCATTCGGGTCCTCGGAGATATGCGTAAGGCTGGCTTTACTTCGTTTAACATTGGGCCAGAACCTGAATTCTTCCTATTTAAGATGGGTGAAAATGGTGAACCAACTTTACACTTGAACGATAAGGGGAGCTACTTTGACATGGCCCCAATGGACCTTGGTGAAAATTGCCGTCGAGAGATTGTGCTAACTCTCGAAGAAATGGGCTTTGATGTTGAAGCTGCCCATCATGAGGTTGCTCCTGGTCAGCATGAAATTGACTTTAAGTACGCTGATGCGTTAGCAGCCGCTGATAACATTCAAACATTTAAACTAGTTGTTAAAACCGTTGCTCGAAAATATGGCCTATACGCAACATTCATGCCAAAACCGCTCAGTGGTATTAATGGTTCTGGGATGCACATTAACATGTCATTATTTAACGATTCTGGAAATACCTTTTACGATAAAGATGGCGAATTAGAACTTTCACAAGAAGCCTATTACTTCTTAGGTGGCTTATTGAAGCATGCTCGTTCATTCACTGCGGTATGTAACCCAATCGTCAATTCATACAAACGATTAGTACCTGGTTATGAAGCGCCAGTTTATGTTGCTTGGTCAGGTTCGAACCGATCACCACTTATTCGAATTCCAAGTGCTCGGGGCAATTCAACTCGGTTGGAACTTCGAAGCGTTGATCCTGCAGCCAATCCATATTTGGCAATTGCAACCGTTTTGGAAGCTGGCCTTGATGGTTTGAGAAACAAAATCCAACCAGAAGACAGTGTCGACCGAAACATTTATCGAATGAACACTGATGAACTGGCAAAGAGCCATATCCAAAACTTACCAGACACTTTGCATAATGCCTTGAAGGACCTGTCTGCTGATGAAACAATGGAAAAGGCCCTTGGCGAACGACTCTACCACAGCTTTATCGAAGCAAAGAACTTGGAATACGACTCATATCGGACTCAAGTATCTGGTTGGGAACGTGATCAATACCTTGAAAAGTATTAATGGTTATCTTGATTATCGACTTCTCGTTTCATTAATAAAATAATCGTGGTTTGTGTTAGTTCTCATCGAACATGTCATTTCTTGTTGGCACGTTTGATGGGAACTTTTTTTGTTGATTTAATTAAAAATCTTTTCAAAATCATAAAACATTTCGCAATAATTGGATTAGCCCTTTATTTATCAGTGGTTTTCAGATAACATTAAGTGTATAAATATCGGGGAAAATGAGGCAATAGTAATGGATAGAAAAACTGAGGAAGATCAATTCAGTCAAAATGATACGGTTTTATCTTCGGCATTAAGCCAAAAGATGACCTATCTGAATGATCTCAATGAATCAATAATTAAGGGCAATGATCTTAAAATATATGAATTAATCGATCCAAATCGATACGCAACTGAGGCAAAGGGGGAAGAGTTAACCGAAGCTAAACCAGATCATTATAGTTTAGCAGCTGATTTAAATGCCCAGCTTAGCCACCATTTAAGTGATAAATTAATTACGTATTTGGGCAAGACATACCCTTTCTTTTATTATCATGAGTACGAGTTAGGCAAGTTTCACATTTATTTTGGTAATTGGTGGGATCACCGGATGTTTGGGGATCTTGACCCAATTAACGTCCGATTTAATTTTTCTGAAGAAGAATATAACGTCTTGGCCCAGTCTTTCCAACTAGAACTTGAAAATAAACGGGTAAATGACGACGAAATGCGCCAACTCGGTGAAGAAAACGAGAAGTTGACTCAATTGATTGGCGATCAAGATAAACGTGATCATCAAAAGGAAACGATTAGAAAGCAGTTAAAGGAAAACGAAGAAAAATCTCCAATGCCTTGGGAAGCCGGTAAGGTTAAGGAAGAACATCAACGGCTAAATGATGCGCTACTAGAGTTAACCAATATTGATGAGCAGGCAGCTAATGGTCGGCCCAAAATCAAGCAAAATGAAAACAAAATTTTGGCTTTATCTAAGGAAGAGACCATTTTGAATCTAGAAAAGCAAAATATTCGGGCATCATTTGGCAGTTTTGATGCTTTTAATAATAACAATGATCACCTATATGCAAACTATCTTGAAAGTTTAGCCGAAGAATCGCAGGTGAGCGACGGTGAGTAATGAGACTGAAAAAAAGGTTCTAACGACTAACGATTTACTCAAGCAGTATAGTAATTCAATTAAAACGGGATTAACTAATGGGACTAACTATGTTAATGCGTTTAACCAATTGAACAACACAACTGAAAAGGAAGATCTGCTTGCGGCGGCCGTTAAACTGACCAATTATAAATTGAATACTGACTTTGTTGTTTTTCCCCACCAATTCTCTGATGAGGATGTTCAGTTGGTGTTTTTGGAACGCCTATTGAGTCTTTCAGGACTTGAGGGTGGTTTACAGATTAGCAATCCGGAACACGTTCAAAAGTTGCTATGTAAATTTACATCATTAGGTGATAATACCTTCACATTTACTAAATCTGGCAAAAACCCAACCGGCTTTTTCTTTGGGCCAACAAACTATAACCGACCGCTCTTTTATTTGAATTTACAAACAAAGGAATTACTGTTCCATGGGTCCTCGTTAATTGACTATTTTGTCGTTGATTTAGAAGGAACCGATGTGATCGATCTTAAGGCTGCGTTGGGAGTCCTCCTTAAGTTAGCAGAAATTTTGAAGGAGAGCTTTGGGTTTAAAATTGATTTTAATGTTTTGGATGGCATTAATGGTGAATTTTATGAATTTGCCGCTGGTGATATTCCGGAGTCCATTATGGATGAGCTGTTTGTCAAATCAGCTGACCAGCAATTTATTTTGATGGCTGATCAAAATGGCGGCGCTTCTTTAACCCTTGATAATGATACTAAATTACAAGTCTACAACCGTGGTAGTTCCGACCGACCAAAGTGGGGCGCAGCAATTCACGATACAAATCAAACGGAAAATTGGCTGTATTTGCTTCTTGATTATCCATTTATTCAAGAATGGTATTTGGATAATAAGAAACAATTGGAGATTCTTTCAAATCAGTTTATATTTGGATAAGGGGTATTAAATGGATTTACAATCATTACTTTCTTCTTCAGTATTTTTAAATCGCCAAATTGAGAACAAGCAGCAGCTTCATTGGTCAAACGAAGCGCGGGTTAAGAATGCATTTGTTGCCTTGGATGTTGAATTATCTGAGATGGCGAATACTTCCGAATGGTTCAAAGTTTGGAAAATTCACAAGGGAAAACACGATCCCGACAAGACACCAAGAGAAACGCTACTTTACGAATACGTTGATGCAATGGATTTTTATTTGTTAATTGCCAACCTCAAAAATTGGAATCATTTCATCTTGAATTCTGAAAAGGATCTTTCTAAAATTGAGGCCCTTAAAAGGGAAGACAATTTGGATAAGCAATACTTAGCTATGAAACGGATGCTATTTGATGCTTATTTTAATCATAGTGGTGATAGTTTTAATCACTCTTGGCGCCTGTTATTAAAATTTGGGTTAGTAGATTTTGGTTATCGGGAAGACGAAATTGAAAATGCCTTCAATGACAAGAATAAGATTAATGAAGAACGTCAGGATAGTAACTATTAAGAATGGTTACCACTTAATATACAAAATAACTCTTCCGAATCATCGTGAAATGGTCTGGAAGAGTTATTTTGTTTTCAAGTCTTTGTGGACATATTTCTACAAAAGCGGGAAATTAAGGGCAAATAACAGTAATTTAAAGACAACAAAAAAACGCACTCAACCCATAGCCCATCAGGATTGAGTGCGTTGTATCGACACCTATGAAAGGTGGTGATTATGTCGCAAGAGAGATTCGGACTCTCGACCTACGGTTTAGAAGACCGTTGCTCTATCCAGCTGAGCTATTGCGACAAATCAACACTAATAATTATATGGGATATTGTTGGATGAGTCAATGTCTAATATCATAATGTTTTGAACTGGAATAGTGGTTTGTTAATATTATTATTTTTTTATTAAGTTACCATGTGTTTTGAATTAATAATTTGATTCCACTGGGTTAATCGTTTCATAATAAACATATAGTCTTCAATAGGACTTTGTTAGGAGGTGGAAGTTGTGGGATTCGTCATATTTATTGTTTTTATTTTTATTGTAACTGGAATTTTTCAATATTTTGCCGGCTCTTCAACATCCATACGGGGGAACGGCAAGCATTTAGCTCAAAGAAAGTAAAAATTAAAAAGACATTTGGATTCCAAACGATAGCAGATATAGGCGTTAATTACGCGTTAATATCAGCATTGTTGGGATCCGTCTTTTTTTCTCGTGCATTAGTATTGACGGATAATCTCCCATTAGGTATACTAGTAACGTTGTAATTGTGGCTTCCACAGCTACAACCGCTCGATTCGAGCCAGAAAGTCTCTGTAAAGGGCGCTCTGTATCGGCGAGTCTAAGCAAAAATTATAAGGAGGTGCACAATATGTACGCAGTTATTACCACAGGTGGTAAACAATACAAAGTATCTGAAGGCGATGCAATTTACGTTGAAAAGCTCGACGCAAACGAAGGCGACAAGGTTACTTTTGATCAAGTTGTCATGGTTGGTGGCGATTCAGTTAAGGTTGGTGCTCCATTAGTTGATGGCGCATCAGTTACTGCAACTGTTGAAAAACAGGGGCGTCAAAAGAAGATTACAATCTTCCGTTACAAGCCAAAGAAGGGTTCACGTTCAAAGAAGGGTCATCGTCAACCATATACCAAGGTTGTTATTGATTCAATCAAAGCTTAATTTTATATTTGAGGTGACTGATAGATGATTAAAGCGACTATTAACCACTACCACAATCATGTGAGTCAATTTACCATTGCTGGTCATGCTGATGCGGGTGAATATGGGCAAGATATTGTTTGCTCAGCTGTTTCGGTGCTCAGTATTACGACCGTAAATGGACTTCAAGAAGTTGTTGGCTTAGACGTTGATGTGGATAGTGATGATGAAAATGGTGGTTATCTTTCAGTTAATATTCCCGTCATTGCCGATTCCAAGAAAAGTATTCAAGCTGATGCAATTCTTAATACTTTCCAAAATGGCATGGCTGACATAGCTTCAAGTTATCGTCAATATATTGAATTAAACATAGCAAATTAATTAAATTATATTCGGAGGTGTAACTATGCTAGCAATGAACTTACAGTTCTTCTCTCACCATAAAGGTGGTGGATCAACTGCCAACGGTCGTAACTCTGCTGGTCGTCGTTTAGGTACTAAGGCTGCTGATGGCTCATCAGTTCACAGCGGTTCAATTATCTATCGACAACGCGGTACTCATATTTATCCGGGTAACAACGTTAGCCGTGGTAATGATGACACGTTATTTGCTTTAGTTGACGGTGTTGTTCGCTTTGAAAGAAAAGGCCGTGACAAGCGTCAGGTTTCAGTTTATCCAGTTGCTGAAGCTGCTAAGTAATCGTTTAACATTATGAATCAATGAAGAGCTGGGACAAAACGGTGGTTTTGCTTCCCAGTTTTTTTAATGATTGAAAAAGATTTATTAATCCATTAAAATTGGATATTTAGGAGTAAAGTATTATATAATTAAGTATGTTACTTTACATTTAGGAGGAACAAAAATGGCAATTTCGACTGCTGATTTTAAGAATGGTTTGACCATTGAAGTTGATGGTGCAATTTGGAGAATTTTAAGTTTTCAACACGTAAAGCCTGGTAAGGGTGGCGCGTTTGTTCGTTCAAAGCTAAAGAATTTGAGAACAGGTGCGGTTCAAGAAAAAACATTCCGTTCCGGTGCAAAGATGGAACAAGCTCAAATTGATACTCGTAATATGCAGTACTTATATGCAGATGGTGATCAGCATGTCTTTATGGATATGGATACTTATGATCAAATCTCAATTCCAGCTGAACAAATTAAGGCTGAACTAAATTATCTTCAAGAAAATATGGAAGTAAGTGTTATCCAGTATGGTAATGAAACGTTAGGCGTTGAATTGCCAAATACAGTGACACTAGAAGTTGCGTCAACTGAACCAGGAATTAAGGGCGATACTGCTTCTGGTGGCTCTAAGCCAGCTACAATGACCACTGGCTTAACCTTGCAAGTACCTTTCTTTGTTAACCAGGGTGATAAGTTAGTAATTAACACAACTGACGGTACCTATATTTCCCGAGCTTAACACTAAGATTGACTGATTTGATTGAAAACGGAGGCTTTAAAATGGCTGAAGATACGAACATTGCCCTGCATACTAATGATTCCGAGTTAGGAAAAATTGAAATTGCGCCAAACGTTCTTGAGATTATTGCCGGCGTTGCTTCCACCCAAGTAGACGGGGTTAACCGCATGCGTGGCTCATTTTCAAACAGTGTTAATGAATTGCTGGGCCGACGTAAGGAACATAGTAAGGGCGTTAAACTAACATATACAAACGAAGAATTAGTGGTTGATATTTACGTTTATTTGAACTACGGTGTTTCTGTTCCTAAGGTTGCACTTGAAATTCAAAGCCAAGTTGAACAACAGTTATATTTTATGACTGATTTAAAAGTTCATGAGGTTAACGTTCATGTCCAAGGCGTTATCCCGGAAAAGACAACGAGTTCAGTTGACCCTAACGATCCTTTCGCTACTGACGATGACGAAGAAGACGGTGAGAACTAGTGGAATTAACCCGGCATCATATCCGAGAACTGGCGTTTCAAACGCTATTTGCGTTGAACACTAACGAGCAAACCGACTGGAAAGACTTTTATCAGGTTTTAACTGACGGCAAGTATGGGGATGATTATCCTTCATACCTGCATCAATTAATATCAGGAGTTTTGGAAAATAAATCAGAAATCGATAAGCTGATTGAAAAATACCTCATTTCTGGTTGGTCACTAAATCGGATTGCTAAAACTGACCTCATTATTCTTGAGATCGCTTTATATGAGATGATCTATGTTGACGACATGCCCGCGAAGGTATCGATCAATGAAGCAATTGAACTTGCAAAGAAGTATAGTGATGACCGTTCACGAAAATTTGTTAACGGGATTTTGTCACATGCTTTAGAAGAACTGGTAAAATAGATTTACACATGTGTAAGTCTATTTTTTTATACATAAAGTTTATCGGAAATGTTTTTAAGAGAGGAAGAGATTTTTAAATGGCAACGATTATCGACGGCAAGGCACTTGCAAAAAAATTAAATCAGCAAACAAGTAAACGGGTGGCACAATTACAATCTCAGTTTGGGATAACGCCTGGGCTAGTCGTTATCATTGTCGGCAATGATCCGGCTAGCGAGCGATATGTTCGAAATAAGAATCGAACGGCCAAGCGTCTTGGGATCAATTCAACGGTTAATCAACTACCGGCGGAGACCTCAGAAGAAACGCTTTTGCAGCTTATTGCCAATTACAACGCTGATCCAGCTATTCATGGTATTTTGGTGCAGGATCCGCTACCAGAACAAATTAATGAAAAAAATATTACCCGAGCAATTTTACCGGAAAAAGACGTTGATGGGTTTCATCCCGTCAACGTTGGTAAATTATATTTGAATGACACAACTAATTACCCGGTATCTTGTACGCCCAAGGGAATTATGACCATGTTTTCTGAGTATCATATTTCTTTAAAAGGTAAAAACGCGGTTATGATCGGTCGAAGTGCAATTGTCGGCAAGCCCATGGCTGCTTTGATGTTAAATGCTGGTGCCAGCGTCTCAATTCTTCACCGGTATACTAGAGACATTACTGAATACACCCAGAATGCCGATATTATTGTTTCAGCAACTGGTCATTTGCATACTTTGACAAAGGACGCGGTTAAAGCTGGAGCTGTTGTCATTGATGTGGGGCAAAATATTAACGAAGCGGGCCACTTAGTTGGTGATACTGATTATGACGACCTTTTCGAGAAAGTTGCTTACATTACACCAGTCCCTGGTGGGGTTGGTCCCATGACAATTGCAACTTTGATGCAACAAAGTGTTGATTTAGCAGAATGGAGTATTCGCAGTGACAAGTGATGCAGTAACAAATGACTACCTGACGGTTAGCGCACTAACTAAATATATTAAAAGAAAGTTTGACGTTGATCCGTATTTATCTAAAGTATACCTAACGGGTGAAATATCTAATTTTCGATTGCGGCCAAATGCACACCAATACTTTAGCTTAAAGGATGATAACGCTAAAATTAGTGCGATCATGTTTAAATCTGCTTTTAATAAGGTTAAATTCACACCTGCAGAGGGTATGAAGGTATTGGTGGTTGGGCATATTTCGGTTTATGAGCCAACTGGGAGCTATCAAATCTATGTTGAACGAATGGAGCCTGACGGTGTCGGCCAACTCTATCAAGCTTATGAACAGCTCAAAAAAAAGTTAGCAGATGAAGGCTTGTTTAATCTTCCTAAGAAGCCCCTAACCAAGTTTCCAAAACGAATTGCGGTTGTCACCTCACCTAGTGGGGCGGTTATTCGAGACATTATTACAACGGTTCGGCGGCGATATCCGATTGCGCAGATTGTCCTTTTTCCTGCATTGGTACAGGGAACGGAAGCAAGCGGAGATATTGTCAACCAAATTCATCGGGTTAATGGCCTGGGGAATTTTGATACTTTAATTGTTGGTCGCGGCGGCGGTTCAATTGAAGACCTGTGGCCATTTAACGAAGAGACTGTCGCTCGAGCAATTGTTGGCAGCCAAATCCCGGTTGTTTCGTCTGTCGGGCACGAAACTGACACGACAATTGCTGATCTGGTTGCTGACGTCAGAGCTGCTACGCCAACGGCAGCTGCCGAATTGGCGGTTCCTAGGTTGGATCAGGTTTTAGTTGATTTAAAAACAACGCAAAACCGAATTGTTAATGCGACCTACCAAATTATTGAGCAAAACAAATTACGTCTAAAAAGATTGCAACAATCCACTGTATTCACAGCGCCACAACGAATTTACGAAACTTTTTCCCAACGTTTAGATTTATTGACTCAACGTTTAGCCAATCAAGCGGATAAAATCACGGGTAAGCGTAAGGAACGATTTGCTGATTTAAAAATGCGCTTAAGACTCGTTGCCCCAACATACACAATCAAAGAGCAGCAACAAAAATTGACAACCTTACAGGCTCGTCTAGATAAATCAATGATTCAAGACGTTAAAAATATTCGTCAAAGATACCAAATGTTGGTGGGATCACTTGATCATTTGAGCCCGCTGAAGATTCTGAGCAGAGGATATACTTATACAACCGATGACAAAAACCACCTTATCAGCAAAACAGCTCAGCTTAAGTCTAAAGCGATTAACGTTCACTTTACTGATGGAATTGTAGTGGCGAATGTCACTAAAATAACAAAGAAGGAAGATAACCAACATGGCTGATGGCAAAGAAGTTAACCAAACTTTTGAACAAAAGATGGACCAATTAGAAAAAATTGTAACCCAGTTGGAACAGGGAAACGTTTCTCTGGAAGATTCAATGGCAAAATTTAAAACCGGCATTCAATTAAGCGAACAACTACAAGATACCTTGACAAAAGCTGAACATACCATGGCCAAAATGATGGACAAGGACGGCAATGAAGTCGACTTTGAAACACCAGTTGAGTCACAAACGCCAAAGGATGATCGTAATGGCAATCAAGCTTAAAGACTTTCAGAAACGGTGGCTTCCTAAAATTAATGATGTTCTAGAAAATGAGATTATTCCTGATACGGATCAGGAGACTTTGGCCCAATCAATGAGCTACTCAGTTAACGCTGGCGGAAAAAGGCTGCGACCTCTATTTAGCTTAGCTGTTTTAACTAGTCTAGGCCAATCAATTGATCACGATATTTTAAAAGCCTGCTGTGCGTTAGAATTAATGCATACTTATTCCCTTATTCATGATGATTTGCCTGCCATGGACAATGATGAGTTGCGCCGTGGTAAGCCGACTAATCACGTCGTTTATGGCGCGGGAATGGCAACTTTAGCGGGAGATGGCTTACAACCACTGGCCTTTCAATGGCTTGTTGATAATAACTTACCAAGTGCTATTAAAAGTGAGCTTGTCTTAGAATTGGCTAAAGCGGCTGGTCCGCATGGGATGGTTGCTGGTCAAGCGGATGATATTCATTTTGAAGGAACAAAATTGACGTTGAGCGGCCTGCAAAAATTAGATCGGAATAAGACAGGAGCCTTGATTCGTTATGCAATTAATGCGGGCCTAATAATTGCTGATGTCCCAAGTACGCAACGAAAAGACTTACTCAAGTTTGCTGAAGCATACGGGGTTGCTTTTCAAATATACGATGATATTTTGGACGTTGTTGGGACTGAACAACAAATTGGCAAGCCTGTGCATCAAGACGCCACTAAAAACACTTATCCCAATTTATTGGGGTTAGATAAATCATATGCCGTTTTACAAACAACCGTTAATAGTGCCAGACAGTCGCTTAAATCAGCATCTGAAACACTTTCAAGCGACCTCTCACTATTAGCTGATTTCTGCAATTATTTCGAATTTAAGGATGAAAAATAAAATGGAAAAACAACGAGTTGATGTTTTATTAGTGACTCAGGGATTATTTGATACCCGGGAAAGAGCCAAGCGTGCCGTAATGGCGGGTGAAATTCTCGGCAATAACGAAGAACGTTTGGACAAGCCAGGAACTAAGATTCCCGTTGACACAGAATTGCATTTAAAAGGTAAACCGATGCCTTACGTGAGTCGTGGCGGCTTAAAGCTTGCAAAGGCGCTTAAAGCTTTTGGCATTGACGTCAACGGCTTGACGGTTTTAGATATTGGGTCGTCAACTGGCGGGTTTACCGATGTGATGCTCCAAAACGGTGCCAAACTAAGCTATGCTTTAGACGTTGGTAGCAATCAATTAGTCTGGAAATTGCGGGAAGATCCACGAGTAATCGTTATGGAGCATACGAATTTCCGTTATAGTAAGTTAGCTGATTTTACTCATGGTCAGCCGCAATTTGCATCTATTGACGTGTCGTTTATTTCATTAGAGCTAATTTTACCTGTTCTAAAATCTATCCTGATTCCTAACGGTGAAGTCGTCGCTTTGATTAAACCCCAGTTTGAGGCTGGTAAGCGAAACGTTGGAAAACACGGCATTGTCAAAGATCCTGAAGTTCATCGGATGGTGCTTGAAAAGATTCTGAATTTTGCCGTTGCCACTGGATATACCGTTGAAAGCCTCGATTATTCGCCAATTAAGGGTGGTGCTGGTAACATTGAATTCCTAGTTGAACTCCGATCAGTTGATGCCCCAGTCATGGCAGCAAATGTTTCAATTGATAAAGTGATTGAAAACGCTTATTCTGAGTTAAAAGGGTAATCGCCCTTTTCATTAACTTTTGGGGGTGAAGGTATGCGCAAAAAAGAACGCCAGCGATTAATTAAACAATTATTAAACAACAATAATATCCAGCGACAAGAAGACTTTGTTGCTTTACTAGAAAAACAGGGAATTAACGTCACCCAGGCAACGGTTTCCCGGGATATTAAGGATATGCAGCTGGTGAAGGTTCCGTCTGTAACTGGTGGTTATCGATACAGCTTACCGACGCAAAAAAATATTGATACCGAAAAGAAATTAGTTCAAACAATTCGAGACTCGTTTGTGTCTGTTGACTCACAGGATAAATTTGTTTTCTTAAAAGTGTTGCCCGGCAGTGGACCAATTATTTCAAGCTTACTTTATCAGATGAACTATAGTGAAATATTTGGAACAATTGGTGATGATAACACTGTTTTAATCATTTGTAAGACGGAGGCTGATACCCTCAGTTTTCGTGGCCAAATCAATAGTATGTTAAGTACGGAATAATAATCACTGAAAGGGTTAATCTATGTTACTTGAATTATCAATTACTGACTTTGCAATCATTGAACATTTAGATATTGAATTCCAATCTGGAATGACTGTGTTAACCGGGGAAACCGGGGCTGGTAAATCGATTATTATTGATGCCGTTGGTTTGCTGGTTGGTGGTCGTGGTTCTCACGATTTAATCCGAACCGGCGCCAAAAAGTCTGTGATCCAGGGTAACTTTATTCTTCATGATGATAATCCAACGTATGAGGTTCTTGACGACCTTGGAATTGAGCATAGTGATGGGAATATCATTATTGAACGTGAAATCTTTGCTAACGGCCGAAACAGCAGTCGGGTCAATGGTATCATGGTCAATATTGCTGCTTTGAAGCGAATTGGTGAAACGATTGTTGACATCCAGGGTCAAAACGAACATCAGGAATTAATGAAACCTGAACGCCACATTCAGTTATTAGATGATTTTGCTGATGATGACCTTACCACTACTTTGAAATCATACCAAGAAAAGTATGACAAGTTTATCAAACTTAGGGCACTGAATGAAAAAAAGCATCAAAATGAAAAACAATGGGCGCAACGAGTGGATATGCTCAAGTTTCAGATTAAAGAAATTCAGGCTGCTGACTTACATGAAAATGAAGACACTGAGTTGATCGCTGAGCGAGACCAGCTGAATAATTTTCAGAAAATTCATGATGCCCTGTTAAGTAGCTATGAAGGAATCAACGGTGAAGATTCAGGCCCATTAGATTCGATTGGCTCAGCAATGAGTTCAATGCAGGAAATTGAAGATTTGGATTCAGATTATAAACAAATTTCGGACAATTTATCGGGCGCTTTCTTTACGTTGCAAGATGTTGCCAGCCAAATTTCGGACCAACTTAGCAGCCTTGAGTTTGATCAGGATCGGTTGGATCAGGTTGAACAGCGCCTGAGCACGATTTATCAACTCAAGCATAAATATGGTGATTCTGTTGATCAGATCCTCAAGTATCTTAACAAGATTCGAAAAGAGCTCAATGATATGTCCGGTAGTGTCAGTAAAGACCAGGATCTTGATGAACAGCTTACAGTGATCAAAGCGTCCCTGATTAAGGATGCCAAAAAGATTGGCGCAATTAGAAGAAAATCTGCTAAAGAATTAGAAAAAGCCGTTCATAAACAACTCGCTGACTTATATATGGACAAAGCCGTTTTTGAAGTCAACATTAAGCAGAATCAGGCACTTAATAGACTAGGGGCTGATCACGTCGAGTTTTATATTCAGACAAACCCTGGCGAGAAAATGTTACCACTTGTAAAATCCGCTTCGGGTGGTGAACTATCCAGAATCATGCTGGCCCTTAAAACAATGTTTGCTAGGGCGGCGGGGGTAACTTCGATTATCTTTGATGAGGTCGATACAGGAGTTTCAGGCCGAGTTGCTCAAGCGATTGGTAACAAAATTTACACAATTTCAACAAAATCACAGGTTCTTTGTATCACTCATCTCCCCCAAGTTGCGGCGATGAGTGATCATCATTACTTCATTGAAAAGAAAATCAACGATAATCGGACAACAACGACAATCACAGAGCTAACTGCCCAGCAAAGTGTGACTGAGATTTCTAGAATGTTAGCTGGGACTGCGGTTACTAAATTAACAAAGGAGCACGCTGGCGAACTGCTAAACTTGGCGGATGTTGAGAAACAAAAAATTAGCCAATCATAAATAATTATTTGCTCAATGATAACAAATAAGGCTGCAGTCATTTTGTTTTGACTACAACCTTACTAAGATGATAATTATTATCGATTTAATGGTACGCTGCTTAAAACTTTTTAATTGCTTGAAGTTCACTAACGGAAAAGAGTCGGTGAAAACGTTTGTCTGCAGAAGTGATCAAAAAGCGCCCCTTAGCGATTTGCTTTAAGTATCCAGCGGTATCTGGTGTTTGGTCGTTAAATTGAACAATCACTGGGAAGTTATTGACTAAGGCTTTTTCAATAAATAAGTTAAGTTGGAAAGTCGGCATTTGTTTGACTTGACTGTTATTTAGTTCAAAAAAACGACTATAATTATCTCTGACGGTTTTAGTTAGTTCCGATAAATAGGATTGTTTGTTTTGCATTTTGTTCACCCCGAACGTTTGTTTGTGATTTCATTATACGAACAACTGTTCGAAAATGCAAGGATAACTTTTACAGTGCATCGCGTATTTTTAGCCTAAACCTTGGTAATGGGTTTCAGGATAGATTAGCAATTATAAATACTTAGACGCTGTCATTATTTCATAAAGTTGTTTTAAATCCGACCAACTTAATATTAAACGATGGTAGGACTTGTCAAATTGGACAAAAAGGGCGATAATTGTGGGTACTATAAATAATTGAAGGGATTTTTTCAATGGCTAAAAGAGGAATGTTGATTGTTTTGTCAGGTCCATCAGGGGTTGGTAAGGGAACAGTCAGAAAAGCACTGTTTGAGGAACCAGATGTTGATTTTGAATATTCAACATCAATGACCACCAGACAACCCAGACCAGGTGAGAAAAACGGTGTTGACTACTATTTTGTTTCCAAGGAGCAATTTGAGAAGAACATTCAAGATGGTGAAATGCTGGAATACGCAAAATACGTTGACAATTACTATGGAACGCCATTAAAATACGTCAATAAGACATTAGAGTCTGGTAGAGATGTCTTTTTAGAGATTGAAGTTAACGGTGCGATGCAAGTACGGGCCAACTGTCCTGATGCAGTATTTGTTTTCTTAACCCCGCCGGATCTTATGGAATTGAAGCACCGATTAATCGGGCGTGGGACCGATGAAATGGACGTTATCAATCGACGCATTAAGAAGGCGGTCGGCGAAATTAGTATGATGCGGAATTATGATTATGCTGTTTTGAATGATAAGGTACCACTGGCTGTTGATCGAATTAAATCAATTATTAGAAGCGAACGATTAAAAGTTGCTCGGGTAATGCCCGATTATGAATCAATGTTAGGAGAAGATTAATTATGTTACTTTACCCATCAGTTGATAAGTTGCTGGATCAAATTGATTCTCGTTATTCGTTAATCATGTTGGCAAGTAAGCGAGCACATGAATTAGATGCCGGCGCAAAGCCACTATTAGATAGTTACAAATCACAAAAGTCAGACGGTAAGGCATTAGAAGAAATTGCTGCTGGCGTTTTAAAAATTGATCCAAAAGAAAAAGATTTTAATTAATCAATGATGAAGGGCTGGGACAAAACAATTGTTTGTTTTGAACCAGCTTCTTTATTTCCGTAGAAAATATTTGTTACAATTAATGATGAATTATTAAATGGTGGTGAGTGATTTGCTTCAAGGAAAAAACGTTGCCTTATTTGTAACCGGCAGTATTGCGGCCTACAAAGCTTTGCTGCTGACGAGATTATTGGTTAAACATCATAACGATGTTCATGTCCTCATGACTGAGTCAGCACAGCAATTTATTAACCCAGTAACATTTGAAGTACTCAGTAAAAATCGTGTTATTACTAATGACTTTTCTGGTGAGAATCCTAAATCAATTCCGCACGTTAAAGTTGCTGACGATGCTGACTTGGCAATTGTTGCCCCAGCAACGGCCAATACGATTGCTAAAATGGCAACTGGGCTTGCGGATAATGTCGTGTCAGCGACCCTACTTGCAATGAGCAAACCAATATTTGTTGTGCCCGCGATGAATACACACATGTTGGCAAACTTTGCGACTCAGAACAATCTCCAACAATTAGCTGAACATCGCGTGCAAGTAATGCCATCAGCGCAGGGCTTTTTGGCAGAGGGGTATTCCGGCCGTGGCCGAATGCCTGAACCATCGGAGATTTTTGACTGGATCAGTAATACATATCAGCCAGCCAAACAACTATTGGCCGGCAAAAGGGTTATTGTGACTGCCGGTGGTACAAGAGAGCCATTAGACCCCGTCCGGTACCTAACCAATCGCTCCTCGGGAAAAATGGGGTACGCAATTGCTGAAGCAGCCCAATCAGCAGGAGCAGACGTCACGTTAATTTCAGCAAATGCTGTATTGCCAACTCCTACCAATGTGAACTTGGTCAGAATTCAAACGGCTGCTGAACTATTGGCAGCCGTTGAGGAACAATTCCAATCAGCCGATATTTTAATTATGGCTGCCGCAGTTGCCGATTATCGTCCTGAACACGTTGCTAGTACAAAAATTAAAAAACGGACTGACAATCAGACAATCAATCTCAAACTGGTTAGGAATCCGGATATTCTTCAAACCATTTCCAAAATTAAACAAGATGACCAAATTATTGTTGGCTTTGCTGCTGAAACTAATGATTTACTTGCCAATGCAGCCAAAAAAATAAAAGCAAAAAAGTTAGATATGATTGTTGCTAACGACGTTTCAAACCCTCAAATTGGCTTTAACTCTGAGAATAATCAGGCAACTTTTTTGTTTGCAAATGGCCAGCAGGTTAAGACTGACATTGAGAGCAAGCGGGAAGTTGCGAGCCATTTAATTGATACTATTTATAAGCGCTTTTTCAATCAAGCCAAATAAAATGAAAGGAGCAGCCCACTTTGCAGATTGCCCAAGTAATCGTTGATATTCCAACTCGTCAAACAAATAATCCATATAGTTACTTAATCCCGGATTACTTGGTAGATCAGGTTGTTCCTGGGATGCGGGTAGAAGTCCCATTTGGTAATCGTAAAATTACCGGTTTTGTGGTTGCAATTGTCAATAATTCGGATTTTGCGGGTAAGCTCAAGCCAATCAGTTCACTGATAGATTTCTCCCCAGTTATCAACGAAGAATTATTACAACTCTCATCCTGGATGGCTGATGAAACATATTCATTTAAAATCAGTTGTCTGCAAACAATGCTTCCCGGTGGGATGCGGATAAAAAATAAGAAACGCTTAATTGCTAATGATGATTCAGTTGTTAATCAACATCCAGAAATTTTTGATGGCAATCATGAAATTGATTATAATCGGCAAAAATTAACGGATAAATCGATTGCTCAGATTATTCGGCTACAAAAGGAAGGCAAAATCCAAGTTGAATACAATCTCACTCATCATGCTAAACCGATTATGATGAAAGCTTACCAAGGCCAACTTGATCAAGGGCAAGCTGACAGCCAACTTGCGGTCGTTAGAAAGAACGCTAAGGGCCAGCTCAAATTACTGAGCATCTTGTCTGCTCACCCCCATGAAACATTTTTACGGAATCAGTTAATTACTCAAGGGGTGACGGAATCAGCAATTAAAACGGGTGAGAAAAACGGGTGGCTTAAGCAAACGCTAAAACGACATATTAGAAATCCATTTTTGCGCTCAGTTGCCCATACCAACCCATTGACTTTACAGCCCGATCAAAAACAGGCGGTTACCCGGATTAATCAGGCTATCTCTGGTAAGCAGGACCAAGTCTTTTTATTAGAAGGGGTAACTGGTTCTGGTAAGACAGAAGTTTATCTCCAATCAATTGCCCATGCCCTTGAAACTGGAAGGACCGCGCTAATGCTAGTACCAGAGATTACGCTTACTCCCCAAATTGTTGGCCGGATTCGCAGTCGGTTTGGCAATCAGGTTGCAATGCTACATAGCGCTTTGTCAAATGGAGAGCGCTACGATGAATGGCAGCGGATTAATTCAGGTCAGGCTCAGGTGGTGGTAGGTGTTCGCTCAGCGGTGTTTGCCCCCTTAAGAAATATCGGGTTAATTATCATTGATGAGGAACATGACAGTAGTTACAAGCAAACTGATAATCCACGTTACCAAACTCGGGACGTTGCAAAATGGCGGGCTGCTTACAATCATTGCCCAGTTGTTCTAGGAAGTGCTACCCCGTCGTTAGAATCTCGAGCGCGGGCGATGAAGGGGGTCTACAAGCTATTAACGCTTCCGCATCGAATTAATCGACATGCTTTGCCACATGTCTCGATTATTGACATGAAAACAGAAATGGCTAAGCACCGGAGTATTCTTTCCAATCAACTTTCGAATGCAATTCAAGATCGGCTCGATAAACATGAACAAATTATCCTTCTGCTTAACAGGAGAGGGTATTCAGCGTTTTTAATGTGTCGGGATTGCGGTTACGTTCCCAAATGCCCTAACTGCGATATTTCATTAACCATGCATAAAAATACGCACTCGCTCAATTGTCATTATTGCGGTCATAAAGAGCCGATTCCAACGGTTTGCCCAAAGTGTCATAGTAAGCGGATTCGCTTTTTCGGTGTCGGTAGTGAACAACTAGAGGAACAGGTTAAGCAACTATTTCCAACCGCCAGAGTCCTTAGAATGGATGTTGACACAACGCGCAAAAAAGGGTCTCATGAGGCGATTATCGATAAATTTGGTGCCCATAAAGCTGACATTCTCTTAGGAACGCAGATGATTGCCAAGGGCCTCGACTTTCCTGAGGTGACATTGGTGGGCGTGTTGAATGCTGATTCTGCGCTTCAATTCCCTGATTTTCGTTCTAGTGAGCGCACCTTTCAGCTCCTTACCCAGGTTTCTGGCCGGTCAGGGCGGGCTGATAAACAAGGGGAAGTTGTGATTCAAACTTTTAACCCGGATCACTATGCAATTCAGTTAGCCCAAACGCAGGATTATGAACGATTTTACGCAACTGAGATGCGGGTTCGCCATGATGGCAAATACCCACCTTATTATTTTACGGTTAAACTAACGGGTAATTCTCCCAGTGAAAACCAAACTGCTTCGGAGATGTTTGACATTTTGACCTACTTAAAGAGCCACTTGTCGGCTCAAGCAATCATTTTAGGGCCAACTCCCAAGGCAGTTACCCGAATTAACAATCGTTACTATTACCAAATTATTATTAAATATCGTAAAGAACCCAATTTAAAACCCGCCCTTGATGAAATTCTGATGCAATCACAGAAAAAACAGCGGCATGGGTTGCAAATTGCGATCGATAACGAACCATTAGACTTTATGTAGAGAAGGGAACGATTAATTTGACAACTATCGTATTTATGGGGACGCCAGCATTTGCGGTTCCAATTCTACAAGGACTAGTTGATGACCACTATGATGTTTTAGCAGCAGTTACTCAGCCGGATCGACCGGTTGGCAGAAAACATCGTATTCAGCAGACACCAGTTAAGCAATTAGCTGTGAAACTGAAGATACCGGTATTTCAACCTGATAAGCTCGGTGGCAGTCCTGAAATGCAGCGAGTAATTGACTTACATCCTGATTTTATCGTAACTGCCGCTTATGGTCAGTTCCTACCCACCAAGCTATTGAACGCTGTCAAAATTGCCGCAGTTAATGTCCACGGTTCATTGTTGCCAAAGTATCGTGGCGGGGCACCAGTTCAATATGCCATTATGAATGGCGATAAGGAAACCGGAATTAGTTTAATTTACATGGTTAAGAAGATGGATGCTGGCGATATTTTGGCCCAAAAGGCAATTCCAATCGAAAAGACTGATGATACTGAATCTATGTTTGAAAAGCTGAGTCTTGTGGGGCGTGATGTTTTATTAACGACCCTGCCAAAGATTATCTCGGGTGAGGTTCAACCTATTAAACAAGCCGAAAACGAAGTGGTCTTCTCACCAACCATTAAGCCTGGTGAGGAGGCACTTGATTTTAATCAGTCAGCTTTTCTGGTGGACGCCAAAGTTCGGGCATTACGACCAGATCCAGGGGCGTACGCAATACTTAACGGTAAACGAACAAAGATTTGGAAAACTGCGGTCAGTGACTTGCAAACGAGTCAAGAAACAGGGACCGTTGTTCAGAGAACTAAGCACCAATTATCCTTGGCAGCTGGTGGTGGTACCGTTGTAACATTATTGGAAGTTCAGCCGGCCGGAAAGCCGAAACAGACAATTACAGATTATTTAAATGGAAGCGGCCAATCATTAAAAGTTGGTCAACAGGTGATTAAATGAAGTATAAAACAAACAATCCAAGAGAACTTGCAGTTGATACGCTCGTAAGAACCAGCAACGGGTCATATTCTAATTTACAAATTAACGCGGTCATCCAATCAACATCGATGAACGCAGCTGATAAAGCCCTTTTTACCAATATCGTTTACGGCGTTATTCAACATCGATTGACATTACAATACCAGCTAAACCCATTTATTCGAGAGCCTCAAAACACCGAAACGTGGGTGAAAGAATTACTATATACGGCAATGTATCAGCTAACCTATCTAGATCGGGTTCCTAAGAGAGCAATTTTTGATGAAACTATCAAAATTGCTAAATCAATGGGACACGATGGCACACGGCGGTTTGTGACTGGTATCTTGCATCAAATGGATCGTAAGGGCGTTGCTGACGTTAATGCGATTCAAGATGAGAATAAGCGGTTATCAATTGCTTATAGTGTCCCAACGTGGCTAGTAACCATGCTTCAAGAACAACTGGGTAAGGCCAAAGCCAAATCAATTCTCCAATCACTTAATGTGGCGCCTAAACAATCCGTTCGAGCAAATGCGACTAAAACGACCCAAGCCGATTTAATCACCAAGTTGGCGGCTGCGGATTTTGACGTTGAGAAGAGTCAAGTTGCTAGTGAGGGCATCATCATTAAAGATGGGCAAATCGTTCACAGTTCGTTTTTTAAGGACGGTTTATTAACTATTCAAGATGAGAGTGCAATGCTGCCAGTTGAATCAATGCCAATCAATCCAGATGATATGATTCTGGACGCCTGCAGCGCCCCAGGTGGTAAAACGACTCAAATTGCTAGTCGCTTAAAGAGTGGCAAAGTGTTTGCCTTAGATATTCATAAAAATAAATTGAAAACGGTCTTAAAGAATGCCACCAGAATGGGTGTCGATAAGAATATTGAAACCTTCGAACTTGATGCGAGAAAGGTTGACCAAAAATTTGATGATGAGTTGTTTGACCAAATTTTAGTGGATGCGCCATGTTCTGGTTTAGGATTATTACGGCGTAAGCCTGAGATCCGATACGACAAGACTCCTGAAGACATTAAGCGCTTAAGTGAAATTCAGTTGCAAATTCTTAACGCAGTTGCGCCAAAGGTCAAAACTGGTGGTATGATTACGTATAGCACTTGTACAATTGTTAACCAGGAAAATCAAGATGTAATTGATAAATTTATCAAAACCCATTCTAACTTTGAGGTTACTGCCCCTCGTACGGCATTGAACCTTGAAAGCGAAAATGACCAAATGCTTAAAATTTATCCCGATGACTACGGTTCTGATGGCTTCTTTGTTAGTTCCCTAGTGAGGAAATCTTAACGGAGTTGATTTACATGCAAATTGCGTATCAATCATCGACAGGCAAAGTTCGTGATAAGAACGAAGATGCTGTCGGTTCATTTTCAAATAAAAAGGGATTGGTTTTAGCGATCATTACAGATGGTATTGGCGGGAATAACGCCGGTGAGGTTGCATCTCAAATGGTTGTTACCCATTTTGGTGAAAGCTTCAAAAGCACGTCCATTGAGAGTTTGGACGAGTTGGAGACCTGGTTTGAAAATAAACTAACCGAAGAAAACAGCACAATCATTAAAGAATCCAATACTGACAGCCGACTTGAAGGAATGGGAACCACAATTGTTGCTGCATTAATTGATGGTAAGCAAAGTTTGATTGCTAACATTGGCGACAGTCGGGGGTATGTATATGCTAATGGCCAATTAACACAAATCACTGAAGACCATTCTTATGTGAATGAACTCGTTAAACATGGCGATTTAACACCTGATGAAGCCAGAAATAACCCGTATAAAAATATCATCACTAAGAGTCTTGGCATTAATAACGATTCTGCGGCTGATTTTAAGCCTTATGTGGCAGCACCCAAAGATCAAATTCTCCTCTGTACGGATGGATTGACCAATATGGTTACTGATAACGAGATTGAGAAAGTTTTGGCGATGGATGAAAACTTGCAGACTAAGTGCGATTTATTGGTGGCCACCGCTAATCAAAACGGGGGGTTAGACAATATCACCGTTTTGATTGCTCAGTATGATTCGGAGGTGTCAACCGATGAATAAGGGCTATGTATTAAATGGACGCTATGAAATTATTGATCGTTTAGGTGAGGGCGGAATGGCCGATGTGTACCTTGCTGAAGACTTGATTTTAAAGCGTAAAGTGGCCGTTAAGCTCTTAAGGCTAGATTTCCGGGATAATCCCCAAGCTAAAAAGCGGTTCCAGCACGAGGCCATGGCTGCGACTCAACTAGATAATCCCCACATTGTCGGCATCTTTGATGTTGATGAAGTTGAAGGGATGCAGTACTTGGTGATGGAGTACATCGACGGCGAAGACCTTAAAAAGTACATTAACGATCATTTTCCCATTCCATATGCTGAAGTTGTTAATATTATGGAACAGATATGTTCCGCAGTTAGTGAAGCTCATCGGCATAATATTATTCATCGAGATTTAAAGCCTCAAAACATCCTGGTTAATAAGAATGGTTATATTAAGATCACTGATTTTGGTATTTCGAGAGCCGGGACTGAAGACACCATGACTCAGACCCGCTCCATTATTGGGTCAATTCATTATTTATCCCCCGAGCAAATTAAGGGACAAATGGCAACACAGCAATCTGATATTTATTCTCTGGGAATTATCTTGTACGAATTATTAACGGGAAAAGTACCATTTACTGGCGACACGGCTGTTTCTATTGCGATTAAACATTCTCAACAAGCCATCCCATCAGTTCGTGACTTTGACCCACGAATTCCCCAAGCAATGGAAAACGTCGTGTTAAAGGCAACCACCAAGGACCCTAAAGACCGCTATGCTAACGTGGACCAGCTGGCTGATGATTTAAATACGTCACTAGACCGCTCACGGGCGAATGAGCCAAGGTTTGTGATTCCGGAACATCATACGGATCCTAACGAGGAAACAAGGGTGATGCCATTTCCACCATTATCCGATGCGGCTGCCGCTAAGAATGATACCAATAAACGAGACGAATCAGTTGGGACAATTAAAAAAGATAAAACGCCAAAGAAGGCGACCAATAAGAAGAAAAAGCGGCGGCGAATTATTATCGCGTCAGTCTTGGCTCTGCTCGTTCTTTTAATCACATTCATTATGGTCGTCACTGCAAGTGGGCGAACGAGGGTGCCGGTCATTACAGGCACGACGGAAAGTGAAGCTACTCAAAAGCTCCAATCTGCCAGTCTCCAAGTTGGCAAAGTTCGTTATCACAGCAGCGATAAGATTGATCGTAACCGAATCATTTCGTCCAGTCCAACTGAAAACACTAAAGTTAAGAAAAATACGAAGGTAGCGCTTGTTGTCAGTTCTGGTCCAAGAAAGGTTAGGGTTGGTAACTACGTTGGTCAAAATTATAATTTAGTTAAGCAACGGCTGCAGCAAGAAGGGTTTAAGATTCGCAAACGAAATGCGCCTTCGGGAACCTTTAAGGCAGGCCGAATTTTGCAACAAGACTTTAGGTCTGGTTCTAAATTAACCCCAACAAAACACACACTAACCTTTGTTGTTTCGACCGGGGTTAAACAAATTACCCTAAAGGACCTTACGGGGATGACAAAGGCCCAGGTTGTCAATTACGCTAATAAGGAGGAAATCAATCCTACCTTTGACTATGTTTATTCAAATGACCAGCCTAAGGGCAAGGTTGTTCGGCAATCACCAGGCGCTAATGAAATTATCCAGCAGGGTGGTAACGTTGCCGTATGGCTGTCCAGGGGACCAAAAAGTAGTCAAAAAGATGCACTAAAGAGCTTTAATGTACGGGTAACAATACCGTACTTTGATGCAAAAAGTGATGCTACCAGCAGCTCAGAACCTTTAGCAGGTAATGACAGTGGGACGGCACCTACTAATTCTGACGATAGCTCTGAAGCTACCCAAACTAGTGGCAGCAGCGAAAATGTGGTCTTTATTTACCTGAAGGACCATGACCATGATTTTGACACCATTTACAAACAAATGGTTATCACCAAAGATACGACCGTCATGTTACCTTTCAAGCTAACTAAAAATGAGGTTGGCCGTTACAAAATCGTTCGAGATGGGAAAACAATTCTCCGTGATAACAACGTTACTCAAGATTCACAATAATTAATTACTGCAAACTAAAGTTACTTCTCCTATAATGAAAGGTGAAGTAATTTTTTTTCGAGGTGATTAATTGATAAAAGGTAAAATTTTTCAATCTCTAAGTGGTTTTTACGATGTTCATGCGGATGGTAAGGTTTACCGGACCCGAGCCCGCGGAAACTTTCGCAAACGAAAAATAACCCCATTAGTTGGTGACGACGTTGAATTTCAAATTGAAGATGGCGATAAGGGATATATTCTAAGGATGTTGCCGCGAAAAAATTCATTAGTTCGACCGCCAATCGCTAACATCGATCAGGCAATTGTGGCGACGGCTGCAACCCAACCAGAATTTTCCAGTAACCTATTAGATAGACAATTAATTGCTCTTGAGATTAGTCATATCAAGCCAATCATCTATTTCACCAAAACGGACCTTTTGAGCACCGCACAACGTGATCAGCTCCAAACGGTTGCAATGGGTTATCAGGCAATTCCCTACGACGTTATTTTTCCAGAACAGGCTTTTGATGACTCATCATTAGATGAACTACAAACCCTTTTGGCTGGCAAGGAAAACGTCATTATGGGTCAGACTGGGGCTGGTAAGTCAACATTGCTCAATCATTTGGCGCCGGAACTTAATCTAAAGACCGGCGAAATTTCTGCGGCTTTGAATCGTGGAAAGCATACAACCAGAAAGGTTGCCCTACTTCAGGTTGGTACTGGTTTAATCGCGGATACACCAGGATTTTCATCGTATGATACACTAGATATTGATTATCGTGACTTAGCCAACTATTTTCCTGAATTTAAGCGGGCTTCAGTTAAATGTCGTTTTCGGGGTTGTGTTCATGTTAATGAGCCTGATTGTGAAGTGAAACGGGAAGTTAGTGATGGTATAATCATGGAATCTAGGTATACTAATTATTTACAGTTGTACACGGATATTAAGAATCGCAAACCAAATTATAAAAAATAAAGTGAGGAAGTTAATTATGATTAAAGTTGCACCTTCAATTTTGAGCGCTGATTACGTCAATCTTCAAAGAGATATCGAAATGGTTGATAAGGGTGGTGCTGAACTATTACATATTGATATTATGGACGGGGCATTTGTTCCAGCCTTATCGTATGGTCCAGGTTGGGTCAAAGCCATTCGGCCAATTACAGATCTTACCCTTGACGTTCATATGATGGTTCAATCACCTGAACGTTATATTGATACATTTGCTGACGCGGGTGCTGATATTATCGGTGTCCATACCGAAGCAACCCCACATATTCACCGAGCCTTACAAATGATTAAGAATAAGGGGGTCAAGGCAGAAGTTGTTATTAATCCAGGAACTCCCGTTGCTGCCATCACTCCCGTATTGTATATGGTCGATCAAGTGCTAGTAATGACAGTTAATCCTGGCTTTGGTGGCCAAAAGTTTCTACCAGAAACGGTTAAGAAAATTGCTGAACTAAACGAAATCAAAAAATCCCAGGGACTTGATTTTGATATTGAAATTGACGGCGGCGTTAATGATTCGACCGTTGTGGCTGCATATCAAGCTGGCGCCACCGTTGCGGTTGCCGGTTCTTATGTTTTTGATGATGCCGATCCAGTATCAAGAATTCAAGCATTAAAGGACGCGACTAAATAAATGAAATTATTAAATTTGCTAGTTGGTGGCCCAATCGACTTATGGCCACAAGCATTAAAGAACGGGCAAATTAAAGGCGATTGGATTGGCGTTGATCGCGGCAACCTTCATCTCATTCATATGGGGATTGATCCGTTAGTTGCCATCGGTGATTTCGATTCTCTCAAACCAGCTGAATTTCAACTAATAAAAGACCATATAAGTGATATTCGCCAATCAATTCCCGAAAAGGATGATACTGATACACAGTTAGGCCTTAAAGTGGCAATTGAGGAACATCATGCTGATCGCTTGGATATCTATGGTGCAACGGGGGGCCGACTTGATCATTTTTTAGCTAATCTTTGGATGGTTCTTGAACCACGGTTTAAGGAATACGCTCCTAAGATCAGAATGATTGATAAACAAAATACGATCACGTTCTTTTTGCCGGGAGACTACACGATCTCCAAGGAACCTGATAAAAAGTACTTGGCATTTGTTGCGTTAACGCCTATGGAGCACCTGACATTATTTGATGAAAAGTATCGACTTGACGATTATCAGGTCAAGCGGCCAATTTCACTCGCTAGCAATGAATTTGTGGGTAATGAAGCACGATTTAAATTTGCCAGTGGTGTTATGTGTGTGATTCAAAGTAAGGATATTGATCGTTTTAACTAAATAGGCAAGTTATGTATCTGAAAAGTTCATTCGATCAGTTTATATGAACAAAATAGAGCTAGCAGCCGAAATCATGATATTGATTTCGGTTGCTAGCTCTTTATAAGTAGGCAATAAAAAAGACCGATTACTAATCGATCCGTGAGTATTATACTCGTGTTACTTTACCTGATTTAAGTGTTCGAGCAGAAATCCATACTTTCTTTGGCTTTCCGTCAACTAAGATCCGAACTTTTTGCAAGTTTGGCTTCCAGCTACGACGACTTGAGTTCAAAGCGTGTGACCGCTTATTGCCAAAATGAGTACGCTTGCCATTAATAAAATCTTTAGCCATGGGTAACAAATCTCCCTTCTCTGCAATTTTAGTGTTACTTTCTGATTCATTACACTAGAACAATTTATCATAGTTACCCCGACATTGCAATACTTTTCTTTCAAGTAATTATACTTGACACCAGTGACTTATCCAGTTAAGTTTACTTTGGTTTTTGCTGTGATTGTGGTAATATTAACTATCGTTATAAGTAATAGAGATTAAACTTAAGGAGGCTGCAGTTTATGGCCGTCAAAATTAAGACTAAGTTTGGAACGGTGGACATTGATAACGACGTAATTGCAAATGTTGTTGGTGGCGCCGCTACTGATAATTATGGTGTGGTCGGAATGGCTAGCCGTAACCAAATCCGTGATAACGTGAACGTTATTTTAAATCGAGAAAATTATTTTAAGGGCGTTGAAGTTAAACAGCACGATAATGAGATTGAAATTAACGTTTATATTGTTGTGGCATACGGTAATAAGATTTCTGAAATTTCTAAAAACGTTCAAGCAAAAGTCAAATATAATCTGCAGAGCATGCTTGGAGTAACTGCAAATTCGGTCAATGTAATTGTTCAAGGCGTTCAAGTACTAAACGACTGATTAATTACTGATATTGACCAAGGAGGACAAGTAGTTGAAAGTAGCAAAAATTACCAATACCGAATTTACGGCAATGGTTCAAGCAGCAGCCAATAAATTAAACAATAATTCTAAATTTATCAATTCATTAAACGTTTTTCCAGTGCCAGATGGGGATACTGGAACCAACATGAGCCTGTCGATGGCAAGTGGCTATAAATACGTTAACAAGGACGTTAGCACTAACGTTGGTAATCTTGCTGGTGCACTGGCTAAAGGGCTATTGATGGGTGCTCGTGGTAACTCTGGTGTGATCTTATCCCAAATTTTTCGGGGCTTTTCGCGATCAACTGAGGGTAAGGAAACACTTAGCGCTCAAGACCTTTCTGATGCTTTTGTTGCCGGAACAGAAACTGCCTACAAATCAGTGATGAAGCCTACTGAAGGGACAATCTTAACAGTTGTCAGGATGGCGGCTCAAGCAGGCAAGAAAAAAGCTGGCACGACTAATGACGTTGTGGCTGTAATGGACGCAATTTATGATAGTTCTAAAGCTGCCCTAGAAAAGACGCCTGATTTACTTCCCATTTTAAAGCAGGTGGGCGTTGTTGATTCTGGTGGTCAAGGCCTTGCTTTTGTACTTGAAGCCTTTGATGATGTTTTAAATGGCCGAACTGAGGCTCAAAGTGGTGAACATCAACCCAATGACGCTGAATTGAATCAAATGATTCATGCCGCTGATCAAAGTGTTCAAAGCAAGCTTAACCCGGAAGATATCGTCTACGGTTATTGTACCCAAATTATGGTGCGGATCGGTAAGGGCAGGGAAGTCGATCATCAATTCGATTATCAAACCTTTTATGATTACCTTGCCAAATTAGGCGATTCATTGCTGGTTGTTAATGACGAAGATATTGTTAAGGTCCATGTCCACACGGAACATCCCGGTAAAGTTCTTGCTTGGGGTCAAGAGTTTGGTGATTTGGCAACTGTTAAAGTTGATAATATGCGTCTCCAGCAAGAGACCATCATTGAAAATGACGAGGAAGATGCCACAGAGGCAGCCTCACCAATTGATAAGGCTGCAGATCTCAATAATACCAACAAACCTGTGTCAGATATTGCGGTTATTTCCGTTTCATCAGGAAAGGGGCTTAACAAGCTGTTTAACAGCCTCGGAGTTAATAACATCGTTAGCGGTGGCCAAACGATGAATCCAAGTACCGAAGACATTGTTAATGCAATTAATAATACCCATGCAAAAAAAGCAATTGTTTTACCTAATAATAAAAATATTTTTCTAGCAGCTGAGCAAGCCGCAAAAGTGGCTGATATTCCCGCCGTTATTGTTCATTCGAAAACGATCTCTCAGGGGATAACCGCCATGCTTGGTTTTAACCCAGAGAGTTCACTTGAGGATAACCAAGAAGCAATGGAAGACAATTTACCGACTGTCAAGTCTGGTCAGGTAACCACCGCAATTCGGGATACCCAGATTAATGGTTTCTCAATTAAAAAAGACCAGTTCATGGGCATTGTCGATGGTGATATTGTCACGACCGGAGCAGATCTCGTTCAAACGACCATTGAGATGGTTTCCCAAATGTTAGATGATGATAGTGAAGCGATTACCGTTATTTGGGGTGATGGTGCCAGTGAATCTTTGGCAGATAAAGTCCAAACAGCCGTTGCCAAGATGGATGAAGATTTAGAGGTTGAAGTTCACGAGGGTGACCAACCAGTATACCCATTCTTGATTTCCGTTGAATAAGTAATCATTAAAAGTTTGGTCACTAACTGACCAAACTTTTATTTGTATTTTTGAAGTGAGGGAAGTAATGTGAGCAGTCTCGTCGATTCAGTTTCAGTCTTAAAGGGAGTTGGTCAAAAACGGTTGACTGCTCTTAATAAACTTGGCATTAATACGATTAACGACTTGTTGACGTATTTTCCGCGCCGATATGATGACCTATCGTTAAAAGACCTTTCAACAGCCGTTGATGGTCAAAAAGTGACCGTAAAGGGTCAGGTGATTACAGCACCTACTTTGACTTTTTTCGGTCGTAAAAAAAGCCGATTAAGTTTTCGGTTAAAAATCAACGATCAAATCTATGGGGTGACATTTTTCAACCAGCCATGGTTAAAAAAACAGCTTGTATTAGAAGCGGCGGTTATCATCTTTGGAACGTTTAACCAAAATCGTAATCAGATTCAGGGAATGAAAGTTTTAAATGGTGATAAAAGTGACACCTATGACTCAATTTATCCAAGTAACAAAGCCGTTAAGCAGGCGACGATTAAGCAATTAATCCAGTTAGCTTTCAATCAGTATGAAAACCAGTTAGTGGACATCGTTCCTGATTGGCTACGCCGCAAATACCGTTTAGAAAGCTTTCATGATACGATCAAGAATATTCATTTTCCAGATTCGCCCGTTGCTGCTAAAAAAGCATTTCGAACTGCAAAGTTCATGGAGTTTTTTTTATTTGCAATGAAAATTCAGATATTAAAAGCAACCCATCGAAAACCAGACTCCCATGCAACGATCGATTATGACACCAAACAAATCACCGACTTTCAGCAGGGTCTGAGCTTCTCACTCACACAATCACAGAAAAAAGTTGTGGATGAAATTCTACATGACCTCAAACGACCAATCGAAATGAATCGCTTGTTGCAAGGAGATGTCGGTAGTGGCAAGACCGTTGTCGCCGCAATTGCAATTCTAGCAGCAATTAGTTCCGGTAAACAGGCGGCAATCATGGCACCAACCGAAATTTTGGCTGAACAACATGCAAACAGCTTTGCTAAGATGTTCGCCGATTTTGATATCAATATTGCCTTATTGACCGGGGCCACCTCTGCTTTAGCGAGACGGGCGATGTTACCGAGTATTCAAAGTGGTGAGGTTAACTTAATTGTTGGTACTCATGCGCTTTTCCAAGATCAGGTTGATTATCAAAATCTTGGTCTGGCAGTCATTGATGAACAGCATCGGTTCGGGGTTAACCAACGCCAAGCGCTTCGCCAAAAGGGAACTAGCACGAATATGCTTGCAATGACGGCAACGCCAATTCCGCGAACCTTAGCGATTACGATGTATGGTGATATGGATGTTTCGGTTATTGATGAACTGCCAAAGGGCCGCAAACCAATTAAAACTACCTGGATCACTTCGGCTAAAACTGATTCGGCCTTAGGGTTTGTCAAAAAGCAGCTTGAAGCTGGCAATCAGGTATACGTAGTGACGCCACTAATCGAAGAATCAGAAGCTGTTGATGTGAAGAATGCAATGGCTATTTTTGAACGATTCAAAGCTATTTTTGAGCCAAAATTTACAGTGGGCCTTTTGCATGGGCGAATGTCTAATCAAGAAAAAGACGATGCAATGACCGATTTTAAAGATAATCAATTTCAAGTGTTAGTTGCGACTACCGTGATTGAAGTTGGTGTTGACGTTGCCAACGCTAACACAATGTTAATTTTTGACGCTGATCATTTTGGCCTCGCACAACTCCATCAGCTTCGTGGTCGGGTTGGCCGGGGATCTAAACAATCGTATTGTATTTTGATTGCCGATCCCAGAAATGAAATTGGCAAGAAGCGAATGAAGGCTATTTCCAGCAGTACCGATGGTTTCTTTTTGTCACAAAAGGACCTTGAGCTTCGTGGCCAGGGTGACATTACGGGATTGAAACAATCTGGTTTGCCCGATTTTAAAGTTGCTGATCCAGTTGGAGATCTTAATATTTTAACGGTCGCTAACCAAGAAGCCCAAAATATTACTATTAATGACGATTGGCAAAAAAAGCCAGAGAATGTACAATTAGCTAAGTATTTAAAATACAATCAAACCATCACCACTGATTAAAGGGGATAAAAAATGAAAATTGCAGTTGACGCAATGGGTGGCGATTACGCGCCTAAGGAAGTTGTTCAAGGAATTGAACTTGCCAGGGATGCTTATCCTGACGTGACGTTCCAATTGTTTGGCAAATCAGATCAGATCAAACAATATCTCAAAAATGATCAAAACATCGATGTTATTCAAGCCGATGAAGTGATCGAAATGGGTGACGAGCCAGTTAAAGCGGTTCGCACAAAAAAGCAATCAAGCATCGTCTTGGCCGCTACTGCCGTTAAAGAAGGGGATGCGGATGCTTTCTTTTCTGCTGGTAATACCGGTGCCATTCTAGCAGCTGGATTATTTATTGTCGGTCGGATCAAAGGGATTGACCGCCCAGGACTTACCACGACACTACCAGTCATCACTGGTAAGGATGCTGGCAAATTTGTCATGATTGACGTGGGGGCTAACGCTGATACGAAGGTTCTCAATATCTATCAATATGCCCTAATGGGTAAGTATTATGCCCAGAACGTTCACAAGGTGGCTAATCCACGTATCGGCTTACTGAACAACGGTACCGAAGCCGATAAGGGTGATATGGCCCATCGTAAGGTTCACGATCTCCTGGCTGCTGACAAAGATATTAACTTTGTTGGCAACGTGGAATCACGCGAACTTTTGAATGGGGTTGCGGATGTAGTCGTCACCGATGGTTTTACCGGTAACGCAGTGCTTAAAAGCATTGAAGGAACTGCCCTATCGATGCTAAAGCTTATCAAAGGAAGTATTATGGCTGGTGGCACTAAATCTAAGTTTGGGGCATTAATGCTGAAAGGGACGTTTGGTGATATTGCTAATTCAATGGATTATTCTCAATATGGCGGTGCTGTATTGCTAGGTGTCAAAGCGCCGGTTGTCAAAACTCATGGCAGCAGTAAGGCACCGACAATTAAGAATACGATTGGCCAAATTCGTGACATTATTGATTCCAATATGATTTCCGATTTAAACACATATTTAACTGATCACGCTGAGGACTTAAAACAAATTAAAGATAGTATCAAAAACAGTAAGTAGTTTGATATAATATGACTTAGGTTAATTATTAAACTGGAATAGGTGGATAACAGTGGATAAAAAAGAAGCTTTTAACAAAATTGCAGACTTAGTTGCCGATCAATTTGACGTTGATCGTGATAAGATCACTGGAACACTCAATTTTAAAAAAGACCTGGATGCAGACTCAATTGATTTCGTAGAGTTTGTCTTAGACCTTGAAGATACATTTAACGCAGAAATCTCTGATGAAGATGCTGAAAAATTAAATACCATTGATGAAGCGGTAGATTATGTCATCAGCCATCAAAAATAAGAGATTTTCTAACAACGATCGTATCGTTCGTGATGATTTAGTTAATTGAAATTATTTCGCAACCGATATAATTTCAATTTTTTACTGTTTAACGAAATAAATTTGGAGGCAATGGATTGATAAAAGGCTTGAACGAAATGTTGGCTAAAAGTTTCAACATTCATATTGATAATCAAGATTTGCTTGACGAGGCGTTTACGCAAGCATCTTACGTTAATGAACATAAGGGCCAAAACCTTAAATTTTACGAACGCTTGGAATTCCTTGGGGATGCTGTCCTTCAGCTCATTGTTTCCAGCTATATTTTTCAACGATACCCCAAAATGCCACAAGGACGGCTTACCCGACTAAGAGCAGCGATGGTCAATGAGAAAAGTTTCAGTACTTTTGCGCGTGAATGTACCTTCGATAAGTATATTCGATTGGGTCGTGGTGAAGAAAAGGCCGGTGCCCGTAATCGTGATTCATTACTATGTGATATCTTTGAATCATTTGTCGGTGCCGTTTACCTTGACCAGGGCCAAGCAACGGTCGAAAAATTTGTCCAACAGGTCATTTTCCCTAAGCTGGATGAAGGGATGTTTGCGGAGTTCTTTGATCATAAGACAGAACTTCAAGAGCTTGCTCAGGCTGATGGCCCGGTTGATATTGATTACGAATTGATTGATGAATTTGGTCCGGACAATGATCGGTCGTTTAAGGTTAACGTTTCAATTGGGGACAAGCTCTTTGGGGTCGGAATTGGTCACTCAAAAAAGGCGGCTGAACAACGGGCTGCTCAACAAGCGCTCACTCATTTTGATACTGAGGGCGATAATCTTGTTTAGAATGGAGAATCAACGTGCAGCTTAAATCCATCGAAATGATTGGTTTTAAATCCTTCGCGGACAAAACCAGAATAGATTTCCCTGGTGGGATGACGGGAATCGTTGGCCCTAATGGTAGTGGTAAAAGTAATATTGCTGAAGCCATTCGCTGGGTAATGGGGGAACAATCTGCTAAAAATTTGCGGGGATCAAGAATGCCAGACGTCATTTTTTCTGGCTCAGCAGATCGCCGTTCTTTAAGCATGGCCTCAGTTACCCTCACACTGGATAATACGGATCACTACATCGACACACCGGCTGATGAGTTGCTGATCTCTAGAAAGTTGTTTCGTAACGGCGATAGTTCTTATTTTATTAATAATAAACAATGTCGGCTAAGGGATGTCACTGATCTATTTATGGACAGTGGTATTGGTCAAGGCTCCTTATCAATTATTTCTCAAGGAAACGTTGAAGAAATTTTTAACAGTAAGCCCATTGAACGACGCTCAATTATTGAAAATGTGGCTGGCGTCTATAAATACAAACAGCATAAATTGACCGCTCAAAGAGAAATTGATGAGACTGCTGACAACCTAAGCCGGGTTGAGGACATCGTTCATGAATTAAAAGTTCGTTTGCAGCCATTAGAGGAACAAAGCAGCCTAGCCACGGATTATCTTGATCAAAAAAAACGTCTTGATGGCCTTGTAAAGCAACAGTTAATTATTTCAACGGCTAACTTAGCTCAACGGGTCGCTCACTCAAAGGCCTTGGTAGCCGAAAAGCAAGCCATTGTTACCAAACTAAGCGGTCAAGTTTCGGCGGGAGAACAACAGCGAGCGGTCCTGAAGAAACAGCTTGCCAATGGTCGTGAACAAATTGATGATTTAAATAGTCAGCTGCTAACTGTTTCTAACAAAATTCAGTCTCTTAACAGCCAACATCAATTAACGGCACAGGAAAAAAGCTTTAAAAATGCTGATTTAAACCGACTTAACGAGCAAATCAAGTTAACCCAGAGCCAAATCGATGATTACAAAGTCAAGTCGGAACAGGCAAATGCCGAGCAAAAGCAGCTTGCTGGTCAACTAGATGAAGCAACAGCTGAACTAGAAAAAGTTACGGCCAAAGAAAAGCAAAATAGCGTCTCAGCAATCGAGCAGCGAATCGATGATTTAAGAAATCATTACGTTGACCTCTTACAGGCGCAAACGGACGTCAAAAACCAAATTACTGAAAGAGCACACGATAATCAACGCAGCCAGGAGCGATCTGCCGCCCAACAAGCGCGGGTTAATAAAGCATCTCGAGAATTGACTCAATTAACCGCCCAAGCTCAAGATCTTGATGAGCAACTTCAAAAAAGTGAACACCAATTTAGTGAGACTCAAGTGAAACTGTCCAACCTCGAAGGGGTCCTTAATCACAATAAGCAAGTGGTTGATCGTAATCAGGCCAACTGGCTTGCGGCACTAAAAGTTGCCGAACAAGCCAAGGCCAAAGCTGACTCCCTAAAGCAATTGCATGATTCGTATCGCGGGTTTTACCGCGGCGTTTCCAACTTATTGCGTCATAAGGAGCAGCTGACGGGGATTTTAGGCCCGGTTTCCGATTATTTGGATGTGGCTAATCAGTACGTTAAGGCTGTTAACACGGCTCTTGGTGGTCAGGTTCAACACGTGGTTGTTACCAATAATGCAAGTGCCTCTGCAGCAATTCAGTATTTGACTGAGAATCGGTTGGGGCGGGTTACCTTACTACCAATTTCAACCATTTCTGGGCGTCATCTAAATTCTGATGTGATTCGGTCTGCTAGCACAGTTCCTGGTTATGTGGGTATTGCAAGTGACCTAGTATCGATGCCAACCAAGTTAACCAAAATCAAAGAATTCCTTCTAGGAACGACAATTATTGCCAAACGGTTGGATAATGCGATTGCGATCAGTAAAGCCATTCATCATCGGACTCGAATTGTTACTTTAGATGGGCAAGTCGTCAATGCTGGCGGCTCCTTGACTGGTGGCGCTAACCGCAGCGAAAATCAGGGCGTTCTTATTCAAAAAACCGAATTAGAATCACTGACTAAATCGACTCAGGAAATGGATCGCCAGTTAAGTGAAAAGGAAAAAGCGCTTGCGAGTGCTAAAAGTGAACTCGCAAAAATTGAGGATTCCTATAATCGTGGCCGGCAACAAGTTTTTGAATTAAAGCAACAATATGAAAGTAAACGTGTCCAGCGTCAGGATATGACCAAACAGGTAAGCCAAAAGCAACGGGAACTTCAGACTTTAAAGCTGGCGATTAATAATTCTACAAACAACTTGGAATCTGCTGATCAAGGTGATTTGAATGCTAAAAATCAATCCTTACAGATTGAGCTTGATCGCACTAATGGGCAGTTATCGGAACAAAAAGCACAACTCACCAACGTTAAAAAGCTGACTGAGCAACTTTCACTAAGTCGACAACGCTATCATGACAAAGTCGTTGTGACTAAGCAGAAGCTTGCCCAAATTGGTCGGCGGCAAACAGAATTTGATGACCAAATTAAATCACATCAGCTTAGTTTGGCTGATTTACACAAGCAGTGGACTGCGCAAACGGACGCTCTCAATGAAACAATGGCTGCCGGTGAGCTAAATGCTCAAATCAACCAACAAACTTCCCGTCAAGATCATTTGAAAGCTGAGCTAGAAAAAGTCAAGCAGCAGATTAATAACGATGATGAGAAGCTGGAATCGGTCAGTCAAGCAGTTCAAACCAATCAGCTAAACTTGAATAATGCTACCCACGAGCACCAAGAAACTTTAGCTCAACTAAAACAAGATCAGCAAAAGCTTCAGGCGGACTTCGACCAGCTCCAAGCGAATTATCACATTGCCCCGGGAGCGTTAAAAGCCGTTGAATCCGATATTGATGTTGATCATGTTAACCGGCAAATTAAGATGCTAAGAAAGGGTATCGATGAGATTGGTCCCGTTAATATTTCAGCAATTCAGGAGTTTAAGGACGTTTCCAAACGTTACGATTTCTTGATTAAGCAGCGACAAGACTTAGTTGACGCTAAAGATCATTTGACGGCAACAATGGCTGACATGGATTCAACAATTAGTGTGAAATTTAATTCTGCTTTCAGAGCAGTTGCTGAGGCATTTTCTAAGGTTTTTGTGGAGATGTTTGGTGGTGGCGAAGCTAAGTTAGTCTTAACTGACCCAGATAATTTGTTGACCACGGGCATTGAAATTATGGTGAAGCCACCCGGCAAAAATTATCGTAACCTGAGCTTGTTATCAGGAGGTGAAAAAGCCTTAACCGCCATTACACTGCTCTTTGCGATTATTAAGGTTCGGCCGGTGCCGTTTTGCATTCTAGATGAAGCGGAAGCGGCACTAGATCCGTTTAATGCAGATAGATTTGCCAAGTATTTGAAGCGGTTTGAGGATGAAACCCAATTTGTTGTAATCACCCATCGGAAAGAAACGATGATTTACGCAGATCAACTTTATGGGGTTACGATGCAGGAATCAGGAGTCTCTAAAGTCGTAACCGTCAATTTAGATAATTTACAAACGGAGGTGAGCTAATGGGCTTATTTGATATCTTTAAACGGCGTTCTAAAAAGAATGCTGAAAAGAAAGTAGAACAAGAAAAGAAAGAACAACCAACAGTGAAAGTGGCTACTAAACCGAATTCTGATGCTCAAATGCTTGAACAGTCATTAGCTGCCAAATCAGCATCTTCAGAATCAACTGCATCAGAATCATCAGCAACGGCCAGTGATCAACTAGCCCCATCGGCAGCAAAATCGGAGACACGGGATGAACAATCGGCTGCTTCCAGGTCATCTGACCAGACACTGTCAGGTTCATCAAATACGAGTCAACAAGCGATTCAAAAGGTTGCTGAACCAGAAACCGACGCTGTGGATAGTGACGAATCAAAGCCCGTTACTGCTTCAAGTAAAAGTCAGGCGGCAACAAGTCAGGCGGCTAGCGATTCATCAGACCAACTGGCTGCTACTAATGAAAGTGATCAGACTGGCGGCGATGACAACGCAACCGCTTCTTACGAACGAGGACTTGAGAAATCGCGATCAACCTTTGGCGAGAAGTTAAACGCTTTGTTAGCTAATTTTCGCCACGTTGATGAATCGTTTTTTGATGATTTGGAAGATATGCTGATTGAATCTGATGTCGGTTTTGAAACGTCAATGCGAATTACGGATGAATTACGTGAAGAAGTTAAATTGCAAAACGCTAAGAAGCCTAAGGACGTTCAAAATGTTATTGTTAAAAAACTAATTGATATGTACGACAAAGCCGGTAATGGTGAAAATCCAGCTATCAACATGGCTAAAAGCGGCCCAACTGTTTTACTTTTTGTTGGGGTTAATGGCGTTGGTAAAACAACAACCATTGGCAAAATGGCTAAAATGTATAAGGACCAGGGTAAGAAGGTTGTTTTGGCAGCTGCGGATACTTTCCGAGCTGGTGCAATTGAACAGTTAAATGTCTGGGCTGAACGTGATGGCGTGGATATCGTCAAGGGTAAGGCCAAAAGCGATCCAGCTTCAGTCGTATTCGATGCTGTTAAAAGGGCTCGTGATGAGAATTACGACGTGTTAATGGTCGATACCGCTGGCCGACTGCAAAACAAAGTTAACTTAATGAACGAGTTAAGTAAAATGAAAAAGATCTTAACCCGCGAAATCCCTGAAGCGCCTCATGAAGTCTTGTTGGTCCTTGATGCGACAACCGGCCAAAATGCGATGACTCAGGCTAAGATGTTTAAAGAAGCAACTGACGTTACTGGGATCGTCTTAACAAAGCTTGATGGCACCGCTCGTGGGGGGATTGTTTTAGCGATTCGAAGTGAACTTCATTTACCAGTAAAATACGTTGGTTTAGGCGAACAGGTCGCGGACCTAAAACCGTTTGATCCGAATGATTTTGTGTATGGCTTATTTAAGGGATTGATTTCTGAATAGGTTGATTATTTATTTGATAGTTGTTGTTGACGGTCCGTTGAAAAATCTGTAATCTAGAGTACGTATTGGATCATAAAAGGGGTTTCAAAATGGAACTGGAAAAGAATAACTATATTAATTCCTTATTTGAATTTTATGAACCGCTCCTAACTAGAAAACAAGCAAATTACATTCAATTGTACTATGCTGACGATTTTTCACTAGGAGAAATTGCCGAGGAATATGACGTCAGTCGCCAAGCGGTTTACGATAATATTCGGCGCTCAGAAAAAATTCTGCAGCAATATGAGGATAAACTTAATTTATACCATAGTTTTGTGGATCGAAATAATAAGTTAGATAAAATCCAAACATACGTTAAGAAGAACTATCCAGGTGATACCAAGCTCAATAAATTAATCACTAGCTTGGAAACAACGGAAGAACAATGAAAGTGGTGAAATAATGGCTTTTGAAGGATTAACTGAACGGCTGCAAAATGCCATGAAGAAGTTACGTGGAAAGGGCAAGGTTTCCCAAGCTGATTTACGGGAAACGATGCGTGAAATTCGGTTAGCGCTTCTCGAAGCCGATGTTAACTTCCAAGTGGTTCGCCAATTTGTCAAAACTGTTGAGCAACGGGCAACTGGCGCCAAGGTGCTTGAAGGTCTAAATCCATCACAACAAATCGTTAAGATTGTTGATGAGGAATTGACGAAAATGATGGGGGAGCAAGCTGTTCCCCTGAATAAATCCGAGAAGATCCCAACAGTTATTATGATGTCTGGTCTTCAAGGTGCTGGTAAAACGACAACAGTTGGTAAACTCGCATTAAAGTTAAAGAATGAACAGGATGCGCGACCACTGTTAATCGCTGATGATGTCTACCGACCAGCTGCCATTGAACAATTACAAACGGTTGGCCAGCAAATCGACGTCCCGGTATTTCAGCTTGGAACTGACGTTGATCCTGTCGAAATTGCTAAACGTGGTTTACAACAAGCACAAGAAAATCACAATGATTATGTGATCATTGATACCGCCGGTCGGCTCCAGATTGATGAAAAGTTGATGGGCGAGCTGAAGAATATCAAGGATGCGGTTCATCCGGATGAAATTCTGCTGGTAATTGATGCAATGACTGGTCAAAATGCCGTTGCAACTGCTGAAGGATTTAACAAAACCCTCGACGTTACCGGAGTGGTCCTTACTAAGCTAGATGGTGACACTCGTGGTGGGGCTGCCCTTTCAATTCGGGCAGTAACTGACAAACCGATCAAGTTTGTTGGTCAAGGTGAGAAGATGAGTGACTTAGATGTCTTCTACCCAGATCGAATGGCTTCACGAATTTTAGGAATGGGCGATATGTTATCGCTTATTGAAAAGACCCAAAAAGAGTACGATCAAAAACAAGCTGAAGAACTTCAGGAAAAGATCCAAGAAAATACGTTTGATTTTAATGATTTTTTGGATCAACTATCTCAAATCCAAAAGATGGGGCCGATGGATGAGATCATGAAAATGATTCCTGGAATGGCTAACAATCCGGCTCTTCAAAACGTCAATATGGATCCGAAGGATATGGACCATTTAAAGGCCATTATCTATTCGATGACTGAGCAGGAAAGAACTGATCCAAACGTTTTAAACCCATCAAGAAGGCGGCGGATTGCTAAGGGCTCAGGCCGACCGATTCAAGAAGTTAATCGGATGATCAAACAATTTGGTCAGATGAAAACGATGATGAACAAAGTCTCCAAGGGCAACATGTCTGGAATGGAAAACATGATGAATGCCGGTGGAATGGGCGGCAGCAAACTATCCAAGTTAGCGATGAAGCAGTTAAGTCGGAAAATGAAAAAGAATAAACGCCGCCGCAATAAGAAAAAGAAGCGTCGTTAACCCCGTGGTAACATTCTTTTACGGTGTAAAGAAAAAAACCTTTACAACCTTTCAAATTACTGGTATATTATTAATCGTTAAATGATTATAGGAGGTAAAATGCATGTCAGTTAAGATTCGCTTAAAGCGCATGGGCTCAAAGAAACGTCCATACTATCGTATTGTTGTTGCCGACTCACGTAGTCCTCGTGACGGTCGTTTCATCGAAAACGTTGGTACTTATAGCCCATTATCACAACCAGCTAAGGTTACTCTTGAAGAAGAGTCAATCCTCAATTGGTTAAACAATGGTGCACAACCATCTGATACTGTTCGTAACTTATTATCAGATGCTGGTATCATGAAGAAATATCACGAAGCTAAATACTCAAAAAAGTAAGTGAGTGATTAGACATCATGGTTAGTATTGATGAATTAATAAAAAAGATTGTCTCACCATTAGTTGATTATCCTAAACAAATTGAGATTTCTCATAATGAGTCCGATCGTTTTATGGAATATCATCTTCGGTTAAATGAAGATGATATTGGTAGAATTATTGGTAAACATGGCCACGTTATTCAAACCGTTCGAACGATCGTGTATAGCGTTCCGGTTGAGGGTCAAAAGAAAGCTCGTTTAATAGTTGACGATGGCAAACAGTGAGTTCTTGAGCGAAACGGAGGTTTTGTTTAGGAACTTTTTTCTTATACATAAATTAAAAGGAGGAATTCCTTATGAACTACTATACCATTGGCAAAATTGTGAATACCCAAGGCCTTAAGGGAGAGGTCAGGGTAATTGCGACAACTGACTTCCCGGATAAACGCTTCCAAGTCGGTCATACAGTTTATGCCAAAATAGATAAGAAATCCAAATTAATTTCCCTGGTAATTGATAGTGTTAGAAAACATAAGGGATTTATTCTATTACATTTTGAAGGCTACCCAACAATTAACGATATTGAATTCTTGAAGCCATCTCAACTATTGATCGATGAAACTGCCCAGTCAGCTGATGATTTAAAGCCTGGAGAGTACTATTATCATCAAATTATTGGTCTTAACGTAATTGATCTCGATAAACATCCAATCGGCATTGTGAAAGAAATTCTATCTCCTGGGGCCAATGACGTGTGGGTTGTACAACGAGAAGGCCAAAAAGATTTATTACTGCCGAGAATTGATTCTGTGATCAAGGAGGTTGATCTTGATAAAGGTCAGATCTTGGTTGATATTCCGGAGGGGTTAGACGAATGAGAATTGATGTTCTAAGCTTATTTCCAGAAATGTTTTCTGTGCCAATGCATGATTCAATTATTGGCAAAGCAATCGAAAATGAAATCATTGATTTTAACGTCACAAATTTTCGCGAGTTTACTCAAGATAAACATCGTCACGTTGATGATTATCCGTTTGGTGGTGGTGCGGGAATGCTCCTACAGGCCCAACCAATTATTGATGCGTATCAACAGACTAAAGCAGCGGCTGCGAATGCTGGTGTCGCTGCCGGTAAGGTTATTTTATTGGATCCTGCTGGTAAACAGTTTAACCAACATGCGGCGGAAACGCTTGCCCAGGATGATCACCTCACTTTTATTTGTGGTCATTATGAAGGATACGATGAACGAATTAGGTCCATTGTTACTGATGAGTACTCGATTGGTGACTTCGTCCTAACGGGTGGCGAACTACCGGCGATGGTTATGATTGATGCTATTACCAGGTTAATTCCAGGTGTTTTAGGGAATAATCAATCTAAGGTAGAAGAATCGTTTTCAACTGGTTTATTAGAAGAGCCTCAGTATACGCGGCCGGCGGATTTTAGGGGAATGAAAGTTCCTGAGGTTTTAATGAATGGTGATCACAAAAAAATCGCTCTTTGGAATCAAAAGGAAGCACTACGAAGGACTTATCGGCGGAGACCAGATTTAATCGATCATCAAAAACTGACTAGTACCCAAAAACATTTACTCGCTGATGTCAGGATTGAAGAGGAAGAAAGGGCAGTCGATTCAAATGGTGACAAGAAAAAGCCCTTTACACAGAACTAATATTTATGGTAAACTAGCCATTGGCGCAAGCCGCAAAACAACATTCCGCTGTCAAACCAGATAATGAATGTTAGTGAAAGGAAGATTTGTTTATGCGACAGAATCAATTGATTGAGAAAATCAACAATGAACAACTACGCGATGATATTCCTGATTTCCGTGCAGGTGACTCTTTACGAGTTCACGTTAAGGTTGTTGAAGGTACTAGAGAAAGAATTCAGCTGTTTGAAGGCGTTGTTATTAAACGCAAGGGTTCAGGCATTCAAGCCACTTATACCGTTCGTAAGGTAAGTAATGGTGTTGGTGTTGAACGAATTTTCCCACTTCATTCACCACGAATTGACAAAATTGAAGTCATCAGACATGGTCACGTTCGTCGTGCTAAGCTTTATTACTTGCGTGCATTGCAAGGTAAGGCTGCTCGTATTCGGGCATCACTTAGAACTCGTTCATAATTATGACGATTGGATTGAATCAGATACCTTTGATTCAATCCTTTTTTGTTTTTTAGCCACTTATTTAGATAAAAAGTGTTAAAATGCTTAACATGCATTTAAGCATTTACCAATGATACCGACCCTAAATTATTGGTTACCACCATAATTATTATCATAATTTCGGACAAAAGTTGGTCTAATTTGCTATTATGGTATTAGCGCATGATGACGATTACATGGTACAAATTCGTTAGTGATGTCAAAATAGTGAGTAAGTAGGTGAAACTAAATGCTTGATCAAAAAAACGTTAACTGGTTTTTGAAATATTTAAAAAGTGAACGAGGATATTCAGCCAAGACCGTTGGGGCATATCAAATTGCCATCGAGGAATTCATGGCATTTCTAGCAGCAACCCCAACAGATATTAAGCCGCTTACCGAGATTGATGCTTACGATGTTGAATCATATTTAACACATTTGTACGATCATCATTACGCTAAAAGTTCAGTTGCTCAAAAAGTGTCGGCGTTAAAATCCTTTTATAACTTCTTAGTAAAAAATGAGGTTATAAAGGTCAATCCATTTGAATATGTTCACCTCAAGAGTCATAATCGACACTTACCCAGATTTTTCTATCAAAACGAAATGCGGGCATTATTTGATGCTGCCAAGAAGGGACCAGATAAGCAATTAGCAGCTAGAAATAGTGCCGTTCTTGAATTGCTTTACGCAACGGGAATTCGGGTGAGCGAATGTGTCGGCATTCAATTACTGGATATTGATTTGGATAACCGAATTCTGCTAGTAACCGGAAAGGGAAATAAACAGCGATACGTTCCCTTTGGCGATTACGCTAAAAATGCGATTATCAATTATGAACAGCATGCAAGAACGCCACTGATGAAACGCTATCATCAGAACCATTCGTACTTATTTGTTAATCATTATGGGAAGCCGCTAACATCTAGGGGAGTTGAATACATCATGGATGAGATTATCAAACAAAGTAGTTTAACCACCAGTATTCATCCCCATATGCTGAGGCATACATTTGCCACAGAAATGTTAAATAATGGCGCTGATATGCGTTCCGTACAAGAATTATTAGGTCACAGCAGCTTATCAACTACCCAGATCTATACGCACGTTACGAAGCGGCATTTACTTGATGATTACAAGAAATATTTTCCAAGGAATAACGATTCATTAAAAACTAATAGATAAAAGAGGAATATTATGCCAATCAAATTTGAAGCAACTACAATCGTCGCTGTCCGCCATCAAGGTCATTTAGCGATGGCTGGCGATGGTCAAGTGACAATGGGTGAAAAAGTGATTATGAAAGGAACCGCGCATAAGGTTCGTCGCATTTACAACGATAAAGTTGTCGTTGGATTCGCCGGTAGTGTTGCCGATGCGTTTAACCTTGAAGAACGATTTGAAAAGAAGCTTAATCAATTTGACGGTGATCTCAAGCGTTCTTCAGTTGAACTAGCTCAAGAATGGCGTGGTGACCAACAACTACAAAAGCTTGAAGCCCTGTTGATTGTCATGAATGATCACGACCTCTTACTCGTTTCCGGCCAGGGTGAGGTTATTGAACCTGATGACGATATCCTTGCAATTGGGTCAGGCGGTAATTTTGCCCTTGCAGCCGCTACGGCAATGAAACACCATGCCCCTGATATGAGTGCGAGAGAAATTGCTGAAGCTGCCATTCACATTGCTGGTAACATTGATATCTTCACAAATCAGAATGTCATCTCCGAAGAAATATAGAGAGGTAATTAAATTGACAGAAACCACACAAACCCCAAAAGAAATTGTTGAAGTTTTAGATCAATACATTGTTGGCCAGGGCGAAGCTAAAAAAGCCGTTGCCGTTGCATTGCGGAATCGTTATCGCCGAATGCAATTATCTAAAGACATGCAAGATGAAATATCACCCAAAAACTTGCTGATGATCGGCCCCACAGGTGTTGGTAAAACCGAAATTGCTCGTCGATTAGCTAAAATTGTTAACGCGCCCTTTGTAAAGGTAGAAGCAACTAAATTTACTGAGGTTGGCTACGTTGGCGGTGACGTTGAATCGATGGTCCGTGATTTAGTTGAAAACGCGATCCAACTTGAACGTGAAGATGAATATAAGCAGGTCCGAACTGAAGCTGAGAAGCAGGCTAATAACAAATTAGTTAAATTGTTGGTACCGGCAGAAAAGAAAAAGAAAAATCAAAACGAGATGCAAAATCTGATGAATATGTTTAATCAGATGCAACAGGGACAAACCCCATCTCAAAATAATGACGATCAAGAAAACGTCACTGATGACGTTCGGGAAAAGCGGATGTCCGTTGCTGAAAAGCTTCGGGCTGGTTTGCTTGAAAATGATCAGGTTGAAATTGAAATGGCCGATCCAACCCAACAACTTTCTGGTCAAAACACCATGTTGAATCAAATGGGCATTGACTTAAATGACACGCTTTCTGGTTTGATGCCAAAGAAAACAATTAAACGAACTGTTCCGGTAAGCGAAGCTCGGTCAATTTTAACTCGCCAAGCATCAGAGGAACTCATTAACAAGGCAGACCTATACCATAACGCGATTACCCGAGCTGAAAACACTGGGATTATCTTCATCGATGAAATTGATAAGATTGCTCCCGGGAGTTCCAAAAATAGCGGTCAAGTTTCTCGTGAGGGTGTTCAAAGAGATATTTTACCAATTGTTGAAGGTTCTCAAGTTAATACGAAGTATGGCCCAGTGAATACTGATCATATGTTATTTATTGGTTCTGGCGCATTTGCGGAAAGCAAGCCTTCAGATCTAATTCCAGAACTTCAGGGCCGTTTCCCCATTCGAGTCGAATTGAACGATTTGACCAAAGATGATTTTGTCAGAATTTTAACTGAACCCACCAACTCGTTGACCAAACAATACATTGCGTTAATTGGAACTGATAATATCAAAGTAACGTTCACAATTGAAGCTGTTAATCGAATTGCCGAAATTGCAACCGATGTTAATCATAATACAGATAACATTGGTGCTCGTCGGTTGCATACCATTCTTGAAAAGCTTCTTGAGGATATTCTTTATGAAGGCCCTGACATGCAAATGGGTGACATTACAATCACCGAGAAGTACGTTGACGATAAAGTCGGTAAATTGGCTCAAAATAAGGATCTGTCACGTTACATTCTGTAGGGGATTGGGAGACAAATCATGATTACATTGAAAAATCAGTATCTAACGGTAACGATTAACGAATTTGGCGCTGAATTGACAAGTGTTCAAGAAAATGATGCTGACCACATCGAATATATTTGGCAAGCTGATCCTAATTACTGGAAGCGTCATGCACCAGTCCTTTTCCCGATCGTTGGCCGACTAAAGGATAACCAATACCAATATAACAACCAGACTTACGAAATGACTCAGCACGGATTTGCCCGGGACAATTTCTTTGAAGTTAAAAATCAAGATGAATCATCAGTAGATTTGGAACTAACCGATAGTCCGGAAACGTTGAAGAAGTATCCATTTAAATTTCGCTTGGTTATTTCTTACAAATTGACGGGCCACGCGTTAAAAGTTAGCTTGAGCGTCTTTAATCCGAATACGGATGAGTTATTGTTCTCGATTGGGGCCCATCCCGGGTTTAACGTTCCGTTAATTGCTGGTCAGGGAACCTTTAAGGACGCTTTTGTCCGGGTTGCTCCCAAAAAAGACTATCGGCGAATTCCTTTAAAACCGCCGTACAGTAATCCAGATGATCAACAGACGTTAGATTTTACCAAACCAATGCCATTAAAGCATAAGTTATTTGATAGTGATGCGCTTGTTCTTGATCTGAATCAGCAGGAGACGACCGTGATGTTATCAAGTACTGCCAATGACCATGGCGTTGCCGTCACCGTCTTCAATGCCCCTTATGTGGGGATTTGGTCACCATACCCTAAGAAGGCACCATTCGCTTGTATTGAGCCTTGGTGGGGATTAGCTGATACTGTTCACGCTAATGGTAAGCTTGAAGATAAATTTGCCATTAACAAATTGGCAAGCGGTCATCAGTTTGATGCCAAGTACGAAATCAGTTTCTTCTAAGAAAGGCTAAATATTATAAAAGCGAGTGATTCAATTAACGAATTGCTCGCTTTTATTGGGTTTTGAATTTAGAAATGACGTTAATTAGATGGGCGCCGCTTTCGCAGGTAATTTCCCAATCCAAAGGGAACCATGCTTTCGGTACCGTTTAAAATGCGGTGAATATTGGTTCGATGTCGGTAGAATATAAACACTGTCAAGATAATTGCTAAGATGCTTAAGAACAGGTCGTTAATAAAAAACGTTGCGATCGTCGTGATTGTAAAAGCAACCATACTTGCCAAACTTACCATACTTGTTAGTAAGATGATTAAGATCCAAATTCCGGCAGCGATAAAGAAAAACGTTGGTCGATAAGCCAAAATCATCCCAGCACTAGTTGCGACAGCCTTACCACCCTTAAAGTGGTCAAAGATAGAGTAGGTATGCCCTAAAATTGCCGCCAGCCCAAAGACTAATGCATTGACGGTGAAATTACCAAAGAACACCGGTAACAAGGTTGCAACCGCTCCCTTTGAAATATCCATTGCCATGACAATTGTGCCGGCGATTGGTCCTAGCACCCGATAGGTATTAGTAGTCCCAATGTTTCCTGATCCATGACGGCGAATATCAATATGGAAGAAGCCCTTCCCAATCCACACACCGCTTGGAATGGCCCCTAACAGATAAGCAAGAACTAACATTAAGATAACTTGGAACATTTCAGAATTCATATTAAACCTCTTTATTATTAATGGCTATTGCCTTTTGTAGCGCCTTTAATTTTAGCATGATAATGGGTTGGCGCCAACAAAATTTATTTTCAAAGCCGCTGATTTAGGTTATTATGAAGTAGATTGCAAAAAAGGAGTCACAACGAATATGGTAAAACAAAAGGAAAAATACGATGATTCCTCGATTCAAATACTTGAGGGACTCGACGCTGTTAGAAAACGTCCTGGGATGTACATTGGTTCCACTGATTCCCGTGGCCTTCATCATCTGGTTTATGAAATTGTTGATAACGCTGTTGATGAGGTCTTGGCTGGATATGGTGATGAGATCAATGTCACAATTCACCAGGATAATAGTATCACTGTAAAAGATCATGGCCGGGGAATGCCCGTTGGAATGCATGCGTCTGGGAAACCGACGCCAGAAGTTATTTTGACGATGTTGCATGCCGGTGGGAAGTTTGGTCAAGGGGGCTATAAGACTTCCGGGGGCTTGCACGGGGTTGGTGCCAGTGTTGTTAACGCACTTTCTTCCGCTCTTAAAGTCATCATTGTTAGAGATGGCTTTAAGTACGAAGAAAAGTTTGCTAACGGCGGCCATCCTGTTGGCACTTTGAAGAAGATTGGCAAAACCCGTGATCATAGTGGCACGACCGTCACTTTCAAGCCGGATGCTAAGATCTTTACCAGTACGGTTTACAACTTTTCCACCCTGTCTGAACGGCTACGCGAATCGGCGTTCCTATTAAGAGGAACTAAGATTACGTTAACCGATGAGCGGCCAGGGCAAGAACAAGAGGAAGCCTTCCATTACGAAGAGGGAATTAAAGAATTTGTTCAGTATTTAAACGAAGATAAACATACACTTGGCGATGTCATGTTTTTTGATGGCATCAAATCTGGCGTAGAAGTCGAGGTTGCTGCACAATACAACGATGGCTATTCAGAAACCATGCTTTCATTTGTTAATAACGTCCGAACAAAGGATGGTGGCACCCACGAAGCCGGCTTTAGAAATGCCTGGACCAAGGCCTTTAACGATTATGCTAGAAAAGTTGGCTTGCTGAAGGAGAAGGATAAAAACCTTGAGGGCAGTGACGTCCGCGAGGGGCTTTCCGTGGTCTTATCACTGCGTATCCCAGAAGAAATTCTTCAGTTTGAAGGGCAAACAAAGGAAAAATTAGGGACGCCGGAAGCTCGCGCAATTGTGGACAGCGTTGTTAGCGAGAAGCTGGGTTACTACTTAATGGAAAACGGTGAGTTTGCTCAAACGTTAGTACATAAAGGATTACGTGCCCGCCAAGCTCGCCAGGCCGCCAGAAAGGCCCGGGATGAAACGCGTCATGGTAAACGCCACAAGAAACAAGAACGGTTGCTTTCTGGGAAGCTAACTCCCGCTCAGTCTAAGGATTATAGTAAAAATGAATTATTCCTGGTCGAAGGTGATTCCGCTGGTGGTTCCGCTAAACAAGGGCGTGATCGGCGTTATCAGGCAATCTTGCCGCTTAGAGGTAAAGTTTTGAACACCGAACGAGCAAAATTACCAGAAATTATGAAAAACGAAGAAATCAATACTATGATTTATACCATCGGTGCCGGGGTCGGTGCTGATTTTAATATTGAAGACGCCAATTATGACAAAATCATTATTATGACGGATGCCGATGACGACGGTGCCCATATCCAAATTCTCTTGCTGACATTTTTCTATAAGTATATGCGGCCAATGATTGATAACGGTAAGGTATTTATTGCTTTGCCACCACTATATAAACTTCAAAAAGGCGCCGGCAAAAAACTGAAAATTCAATACGCCTGGACTAATGATGAACTTAACCGCGTGTCTAAAAAATTTGGTAAGGGCTATAGTCTTCAGCGATTCAAAGGACTTGGTGAAATGAACGCCGATCAGCTGTGGGAAACGACAATGAATCCCGATACTAGAACCTTAATCCGGGTTCGAATCGATGATGCTGCACTGGCTGAGCGTCGTGTTACAACGTTGATGGGTGATAAAGTTGAACCCCGGCGGAAATGGATTGAAAGTAACGTTAAGTTTAACCTCGAAGAAGAGGGCAGTATTTTAGACAACACAACTAATTAAGGGGGAGCGGCTTTGAGTAAAATTGAGAGTTTAACCCTCGAGGATGTTATGGGTGAACGGTTTAGCCGTTATTCACGGTCAATTATTCAAGAACGGGCCTTACCTGACATTCGCGATGGCTTAAAACCGGTTCAACGGCGAATCCTATATGCAATGAATAAGGACGGCAATACCTACGATAAGGCGTTTAGAAAATCCGCCAAGTCAGTCGGAAACGTGATGGGTAATTTTCATCCCCATGGCGATAGTTCAATTTATGAAGCATTGGTTCGAATGAGCCAAGATTGGAAAGTCCGAGAACCACTGATTGAAATGCACGGTAATAATGGTTCAATGGATGGTGATCCGCCTGCTGCGATGCGGTACACTGAAGCCCGCTTAAGCAAAATCTCTAGTGAAATGCTTCGAGATATTGATAAGGATACTGTCGACTGGGTCTTAAATTTTGACGATACCGAGTATGAACCAACTGTTTTACCTTCTCGGTTCCCTAATTTACTAGTAAATGGCTCAACTGGCATCTCAGCCGGATATGCCACCGATATTCCGCCGCATAATTTGGGTGAGGTAATCGATGCCATTTTATACCTACAAAAGCATCCAGACGCAACGCTTGATGATCTGATGCAATTTGTGAAGGGCCCAGATTTTCCCACTGGCGCCATTGTTCAGGGAATTGATGGCATTAAAAAGGCATACGAAACTGGCCACGGCAAAATCATGGTTCGATCGAAAACATCGATCGAACCATTAAAGGGCAATAAATCGCAGATTGTTATTACTGAGATCCCTTACGAGGTTAATAAAGCCCAACTCGTGAAACGAATTGATGAAATCCGCTTGAACAAAAAAGTTGAAGGCATCGCTGAAGTCCGAGATCAAAGTGATCGAAATGGATTAAGTATTGTTGTTGAACTAAAACGGGATGTTGACTCAACCGGCATTTTGAATTATTTATTCAAAAATACTGATTTACAAGTTTCCTACAACTTTAACATGGTTGCCATTGATCACATGCGGCCAGAGCGCCTGTCACTTAAGAAAATTCTGGTTGCTTATCTTGAATTTCAACGACGGGTTATTGAGAAACGGACAAAATTCAATCTCAAAAAAGCGCAAGAACGTCAACACATCGTTGAGGGGTTAATTAAAGCTCTTTCCATTCTTGATAAAGTCATTAAGACTATCCGTGCAAGCAAGAATCGTAAGGATGCAAGGGATAATTTGGTTAAAACATACGATTTCTCTGAGAAGCAAGCCGACGCGATTGTTGCTTTACAACTTTATCGATTAACTAATACCGATGTTACGCAACTTGAAACAGAAAATAAGCATTTAGCCGACCAAATTGCCAGCTTTGAAAAGATCCTAAATAACCCAGTAGAACTTAACCGGGTCTTATCAAGGGAGCTGCGAGAGCTTGCTAAGACTTATCGTAACCCTCGTCGAACTGAGATCCAAAGTCAGGTTTCTGACATCAAAATTAGTACAGATGTTTTGATCCCAGACGAAGACGTCATTGTCATGGTCAGTCACGATGGCTATATTAAGCGCAGTAGTATTCGTTCATATAAAGCTTCTGGCGCTGATAACGGCTTAAAAGACGACGATTATTCAATCTTCATGAAGGAATTAAATGCGAGGGATCACCTGTTTATGTTCACTAGCAAGGGGAACCTGATCTATCGGCCGGTCTACGAGATTACCGATGCAAAATGGAAAGATACCGGCGAACACATTTCACAAACAATTGGTTTAGATGCAGATGAAGACATCATTGGCACTTTTGCGTTCAACTCGCTCAAGGAACCAGGGAACTTCTTAATTGCGACTGATGAGGGCCACATTAAGCAAACTGCATTTACCGACCTGACCCCTGGGCGGACATATAAGAAGCATGCTTACACGTATGAAAAGTTAAAAGATAGTAATGCTAAAGTAGTTGCTGTCAAGTATCTTACCGCTGATCAACAGGCTGGGCAGCTTTTATTAATGTCTAGAGATGGGTTAGCCCTTAGGTATAATGTACAGGAAGTTTCCATTAATGGTGCCCGAACAACGGGTGTTAAATCAATGGCACTTCGTAACGACGATAAGGTCGTTGATTTACAACTGGTTGATGAGACGAGCGTTGTCGCCATCGTGACTCAACGAGGCGCATTTAAAAAATTGGCAGTCAAGGAAATTCCCGCAACCTCCAGAGCCCGAAAAGGGGTTATGATTCTTCGGGAACTCAAGAATAATCCTCACCGGGTAATTGATTTCGAAACCATTGTGGATGGACATACGCCACTTGAAGTCTTAACCGACCGGAAACGGGTTCATGATATTTTACCAAGTGAATTTTCAGTTGGTGGCCGCTATTCAAATGGATCATTTGTCATTGATATTGACTCAGAGGGAATTCCAGCGGTCATCCGGCAAAAACCATCAGAAATTACGATTAATTAATTAAATTTATCTGATGTTGAGTAATAATAATTGAATATATTTTGGTTTCAAATTATTATTAATATTAATAGTCAAGAATCAATTATCTAATGGTCAAGATTGGCCCATTAAGGAGAGACTGAATGAAAACCACGCAGGAGAATATTTTTTCATCAAAAACTTTGACGTACTTCCTCCAGTTAACCGATACAATGAATTATACCCAGGCAGCCCAAATCCTGGGAATTACCCAACCAGCCTTAACTCAACAAATCAAAAAGCTTGAACGAACCGTTGGGACCGCATTGTTTTATTCGGTAGGTAAAAAGTTGCGGTTAACGGATGCCGGCTATATCATGCTCAAAACCACCCATCAAATATATGATCTGTTAAACGACGCAACTGATGAGATTCAACAGGCAACGAGTTCAACCACTGGCCAGATTAATTTAGGAATTTTGGCTTCGATTGAAACAAAAGTATTTGAGGACTTTGCGTTAGATCTATACAAGGATAATCCTGATCTTGAAGTTAACTTTCACATGTTAACGAGAAAAGAAATCTGGGAAAGTCTTGAAAATAACCGGATTGATCTGGCAATTATGTATTTGCCTGATGAGTCAATTAAGAATTGGAAACCTTATAGTTCCAAAAAAATCATTTCAGATGATCTATTGTTTATTCATCATAACCCCAAGTTTGCGGATAAGAAGAAAATTAGGCTAAAATACGTTGGTGATCGGCCATGGGTAATGTATCCAGAGGATTACTACTTGAATCAAACGTTAAGGGAAACTTTCAAGAATCAAATGGTTGATTTTCCACAAACCGCTGCCAGATATACGATGCCTGAACAAATTTTAAAATTTGCGATTAATACCCATACCAATACAGCATTACCAAAATCATTTTTGCTTAATCTTGATTTAAACAAAATGACTGACGATGATATTTGGGTAACTGAATTTGATCCAAAAATTCGGTTTGATTTGAAATTTGTTTACCGTAAGAATAAGAATGAAATTCCCCGGATTGGTAGATTCTTAAGTAAATTCGATGATTATTTAGCCAAAAAAGATTATTTATCTCGTTTGGCAAAATAAAATTAACTAGTTAAAAGGAGATCATATTAATGAGTAAAGAATTAGTTTTTGGTCATCAAAGTCCTGATACTGATGCGATTGTTGCTGCTAAAGCATATTCGTATTTACAAAATCAATTAGGTTATGATACTGAAGCTGTTGCTTTGGGCGAACCCAATGCTGAAACAGCATTTGTTTTAAACTACTTTGATGAACCAACCCCACGGATCATCAAAACCGCTAAAAATGAAGTGGATTCGGTTATGTTAGTTGATCACAATGAATTCCAGCAAAGTGTGAGTGACATCAAGGACTTAACAATCACCCATGTTGTTGACCATCATCGAATTTCAAACTTCCAAACTGACCAGCCCTTATACTATCGAGCAGAGCCGGTTGGTTGTTGCAGTACGATTATTACTAAGATGTATGATGAAAACAAGATTGATATTCCTGTTCAACTAGCCGGTCTCATGTTATCCGCGATCATTTCTGATACATTATTATTGAAGTCACCTACAACGACTGATGAGGATCGAATCGCCATTAAGACATTGGCTGAGATTGCTGATATTGACTACGAAAAATACGGTATCGAAATGTTAAAAGCTGGTACTAACGTTGCTGCTAAGAGTGACCAAGAGTTAATCGACTCTGATGCTAAATCATTTACGATGGGCGGTAAGAGTGTTCGGATTGATCAAATTAACGTGGTTGAATTTAGTGATATCGACAAACGTCAAGATGACATTAAGAAAGCGATGACCGCAGAAGCTGCTGATAAGGGCTACGATTTGTTCTTAGTCCTAGTGACAAACGTCTTGAATAGTGATTCAAGAATGATTGTGATTGGTGACCCAGTGGCTGCCGTTGAAAAGGCCTTTAACAATAAGCTCAGCAAAGATGCAACGATGTCATTACCAGGAGTTGTTTCCCGTAAGAAGCAGGTTGTGCCACCATTGAATGACGCATTAAGTTAATTTAATCGTATCAGCCACGGTATAAACTTTGACCGTGGCTTTTTTTGTTTACAATGCGGGTCATTCATCCTATAATTAAAATTAAATTGTGCACAATTTAAACCCTATTATGATTTGGCATGAGCTGAATAGGAGGATGTAACCTATGGATAAGCAAGATCTTCAGTCAAAATTAACCCCAGAACAATTTGCAGTTACTCAAGAAAAGGGCACTGAGGCACCCTTTACTGGAAAATATGATGATTTCTATAAAGCGGGTATCTATGTCGATGTTGTAAGTGGAGAACCATTATTTTCGTCAAAGGATAAATACGATGCTGGTTGTGGTTGGCCATCATTTACGAAACCGATTGACAATGCGACGATTAATCGAAAGTTAGATACCTCACACGGCATGATCAGAGAAGAGGTAACTAGTAAGGAAGCTCAATCTCACTTAGGTCATGTTTTCCCAGACGGGCCAACCGAAGCTGGTGGCCAACGGTATTGTATTAATTCAGCTGCTTTAAAGTTTATTCCGGTTGATAAATTAGCCGCATCAGGATATGGTAAGTACAGTGAATTATTTAAATGAGGTGAACTAAATGGAAGATACAGCGATATTTGCCGGTGGTTGTTTTTGGTGCATGGTTAAACCATTTGATACCATACCAGGCATTAAAAAAGTGATTTCTGGTTATACGGGTGGTCATGTCCCTAACCCAACTTATGAACAGGTTGCCAGCCATACTACTGGGCATACTGAGGCGGTTAAGATTATTTTTGATCCAAAAGTTATCAGTTACCAGCAATTAGTAGAAATCTATTGGCATCAGACTGACCCAACCGATGCTATGGGGCAATTCCAAGATCGTGGCGATAATTATCGCCCGGTGATCTTTGTTAAAGATGAACAACAACGAAAAATTGCTGAAGCCTCGAAAAAAGCCCTTGCCGACAGTGAACAATTTGACGATCCAATTGTGACTCAAATTGAGGATGCCAAGCCGTTTTATCCAGCAGAAGATGAGCATCAAGCTTTCTACAAGAAAAATCCACTTCGCTACCAGATGGAAGAAATGGGCGGCAGAGAAACCTTTATTAAGCAACATTGGCAAGGTTAATAACTTATCCGGAGTAGCAAACCATTCTCAATCGTTAGGTATTTGAATGGTTGCTACTTTTTACATATCTGTTAAGTAATTATTTAATTCGAAAGGGGGTTCTCAAATGATTAGGTGGTCGGAAAATAAAATTCAAGCATTTCAAAAAACGCTTCTTGACTGGTATGATCAAAACAAACGGGATCTTCCTTGGCGACAAGATAAAAATCCATATCACGTTTGGGCATCTGAAATTATGCTTCAACAAACCCAAGTCCAAACGGTTATTCCTTACTACCAGCGTTTTATGCAGCAGTTTCCAACGGTTCAATCATTGGCGGAGGCTAACGAAGACAATTTAATGAAGGCTTGGGAAGGATTGGGTTATTATTCCCGAGCACGAAATTTACAAAAAGCTGCTCGGCAAATTGTAACTGATTATCATGGCAAATGGCCCCAAACCACTTTGGGGCTTCAAGAGTTAAGTGGCATTGGCCCTTACACTGCTGGTGCAATTGCCAGTATTGCCTTTAACCAACCAACGGCTGCCGTAGACGGCAATGCGTTTCGGGTATTTGCCAGGTTACTAGAAATTGACGATGATATAGCTAAGCCACAAACACGTAAGGTATTTGAGAACGTGATTAATCACCTGATTTCTCAAGAACGCCCCGGTGACTTTAATCAAGCCATTATGGATTTGGGAGCAAGCTTCATGACAGCAACAAACTATGATACTGATCAATCACCGGTAAAAGCGTTCAACCAATCTTATTTGGATGGGATTGAAGATCATTTCCCGGTTAAGACCAAGAAAAAGCGGCCGGTTCCAATTGACTATTTTGGCTTGGTGATTCAGTCTAAGAAGGGTTACTTACTTGAACAACGACCAGCAACAGGTGTTCTGAGCCACTTTTGGATGTTTCCGTTGTTCAATAAGCAATCGCTGACTGACGGTAAGCAATTAACTGAGCCGAAGTTAATCCAACAACTAGAAAGTCAACTATTAAGCGACTTTCAATTACCAATTCATTTGAGGAAAATTTCTGGAAAGCCAGTTAACCATACGTTTACGCATCAAAAATGGCACATTACGATGCTTACTGGCCAACTTAATGCGAATTGTGATCTTAGTTACTTTCCTGGAAATTGGGTTCAAGCAACTAATTTCACAAACGTCACGTTTTCTAAGGTTCAGTCCAAAATGTGGATAGCCTATCAGGATTCTTTGATAAGTGAGGCTTAAAACAAAATTGCTTTCTGATTCTAGGCGCTTAGTGGTCAGTTTCGTGCAGGCCATCAAGGGCTTCTTTTTGTTTGGTATCAATAATATGGGTATATAGGCCGGTTGCCTTTGTCGATGTTTGTCCCAGTTGTGTTGCGACAAGGTGCTCATTATTAGTTTCTAGGTAAAGTTTGGATGCTAGCGTATGCCGCAATTTGTGTGGAGTAATTCGAACATGGTTGAAAGCCTGAGAATATTTAGCCACCAATAATTCAACGGTTGCGGTAGAAATTCGCCGCGGCTGGTGGGCCCCTTTTGTGAGAAAGAGGGCAGGGGTGGTTTTGTCTGCAAGGTAACGCTTGTTGCGAATTACTAGATAGGGCTTGATATAAGGTAAAACCCAATCAGCAATTGGAACTGCATCGCGTTTACCACCTTTGCGAATAACCGAAATAATTGCTTTCTTCAAATTTAAATCAGTTACATTAGCGTTTGCTAATTCCGAAACTCGGATGCCAGTTCCAAGCATCAAAGCGTTAATCGCAACGTCACGTTCCCGGTCTCGTTCGTACATTTTTAATAAGCGTTTACCACGGATTTGGGTTGGATAATTATTCAAAATAAAGTTGAGATAATCGACGTCTGCGTGACCCAACATAAGCTTATCTTTAATATTGTGAGCACGTGTCTGATAAGTTTCACTATCTGGTACCAACGTAATTTTTTTCATGACGTTTCGGTAAAAATAGGGTTCACCATCTTGGTTTTCGGATTCTTCAGTTAGATAGCGAAAAAGAGCGCCCAGCGCGTTTAATGATCGGTTGATTGTTTGGTGAGAAAGCGTCCCCTGGGGATTTTTAGCACTTTGCTTACCCCGATTTAAAAGAAAGGCCTTATAAAGCTCCATGTCCTGTTTTGAAAGGTGCTCCAAATCAGTAAGTGATATCTGGTTAATTGAAGTTGCAGTAGTAATATTAGTAGCCACAAGCCAGTTGAAAAAGCGTTTGAATTCACTGAGATACTGGTATAATGTGGCGGGCGATAGTGGAATTGTGGATTTTTCTAAGTAATAATCTTGAATGTAGGGCGGCATTTGATTCACAAGCTGCTCGTTGTTAGCAATATAATTTTCTTTTTTCATTTTAAAATCACCTTAAAATTCAAATAATATCATTATGATAATCAAAAATCTGATGGGGATAGTGATTATTTTTTAATATAACTTAATAAAATATCGGTTTTATCAAGTTATATTATATCATAAAATCACGATAAATTTGTATAAATAAAGACTAAATAGTTGACCGTTCGTGGTACACTGTCTAAAATAGTTTTTGATAAATAAAAATTAGTAAAAGAGGTTTTGGCATGATATCGTACTAATAAGTTAAGGGGGCTTCCAATATGATGATTGATATGAAGCAAATTCACGTAATCCAGTTGGATATTCTAAGGAAAGTGGCCAAGCTAATTTCTAAGTACCATATCAACTATTTTATGACTGGAGGCTCCGCAATTGGTGCGGTTCGTCACCATGGTTTTATTCCTTGGGACGATGATATTGATATTGGGTTGACCCGTCAAGACTTTGAAAAATTTCTTACGGTCGCACCAATTGAGCTAGAATCAACGGATTACGTTATCGAAGAAAACCGGTTAAATCCACGTTATGAATATGATTTTGCTAAAGTTATGACGCGTGATTCTCAAATTCTAGAACGTGGACGAGAAGCCGCCAAAGCGCACAATGGCATTTTTATTGATGTTTTTCCATTCGATAAAATGCCGTTAATCAAGCAGCAACAATCCGATCAAAAGATGGTTCTACAAAACATCTTAATGGAAGTTAGACGGCGCTTTTATTCTGCGGACGAGCAAGGACTTACGAATCATCCATATAGTCAACTAACGCTGCCGCAACTTTATAATCTTCGTTTACGAACAATGACTCAGTACGACGACCAGCCAGACTTACCATATGTTAATTTATCTTCACCATATGCATATGGTAAGGAAATCATTTTCCCTGATGAAATGCAGCATTTGATTCAAGTACCATTTGAAAATTTACGCGTACCGATACTAGCTGCGTATGATTCATATCTAAAACGTTTGTATGGTGATTATATGAAACTACCACCGGTTGAGAAACGCATTCAGCGCCATATTTTACGTGCTAAGGTTGATAATCGACAACCGCTGCAAGAGGATGACGTTCAAAACACACGAACATCAGCAAATGGTTTTAAGGCAGAAGCTGGCTAACTAAAGTTGTCGGTTTAAGATGATTAGTAATTTAGAAATGCAAGTTGCTGATACTGGTTAGTATCTTAAACTGGCATTTCTTTTTTATCAATTCTCTACTTCGTATAATATATATTATGTAAAGTAGAATTTGTAATTCCAAAAACACTGTATAGCAGTCCCACCTACTCCATCATTCGCTAGCAAAAAATGACCATCCTTTGTTAATTGTTTCAAGGATGGTCATAATACTTTTTTAGTATTTAAAATACATGTTAGCCAGTCGTCGCTTAATTTCAACATAGTTCCTACATCAATTCATCCTTAAAAATATTAAACGTCTCAATCAATTCTCTGGTTTCTTTAACGTCATGAACCCGAAGTATGCCACCCCCAAGCGAAATCATATAGGCTTCAAAAAGTAACGTCGGAATCAAACGATCTTCTAATTCAAAGCCAAATAATCGTTTGGCAAAACTTTTTCGCGAAATCGCCGTCATTACTGGCGTATTAAGCTTGGTAAGCTCCTTAATGGCTTTCATCTTGATGATATCAAATTCTAATGTATTATGGTTTGAAAAACCAACTCCTGGGTCAACGATAATTTCTGATTTGGAAAGTCCCGCTGACTGTAAATTTCCGATTGCTTTTTCAAAAAAATCAGTCATTGTCTTAAGTAATGTATCTGGTTGTTCGTCAAAGTTTCTGCCGTTAAACATTGTGACCACCGATGGATGATATTGCTGAACCAATTGAAGCTTTGCGTCAGAATTAAAGCCATCAATGTCATTGATAATTTGAATGCCTGATTTTAAACCGCGTTCAATAACTTCATTTGTATTCGAATCGAGACCAAGAATAATATTGGGAAACCGCTTTTGAATTGCTTTTAAATATGGTTCAACCCTTCCCCATTCTTCATCTGCACTAATGTCGTCGAAATGAGGCTTTGAAGATTTTCCGCCAAGTTCAAAAATCGCAGCACCATAACCCATTTCTTGCTCAATTCGTTGAAAGACATTATCTATTCCAGCGTTAACACCGCCATCAAAGAAGGAATCCGGGGTAAGGTTCAAGATGGCATATATGATGGGTGACTTACTGAGATTAAAGTCAAAGTTACTACCTGAAAAACGTTGCTTATTTAGTGTCACCATTGTATTTATCCTCCTTGTTTATTAAATACGTTCGAATTGGATTTAATAGATAAAACGATCCGACCACAAAGATTAGTAATTTGGATTGGCGGTTTGCAGCGTTAATCGCAGCTTTAATCGCTGTAATGGGCCGCTTAAACACTGGGTAGGTTATCCCAGAAGCATCTATGAATGCTTGCTGCAGCTGTCTTGCTGCTAATCTTCGATCAACATTGTCTGGTTCCGTGATAATAAAATGGGCCTGCTTGATTCCTAATAATTTGTGTACCGAGTCCTGGTAATCTTTATCCTTCAAAAAACCAGTCACAATCAGTTTATTGTAGTGTGGAAAAATGGTATTGACTGTGTTGGCAAATGCCGTAATACCATCAAGATTATGCCCGCCGTCAACAATAATCATTGGTTTTTTGTTCACGGTCTCAAAACGCCCTGGTACGTTGATCGTTGCTAATGCATGATTTAACAAGTCACTAATTTGGTTAGTGAGATGCTTGCTTTGACAAAAATCAATTAGCCAAGCAATAACGGTTCGAACATTTTCTAACTGGTAATTTGCTAATAGCCCGAATTGAAATTGACCATGTTGTTGACTAGTCTGGTAATCAACCATTAGTTGCTGACCAATATTTTGAGAGTGAATTATAACGGTTTTTGCGGCATCAATTAGTCTGGCACCCTTTATCGTTGCTTCTCGCTTAATAATGCCATTAATGATTTGCGAATGTTGAGGCGCAATAATCGTTGTGTTAGCCGGTCTAATAATTTTCGACTTGGTTGTGACAATCTCTTCCAAAGAGTTACCCAAAACACCCAAATGATCCAGTCCAATTTCGGTGAAAATAGAATATAGCGTTGTTGTAACAGCGTTGGTAGCGTCCAATTCGCCACCTAAACCACATTCTAAAACAACATAATCGGCCCCTTCTTCGGAAAAGTAAAGCATTGAGGCGAGAAACAATGCCTCAAAATCAGATAATTCAGCATCATGAAACTCGGATATTGCCATCACTTGCTTCAGTTTCATAAACAGATCATTTAGATGGCCTTTACTGATTTCAACACCGTTTACCTGAATACAGTTAGTTTGCTGACCAATCGCAGGGCTCGTAAACAGGCCAACCCGCTGATCCAAATTCTCTAAGCAAGCAGCAATCATCATAGATGTTGAACCCTTTCCATTCGTTCCACAAATATGAATAATTGAAAAGTTCTGATCAGGATGCCCTAAATAAGCTAATACGCGCTTTAGTAAAGTTATCCGATCACCATGGTTATATAAAAATGATGAAAAGTTTTTCTTAGTCATTGTTTGCCCGTCACCTTAATTGCTGATAGGAATTCATTTTGTAGTGCTTGATTTCTTTCGAAGTCACCGCTAAAGCGAATAGTTCTTGTAATTGCGCCTCTACTTTTGACCCCTCGCATTTCAACACACATATGACGCGCGTCAACAACGACCGCAACTCCCTTTGGCGCCAGGATTCGAGTCATCTGATCAATGATTTCATCCGTTAATCGTTCCTGCAACGTTAATTTGTGAGAAACAAAATCAATCAATCGTGGAATCTTACTTAACCCAATGATTGTGCCATTGGCTGGCATGTAGGCGACGTTAACACTTCCCCAAAATGGCATCATGTGGTGTTCGCACATTGAATAAAATGGCAAATTATTCATCATAATCATTTTGGATTGGTCAGAATCCTCTGAATGAAATAATTTATAATCTGTAAAGTCGGTTAATCCCACTGATGAAAAGATTTCGGCATCCATTCGACTTACGCGATTAGGGGTTTCTAGCAGGCCCGCTCGGCTGGGATCCTCACCGATGGCCGTTAGGATACTTGTAGTTGCCCGTTCAATGATATTACCACGATTATCCTTTGCTGATACGGGCTTGAGCTCCTGATCTTTGGAATTAATGTGGGTAATTGCCCTGGTTATTTGTTCGTAATACGGAAATGAGTGATCGACTAATTCCTTGATTGGGATCAAAACAAATCGACGGTTGAAGGCTTCAGGGTGCGGAATTTCTAGATCATCTGAATGAACAACCCGTTGGCCGTAAAAAATAATATCAATGTCTAATGTTCGCGGCCCCCAATGAATCTTTCGCGACCTATGCAGTCGCTTTTCAATTTGATGAATTACCAGCAAGAGATCATCCGGTTCAAGGGTTGTCGCTATTTTAACCGCCGTATTGACAAAGGGTCGTTGGGAGACGTTACCGACCGGTGATGTTTCGTAAAAATTAGCCACTCGTTCAATTATTATTTGACGATTATTTCCAAGAAGCGTGATCGCCGCATTTAGATACTGCTGCCGGTTGCCAATGTTACTTCCTAAGCTTAAATAGACATCTTCCATCCGCTATCGCTCCATTTCTATTTCCACGTTATCCATAATCCCATCGATTGGTAATCCGACTTTTCTAATTTTAACGGTCGTTTTACCAATCCGGTTGTCTAAAGACTTGATTGTCGAAATAATTGACTGAGCCAGTGTTTCAATCAGATTAACCCTGCTGTTGGTGACAATTTGCTGAACATGTTGATAAAAATCACCATAAGAAACAGTCGTTGACAATTGGTCATCTTTTGGTTCGGCATCGATCTCCGTAACCAAATCAATTTGAAGTGCCTGACCAACAACCTTTTCCTCTGGCAAGACCCCTATATGAGCATGAAACTGCATATTATTTAACTTGATTGTATACATAAAACGCATTCCTTTCATACACTATCTAAATCACTATCTAAACAAAGTCTATACAAAAAAGCGGCCCACAAGTACAACGTTAAACGTGTACTGCGTGTCGCAGATAGACTAATTTAATAGTCGATTTTTGATTGTTGTAAAACTCTTTGAATTCAACACAAAATAAATAATTGCAATTTGAATTGGTGTCATAATAGCTTCTTTTAGTGTCCTAATTGGCAGCAACGCAAAAAACGGTGTCTTATACAAGACCGTTAACCAGAAGGTATTCAACGCAGCGTTAACAAAAATCGCAATAATCAACTGAGAGAAAATGACCCGCTTCCAGCTAATGGCTTGATTGTAAAAGAAGAAGCCATAGATAGCTGCTCCCAAAATTGCAGAAACCGTGAAGCCGGGGAAATATGGACTACCAGAAATCAAAGTTCCAATAACGTCACCAACCGCAGCCATCACAGAAGTCCATAAGGGACCATAAAGGTAGCCGGCAATGGCAGTGATCACAAAACCAAAGCTTAACCTCAAAAACTCAGTGCCAACAGTAAATCTTCCTAAAATTAGCGTTAATGCCATTAAAACACCTAAAACAACGACATCTAACGTCCGTAACTTTCTAAACCCTAATGATAATGACTTCATAATGCTGACATCTCCTAAGAAGGAGCTCACCAATATTTAGAGGTTCTAAATAAGACGGTGAATGCGGAAACAACACCGCAAATAAAAAGCAAGTCGAAGCTTTTTATTTTTCGTTCGAAGTTCACATTCCGTTCCTTCGACACTTAACGCGTTGAATCCTACCCCAGATTTAATTATGTAACTATTAAAGTTTATCACATTAAACAAAAAAAGCAATCATTTAACCGGCGTTTGCCGAACATTAAATGGTTACTACACAGAATTGTTTTTATTTTATAATTGATCTTGGTCAAAATCACGAAGCCAAGCAAGTGCCAAAGCCTTGTCTCCTAAGTGGGTTCCAATGGTTGGGCCAAAATAACTTTGCTCAATTATCATTTCTGGATAAAGTTCGTGAATTTTGTTTGCCCACTCATTACCAGCTTTAGGATCATTTCCATTGATCACCAAGGCTCGTAATGGGTACGTTGCTCGTTGCTGCGCTTTTGCAAATAATTCTTCTACCCGTTTAAGTGCTTTTTTGCGAGACCGAATTTTTTCAAAGGCCACAATTTCATTACTATTATCATCAAAGGTTAACAAGGGCTTTATTTTCAAAATACCGCCAATAAACGCTGAAGCATTGGATAAACGACCGCCACGAACGAGGTTTTGAAGGTCATCAACAACAAATAATTCATCAATCGTTGATCGTAGATTGTCAAGGTATTTGATGATCTGCTCAGGCGTTCGACCAAGTTTAGCCATTTTGCTAGCCTGAATTGCTAAATAACCCATTAGTTTAACCGTAATTTTAGAGTCGTACGGAATAACTTTGATATTTTCAATAGACGGTGCAATCTGTTCCAACGAACTATAAAAGCCGGAAATTGTACTTGCCAAATGAATGCTGATAACCGTATCATACCCCTCATGTGCCAGTGACTCATATAATTCAATCATTTCACCAACCGGCGGCTGTGAGGTGCTTGGAAACGAGTTTGACGTTTTCAATTTCTGATAAAATGCTTCAGTTGTGAGGTCAACGCCTTCTTGATACTCTTTACCATCAATAATAACGGGAATGACCACGACTTTAATATGATATTTTTGTTGTTCTTCCTTTGTTAAATATGCAGTGCTATCTGTTACAATGGCAATCTTCATTAAATCCACCTGCTCATAATTATATTCTGCCTAGGCTCTGTTCTAATCGGTTCATTAAAATCTTTAATAAATTTTTTTCTTCATCAGTCCAGTGATTAAAAATCCGTTCAGTTAATTCATCAAGCTTCGTTTTCACGTATGTACTCGAATTGATTCCCTTTGGCGTGACGTTGTAGATCAATTGTCGTTTGTCTTTGCCAACCGCCGTCTTTTCAATCATTTCCTTTTCGACCAGCTTTTTCAGCTGTCTAGAAAGTGTTGAGATATCTAATTTGGTTCGTGACGAAAGCGTCTCCTGAGTTGTGTTACCGTCAATTACCTGGCAAAGCAACTTCCATTCTGAAATAGTAAGTCCTGTTTCCTTTGTTATTGCAAATAATTGAGCCTTATGATTTTTAGCAGCAGAATTAAGTGCTGGAAGAATATCCTTCATTCTGAAAAGACCTCCGAAAAGTTAGTATACGCTTAAAAATTATGACTTACAAATGAACCGTGAGCTTCGCATGAGTGCCAGAAGTGCGCTATACTAGTAGATGCTACCTATATGAAAGTGAGTGATAAGATGTCATTTGATGGTTCTTTTACCCATTCCATGAGAAATGAATTAGCTTCTATTCTAAAAACTGGAAGGGTAAGCAAAATAAATCAACCCTATCCCAATGAATTGATATTAACAATTCGAGCAAAAAGTAAAAATCAACAATTACTTTTATCTGCTAACCCAACATATGCCCGGGTTCAGCTAACCAAAATTCCATATGTTAATCCGAGCGTCCCAAGTAACTTTACAATGATTATGCGCAAACATCTTAGCGGCGCAATTCTAACCAATATTGAGCAGTTGGATAATGACCGTGTTCTCAGATTTTTGTTTACATCTAGAAATGAACTTGGTGATCAAACTGAGCTTTGCTTAGTTGTTGAAATTATGGCCCGACATAGCAATATCATCCTAGTAGACCAGAAAACCAACAAGATCATTGATGCGATTAAACACGTTGGTTCAGACGTGAACCGGTATCGAATCCTGCTCCCAGGAGCGACCTATATCAACCCACCAAAGCAAGACGTTCAGAATCCATTCAAAAAAGCTTCGTTTGATGATATCAACAAGCTAATCATTGATTTTCCAAATGTCCAGGTTCTCGCTGCTAATGTCCGAAAGAACATTCAAGGACTCGGTAAAGACACATCCTTGGCATTAGCAAGTTATTTGCATGACGATAACAAAACGGAAACCAATTTTAAGAAGTTCTTTGATCAATTTGATCATCCAACGCCAACTTTAAGCAATATTGCTAATAACAAGATTAATTTTACCGCATTTCCTTATCCTGGTACAATAAAAAATAAAGTTTATTCAACTTTGAGTGAACTTCTTGATAGTTATTATGCTGAACGAGCCCAACATGACCGTGTTCGAGAACAAGGAGCGGTCTTGATTCAAGTTGTTAAAAAGCAATTGAAGAAAAATAGAACAAAACTCAAACGATTAAACCGCGATTTGGCGGAAACTGAAAATGCTGATGAGTTTAAAATTAAAGGTGAAATTCTGACAACGTATCTGCATAAAATCACCCGGGGCATGAATTCGATTGAACTTCCTAATTACTACGATAATAATTCGTCCCTTGCTATCAAATTATCAAATCAGCTATCACCCTCTGAAAATGCCCAACGTTATTTTAAAAAATATCAAAAACTAAAGAATGCGGTTAAATATCTGGCTGAACAAATTGAATTAACTAAGCAAGAAATTGACTATTTTGAAAACATTCAATCACAAATTGAACTTGCTAAACCAGAAGATTTGGTTGATATTCGGTTTGAATTAGAACAAGGTCATTATTTAAAGGATCATGAACAGCGAAATAAAAAGAAAAAAGCAAAGCGCCGAAAAATCAACAAACCTGAGGCCTTTACTTCAAGCGATGGTACAGAAATTCTTGTCGGTAAGAATAACCTCCAAAATGAGCGTCTGACAATGCATACCGCCGACAAACGGGAAACCTGGCTGCATACTAAAAACATTCCAGGATCGCATGTGATTATCCGCAGCTTTGCCCCTTCAGAACAAACGCTCACTGAGGCAGCAACTTTAGCCGCCTATTTCTCTAAGGCACGGGATTCCTCAAAAGTGCCGGTCGATTATACCAAGGTAAAGCACATTAGAAAGCCTAATGGGGCAAAGCCTGGATTTGTAATTTATGATAGTCAGCAAACGCTCTTTATTACGCCAACTGAAGAAGCTGTAGAGAAGCTCAAAAACTAGTGCTATAAGTGCGCTTCCATCAATAATATAAAATGATAGTGGTTAGATCAAGGAGATATCCTTTGGGTCTAGCCACTATTTATGTTTCTAATAATTTAACTAAAGTTCTCGAATGAAAGCGATGACCCTACTTCTTGCTTAGTCGTCCCCTCATTACGGTTAGATTGTAATTCCTTGAATGGAAAATGAGCGGCCATAATTGAATATCGTTTGTGTTCCGTTGGTACAATTTGGTTTCTAAGAGAATTCATATCCAAGAGTCCCAAATATTTTCTAACAAGCACATTTATCCAGTTAATTCCAGTTGTTTTAGTGAGAAACGCCGTCTCCGTGATTCTAACCGGCCTAATCCCAGTACAACTATATTTACCAGTAGCCGTTTTATCAAATAATACTTGGACCAATCCTTGCCATTCGCCCACATTAACGACGTCAATTGCTTGGGCTATTAATGATACCTCATCACTTTCCCAATTCGTCATTGGTTCTTGATAATCGTTAATATGATGAATATCTGTTCGATTGTCATGCTTGAAAAAAGAGATTGTTGTTACTGGCAAGATTTCTCCTTTTTGAACAAATAAGTCAACGGCCGTTGTCGCTTGATTTTCCTTGTAACTGGCAACTTTTTGATCTGGCGGCAAAACAATGACATTCAAATTAGTAAACTGTTGTAATTGATTAGCCAAATAATGGCGGTTTCCTGGTAGGAAAACAACGTCCGGTTGATCGATATCAATGATGTTTAAAATATTACCAAGTTGAATCGGTTCAATATACTGTTTATCGCTTAGTTGCGGTGTTAGTGACACAGCGTTTGGGTTCGTATTCATAATAATTGTTTTATAACCGGTTTTTTTCAATGAAATCAAAATCTGAGTTGTATAATAATCCGCGGCTGAATTAGGGCCAAGCTGATTACCACCTCGGCCAATTACCAATGCTGTTTTTCCTTCAAAAGGATGACTTTCATTTTCTAATTCGTAACTACTATAAAAAATACTTGTATTCTCCAAGAACTCTCCAGCACTGGGTTCAATCTCTTTATATGTTACCTGGTACTTAACGTCTTGGTTCATTTTACTAATTTCCGAAATGTTTACGTTCCAAAGTTCTGCTAGCATACCATCGCCAAAGCCGTACTTATGTCCTACCTGGATTGATTCAGGTGACATGGGATTATTAACCACAAAACTCTGAGCTCGCAGTAACTGATTTAATTTATAAAAATAAAAACGGTCAATTTGAGTAAGCTCAGATAGTTCATCAATCGAAAAGCCTCGCCGTAAAGCCTCCATCAAGATCAGAATTCGGCTTGCTAAAGGATGAATCAATTGATTGATCACATCATCGTCATCAACCTTTGAGACACTGGGCAGAATATCTCGAGGTGAAAACTGGGAACTATGCATTGATTTAATGATCGCTTCTTCAACCGTTCGGCCAATCCCAATTGTTGACCCAACAGATTTCATTAATGTATTGAGGTGTTGATCAACATCGTTAATATCCCTAAATGGCCAAAGTGGAATTCGAACAAGAACGTGATCCATCGTTGGTTCCATAAATGCGAGGTATTTACTGTACTTAGCCGGCAACTTGACCTCTGTGAGTGAATAACCCAACTCTAAGAAACTAGAAACATATGTCACTGGATAACCAGTCGCCTTTGCTGCAAGCATTGTATTTCGCGTGAAAAATGGACTAACTTTGGTGACAAAGTAATTAGAATCAGTACGGCTCTGAGCAAATTGTACATGACAAGTTCCCGTCACATTAAGGGAATCCATAATTCTGAAGGTGGCCGTTCTTAACGCTTGATATTCTTCGTTAATGAGTGTTTGAGTCGGTGCAAAAATAATTGAATCACCGGAATGAATCCCAATAGGGTCCATATCTTCTAATCCAGAAACCAGCATCTTATTACCATTCACGTCACGAACGCCGACCATTTCAATTTCTTTGTAGCCGACGATACTTTGTTCAATCGAACAGCGCTTGATATACGTCCGTTTAAAACTAACGTCTAATGCATCTTCAAGTTCATCAGTATTGTTACAAATAAAACGACTCGTGTCATGACTAGCAGAAATTGGTTTTACAATAACGGGAAACCCAACTTCCCTGACAAAATCCATTGCCTCGTTATCATCAGCAACAATCCTTGATGCAATCACCCGCTCGTTAATTTCCGTGAGTAATTCACGCAGTTTTTGATTATCAATCACCTTCCGTAAATCAGCGGGTTTAATGCCTAATAGCGTCACATTATTAGAACTTAAAACACCACTTTCGGAGAGCTGCCAGGCAATCTGCATGGCGTTTAAGCCCCCCGTCGTTGCCATAATTGCATCAGGATGTTCTTTTTCAACGATATTGACAACGTTTTTAAAGTTCACCTGCTGAACGTAAACATTTGCTGGTTGGATTTCCTCACTCGTAACGGAAAATGGGTTGTCGTCAACGTAAATTATTTGCGCACCAGTTTTTTTTAACGCAATTAGCCGTTCAAACGCGGCAGCATCAAGTTCATTTTCATGACCAATATTTGTAGGGCCGCCACCCAGTAATAAGACCTTATTAATATCCATTGCCATTGTAGCCCCTTCTTCTTTCCATAATTTCCATAAAGTCGTCAAATAACCCGACGCTATCTTTTGGCCCTGGAGCCCCGTCAGGTGAAAACTGAACTGAAAACGCCGGAAAATCACGGTGTCGAAGCCCTTGAACCGTCCCATTCACTAAGTCAACATGAGTAATAAATAATTTAGCATGGTCAATGGATTTAGGATCCACAGCATAACCCTGCTCTTGACCAGAGAAAAAGATTTCGTTGGTAATGATTTCTCTAATTGGGTGATTGGCACCATGATGCTCTACCCGCAATTTAGATACCCGCGCGCCATTAGCTAGAGCAAACAACTCATGCCCTAATCCAATTGCAAACATTGGTGCTTGGCTTTGGACCTCCGTAATCATTTTGAGAACAGAACTTGGCAGATTGGAAGGCGCCCCTGGACCCGTAGATAAGACAATGCCATCCGGATCCAAATCAAGGATCATTTCACTAGTTGAATTCCAAGGAACAACTGTTACATTACAATTTCTACGAGAAAGTTCTCGCAGAATACCGCTTTTAAGCCCAAAATCGACCACAACAACATTGTCGCCTTCATCTGGATTTGGATATGGTTTCGGAGTTGCTACCTGAGCAACCTGTTGATTGGTTAGAACGGTTGCGTGGAGTTGGTCAAACGCATGATCATCTGCAACATCAACGATACTAGCTTTCATATTGCCATACTTCTGTAAGCGATGCCGAATTTCCCTTGTGTCAACATCATAAATCCCAGGAATCCGATGCTGTTTCAGATATTTATCCAAAGAGATCCGCTTAAAGTGATCGGTTGCCAAGTTCTCATACTCTCTGACAATGACCCCCTTTGCGGACGGCAAAATAGACTCGTACGCATTCTGGTCGAGTCCGGTATTTCCAATCGATGACTGGGTAAAAACGATAATTTGGTTATGATAAATCTGGTTAGAAATAATTTCCTGATAACCGTTCATAGTTGAATTTGCAACTAATTCCCCGGTCGTTGTTGCTAATGAACCAAACGCCTTGCCAGGGTACGCAGATCCATCTTCTAATATCAAATATCTTTGCGTCATGCTGACTCCCCATTTTTAAGTATCATTTGATGAGTTCAACAGCATCCTTATCATCAATTTCAGATACGTATACTTTGATCTTTTCTTTTTGTGAACTTGGAATATTCTTGCCAACAAAATCAGCTCGAATTGGCAATTCACGATGGCCCCGATCAACTAAAACTGCTAAGTTAATACTTTTAGGCCTTCCTAGATCCATAACAGCAGAAAGGGCAGCGCGGACGGTTCGGCCGGTATAGAGAACGTCATCGACGAGGATGACGCGCTTGCCCTCAATTGAAAAATCAATCTTATTGTTGGACATTTTGACGTCTGAACTCATTGAATCATGCTCAATGTCGTCACGATAATTTGTGATATCAAGTTCACCAACGGGAATCGTAACGTTCTCAAGTTGCTGCAGGCGATTAGCAATCCGGTTAGCAAGGAAAATCCCTCGAGTTTTAATCCCGATAAGGACTAAATCCTCAACACCCTTATTTTTTTCAACAATTTCATAAGTTATTCGAGTCAATGCCCGCTGCATTGCCATTTTGTCTAAAATTATCTTTCCCATCATCAAAGTGCTCCTTAAATTAGTATCAGGTTTTATAAACCAAAAAGCCGTGTTAAGTTCAGGATATGAGAGCTTAGCCGGCTTGTCAAGATTTCAATGGCTGAGTTAGCCTTAAGTTTGTCAGCACCTTCTCAAAAATAGGCGGAATTGGCGCCGAAAAGGTCATTAGTTCATGAGTTGTGGGATGTTCAAATCCCAACTCTTGGGCGTGCAAAAATTGGCCATTTCCCTTAATGGTTTTCCGTGGCCCATAGAGGGGATCTCCTACGATTGGATGCTCAATATACTTCATGTGAACCCGAATTTGGTGAGTTCTTCCCGTTTCAAGACGGCAAGAAACCAGCGTATATTGTTGAAACCGCTCTAAGACTTCGAAATGGGTAACTGCCGGCCGGCCATCTATGATCACAGCTTGCTTTTTTCGGTCATTTAAAGATCGACCAATTGGTGCGTTTACAACGCCAGAATTTTCTGTAATGCGTCCGTGGACAAGAGCCACGTACCTTCTTAAATTCTTTTGCTTTTTTAGTTGAGCCGAGAGGAACTTGTGAGCCGCATCGTTTTTAGCCACCATCAATAACCCAGAAGTATCCTTATCAATCCGGTGAACAATCCCTGGCCGATATTCCCCATTAATTGTTGAAAGTGGGCTATGAAATAGTAATGCGTTAACCAATGTATGGTTAGGGTGGCCTGCTGATGGATGAACAACCATTCCCTGTGGTTTGTTTACAACAATAACATCATCATCTTCGTAAACAATATCAAGCGGAATGTTTTCGGGTTCTAAATTGATCGCCTGGGGTTCTGGATTACTAATTGAAATCTTATCACCAATTTCAACTGGGTATTTGGGCTTCTTGACTTCGCCATTGACAGTGATATCACCATCATCAATTAGTTTTTTAGCTCGCGATCGGCTAATGGTTGGCTCAATTTCTGAAACAACTTTATCCAATCGACCAGTATGTGTGCTTACTTCAATTGTTTTCACGTTAATTTGTACAATCCTTTACTTATTGTTCCCTTAAAACTGCAATCCCTAAAACAATGATTCCAATCGTTAAGAATGTATCAGCACAGTTAAAGATCGGGAAATTAATAAAATCTAGTTGAAACATATCAACAACATGGCCACTAAAGATTCGGTCAATAACGTTTCCAGCCGTACCAGCAATCAATAAACTGAGGCCAAGACGATAAGAAATGTTTTTCCAATAGCGAATTAAAAAATAGCCAATGGCAACTAAAGCTAATAAAGCAATAATCACAAAGATCTCTTGATGGCCGGCCAAAATGCTCCATGCAGCACCTGTATTATTAATCCTTGTAAGTGAAATCACTCCCGGAATCAATGTCATTGACTGGCCCATTGCCAAACTAGCAACCACCCAGTGCTTTACTAGTTGGTCTATTATGATTAATAAAGCAATTCCAATTATATAAATAACAGGCACCTTTAAAACTCCTTTTAAAACAACCCAGTAATTCGGCCGTTTTCATCTATGTCCATATCAAGTGCCGCTGGATGGCTTGGCAATCCGGGCATTGTTAGTATTTTACCAGTAAGGGCAACAATAAAGCCAGCCCCTAATTTTAGTTGAAGATCAGAAACATGGATTGTAAAGTTCGTGGGTGCCCCCAGTTGCTTAGCATTATCAGTTAACGAATACTGGGTTTTAGCCATACATACGGGTAAATGACCATATCCCATTTTTTCAATCCGCTTGAGGGCATTTTTGGCCTTATTAGATAATTCAACGTTTGTCCCACCGTAAACCTTTGTTACAATTGCATTGATTTTTTCCAACAATGAATTGTCCGACGAGTACAATGGTTTAAAGGTTGCTGGCTGATCACAAGCAGCAATAACTTCTTTTGCGAGATCAACGGCGCCTTTTCCACCTTCGGCCCAGCTGTTAATGACCGCTCCTTTTACACCTAACTCATTGTGAACATAGTCCTTTAAAAAGTTAATTTCAGCGTCACTATCACTAACAAATTTATTAATAGCAACGACCACCGGTTTGCCATATTGTTGCATATTTTCGACGTGTCGTTTCAAATTAACAATGCCAGTTTCAAGGGCGTTTAAATCTTCTGTATTCAAATTGTTTTTATCAGCCCCACCATTCAATTTTAAAGCTCGAACCGTGGCAACGACAACAACACAATCGGGCGACTTTTTGAGCTTTGGGGCAACGATATCCATGAACTTTTCGCCACCAAGGTCTGAACCAAAGCCTGCTTCAGTGATTGTATAATCACCAAAATGTAGCGCTGCTTGCGTTGCTAAAATACTGTTACAACCATGAGCAATGTTAGCAAACGGCCCACCGTGGATAAATGCAGGCGTGTGCTCAATCGTCTGAACCAGATTTGGCTTAATGGCATCTTTGAGAAGTAGCGTCAACGCACCCTGAACATGAAGATCAGATACTAAAACTGGCTGACGGTCGTATGTATACCCAATAAGCATTTGACCAATCCGCTTTTTGAGATCAGTCAGGTCAGTTGCCAGACATAGGATTGCCATTAATTCGCTGGCAACCGTGATATCAAATCCGTCTTGGCGAGGAACACCCGAGGTTCTACCTCCCAACCCAACAACGACTTGGCGTAATTCACGGTCATTGACATCTAAAACCCGCTTCCAGACAATTTGTCTGGGATCAATATTTAGTTGATTACCATGCTGAATATGATTGTCAATTAAAGCCGCAAGTGTATTGTGGGCTTCGGTTAACGCATCAAAATCGCCAGTAAAATGCAAATTAATATCATCCATTGGCACTACTTGTGCATAGCCACCACCAGTAGCGCCACCCTTCATTCCCATCACTGGGCCCAGGGATGGCTCACGAAGGGCTAAAGCAATTTTTTTATGTAATTCAGTAAAGGCATCTCCTAGACCAATTGTGACAGTCGTCTTACCTTCACCAGCTGTGGTTGGATTGATTGACGTAACTAGAATTAATTTGCCATCATTACGTTCCGTTTTAGGATCAAATTGAACCTTCGCCTTGTAATGGCCGTATTGTTCAATTTGATCTTCACTAATCCCGAGTTTATCAGCAATTTTAACAATCGGTTCCATAGATGATTCTTGAGAAATTTCAACATCGCTTTTCATATTGATAATGGCCTCCTAATTACGACTCCATCCAAAATTCACAACGTCATTAACACTTACCGGTTAGTAATTAATTCTTTAATTTCAATAACCGAATTAGCTGGTAAAATAAAACTATATATCCTTGTGTTGGCGACAAACCCTAGCTGATACTTGGAAACTTGAACGTGAGAAATTTTATCCAAATCGATCACTAACCAATGGGGATTTGTAATTCGGCTTACCACTAATTGATTATGATAGATTTTAATGTTTCGAAAATGAATTTCTGCCCAAGCAACAATGGCAAAAAAGATAAAGAAAAACAGTGTGATCCATTGAAAATGTGTTATTTCCAGCCAAAAAATAACGCCGACAAAAAAGATGATAAACGTCCAACTCCAACAAATAATACTCCCCAATGGACTTGGTTGATAAAAAAAGTGTCGTTTTTGGGATATCATTAATAAAACTCCTTAGAAAGTGTCGTTAAAAATGTATAAAGTTTATAGTGACGCAGCGGTTAATCAGCAAAATCATCGTTCAGCAATTGGTGTTTTGCTTGTCCATGATGGCAAACAAATGCAGTTTAAAAATACAATTACTGCTACTAACAACCATGAGGCAGAATTTATCGCTGCAATTGAAGCATTTCAGAAGTTAATCCAGCTTAAGGCAGATCCAGCCGAAATCATCTTTTATCACACGGATAGTAAAATCGTGATTGATAGTTTAAATAAAGAGTATGCCAAACATTTTCAGCCTGAAGTTAATCAGCTGTTAGCATTGCAGTCCAAATTTGCAACCGTCATCAATACCTGGATTCCAGATCACAAAAACCATGGTGCTCACTACCTTGCATTACAGGCGCTTCATTCAGTTCAGGATTAGTGAATGTAGGCACTTACCGGCTTCGTGTAGGCTTCAAAGCTTTCTAAACCTCGCTGTAAAATACTTTTTGCAAGCAAATAACCGATGATTGGCCCGGTAGTTAAACCAGATGATCCCAAACCACCACCCACAAGGATTGAATCAGAGATAGTTGTTAAACTGCCAAAAAACGGGCCAAAGTCTGGTGTATAGGCTCTTGTGCCAACTCGGACATTAACAATTTGGTTTCTTGACAGCGTATTAATAAAGACCTTTGCATTACCTAAAAGCTCACTTTGTGCCGACTGCGTTGGTGTCAAATCAAATTGACCGTCATCTTCATGGGTAGCCCCGATAACTAACTTCCCGTTTGCGAATGGGATAATATCGCTACTTCCTTCTGGCATTAGTACTGGTAACTTCATCCATGAATGGTCAGCGGCAAGCGATAAATCAATTAATTGCCCCTTCTGTGGCCGAATGGCAGCTTTCACTCCAAGTGGTGCTAAAGTGTCTTTCATCCAAGCACCGGTTGCAATAATCATATTATCAAATTGACGCTGACCAGTGTGATCAATCACTCGGCCATGTCGATCTAATTTTACCCGTTGCTTAACGATGGTTAAATTTCGACTCTCGGCGTTTCTCAGTAATTGAGTAACAAAAGCACTGCCATCAATTTTAGCCCCACCGCTTACAAATACCCCTTCCGGCGGATTAGTAATAAAGGGCATCCGTTGACCAACCTGGTCAGCAGTGAGAAGTACAATATCTCCCATCGCCGGTGTATCAGCAGCTCTTCGCTGTGCTTCAGTGTATAGACGCAATAAATCAGCATGATCTTTCCGGGTTACAATCGTTCCGGTTTGTTGATAAACATCAGCGCCAAGATTGGCATCCATGACCAATTGAGGTAATAATTCTGCCCCTCGCTTTGCTAACGCATACCACCGTTTGTTCCGCCGTTTAGACAGCCAAGGCGAAATGATGCCAGAGGCCGCCTTAGTTGCTTGACCAGTACCGTCATCATATAACGTCACGTGAACAGACTCACTGCCCTTCAGAAAGCTTAGGTAAAAAGCAGCTGTCGCGCCAATAATGCCACCACCAATAATTGCGACTTGTCTCAAAAAGTAATCACTCCCTTTATTCAACCAATTCTTATTTTAACATATAAGTTGAATTATTTTTGTTTAAAACTGCTCAAACTACTCAAATCACGAACTTTTTTACCCCAAAATTGGAAATAGTCCGTTCTTATTGATCCGTTATATAATTTTCTTCGCTTAGTAGCCTTTTGACCATAATATTTTTCAAATTCCAAATCAGAAGTCAGGAAATACTTTGACCAGCTTGTCAACGGTTTAAAAGCTTTTCCCATTTGTCGATAAAGTTCGTGCGCACGTTGGGCATCACTCATTCGTTGCCCATAAGGGGGATTCCCAACAACCACACCATTTACTTTATCCGTTTTAAAGTCGGCAACTGCTAACTGCTTAAAATGAATATCATCCAGTAAACCAACCTCTTCAGCATTGCGCTTAGAAATGTCAATCATGTTACCATCAATATCACTGGCAGAAATATCTAATTCAGTATCATAGTCAGCTTGGGCATCCGCCTCGTCACGAACTCGTTGGACCATGTTAGCATCAATCCAAGGCCATTTTTCGCAAATAAAGTCCCGATTAAAGCCTGGAGCAATGTTGCGACCAATTAATGCAGCTTCGATCGGAATCGTTCCAGAACCACAAAATGGATCTAAGAACGGGACATCTGGGTACCAGTTAGTCAGCATAACTAAGGCGGCTGCCATATTTTCCTTTAACGGGGCTTCCCCCTTTTCGACCCGGTATCCCCGTTTGAACAGGCTAGCACCCGTTGTGTTAAGGGTTATCATGACATGATCTTTGCTAATAGCAACCTCTAGTGGGAACTCAGCCCCGGTTTCTGGCAACCTAGTATGACGGTGATAGGCGGTGCTCAATTCATTTACAATCGCTTTTTTGACAATCGCTTGTGAATCGGGAACACTATGCAGTTTAGAATTCTTAGACCGGCCTTCAACGGGGAAAGCAGCATCCATTGGCAGCATTTTATCCCAAGCAATCGCAGTTGTTTGTTCAAATAACTCGTCAAACGTCACGGCATCAAATTCATCAATCACAATTTTGATTTTATCAGCGGTTCTTAACCATAAATTAGTTTTAATAATGTCTTCTTCAGATCCCTTAAAGCGGGCCCGACCATTTTCAACTTGAACATTGTAGCCTAAATCTCTGAGTTCTTTTCCAACTAATGCTTCAATTCCAGCAGCACAAGTTGCGATTAAATTAAATTCCATAAGATTCCTCTCATTTCCAGTTTTGGATAACAAAAAAGTGGGAGCAAGCTCCCACCCAACCTGTTTGGTGTAAATCCCTATAAGCCATGTTTTGTGCTTACTTTATCCCAGGACGGTAAAGTAAGTAGTAATCATCTATCTGAGAAGTACCATGTACTTCTCCCCCACACTTGGTTCATTTACCGTGTGTGAAGCTCCCCTACCAAAGTTTGGGTTTCCCGCTCGAGGGGTTTACCGCGTTCCATCAGCATGGTTTCCCATACTGTTCGTCACTGTGGCACCTTAGGGAATAATCAGCATAGCAAAGCCTTAGCCACTTATTCCGCCGTAACTCTAAAAGAGTCCCCCGGCTTATTTTTTCACCGAGCACGAACACTACAGGCATCGCAGCCTGTGCGAGAATGGACTTTCCTCAGCCGTAATAATACGACCGCAATTACTCAGGATTTACACCAGATAGTATAAAATTAATTGGGACTACAGTCTGTGAGAATCATTTGAATTATTATCCAGTTGTGATCCAAACACCCGTCGTTCCAAATTTGATAAACGTTTTAAAATGTCCATGTTAGTTGCACTAGACATTGGTTGGCTGGCCGTCGTTGTTCTACTTGGGCTAACACCAGCAGTTGGAAGTGGCTGGGTGCTAGAAACGGCAACTTGCTTGTTCAATTCATCTACTTGAACTTTAAGCCGCTCGTTTTCGTCACTTAACTCTTGCAATTGCTTATTAAAGGTCTCGTAGTCTTTGATTATATTATCCAAAAAGCTATCGACATTGTTAGGGTCATAACCCCTCATCTTTTGTCGAAATTCTTTTTGTAGAATATCCTTCGGAGTATAATTAATGTTTTCCATTTATTGGGTACACCTCATCTTTAATTTGCAACAAACCAATAAAATAATATCATAGATTAGTTGTCTTGGGAACTATTATTTAAGTTTTCTTGATATTCATCTGCGGCTGCCTGCAAATCATCAAACGTTATTAAGCGATATGGATAAGGATGATTCTCGGCAAACCGTTTAATTTTATCAAAATCGTATTGCGTTTTTCCTGGATTATCTAAATCATATATCAATATTGCCTGATCCGTGTGTGTTAACATGAATTCTTGATAATTTCTTAATTGTTCTGGCGACGTATACGTTTTTTGGCTAACTGCTGCGGAAAAATCAGCGGCTCCTTTAACCTTGCTGAATCGCTGCTGGTTCTCCGCATTCCAATTATTCCCAAATTCCATAAAGGGCAGCATCATTGCGGTTTTAAATTCACCAGGATAATCATTTTTTAAAGCTGTTGCAGCACTTAGCGCCCACTGTTCAACCCCTAGTTGGCCACCCGAAATTATCCAGTCCGTGCCGTCAATGATTGCTTGAATCAACTCAGTTTTTAAAACCGAATCAATTACTTTTCGTTTGGGATTGTCATCCTTAAAGATCCCTAGTTCATAGCTTCGATAGCCAGTTATCCATAAACGGCTCAAAATATCACCTTACCGATAAAAGATTTTCAATAGTCTCTACTCTTGATATAATAACATTATTATGGTTAATTTATACAGAAATGCAGTACAATGTAACTATTCATATTCAAAAAAGGAAGCTTTCAGTTCATGACTATCAGATACCCTAATGGCAATCATTTTTACGAACAACCAGCCTCTTCGAATGAACACAATAACGCCGTTGATTTTTCTAATCGAGGAATGGCATTAGAAGATGAGCTTAATAAAAGCAATACCTATTATCTGAATAATGGGATTGCCGTCATTCATAAAAAGCCTACTCCAATTCAAATTGTCTCTGTCGATTATCCCAAACGGAGTGCTGCCAGAATCAAGGAAGCCTATTTTCGTCGCTCATCAACAACAGATTATAATGGTGTATACAAAGGGCACTATATCGACTTTGATGCAAAGGAAACTAAGAACAAAACATCGTTTCCTTTAAAAAATTTTCATAAACATCAAGTTGAACATATGAGACAATGTTTAAAGCAACAAGGTATTTGTTTTGCGATCATCAAATTTATTGATGACCAATCTGTCTTTTTGTTAAGGGCCACCGATCTCATTGATTATTGGGATAACCAGGCGACTGGTGGTAGAAAGTCCATTCCAAGAAAAGTCATTGAACAAGCTGGTTTTTTGATTCCCTATCGAATTAATCCACTATTGCCCTATTTAAGTGCGGTTGATTCAATCATTGATCAGACTAAGTAAGTTGCGAAGGAGAACTCTATGTCACAGAATAGTCCTAAGTCTCGTGCCGAAATCCGAAGAGGACGGCAATTCACTAAGAAAAAGGGACCGTTTAGAAGAATTATTAAGTACCTATTAATCTTATTCGGCCTTATCATTTTATTTGGTGCAGGGTTATTTACATTTTATGCTGCCAGTGCCCCACAAATTACCCGTTCTGCACTTTCAAGCGATAATTCAACTAAGTTTTACGATGCAAATGGCCAGGTAATCTCAAGACTTGGCAGCCAAAACCGAGATTACGTTAAAGCCAAAAATATTCCAAGAACACTTAAGCAAGCCGTTGTTTCGATTGAAGATCGTCGTTTTTACAAGCATCATGGGGTTGATCCAATCAGAATCATTGGTGCAACCATTTCAAACATCACTGGGTCTTCACTTGGTCTTCAAGGAGGAAGTACGCTTACCCAACAACTTGTTAAATTATCGGTATTCTCAACAGCTGCAAGTGATCGAACGTTAAAACGAAAAGCCCAAGAAGCTTGGCTAGCGTTGAAAGTGGAACGCCACTATTCTAAGAGCCAAATCTTAGAATTCTACATCAACAAAGTTTATATGGGTAACGGTGTCTATGGGATGCAAACAGCATCCGAATTCTATTATAATAAAACACTTAAACACCTCACCTTACCTGAATTTGCATTGTTGGCTGGAATGCCGCAATCACCGACTCTTTATAATCCGTATAAGTACCCTAAATATGCGACTGAACGACGGGATGAAGTCCTTAACGCGATGGTTAAAAATAAAGTTATCACTCAGCAGCAGGCTCAAAACGCTAAAAGTATCAGTGTCAAACGGCATCTGTCATATACACACAGCAAAGCCCAGACTGCCCAGCGAACATCTAAATATATCGATTCTTACCTGAAACAATCATTAGAAGAGCTTCACAATAAAGGCTACAAGCAAAATAGTGGCTTAAAAGTTTATACAAACCTTGACTTAAGCGCCCAAAAGAAATTATATAACGTTGCTAATGGCACCTCCTCTGGGATTGTTTATCCAAGTAATCGGTTCCAAATTGGGGCAACTCTTGTTAATCCGAATAATGGTAAGGTACTCGCAATGCAGGGCGGCCGCAAAATTAAGGTTGCGTTTGGCCTTAACCGAGCCGTTCAAACTGGTAGATCATCAGGATCAACTGCTAAACCCATTATGGATTATGGCCCAGCAATTCAGTACCTAAAATATCCAACCTACCAACCAGTAAAAGATACCCCATACACCTATGCTGGATCTGACAAATCCGTCATGGACTTTGATAATAAGTACCAAGGAACCATTACAATGAGAAAGGCGCTAGTTGAATCACGAAATATTCCTGCGATCAGAACCTTGGAAAACGTCGGTGTTCCTGATGCCACTAAGTTCTTAAAGAATCTTGGGATGTCCTTTAGTAAGCCACTCGAGCTGCAAAACGGGATTGGGCTATATATTTCTTCAGAACAATTAGCTGCATCGTATGCTGCCTTTTCAAATGGCGGCACATACTACAAGCCCTATTTAATCAGAAAAGTAGTTCAACCAAACGGGGTTTCACATGCCTATCATCAAAAAGGGAAACGGGCAATGTCACCAGCAACCGCATTTATGATTACCAATATGCTTAAAGGCGTCATGGCTGACGCCAACGGTTCTGGAACGGCCGCGAAAGTTTCTGGTTTGTTCGAAGCTGGTAAGACCGGGACCACCCAATATCCAGACGATTATATTAACCAAGTTCCCGCAGATTCTTCGATGGACTCGTGGTTCTCCGGTTTTACCAAGAACTATTCACTGGCAATTTGGACTGGTTATGACCATCAATTTAAAGCAAATTCTTACATTACCCCAACTCAGACAACCATTGCCCAGCAAATTTATAAATCGGTAATGGGCTATATCTCAACCAATAAGCCAAATGTTGATTGGACAAAACCAGATGACGTGGTGGCAACTGATCGTGGCGGCCAAACTGAGTATTACGTTGCCGGTTATCCTGGCACAGTTGCTGATAACAGTTCTAATCAAACTGACAGTGGTTATACTGTCGATAGTGGCTCAAGTTCGGATAATACAACGATCACTCAACCTCGAAGTAATGAAAGTTCTGATCGAAGTGATCGAACAACTGAATCGTCACAAACCCCTACCACCCAAGAGCCAAATGGCGATGGTGGTGACAGTAGTGACGCAAGTTCATCATCTGCTTCATCTAGTTCACCAGATACCGGCGGCAATACGACCAATAACAATGGTGATAGCACCAATAATTCACCAGACAGTAATGCAGGATCAGGCAGTAATAACGATACAACCACGACACCCTGATCAATAGATGTACGGGTCTTTGTTAACAAAATCAGTTCAAAAATAGAGCAGCTACTCCAATTGGAATAGCTGCTCTATTTTGTTAAGAAAATTGCTTCAGAATATACGCGAATGCGCATCCTTTACTGGTTATCTTCAGGCTTACCAGATAGGTTGATGAATGGAATTTTAGGCCCACTATATCGTGCAGGTGGCTCACTCTCTGAAGCCTTTCGTTTCCGCCGATATGCCTCAACTTGCTGGGACGATTTAAGGTTTTTCTTTTCCCAATTGCTGAGGATTCGGTCCATATACTTCAGATTGTAAACTTGACTTAATACCGCTTCTTTTAACGCCATTTGAATAATTTCTGGTGTGTAGTGATCAATATCTAACCACTGACTGATCGTTTCCATCTCAATCGGCGATAGTGTTCTGCCAAATTCCTTTTCGATGCTTTCAAATACAGCTTGACGCTGATTGACCCCAATCGGTTTGTCATCTTGCTGCTGGGTGTCTTGCTCCTGTGATTTTAGTAATCCTAATTTTTCATACATCTGACTAAAATCATAAGCATCAACTTTTTGACCTTCAACATCAATTTGGGTTATTGCCGCCAACTTTTTTTCAATCATTTGGTGGAATAGGTTAAACAATTTTTGCTCACTAAAGCCGGTTTGCTGCTGCAAGTCACCTATCTCTGGCATTGGGACAATTAAGTCATGGTTGCCCTTTATCAGCAAATACACCAATAATGCTTCATTGCTAACCCCAATTTGGTGGTAATTTTGTAATAGATAATTGTTAACAGTTGTTTGGCCTTGGTTAAGAAGTTTCAGCGCATAATTATCCAATAACATTACCTCCCTCCCAATTCCAGGACTCACCAAACATTATGGGTAAATTCTATTTAACAATCTTGGGAATGGAATCGCTTCTCGAACGTGATCCTCACCAGTAATCCACGTTAAGGCCCGTTCAAGCCCCAGACCGAATCCTGAATGCGGGACACTTCCGTATTTTCTTAAGTCCAAATACCATGAGTAATCTTTTGGATCAAGCCCATGTTTAACAATTTGATCGTAAAGGTAATCATAATCTGTAGCCCGTTCTGATCCACCGATAATTTCACCATAGCCTTCTGGAGCCAGCAAATCTGCGCAAATAACAACGTCATCGCGAGTTGGATGTGGCTTCATATAAAACGGCTTAATTGCCTTTGGATAATTCAAAATAAAGACAGGCTGATTAAACTGATCAGCTAAGAATGTCTCTTCGGGCGAACCAAAATCGATGCCCCATTCTAAGTCGAAACCGCCCTTTTTCAACATATCAATTGCTTCGTCATAGCTAATTCGGGGATAAGGCAACACGGTGTATTTTTTCAACACATCAATATCTCGACCGAGTGTTTCTAGCTCATGTGGACAGTTTTCAATTACCCGGGATACCAAATAAGCGATATACCGTTCCTGAATTGCTAAGCTTTCTTCCTGATGCATAAAGGCCATTTCAGGTTCAATCATCCAAAACTCAATCAAATGACGCCGGGTCTTGGACTTTTCAGCCCTAAAAGTTGGCCCAAAGGAAAACACCTTACCAAACGCTTCAGCGCCGGCTTCTTCATATAACTGGCCACTTTGGGAAAGATAGGCGTCTTGATCGAAGTACTCCGTGTGAAATAACGTGGTTGTTCCTTCAGGCGCACTACCAGTTAGAATCGGCGCATCAATTTTAACAAAGCCATCATCATAGAAGAAATCATAACTAGCTTTAATAACTTCGTTTCTAATTCGCATCACAGCATTTGGCCGGCTAGACCGCAACCACAAATGACGATGATCCATCAAAAAATCGACCCCATGTTCTTTAGGGGTAATTGGGTAATCATGAGATTCTGCCACCACTTCAATTGTTTCTACTTCAATCTCATATCCAAACTTAGATCGGCTATCCTCATGAATGATCCCAGTGATCCACATACTGGTTTCCTGTTTGACTTCTTTAGCCAACTCAAACGTTTCTGGTGAAACGTTATTTTTGACAACAACGCCTTGAAAGAAAGCCGTTCCATCCCTTAGTTGCAGAAACGCAATCTTACCACTTGAGCGCTTATTTGTAAGCCAAACACCCATCTTTACTTTCTCGTTTACGTACTTGGGTGCATCAATCATACTAATTTGTTTCACTACCAATTCCTCCAGACAACTCTTTCTCTAAATAATGATTCATAAATCCATTGATTCTAGTAACAGCGGTTTTCAAGTCTGTCAGACTAGCTGCATAGCTTAACCGTATGTAACCAGGCAATCCAAACGCGGCTCCATCCACAACTGCAACATGGGCCTCATTTAGCAACCGCTCAACTAGCTGAGCCGACGATGTCACCCCAACCATCTTCATGGCGACGGCCACCTTGGGAAATAAATAAAGAGCCCCTTGGGGTTTCTGCGTAATTTCAAAGCCAGGAACCTTTTGAAGAAGTGGATAAATGGTATTCAAGCGCTTCTCAAACGCTTGCCGCATTCGACTAACGGCTTGCTGATCAGATTGAAGCGCCGCAATGGCAGCATACTGACTGACCGCTGCGGGGTTACCGGTCATGTGTGACAACAGTGAATTTACCCGCTGAATCAGCTCCTGGGGCCCAGCAATGTAACCAATCCGCCAACCAGTCATCGAATATGCTTTAGAAATGCCATTCACCATAATCGTCGCTTCACTAATTCTGCCTTCAAACTGAACCGGTGAATAAAACCGATTATTATTATAGATTAATTTACCGTAAATATCATCCGTAACTATGACCAGATTATGATCAACCGCCCAGTTTCCAATCGCACGTAACTCATTTTTCGAGTAAAGCGTGCCGGTAGGATTTTGCGGTGAATTAATGACTAGCACCTTTGACCGTGATGTATACGCCTGCTCTAGTAAATCAGGGGTAATTTTAAAATTACGATCAGTGTCAACCATAACTGGTTGCCCGTCAGCTAAGTAGACTTGTTGTTGATAGCTTACCCAACTTGGCTTCGGCAGAAGTACCTCATCACCTGGGTTAATTAACACCTGCATTAACACATATAAAGCCGTCTTAGCACCATTGGTCACACTAATCTGGTCGGTTGTGTATACGACACCATAGTCGCGTTGTGTCCGCTCAACAATTGCTTGCTTCAGCGTTAGCAAACCACTTGCAGGTGTATAAAAACTGGTTTTACCAGAATGAATTGCATCAATCGCAGCGTCAGCAATTGCTGTCGGTGTTGCGAAATCTGGTTCACCAATTCCCAAGTTGATCACATCAATACCGTTTCGGATCATTTGTTTTGCTTTACTTGAAACTTTAATTGTTGCTGATGGTGTAATTTGCGCTGTCCGGTTTGAAAATTTCATAATCATTTCCCTTCAATAAAGTGAGCGGAACAGAGCGATTAGAAATCGGAGTATAAGTCTCCTCTAACGGGAATCCCTGATTTTGGGATTTTCGTTAGAGGTGCTTATACGCAGATTTCTGCTTTGTGCAGCTGTCCTAGATGTTTTCAATTGACTTATAAACATTCCCAGTTTTGAAATTTAACGTTGCAAAACAGAGGTTGTCGTCGGAATTCAGATAACTGACCACCCAGTATGGCTTGCTATTAATGAGCGTCAAGCTGATACTGTTAATTTTTTGGGGCGACTTCTTTTCAGTAATCACATTCCTGATTTCCGTTTCAGATAAACCACTGTTCTGATTGATAACGGTGATGTTACCACCCTTTTTAGCAATGATAACGTAGATTTTGCGTCCCTTATTATCCTTACCAGCCACCGAATAATAGGTTTTATTTAGATTGGATGAATAAAATGAACTTACCGTAGTGAGTCCGGCATATTTCTTAGCCATTGATACTGTCTGGCTTCGAGCCGTGTTCATCGGCTTCTCAGCCTGATGAAAGGTGATGAACACCGTGAAGAAAAGTACCAAGATGATGGCCGTTATGATCCATGAAATTTTAATTGTCGATTGTTTCTTAATTCGCCGTTGCCTTTGCATAATATTGTCCTTTCACATTGTCATGCCCTTTATTATAGCAAATTATAGTCCATACCGATGCGGTCTATGCTTTGCTTTCAAAAAATTTAACCATGTCGGCAATACAATGGTTAATATCACCTTGAACAATCGGAATTTCATTTCGTAAGTTTGCTAAAACGATACTGCCATATCGTTTTGTTAATAATCTAGGGTCCAAAATAAAGATGGTCCCATAATCATCCCTGGTTCTAAGCAGTCGCCCCATTCCTTGACGAAGCCTTAAAGTTGCTTTTGGTAAGGTAATACTATAAAACGGATTTTTGCCCTTACTTCGTTCGATTGAATAGCGGGCATGGTTGTATGGATCTGCAGGCGTATCAAAGGGTAACTGCGCTACTATTAAGTTTTCTAGCAGGTGATGTGGAAAGTCAACTCCCTGCCAAAAAGTATTTGCGCCTAGCAAGATTGCTGGTTCGTGATGGATAAATTGTTTGCTAATTTTGGTTGCCGTACCATGAACACCTTGGGCAAGGACGAAGTGATTGGCCGTAAAGCCGCTCTCTTGAAGTAGTCGATAGGTCCGCTCAATTGCATTCAGTGAATTAAATAAAACCAGGGTTTGCCTAGGAACCTGACCATAAATGGCTTCAATATTAGTTGCGACCTGTTGTAGATATGCATCGGAATTCGTCGCAAATTTTGCATCACTTTCGTCGGTAACAAGATAAAGTCGAGCTTGATTAGCCGGGTTAAAATCGCTTTTTAACCGCTTGACTGCCGTCTTCTGCCTATCAATTCCTAGTAAATCATAGATGAATTGGGACCGTCGAGATGAAAAGATCGTCGCACCAGTAAAAGTCGTCGGTTCAAATGAAGAATAAATGTGTTCAGTTAAGTAATCTTCAGTCTTCAAGATCCCCCGGTTGAGCGTTAAACTATTAACGTCTTTAACGTGATTAATCGTCACCCAGGTCACGTGCTGTTCAATTGATTGGTCGTCAACGTCAATGATTCCGAGCAGCTGGCGAAGGCGGTCATTGAAATGATTATAGTTTTCAAAAAAAGAATAAATTCCCAAGAAGTCCTGATTTGTAAAGGAATTTGCGTTGTTATCAACTTCACGGTTTAGTTCGACTAACAAATCATCAATTTGATCCTTTACATGACGTAACTGCTGAATCATTCCCTGGTTAGCCTTGGTCGAATCCTTCATTTCAGTGATTGGAATTAATCGTTCGAAAAAGTCAACGTTTCGATGAAGCTTCTTGTGAGCAACCACCTGACTAAAAATAGTCGTCATAATCTGGTGAATAAGATTCTTTGTCGTCGTTAGTTTATCCGCTAATTCATCGGTCAGCCGACCTAAAATCGCATTATTGGCAATAATACTGCCAATGTTGTCCTCATGATTTTGATTGATACTTGCAAGAATTTTATTAATGATCGTAATTAACGATAGCGGATTAATTTTTTCCTGGTTATTCTTAATTGCCGTTTCGGCAAACTGCTGAGTTTCATCAATTAATAAATATGGTTTAACTGGTAGTTCTTTAAAATATTGCCAATTTTTGATTAAATACGTGTGGTTAACAATAATAAAATCAGCAAGTTTAGCTCGCTTCAAATTATAACGGAGAAAATCATCCTCATAGAACGGTTCACTTGGATCAAGCCAACGAACACCAGTATGTTGAATTTTCCACACAAAGGGCGTTTGGTCAACGTTTAAATGCAATTCATCCAGATCACCGGTGGTTGTCATCGTTAGCCAAACTAGAATCTGGGCCTTAACAAACGGTGTTTGATGAGAATTATCTGGCACAAATAAGAGGTTTTTGAATTTATATAGATCAATATAGTGCCTGGCCCCCTTTAAAATAATGCTACTAATTTCAAACGGCAGCTCCTGGTTTAACATCGGAATTGTTTGATTCTGGAGCTGAAATTGTAAATAAGTGGTTGATGTGCTAATCACAACTGGCTTTTGCTGACTCACTAAGTAAGAAAACGGTAAACAATAACCGAGACTCTTACCGATTCCAGTCGGTGCTTCGATTACCATTGTTTTAGCGTCATGGTGCTGTGGATCTGCATAATTGTTATAGATGAGGTTCATCATTTTATTTTGTTCCAGTCGGGATTCTAACTGGTCGGGCAAAATTTTGGCCTTGGCTTTTTTAGTCTTTGGATAACGATCATTAGCACTTCGCAACTGCTGCTTATCATTGCCTAATTCACGTCTCCTAATCACCAATCCAGACGACAATTTCAAATGCCCTGGTAGTTTTTTAACGTGTGCCTGCTTTTGATTCACTTCATTTGCGTTAAGGAACACTTTAAGGGTATCCTGTGGCAATGATGGGCTTACGTTGAGAATCTGTTGTAAGGTGGTACTTGGTAATTCTTCAATTTGGCGCAAAAGAATTAATAACAACTTAGCGGTTGCTAAAGCATCACTATCAGCCGTATGGGGATGATCATGTTCAATGTTAAAATACGCACTCAGATCTTGGAGCCGATAGCTTGAGAGCGTTGGTAGGAGGATTTGGCTCATCGTTACCGTATCAATTGCTTCAATTTGGAGCTCCGGATAACCTACTCGTTGAAATTCCGCATTGAGAAATGGAAAATCAAAATTGACGTTATGGGCAACAAATACCGTTTCATTCAATAGACCATACAATTTGGCAGCAACTTGATCAAACGTTGGTGCATGTGTTAAGCGGTCGTTTGTAATTCCCGTCAATTGAACGATGCGGTTAGGCACCTCACGTTGTGGATTAATATCCGTAACGAAAGTATCAGTTATTTTATTATCAGAAACCAGACAGCAGCTGAACTGAATTGTCCGGTCATCAGCTGCTAAATCAGTTCCAGTTGTTTCAATGTCAACAACTGCAAAGGTTGTTTTTGAATTCATATTGTTCACCAATCTAATGTATATCATGATTTTTCTTAAAGGTTCATTAACTTTTATAATACTACAAGCTGGTTATGATAATCTACCATCTAAGGGACTTCTATTTTTTATAAATTTTTAAAAATATTGCGAAAAGCTTCTTCCACTTATGAATTATGATAAAATTGGAATGTTTGAAAGTGAGCGGATAAAGAATTGAAAAAAAAAGCAACGGGAACAAGTTACGCTAAAATTATATTTTTCGGGGAGCACAGCGTCGTCTACGGTAAGCCCGCAATCGCCATTCCCGTTTATTCAGTAAACGTTACAGTCGCTATCAAGTTAATATCGGTCGGTCAAACGATCCACTGTCGTTACTTTGATGGGCCAATTTCTGAGATGGCCGACAACTTAAAAGGAATCGGCGTTCTAATCAGACAGCTTCTTAAGTCATTTAATTCACCTGATTTGCCATTTGAGTTAACAATTCAAAGCAAAGTCCCTTCCGAACGAGGAATGGGTTCGTCAGCTGCAACAGCTGTTGCCTTGGTTAGAGGCTTCTTTAATTTGTTCGAAAAGCCACTGACCCGGTCCAGGTTACTCGCACTTGCAGACGTTGAAGAGCAAATTACCCATGGCAATCCCAGTGGTTTAGACGCAGCAACTGCCAGCTCGGAGGCTCCAATTTGGTTTGTTAAGAACCAAATCAACGAACAAATTGAATTCCATAGTTCTGATTTATTTTTGGTGATTGCTGATAGTGGCATTAAGGGAAAAACCAGCGAGGCTGTGTCGCTGGTTCACAATAATGTGGTTACGAATTCTGATGTAGCGGTTCCCTTGATTGACCAACTGGGCACAATTGCCGACTCGGCTAAAGACGCCCTTGCAAGTGCTGATAAGAAACAGCTTGGGATGCTTATGAATCAAAGCCAACATCATCTTTCTAAATTAGGTGTCAGTACCGATACGCTAGATGACTTTTGTCGAATTGCTGTTGCCAATAATGCCTTAGGGGCCAAGCTGACCGGTAGTGGCCTTGGCGGCTGTATGATCAGTTTAACCGATAATCAGCGAGACGCCCAGATAATTTCAACTAAACTAAGACAAGCTGGGGCAACCCAAACTTGGATTCAATCATTTGAAAATTACGAATATTCCACAGGAGAAGCTCATGACAACCTCGTCAACTAGTTCGGCCAAAGCAGTAGCTCACACCAATATCGCCTTAATCAAGTACTGGGGTAAAAAGGATAGCCAACTCATTGTGCCATATACCAGCAGTTTATCATTAACGCTAGATAAGTTTTATACAGAAACGTCTGTGCGATTTGATCCAACACTTCCTGATGATATCGTCAAAATTGATCATCAGGAGGTCGCGGGCAAAAGCTGGCAACGAGTCCATGACTTCCTAACCATTGTCCGTAACCTTGCAGGAATGAAGGACCACGCGGAAGTAATATCGCATAATCAGGTCCCAATTGCCGCTGGATTGGCATCTTCAGCATCCGCATTCGCAGCATTGGCGGCAGCTGCCAGCAAAGCAGCCGGGTTAACACTCTCTAGCAAAGATCTGTCTAGACTAGCACGGAGAGGCTCTGGCTCAGCCTGTCGGTCAATTTTTGGTGGCTTTGTAGAATGGCGTCGGGGAACAAATGATTTGGATTCTTACGCTGTCCCGCTTAAGCAAAGCGCCCTTAATGATGTTGCCATCGTCGCCCTAACCGTCGAAAAAAAGCACAAAGCAGTTTCAAGTCGTGAAGGCATGAACCGCTCGGTGACCACTTCTCCCTATTACCCCACATGGGTTAAAGTTGCGCAAAATGATTTAAGCGACCTCAAAGTGGCTATTAATGCCAACGATTTTACAAAGTTTGGCAATATTAGTGAATTAAACGCCATGCGGATGCACGCATTGACTTTAAGCGCTGCCCCTGATTTCATGTACTTTAACGGGGAGACTTTAACCGCAATGAACGAGGTTAAACGCCTCAGACATGATGGTATTGAGTGCTACTATACGATTGACGCTGGGCCAAACGTTAAAGTGCTCTGTCAACAAGCCAACCTGGATGCCATTGTTAGTAGGTTTACGAAGTTACTTGGACAAGAACGGGTGGCAGTTGTTCACGCAGGACCAGGTGTGCATTATTTATAAGCAGAAAGGAAATGATCCGTTGATTACGGTGAAAGCGCCAGGAAAACTATACATTGCCGGAGAATATGCGGTCGTCGAAACTGGCTACCCATCAATCATTGTTGCGTTAAATCAATTCGTAACCGTCGAAATCTCCCGAAGCAAATCATATGGAAGTATCGTTTCTAAACAATATCGTGATGATTCCGTTTTTTGGCGTCGTCAAGGCGACCAAATGATCTTGGATAATCGGGACAATACCTTTAATTACATAATTTCAGCTATTAGACTCACTGAGGCATATGCCCAGGCACTTAACCGGCCTATGGATCTTTATGATTTACGAATCAATAGTGATTTAGACAGTCCCAATGGTAAAAAGTATGGGTTAGGATCTTCAGCTGCCGTGACGGTTGCAACCGTTAAGGCATTATGTCAGTTTTATCAGCTTCCCCTTACCAAAAGCCAATTGTTTAAACTGTCAGCCATAGCGCATTTAGATGTTCAGGGAAACGGCTCTCTGGGTGACATTGCTGCTAGTGTTTATGGTGGCTGGATTGCCTATCGTTCTTTTGACCGCAACTGGTTAATTGCTGCCCGCTCTGAACAAAGCTTAACTGAATTAGTTAACCAACCGTGGCCACACTTACAAATTACTCAGTTAACCCCGCCAAGGGATCTTCGGCTCATCATTGGTTGGACCGGAACGCCGGCCTCAACCTCTCATTTGGTTGATAAGGTCGCCATTCAAAAAAGTCGCCAACATCAAGTATATGATCAATTTCTCATGGAAAGTAAAAAGTGTCTAGAAGAATTGATCCAGGGATTCAAAGATGGCAGCTTGGAGACAATCAAAACCGGCATTAAACGAAACCGAGAAATTTTACAACATCTGGCGGCGTTCACTAAGGTTGCAATTGAAACACCGACCCTGAAGAAAATGTGCGATATTGCTGTGGAAAACTCGGCCGCAGCTAAGTCATCAGGAGCTGGCGGTGGTGATTGTGGGATTGTCGTCATTGATAAGCACACGGACGTCGATTCAATGATTCAACGATGGCAGGAAAACGGGATTACCCGCCTATCACTAAGTGTTCACCCCGTCATTGACATCAACAAGGAGTAACCAATGATTTCAAATCATTCACATCGAAAAGATGAACACGTTTCATTAGCGGAAAAGTTCTATCAGCCTGATAAGGATCTTTTTGATGAGGTTCGATTCATTAATCAGGGACTTGCAACTAGCTCTCTACGTGACATTAATATTGCTAGTCAACTAGGCCCGTTGCAGCTATCCGCTCCTTTTTACCTTGAAGCGATTTCTGGTGGCAGTGAACGAACGAAGAAGCTCAACGCCCGCCTGGCGACTATCGCAAATCAAACGGGGCTCGCAATGGCCGTAGGTTCTCAAAGCGTGGCCCTCAGTGACCCTTCGCTTCGAGATACATTTGAAATTGTGCGTCAAAATAACCCAGATGGTCTTATTTTTGCCAATCTTGGTGCAAATAAAACCGTTAACGATGCCTTGGCTGCTATCGATATGATTCATGCTGATGCACTGGAAATCCACATCAATGCGGCTCAGGAATTAATCATGCCGGAGGGTGATCGAACGTTTAATTTCAAACAAAACATCTCCGAAATTGTGACTAAAGTAAAGATCCCGATCATCATTAAAGAAGTTGGCTTTGGCATCAGTCAAGAAACGATTAGCGAGCTCCTTCAGCTTGGCGTGACCGCTATCAACGTAAGTGGTCGCGGGGGCACTAATTTTGCGATGATCGAAAATTTCCGCCGGCATTCAAAGGATATGGATTATCTTAAGGATTGGGGACTCACAACCATTGAATCACTCCTGGAAAGTCGCCAATTTCAGCAACAGGCAACCTTTGTCGCTTCTGGCGGTGTCAAATCACCATTAGCCGTTGCAAAATGTCTAGCGCTTGGGAGCTCGGCGGTTGGGGTTGCTGGGTATTTCTTAAACCAAGTTATCAAATATGACGACCAGCATGTTATTGACACAATTAATAACTGGAAATATGGTTTAAAAGCCATTATGCTCATGTTAGGGTGTTCAACAGTCGATGAGTTAAAACGACAAAGACTCATTCTTTCACCAAGGTTAATTTCTTACCTTGAACAGCGAAACATTAAATATTAACACTCAAAAAGCGGACTTAGTAACTTTCAAATTGAAGTTAACTAAATCCGCTTTTTGTGTTTTACAAATTAAACCGAAGTCCCTTTGGAAAGAAATTCTTGGCCGTCCCGTTCACTACCTTCACAAACCCAATTGGCAGGTCTTCACAGATAATCTGGTACCACCCCTTCTTAATTCCTGGGTCAACTGAAAATGTGTCCCCGTGAACATACTTTGCCCATTTGGCCTGATCAATCTTAAGCGTATTTTTCACTTGGTTTGGTTGCAGAGCTAACCCAGCGGCGTAACTTGGTTCAAACCGCTTTTTCTTAAACGTTCCCAGTTTAAGGCCCAGACGAACAACCTTAATGCCATCTAGATTGGGTGTCTGCTCAGGGACTGAATACAGATCATCTTTAAAGTTAACTAATTTTTGTAGCCGTGGTTGGTTTAAAGTCTCCTTAGCAAATGCGTTCCAAAGCTGTTGCTGATCCCTGGTAAGCGAGGAAATGTTCCGACTAATTGCTTCTGGTCGCTTATTTGAGTCACCCAGATTATCGCCAGGCTTTTTTAACTTCGCAATAAAGTGACCCTCGCCCTGAAAATGATGTGGGAATATCCGGACACACTTTTGCAAATCAGGATTACCATCTGCCCAATTGGGTTTTCCAGCATCCATCCCAGGGAATTTTTTAATTGGTAAAATTTCAAAGTGATATTCCGAAACCAGCCATGCAATGATCTGTTCATCTTCTTCTGGCGCGAATGTACAGGTTGAATAAATCAGTTCCCCACCTGGCCGCAAATTGTTCACAGCAGCTGCAAGGATAGTTCTCTGGCGCTTCGCACATTCTGCTGGGTAATCAATGTTCCAATACCCAACTGCAGCTGGATCCTTTCGGAACATCCCTTCTCCTGAACACGGTGCATCGACTAATAACCGGTCAAAAAAACCAGGTAATTTTTGCGCTAAAACATCGGGATTGGTATTGGTAACAATTGTATTCGTAAATGAAAATCGCTCAACGTTTTCCACCAAAGCCTTTGCTCGCTTCGAATCAATTTCGTTGGCCATCAGTAACCCTGTATTTTGAAGGTAACTCCCAAGGTGGGTCGTTTTTCCACCCGGCGCGGCGCAAAGGTCCAGTACCTTTTCATTTAAATGGGGCTTGGCAACTTCCCCCACATACATCGCACTGGGTTCCTGGCTGTATACAGCACCGGCTTGATGGACAATGCTTTTACCGCTTACTTGCCCATGGTAGCCAAATTGGCAGTGAGGAGTTGGTTGTCGATAATCTAATTCCTTGGGTTTGGGCTTTAACGGATTAATTCTAAACCCGTGGTCAGCCGGCGCTGAAAAGCTTTTGATAAACGCAGCTGCTTCTTTTTCACCCAGTAATTTTTCATATTTTTCAATAAACGTCGTTGGTAAATCCATTCTTAACTTCCTTTTTGTTGTCAATGATTGACGAAATATTATTTATCAGCTAACATAAAGCAATATGCTGGTTAAAGGAGTGAGTACAATTACAAAAAAACTAATCGCGCTTGACCTAGATGGGACTACGTTAAACAACGATGGTCAGATCAGTGCCCGGACCAAAGCAACCCTTAATCAAGCAATTAAAGCAGGTTGTGTGGTCAGTTTGGTTACTGGCCGTCCTAACCGAATTTCTGAAAATTTCTATGATGAACTTCATTTAAATTCACCAATGATTAATTTTAACGGTAATCTTGGTATTTTACCACACCAAAATTGGCCTCGCGAATATCAATACACAATTGATAAGGAAATTGTGATGGAATTACTTGGGAAAAGCAAGCAACTTGGACTGTCACTCATTGCCGTGGAAGGCCGTGACTTATTTTTAGCGAACAAAGGAATTAAAAGTGGATTTGGGTTCTTTCCTAGTACGCTTAAAACTAATCAAATTCTTAGTCAAAAAAGTTTGCAAGATAACCCCATTAGTATCACGGTGGAGGTGAAGCCAGAGCTAAAAGCAGGCTTGATCGATTTCGTTGAGAAACAATTTGGTGATCAAGTGGAAGTTTCCCCATGGGGCGGCCCCCACCCAATCGTTGAAATTGCGACGAAGGGTGTTCACAAATCAACTGGCTTAAAATTCCTAGCAGATTATTATGGCATCTTGCAACAAGACATCATCGCATTTGGGGATGAGGATAATGACCGAACGATGATGTCTTATGCTGGTAAGAGCGTTGCAATGAAAAATGCAATCCCAAGTATCAAGGCACTGGCCAACGACGTTACCACCTATACGAATGAAGAGGATGGCGTTGCCCGTTACTTGCAAGCGCATTTGGACCTAGCAGTTAGTCAGTAAATCATTCAATACAAGAATGTTGATATTTATCATAAAATCAACAATTTAATATAGTGGACCAAAGCGGTGTACCGTTTTTGGGTTCACTATTTTTTTACATAAATTTAGATAAATTGCTTGTTAAAACATTATTTTATCTATCTACCACTAATCTTTTCAACCATAAATTAACATCTCCCTATGAACTATTAGGGCAACTTGATGCTCTACTTACTCAAGTATAGTGTGTAATTCAAAGAATGTAAACGCTTTAGTCAGCCATTTACTGTCCGTTTTTCTATACACTAAATTAACAAAATAAGCGCACATTAATTGAAAGAAAGCGGATTCAGAACTATAATCAAAATTAGTCAGGGTACTTATCTATTTGCGAAGGGAGAGACAATATATGGATGCAATTAGATACTATTCACGAACCGGGAATACTAAGAAACTTGCAAACATGTTAGGCGACCTATTAAAAATAGAATCGAAATCGATTGAGGTACCCATCGATGAGCCCGTCAATCGGCTTTACTTGGGTGGCGGCATCTACAACATGAACGTCGATGAACATTTGAAAACGTTTACCAGTCGTTTAGATCCCCATAAAGTAACCGAAGTTTTTCTATTTGGAACGTCTGGCAGTTTATTTACGGTTGGCAAACAACTTGGCAAGATTTTAGACGAAAAGGGTATTAAGGTATCCAGTGATCATCTTTTCCTCCATGGTCTCATGCCAAAATTGGGAAACATTAATAAGCATCAGCAAGAAGAGGTCAAAGCATTTGTTAAGGAAACTGTTATTGAATAATAGCAGTGAATTCGATAGTAGCGAGATGAACGTTAAGTGTGTATTGTTGCTATCAAATTGTTTTTGACTCAAATTTGATTAGAGATAGTGAAGAAGGCCACGACAGTAAAAATCCCCCCAGCGTTAAAATCTTAACATTGGGGGGATTATTTTATAACTTCAAAAGGCCTAATCCTAGATGTCCACAGACGAGACTACCAGGACTGCTTGATGCAAATAACTCAATTTGGTGACCCTTAATCTTCTTCTGGATGGAATTGAATTGTGGCATTAACAGCGCGTTTCCAACCCGAATATAACTGTTTGCGGGCCTTTTCAGCCATATTTGGCTTGAATTCATCACGAGCTTTAATCGTCTGCTTAATTTCATCAACCGACTCCCAAAAACCAACGGCCAAGCCAGCAAGGTACGCTGCTCCTAAAGCAGTTGTCTCGGCAATTGATGCCCGTTGAATCGGTGTCCCTAAAATATCGGCCTGAAACTGCATCAAATAATTATTATTCGCTGCTCCACCATCAACCGCTAATTCCTTCAAATCAATTCCAGTTTCGCTAACCATGGTATCAACAACGTCTCTGGTTTGGTATGCCAAAGACTCTAGGGTTGCCCTAATAAACTGGTTCTTAGTTGTTCCCCGAGTTAAGCCAAATACGGCACCCCGGGCATCTTGATCCCAGTATGGCGCACCTAAGCCGGTAAAAGCAGGCACAACATAAACACCATCACTGCTTTTAGCATCAACTGCCATTTGTTCGGACTCTGGAGAAGTCTTAATCATTTCCATTGCATCGCGCAGCCACTGAATCGCAGAACCGGCGACAAAAATACTACCTTCTAAAGCATAATTAACTTTACCATCAATTCCGTAAGCAATCGTCGTTAATAAACCGCGCTTAGAAAGCGTTGGTTCCTCGCCAGTATTCATCACGATAAAGGCACCTGTACCATAAGTATTCTTGATCATTCCCCGCTGAAGTGCCATTTGACCAAACAAAGCAGCTTGTTGGTCACCCGCAATACCAGCAATTGGTACTTGAACCCCGGCAAATGAATAACCCGACGTATACCCATAGATTTCAGATGAGGAATGAACTTCTGGTAGCATGCTTTCTGGAATATCCAATAATTTAAGAATGTCTTGATCCCATTTCAATGTGTGAATATTAAACAACATTGTTCGACTGGCATTTGTGTAGTCGGTCGCGTGAACCTTGCCACCGGTTAGCTTCCACAGTACCCAAGTATCAATCGTCCCAAAAAGAAGATCACCGTTTTCAGCCTTTTTACGGGCACCATCTACGTTGTCTAAGATCCATTTAATCTTAGTAGCAGAAAAATAAGAATCGATAATCAATCCCGTTTTATCATGAATCATATCACCGTAACCATCATTTTTGAGCTGATCAGCTAACCCCGATGTCTGTTTAGACTGCCAAACGATCGCATGATAAATTGGTTCACCAGTATTCCGATCCCAAATGACCGTTGTTTCCCGCTGATTGGTAACACCAATTCCCCGCACCTTATATGGGGGAACATCAGCATCAATGAGCGCTTCAGAGATAACTGACTGAACGGCATTCCAAATCTCATTTGCATCGTGTTCCACCCAGCCTGACTTGGGAAAGTACTGATGAAATTCACGCTGTGACTTACCAACGATATCGCCATCATGATTGAAAAGGATTGCCCGGGTACTAGTTGTCCCTTCATCAATTGACATTATGTATTGTTGATCATTCATGTAAAGGTCTCCATTCTTATTATTAGTGCATTTGTCGCTTCCATATATCTCCATAAGTATACAATATTCTTTATTAACAAACCAACCCGTTAGAAAACTTTAGAAAAGTACAAGGAATATGCCGTGTATTCAATTCCTGACTGGTAATTATGATTTGACGACTTTATTCTCAACAAAATAAATGACCTAACTAAATAAAGCATCCCCTGCTTAAGCTCGAACTTTAACCGGGAATGCCCATGATGTAGTTATTAAACTATTTTTCATCACTCTTTAAAACGCCGCCAACACTATAACGATCTTTTTGCATTTCACTTAAGATAACGTGAACATGTTCCGCTGGGGCCCCTGTATTTTTAACAACGGCGGCGGTGACGTCTTCAACTAGGCCTTTCAACTGAGCCTGAGATCTACCAGCAATTAAATGAATATCTACAATTGGCATAATAAATTCCTCCATTTTTTAGTTTAAAAAAGTATACGCCATTTTATTTTGGGCTGCAATATTAATCTAAAGGGTCTAAGTCGTGATGCCCCACCAGCTAGGTAAAAAGTGATACAATTAATCAGATAGAATTAAAAAACAGCAGAGCAGCGTAACGGTCTGCTCACTATTTCAACAAGTGATGGGAGAATTTGAAATGATGCCAATAAAAGCTTATTCCGCATGTACCAGTATGATCGTTGGCAAAAACGCCAGTGTCGATGGATCAATTATGATTGCCCGAAACGAAGATAGTAAAGCCGCATGGCCAAAAAACTATGTTATTCATAACCACAAAGAGTTTGACGAAGAACAGTCATTTTCATCCAATGATAATGGCTTTAAGATTTCACTTCCAAAGGTTCGCGCAAAATATTCAGCTACTCCTGAATGGACTGATCAATACGGCTTGTTTGAAGAAGATGGGATCAATGAATATGGGGTCGCAATGAGTGCAACCGAAAGTACTTATACGAACGAATACGCATTGGGAGCTGATCCTTTAGAAAAAGACGGGATTGGTGAAGAAGCCATGATTACCGTTGTCCTACCCTATGTCAAAACTGCACGTCAGGGCGTCAGTCGACTTGGACGGATTATTGAGCATTTTGGGACATCTGAGTCAAACGGCATCCTGTTCGCTGACAAAGATGAAGCTTGGTATATGGAAACTGGCGGCGGCCATCAATGGGTTGCAATCAAAATTCCAGATGACGCTTACGCAGTAATTGCGAACCAAACCGCCATTCAAGAAATTAACTTTTCTGATCCCGATAACTATATGTGGGCACCCAACATCAGAAGTTTTGTTAAAGAAAACCAACTGAATCCGGATTTGTCAGGTCACACATTTAACTTCCGAAAAATTTTTGGAACCGCCAGCCTTTCTGATACTTATTACAACACTCCTCGGGTCTGGTACGGCCTCAAACAATTTTCACCTGATCAACAACATACCCCAATTGACCAGGATATGCCGTTAATTAACAGAAGTAATCGGAAGCTAACCATTTTTGACGTTCAAAATTTCTTAGGCTCACACTATCAAGGAACCCCTTACGATCCAATTGGTGAAGGCTCAGACGCCGATAAGCACCGCTTTCGACCAATCAGTCTTGCTAAGACTCAAGAGGCCCATATCCTACAAATACGGCCTTCTATGCCAACCCAAGCAGCCGGCATTCAATGGCTAGCAATGGGAGTCGCAGCCCAAAGTACGTTTGTGCCGTTTTATGCAGGCGCAACTGACACTCCCAAGCAATATCAACATGCCACTGGCACCTATTCGCCTAACCAAGCGTACTGGACGTATAAGCTCGCCGGCATCTTGGTTGACCCACACTATGTAGCGCTGGGGCCAAAGTTAAGTGACACCCAGAAACAATTACGAGTTCAATTTCAGCAATCAATCCAGGCAGCTGATAGATCCCTTGCCGGCCTTTCAAACATTGAACTCGCTAATTTTCTTACCAAGATTAACTTTGAAAACGCTCAACGGGGACTCGATGCTTACAATAAGCTCATCTCAAATTTAATTACAACTTCAACTGATTTATCACCACTTAATTTTGAACAGGATGTCAACCTTTAGGGTAATAATGCGTCCTATCAATAAAGAGGCCGGGACCTTAGTCATTTTTCCGTTTGTAATGGCAACTTTGATCACCACATTTATATTGTCGAAAGCTGCGACAAACGGCAGATCCCTGCCATTTAACATAAAAATGCGATCATTCCAAACCGGGAATGACCGCATTTTTCCGTTAAATTCTGGGATCTAAACGCCTATGTCCCAGTCTTTGTTGTTAAAAAGATTAATAATGTGAATGACCGTTAGTAAAGGCGCCTCGGCTATTTTCACTGGCTTTTATAACCAACTTAGTCAATAATTCCTCAGTATCTTTCATAATTCGGTCAGCCGTTCGCTCGTTTGCTTGACTCAACGCCTGCATAAGCGCGCTATCCTGTTTATTTTCAACCGCCTTATCAACCTTGGCAATTCGTTGATGCCCATATGCTAAGGTTGCCTGCTGATAGGTTTCGACATCGGCTATTAATTCCTGATAATGATCAGCAACGATCAATGAGATCAATCGATTTGCCCAATAAGCATTGTGGCTGTCCAGTATTTTAGTTGTATCCCGATAGCAATCAGGCGTGTCCAAAACGTTCGTGTAGAACGGCGTTAACGTGTTAAACGGATTCTCAGCAAAAGCAAGCCACTGAATTGCAGCGTGGTTAGCTTGAACGTAAGGCCTAATCTGTAAAAGGGATAATTCTTGGTTACGATTAAAGCCAATTGGTCGATATGGGCTGGTCTGAGAGTTAGCCCCCGGCGTAAATGGGTCATATGGTGTGTCTTGATAATGGGAACTTAAAATATACTTAATATCCTCAATCGTTATTTTATGATCTGCATAGTTAATAAATGACAAATCGTTGCTCATAGGCGTTTTGTCTTTCACGGCACTGGGGCTGAGATAGCGCTGACCGTACCATGCTCGTGGGGTGTTGTAATGATGATCTGACTGAGTATCTGATCCAAAAATTTTTCTAAAATTAAAATTCTCAGTGAGGTTTAGATGATTCTGCTGCACAAATTTTAACAAATCCTTTGGAAACATAAAGTTATCAGGATCATCAAATTTAACTTCTTGAATGCCGGTTTGATTAGGTGCAATAACATAGGCATCATCTGGTATTCGCTGTGCAACCCAGTGATGACCGCCAGCCGTTTCCATGTACCAAATTTCATTAACATCGGAAAAGATAATGCCATTGGGTTCGTAAGTGCCGTACTTTTTAAGAAGTTGGCCAACGCGTTTGACCCCTTCTCTTGCTGATTTAATGTATGGAAGCGTAATTGTTAATAGATCCTCTTCGCCAAACCCATTTTTGACGAATGGATCAGCTCCTAATACTCGTGAATTGGTGGTGATTGTTTCCGTAGCACTCATCGCTATGTTATTAATGTTGATCCCAGCTTCACCCCAGACGCCTTCATCGACAGCGACGTCAGGTACCGATGTATAACGGACGGGATTGTCAGGTAAGTCGAGTGAAAACTTACTTAATTTTGATTGATAATGACGAGGCTGATCTTCGTGATGAAGGACCACAAATTTTTTGGGGTGAACGGCCTCCCCAGCATCTTCATTTCTGGCAATGATCGTTGACCCATCATAAGTTGCGTTTTTACCAACTAAAATTGTTGTGCAGCTACTATGCTTTGACGGAAACATGATTAAAACCTCCTCAATAATGATTCTAGCTTTGATTCTACACCCATTCTGTGATATTGCGAACAATCATTTCACTACCACCTTTATAGAACCAGTTACAACTAGATTGCTTTACGAAATAAAAAAAGATTGTCTACAAAATATACTTGTAGCAATCAATTTATAAGGTAATTTAATTATTTCTGAGCAGGTTCTTCGTAGTCGCCATTCGGGCAAACAACTTGGGTGCCGCCTTTGACTTTCTTTTCAACTAAGAAATGACCATCTTTTGGACAATTGCGGCCAATCGGTTTATCCCAAGAAACAAAATCACAGTCTGGAAATCGTGAGCAACCATAAAAGATTCGGTTACGTTTTGATTTTCGCTCAATGACCTGACCTTCGTGACACTTAGGACAAATAACCCCGATTTCTTTGACAATTGCCTTCGTATTTCGACAGTCAGGGAACCGCGAACAAGCATAGAACTTGCCGTAACGGCCCATTTTGATGACCATTGGGGCGCCACAAATGTCGCAGTTAAAACCGGCGGGTTCATCTTTAATCTGAACTTTTTCCATATTTTTGGTTGCTGATTCAACCTCGGTAGAAAACGGCCGATAGAACTTATCTACAAGCTTAATCCAGTTTTCCTTACCTTCTTCAACCTGATCCAGTTTGCCTTCAAGGTTCGCCGTAAAATCGATATTAACGATATCTGGGAAATATTCCACGATAATCTTATTAACAATTTCACCAAGCTCAGTTGGTTCAAATCTTCTACCAACTTCCTTAACGTAATACCGGCGTTGAATTGTATCAATGGTGGGTGAATAAGTCGATGGTCGACCAACGCCCTTTTCTTCAAGCGCCTTAATCAAGTTTGCTTCACTATATCGAGCCGGTGGTTGGGTAAAGTGTTGATCCGGATTGTTCTTAACTAACTTCACGGTATCACCATCTTCAAGATCAGGCAGCAAGTTGTCCTTTTCCTTACTGTCACCATACACCTTCAAAAACCCAGCAAACTTTAACTTAGACCCGTTTGCTTTAAAAATCACTTTATTCTGTTCGATGGTGACGGCCATCGTATCCATAATTGCTGGCGTCATCTGGCTCGCAACAAACCGTGACCAAACTAATTGATAGAGTCTAAATTGATCCTTTGTTAAGTATTTCTTTAAGCTTGCCGGTGTCTGATATACCGAAGTTGGCCGGATTGCTTCATGGGCATCTTGCGCCCCTTCTGGCAATTTTCCTTTAATGGGTTTAGTAGCCGCATACTCAGCACCATATTTTTCATGCAGAAAAGTTGATGCTTCATGTTTTGCAATCACAGAGATTCTTGTAGAATCAGTCCGCATATAGGTAATGAGTCCTTGACTGCCCTCTTTGCCGATGTTAATACCTTCATACAACTGTTGGGCAGCCATCATTGTTTTCCGAGTTCGATAGTTAAGCTTTCGGTTAGCCTCTTGTTGCATTGTACTTGTAGTAAATGGTGGTTGTGGCTGCCGTTTACGTTCCTTCCGAGTAACCTTAGTGATATCAAAGTCACCCTTCGGATCAAGCCGCTTTAAAACTTCTTGAACAGCGGCATTATTTGGCAACGCCTTTTTTTTGCCGTTTAAACCATAGAAGCTGGCTTTAAACTTACTTCGACCCTTTTTAAATTCCGAATCAATTGACCAATACTCTTCCGGCGTGAAATCTTTAATTTCATTTTCTCGTTGAATGATCAACCAAAGGGCAATCGACTGCACTCGACCAGCACTCAAGCCTTTCTTAACCTTTTGCCATAACAGTGGTGAAATTGAATATCCCACCAACCGGTCAAGAACCCGGCGAGCCTGTTGGGCATCAACCAAATTCATGTCGATATTTCTGGGATGTTTAAACGATTCCTTAACGGCATCCTTCGTGATTTCATTAAACACCACTCGGTTATCAGCCTTGGGGTCAAGGTCGAGAATGTGAGACAGATGCCAAGCAATTGACTCCCCTTCACGATCCGGATCGGCTGCTAAATAAACTTTTTTAGCCTTTTTTGCTGCGGAACGCAATTCTTTAATTGTGTCCCCCTTGCCACGGATTGAAATATAATGAGGCTCATAGTCGTGATCAATATCGACGCCCATCTTACTTTTCGGTAAGTCGCGAACATGTCCCTTACTGGCGACAACTTTGTATGAACGGCCAAGGTACTTCTCAATGGTCTTGGCTTTGGCTGGCGATTCAACAATCACCAACGTCTTCTTAGGTGACGCCCTTCGCTTCGTCTTGCCCTTTGCTTTAGCTCTAGGCTTTGTTGTAGTAGCCATGGTTTCTCCTTTCGATATTACTCCTTAATTATTTTAATTAGTCATTTAAATTATTGGCACAAATCTACCATATCATATTGCAAGTGTTTTTAAGTGTCAACTAATGAATTCTTCGAGAATGTCTTCTGGCTGAAGAATTGGCTTAGCCCCAGCAGCAATTAATTCGTTCGTGCCAACCGATAACTTGCTAGTAATTGGTCCAGGAACAGCTAAAACATTGCGATTATTTTGTAACGCCAAGTTCGCAGTAATTAAGCTGCCTGAATGATGCTTTGCTTCCGTCACTAAAACGCTTTGAACTAGCCCAGCAATAATTCGATTTCGTTCTGGAAAATGGCTGCGATATCCCTTAGTGTGGTTTGGATATTCAGTAATCAAGAGGTGTTCTCTAGCAATTTGCTCCTGTAAAAAACGGTTGGCGCTCGGATAAGCAATATCTAATCCGGTTCCAATCACTGCAATCGTTTTACCGTTGTTAGCCATTGCGCACTGATGAGCTAATTTATCGACGCCCTTGGCCAGACCAGACACAATTGTCATTCTATGAGAAATTTTTCCAGGAATCAAATGTTTTAATATTGCTGTCGAATAACTAGTGGCTTCCCTAGCACCAACAATTCCCAATAAACGGCCGTTTATCAAGTTCAGATTACCCCGATAAAATAAAATAATTGGACACGCATATGATTCTCGGAGACTCTCTGGGTAACCCGGATCAGAAATGCAAAGCCATTTCTCGCCGTCAACGAGTTGATTGACCAGTTGATCGTCCTGAATGAGTTGGGTATAGCTAGCTATAAAGGCGGCCTGGTGATGTGAACTAACCCCGCCAATAGCCACTAAGGCATCACTACTTGGCAGGCTTTCCTCATACCATGGCTTGGTTGTCAGCCAATCATAAACCTTGGTTTTGCCAACAATCCCAATTCCCTTACATAAATGGAGCCGTAATAAAAAATCTCTTAAAAGCATATTCATTCTTCCTTTTAAGAGTAATTACGTAAAACGTAAGCTATTTTTTAGAATTTTTTTGAACCGGTGCAAAACTCATACGATGAATTGGGGTTGGCCCAAACTTTTTGAGAGCAGCTAAATGTTTGGCAGTGCCGTAACCCGCATTATGTTCAAAATCATATTGGGGATATTTCTGTGAAAACTGAGTCATTAAATGATCCCGATAAACTTTGGCAACAATGCTTGCAGCTGATACACTAATGCTTTTCGCGTCTCCCTTAATTAACCGTGTTTGATGAATCGGAACTGGTATTTGCATGGCATCCACAATGATTTCTGTTGGTTTGGGGTCTAATTCACCAACTGCCTTTTTCATTGCGACTCTGGTTGCTTCGTAAATATTCAACCGATCAATATCATGATTATCAACAACCCCGATACCAATGCTAATTGCCTCTTTTTTGATAAGCGGAAAAAGCCGCTGCCGCATCTCTTTTGAGACCTGCTTGGAATCATTCACATCAACCAGATCAAAATCTTGAGGGACAATGACGGCACAAGCAACGACCGGTCCAGCAAGTGGCCCGCGGCCGACCTCATCAACACCGGCAATAAATTGACACCCCTGTTGCCAAAACTTACTTTCATACTTAAATCTGTGGTGAAATTCAGAAAGCTGCTTCTGTTGGCGTTTTAGACGGTTTTGGGTTGCCTTGAGGGCTAATTGAACGCCCTTTCTGGGATCATCTGCCAGCTCTTTGATAGCTGGGTCAGCCACATCAGTTACTTTGGCTAACAACCTTTTAACTTCTGCGATTGTCATCTTGATGGGCCACCACTGTTTCGGGATTGTCTAGGGTATAAGGGCCAACCTTACCGGAACGAACATCTTGAATAATTCGATTAGAAGCCCGTTCATAGTCGTCATGCATGCCAATTTTAGCCGTGATCTTTAGTAACAAATCAACGTCTGAGAGATCAAAGTCGTCCTCTGCAAGATGATAACGTTGTTGCAATTGTTGCGGCTGAGATTGTCGCAGCAGGTTTAAGGCAAATAGGGCAATGTCGTCACTATGGAAAACACTGTCTTTGATCGCCCCAGTTAACGCCAGCTTATTGGCAATTTCTTGATTTGCAAATTTAGGCCAAAGAATTCCTGGCGTATCCAAGAGCTCCAACTTACTGCCAGACTTTAACCATTGCTGACCCTTGGTAACGCCAGGACGGTTGCCAACTTGAGCTGCTCGACGGTTAACGAGCCGGTTAAGTACCGTTGACTTCCCAACATTAGGCACCCCAACACTGATTGCCCTAATTGGCCGTTTTTTCATGCCCTTATCTTCTTCGCGTTGCAATTTAGCCTTTAGAATTGGTGAAATAACCGATATGACGTTATTAATCCCAAACTGGGTCTTCGCATCAATTGCAATGGCTGGTTGTTTAATTTCTTTAAAATACCGCAACCAACTTGCCGTCATCTTAGGGTCAGCTAAATCACGCTTAGTCATAATAAAAAGATGCGGTTTGTCGGCACTAATCCGCTTAATCTCTGGATTTTGTGACGAATAAGGAATCCGGGCATCAATCACTTCAAAAACAATGTCTACTAATGAAAGATTTTCTTCAAATTGACGAATTGCTTTTGCCATATGTCCAGGAAACCACTGTATCGTAACTGCCATTTTTTCACTTCCTACATGCTTTCTTCATACATTTTCCATACGTCATCAAATATTTCCATATTGGGCAAATACGAAGCATTTTCTTCCAAATATTTTGAAAGTGGTTCAAATGCATCTAATTGCTTAGGAAAGGATTGGTCATAAAAGGCATTATTCGCAAATTCTGCAATTGGGTTCGTACTACCCGGATTTCGCTGGGTCATCAAAAATTGATAAAAGGTTTTGTTCATAATGCAATACTCCTTACTATTGCGGCAGGATAATGTCGAAAGCAAATTTTCCTTTACCAGACATATCAATGGTCTTTGCCCGATAATTAAGGCCATGCTTAGTCATGTGATTAATATCTAGCTTAATTAACTTCTTTTTGGGAACTAATTGGACCCACTTAGGCAGCTTGTAACTTTTTTCAACGTATGTCAAAACAAAGCTAATTGGAACGGGGAACCTTCCCAGTGATAACTTAGTCGCATGCAATTCAACGTTTCCGTTTGCCATTACCTTGGGATCAAAAAAGACACTGTAGTCGACGTTAGTCCCTAATAACTTCATGGACCCATAGACGATCCCTTGATCAGCCACTTCAAAGTGATACTTGGCATTATTGCGACCATTTTGGAGCTTGTCAAGATAATAATCTGATAATGTATTGAGTTGCCGTTTATTTAATTCAGCTGAAATCGGCGTTGTCCCACTATCGTTAGGCTTTTCGCCAAAAGTACTGTCACTCTTTGAAGGCAACTGAATCATTATTGCGAGGGCGATCGCCGCCAGCACAATTATTCCCACTAACGTCAAAAATGCACGCTTCCAAAGGTTTCGTTGTTTATTTTTTTGTCGAGATTCATGAGTCATTGTGCTGAATCATCCTTTCGCCCAGTTAGTGTGCTTTACAAGTTGCTTGTATAATAAATTAGTCATAATTTGATAGCCAATTTCATTAGGATGGAAATGGTCAGCAGTTGATAGATATTTATTCGTTTGGGTGGTCTGACCGTTTAAGAGTGCTTCAATCTCACCAGCGTTATAATTTTTATTGCCAATAACGGTTGACCGCTTACGAAGCTGCTGCCGAGATCTTGTGGTCGTAAATTGACCATCCGACATCCGTTTATTGATCGGAATAAAATACATATGCGACTGACGACGAACGACTGCTTGCGTTACCGAATTATTTTCCGCCACTGCCTGACTAATAAACGACACTTGGGGAAAATAAACATAAACCGGATTATAAATTCCGAACACGAAAATAGGTGCTTGATGATTTAACTGGCGAATATTACCAAACAGCCGATTAACCCGTTTCTGATAATCTTGATGATACTGACCAAGCTTATCGTCAAGATTACGGCCGTTTGAATCCATAACGTTCTGTTTTAAAAAGTGAAGTAAATCATTACCACCAGTCGTCATAGTGATAACGTCAGCGTGACGCAGGTTACGTTGCAACTTGGTTGACGTCAGTACCCTATGATCAATCTGATCAGTTGTTTCACCAGAAATGCCAAAATTAGCAGTCGCCATTTTAACGTGGGAATTCTTTTGATTAACTTTTTCCCTAATCAAATAAGTGTATCCACCACGCCCCTTAGGATCACCTACTCCCTGCGTCAGTGAATCACCAACAGCGACCAGCTTAACAGCCTTCGGTGGGCGGTTTTGATATTGACGATAACCAACAAATCCGGCGCCAATCACAATCAAAACAGCAATGATACCAAGTAAATAGCTTAACTTGTGACTCTTTTTCCTCACGTGAAAACTCCTTGTAAAAACCTTTAAGCAAATTGTAACTCAAAAAGAGGGCATCGACATAACCAATTGTCTCAGCCCTTATTAACAACTAATTAATCTGGATCATCATAATAAATCAATGCGAATCCACCCTTACCAACATGCGTCGCAATAATTGGCGATGTTGTCCGGTATAGTAGTGGAACATCTGGGAAGGCCTCTTTCAATTGCTGAACGGTTTCTTTTAAAACATCGGTTTCAGTAACGTATGAAATTCCAATCATCTTAAGAGCCTTCGTATTTTTCATATCATCAATAATTTTACCAAAGAATTTGCGCAATGATTTATCACCACGGCCCTTTGAAATGACCTTTAACTTACCGTCAGCAACCTGTAATCCTAACTTCAAGTTAAGAAAATTTGTGATGGCACCAGCAATCGGATGAAGCCGGCCACCCTTAACAATGTTATCTAAAGTCATCACACAAAGGTAAAGCTTGGTGTTTTGGCGGATTTTTTGAATCTGAGCCAAAATTGTTTCAAGATCAGCGCCTTCCTGGGCAAGCTTGGCAGCCGCTAAAACTTGAAAACTTAATCCCCGATCCGTAAAGGTACTATCAATCACTGTCACGTTACTTTTACTTAGCGTCGCAGCTTGTTCAGCAGCATGAACCGTGCCGCTGATTGCTTCTAACATGTTAATGCACAGTACTTGGCTACCATCCTTACCAGCTTCATCAAATGCCTCGATAAACTTACCAACTGGTGGTTGGCTCGTCTTAGGAAGATCCTTTGCTTCTAACATTTTAGGGACGAATTGCTCATTGTTGATTGTATCGCGCTCAACATATACCGTTCCATCAATCATAACCGTTAATGGAACAACGGTTATATCATATTGTTTAACTTCTTCATCTGAAAGTTGAGCTGATGAATCCGTCACAACTTTTACTTTTGCCATCTGCGCCACTCGTTTCTTTACAAAATTAATAATCTTTTTGTTAACCAAATACAATTATATCAAAATTTATGGTTAACTTACATCATCATTTTGGCGATTGTCCGATTCGTTCGTATACTTCAAATGTGTGCTGATACTTATTCTTTTCATCAACGACGCCAGGCTGTGATCGAATTAACCTAAACTTATTGTAATCAATTTTCGGCATATAGGTGTCCCCGTTAAAAGAGTGATTAATTTTAGTTCGATATAGATAATCGACTTTATCTAGTAATTGGGTAAAGATCGTTGCCCCACCCGTGACAAAGTAATTCTTGTCAGGAGCCTGATTGATCAAGTCACATAAACTTTCAATTGATGAGACAGCAATAATCCCATCTGGAAAGTTGTTTTGACGAGAAACAACAATATTCTGTCTGCCTGGTAATGGCCGATTATAGCTTCTAAACGTGTTGGCGCCAGAAATAATTGGATTGCCCATAGTTGTCGATTTGAAATAGGCCATGTCATCTGGTAAATGCCACGGCAAGCTACCATTTGCACCGATAATACCATTTGCATCCTCTGCCCAAATATAAGAAATCATCTGCGTACCCCCTTACACAGCCACAGGTGCTTTAATAACTGGATATGGATCGTAGTTTTTAACCTTAATATCACTCATCGAGAAATCTTCTAAGTGGGTTTTTTCGGGGTTTAACCACAGTTGCGGTGCGTCATGAGGTTTGCGGGTTAACTGCTCTTTAACTTGTTCAAGATGGTTAGAATAGATATGAGCATCCCCCATCGTGTGAACAAAGTCGCCAACCTGCAGCCCACACTCACGCGCAATTAGGGACGTCAAAAGTGCATAACTCGCAATGTTAAATGGAACCCCAATAAAGATATCAGCCGAGCGTTGATAGAGTTGACAGCTTAACTTACCATCGACCACATAGAATTGAAATAAGGTATGGCATGGTGGTAGGGCCATCGTTGGCACATCCTCAGGGTTCCAGGCTGACACAATCATTCGACGAGAATCTGGATGGGTCTTAATTAAATCGATGACATTTTGAATTTGATCAATGGTTTCTCCCGTGGATGTTTTCCATGCCCGCCATTGGCTTCCATATACTAATCCTAGGTCACCATACGTTTTTGCAAAGTCAGCATCATCTAAAATCTTTTGACAAAACAGCTTCTTTTGCTCTTGATAGACCTTATTAAAGGCTGGATCCTTTAATGCGCGATGAGAAAAATCATTCATGTCCGGACCCTTGTAATCACTTGAATTCACGTATTTCTCAAATGCCCACTCATCCCAAATATGGTTCTTATGCTGAAGCAAAAAGCGAATATTGGTATCTCCCTTAAGAAACCAAAGCAGCTCACTTTTTATCAACCCAAACGGGACCTTCTTCGTGGTGAGTAACGGAAACCCTTTTGAAAGATCATAGCGCGCCTGATAACCAAACGTACTCAAGGTGCCGGTGTGTGTCCGATCTGATTTTTTGTGACCATGTTCTAAAACGTATTTTTCAAGGTTTAAATAGGCATCTTCTAACATGACAATTCTCCTTTTTGCTATTCAGCATATTCACTCAAGTATTCCCAGCGCTTAATTTTATTATCAATTTCAGCTTCTAATTTATCTTTTTGTTCCTGTAGATCAGCCAGCTTGTCATAATCACTACCATTTGATTGCATCTGCTTTGTAATCTCACTCTGTTGGCTTTCTAATTGATCGATATCCGATTCAATATGGCCATATTCAAGTTGTTCAGCATAAGTTAGCTTTTTCTTTTGCTTTGGCTGATTACTTGCCTCCCTGGTTGTTTCAGCTTTCTTGTTTGTCGCAGTAGCCTTTGAAGTAGTAACTTTCTTCTTGGCAGCCTGGCGCTTATTTGCAAGATAGTCGGTAAACCGGCCCCGATGTTCCTCAATGACACCATTGCCATCAAAGATTAATAATCGATCAGCAACCTTATCCAAAAAGTACCGGTCATGAGAAACCGTGATAACGGTTCCCTGAAACTTAGAAATATAGTCTTCAAGAACCGTTAACGTTGCAATATCTAAATCATTAGTCGGTTCATCAAGCAGTAAAACATTTGGCTGCTGCATCAACAGTTTAAGGAGGTACAATCTCCTTTTTTCACCACCAGAGAGCTTCCGAATCAAAGTTCCATGCATAAATCGGGGAAATAGGAATTGCTCTAATAGGTCGGCGACACTGATTTTTTGGCCATCCTTATCAGTAACCTGCTGCCCAATTTCACTTAGATAGCTAATAACCCGTTTATCCTCTGGAATCGGTTCTGTCAATTGTGTATAATACGCCATTTTGACGGTTTCACCAATCTTTATGATGCCTGAATCTAACTTCAAGCGGCCAGCAATGACGTTCAGCAAGCTGGTCTTACCAGCACCATTTTCACCACTAATGCCAATTCGCTCGTTTGGCTGAACCAAAATGTTAAAATCCTTTAGAATGGTTTGCCCTTCAATGCTTAAGGTTGCATCCTTCATCTTGATAACTTCTTTGCCAAGCCGTGTTTGGCCCAACGAGATATCAACGTCTTGATCAAGCTTCAAGGTATTAACATTTTCTTTTAGATCATTAAAGCGATTAATCCGGGCCTGTTGCTTAGTCGATCGCGCCTTGGCACCAGTCTTCATCCAGGCCAATTCGGATTTATATAATTGCTGCGTTTTATGTTGCGCGTCAATTTCACCCTGGACCCGGGTTGCTTTTTGGGCAACGTAGTCTTGGTAATTACCTTCATACTCATATAACTTGCCAAATGAGAGTTCCCAAATTTTATTGGCTACCTGATCCAAGAAGTACCGATCATGGGTAACGACGATCAAAGATCCCTTATAACTTGCTAAGTAATTTTGTAGCCAATCAATGGAATCAAAATCCAAGTGATTGGTCGGCTCATCCAATAAAAGCAAATCAGGGGATTGAATGAGGACTTGAGCTAGACCAACCCGCCTTCTTTGACCACCAGATAACTCACCGACCTTTTGGGTATCATCGTTAATTTTAAGTTGCGTAAGAATCGTCTTAACGTCACTTTGGGCATTCCAAGCATCGTCTTCGTTCATCCGGGATTCAGCTTTGGTATATCGCTTTAAGGCTGCTTCATCTTCTGGGTGAGCAGAGTATTGTTTTAAGGCTGCTTCATAATTGCGAATTGTCTGATACACCTTTTGTGATCCCGAAAAAACGGCGTCCATAATTGATAATTGATCATCCAGTTCAGGATCCTGAGTTAAGTACCCAATCGTATAGGATTTGGAAGTAATAATGTTACCAGTAGAATCGTGATCCATGCCAGAAATTGCATTCAGTAACGATGTTTTTCCGCTCCCATTTGTACCGATAAGACCAATTCGGTCGTGTTCATTTATGATAAAGTCCAATTTATCGAAGAGGGTCTTTTCACCATACGTCTTCGTTAAGCCTTCAACCCGCATTGTTTCCATTAGTTAATCATCCTCGTTTATAAAACTTGTTGTCGCGTTAATCAGTGCCTGTTCATCATTTCTGACTGTTGCTTGTACCACAGCTTTTTCTAAATAATTCAAAACCTTCCCCAATTCCGGGCTTGGCTTTAAAATACCAGCTTTAATTAATTGACCCCCGGTAATTTTGAGTTGTTTCTTATCGGTAATTGGTAATTTTTGATAATCTGTCAAATATGCCGAAAACGAAGCAGGTGAAATCGTATTCAAAATAGCAACTGCATTGGTAACATTCTGTCTACCTGCTCGGTACAGATCCCAATTAGCCACCTGATCTGCAGTCATCCTAAAGAGTAATTCAGTCGTAAGGATAACATCATCAATGATTTTATTAGCCGTCTTCCAACTCTTTAGAAATTGACTAATCTCCTGGCTAGAAAAATTAAAGTAAAACGCCAGTAGCGACCATACCTGAACCTCATTGATCAGTTTAAAGTGGCTTTGAATCATTCGTTGAAGCTGAGATTGACGACTGGTCAGCCCGGGCATGTGCTGATATAAATCTGTTGCCACCATGAGATCCAAACCATTTTCAGCATCCCGACCCGTCATCATCTTAACGAATTCAGTATGGGTCCGCTCAACGGCAATCTTTTCCAACAACTGGCTGTGACGCTTGATTCCAACAAGTGTTTTGGCCTCAATTTGAAAATCCAGCTGACTAGCAAACCGAATTGCTCTCATCATTCGCAGCGCATCTTCGTTAAACCGTTCATCAGGATCGCCGACTGCCCGGATAATTTTGGCCTTCATATCGGCTAACCCACCAAACAAGTCAGTGATTTGCCCGCTTTCACTCATTGCGAGTGCGTTAATGGTGAAATCTCGACGCTTCAAGTCCTCTTTTAATGACCGAACAAACTTAACCTTATCAGGCCGGCGATAATCCTGGTAACCAGATTCTGTCCGAAAGGTTGTCACCTCATAGCCGGTGCCGTGGTCTAGAATCATAACCGTCCCATGTTCAATACCAGTATCCACGGTTCGCTTAAATAGTTCCTTCACTTCACTAGGATAAGCACTGGTTGCAATGTCTACATCATGAATTGGCCGGTTCAATAAAGTATCTCTAACGGAACCGCCAACAAAATAAGCCTCGTACCCCGCTTTCTCAATCCTTTGGAGGATTGGTAACGCTTCTTTAAATTCGGTAGGAACCTTGCCCATTTTCACGATAATCGCCATCCATTTTGTATTTGTCTCTCAAACAATTTTAACAGAATTATTGGCAAGAAGAAAAAGAATGTCGCAAAGATTGCTAATTTCGACGTAAACTTGATATGATGAATTAGCGGACAAATTACGGAGGTAACCCATGGCAGAAAAACAAACCCATTTAAATATTTCGATGATTGATTTACTTGTAATCGCCCTTGGAACAGCTATCTATTCATTTGGAATCGTCTTCTTTAACATTTATAATCACCTTGCTGATGGCGGGGTAACTGGTATCACTTTGATTTTAAGAGCATTATTTCATATTGACCCCGCTTATTCAACAATCCTAGTCAACATCCCATTATTTATTATTGGCTACCGGTTCCTTGGTAAGAAGGATATGTTTTACACCCTTTATGGCACCATCGTCTTAGCAATTTTTCTTTGGATCTGGCAGCGGGTACCGATCGTGATCAACATTGATCATGATCTCTTGCTCTCAGCAATTGGCGCCGGATTATTTGGTGGTTTTGGTTGTGGAATTGTTTACCGATTTGGTGGTACAACTGGCGGGGTAGATATCGTTGCCCGTTTATTTGAACGCTTTAAGGGGATTCAGATGGGGCAAACGTTACTGACAATTGATGTCATCGTCTTATTATCGTCTCTCGTTTACCTAGATATTCGGCAAATGGCTTATACGTTAATTTATGTCTGGATTTTTTCGGTAATCGTTAATTTCACCCAACAAGGAGCTTATACCGCTCGGGGAATCTTAATTATCAGTAATGAGTCAAATACAATTTCTACAGCAATTCAAGATGAGCTCAGCCGGGGCGTTACTTTTTTGAATGCCGAGGGTGGCTATTCACATAACACTAAGCAGGTTATTTACTGCGTTGTGTCACCCAGCGAACTGCACAGCTTAAAACAACTCGTTGAGTCAATCGATAAGGAAGCCTTTATTTCAATAATTGACGTTAATGAGGCAATTGGTGAGGGCTTTACGTATAAACGGCCAAAGAAGTTTAAAATTTTGTAGCGTTAACCAATCCAATCGTGGACTAAGCAACCTTCTAATTAGTGAGTTGCCGTTTTAAATAATTACCTAAACAATAAGGATGCTCAGGCATTAGTCATTGCTTCATTTGTAGCGGCCGCCTGGACCACCGATTTTATATTCATCAAAACAGACCGCAATTACGAATCGTTTGAGCACGTGTTCTGGCAATAAGCGATAAATTCCCTATCGTTTAACCAAAAAAATGCAACCATTCCAAAACTGGAATAGTTGCATTTTTTTGGTTAAATTCTGGGATCTAAAAGCTTATTGATCCTAATCTCATAGATTAATATCTTCATCATACATTGACGCCATTTCCAAATCATCCGGCACCAAATCCAAGTATTTTTTGAGGGTTTGTTTTTCTTTATCAACGTTTCCGATCTCTCGATAAAACAAGGCTGCGTGTTTCAGATAATCCGGATTATCACCTAATTCATTAGCCGCAATTTCATAGTTATTAGCAGCTAATTTATTTTTGCCAGCATCTTGGTAAGATAATGCTAAATTGTAAGCCAAGTGCGCATCAAATACGTGGTCTTCAACAACTGGTTCTAAAAGCGCTAAATTGTCGCTGTAACGTCCGTTGGAAATATACCAATCAGATATTAACGTCAGGATTTCCATATCGTCAGGGGCAATTTCTCGACCCTTTAGCAAGTATTTCAATGCTAGGTCGTCTTCACCAGCCATTAAAGCAATTTGACCCGCCTTCTGCCAAATTTTTTCATTATATTGATCGATCGCAATGCCTTCTTGAATCGCCTTTAATGCATTATCAACTTGTTTGAGATTAACATAAGAATCGGCAAGGTAAGGATATAGTGAACTGTATTGTGGCTCAGAATCCCGTAAGTCAGTGAATGCTTTAATCGCCTTTTCATAATCCTTAAGATTAAAATAGGTAAATGCGAGTTCAAACTTAACGTCACTATTCATTTGAATGGGTTTGATTTGCTCTAAGTAACCAACTGCTTGCTCAAACTTACCAATTTCAGCATATGAAACGCCCAATCGCTCAACCAAATCTACCTGAGACATTTCAAGGGTCCCTGATTTAATCAAATCAAGGTACAGATTAACCGCTTTTCGATAATTTCGAGTCGTAAAGTAAAATTCTGCTAGCGCAAACTCGATTACAGGTTCACTAGGAGCCAATTTCTGAGCTTCTAAGAGCTTCTGCTCACTAATCTCGAACATTCCCTGTGTTTGGTAGAGATCGGCTGAAACCATCAAAGAACGGACGTATTCAGGAGACTTGGTCGATACTTGAGATAAATAATTTAACGCCTTATCATCATCGTCGTTATCAATGGCTAATTCGGCGAGATTAATTTTTAAGTTATCATCATTAGGAAACTTTTTAAGTAATTTCTCGTAAATAGTATTTGAATAGGTTGAAAAACCTAATGAATATAGTTCTTCTGCCAACGAATACAGCATGTCATCTGAATCGTTATCCAGTGCTAGTTGAAATGATGTTTTAAAGTCATCCAATTGACCGCCTTCAAGTTGGTCAAGGGCAGTTTGTGAATAAGTCATATGCGTTCCTCCATAAAGTACCAAAAAAGCCAGCCCGACAAATGCCGTTCTGGCTTAACAGATGAATACTATTTAACAGCATCCTTAAGCGCCTTACCAGGTTTGAAAGCTGGTACTTTGCTTGCAGGAATTTGAATTTCTTGACCTGTTTGTGGGTTACGACCCTTACGAGCGGCACGTTGACGGACTTCGAAGTTACCGAAGCCAATCAATTGAACCTTTTCGCCCTTTGCTAAACTGCTTTGGATTGAATCAAATACGGCATCCACAGCTGCTGTAGCATCTTTTTTAGTTAAGCCGGTTGCTGATGCAACGTTACTTACTAATTCTGCTTTATTTGCCATGAGTGTATTCACCTCCCTCGAAGATAGGTATGTAAAACATCACAAACTTGATTCGTTGGAATCAGAATTGCTAAAACAATACTTTTTGTATCATTTCTTGTTCCAAGATAGCATAAGAATGCCGTCATTGCAATGTTTTATTAGAATTTAGCGGCCAAATGGCCTTAATTTGTACAATATTGTAATAATTTCATCAAAACGGCCTACTTTCGGCTCCTCTTGATGATTCTAATAGGGGTTCCGGTAAAATCAAAGTTCTCCCGAATCTGATTTTCTAAAAACCTCACGTATGAAAAATGCATCAAATCTGGATTGTTCACAAACACAACAAAGGTTGGTGGACCAGATTTAACTTGCGTTGCATAATAAATTCGCAATCGTTTCCCATTTACCGTAGGTGTCGGATGCACAGCAACCGCGGCCATAATGACATCATTGAGAGCAGATGATTGAACGCGCTTCTCATGGTTATCATAGACTTGCTTGATTAGTTGAGGGAGTTTTTCAATCCGCTGTTTGGTAACTGCTGAAACAAAGATTATCGGTGAGTAGGCCATGTATTGAAATTCATTGCGAATTAACGTTTCGAAGTCCTGTTGCGTATGGTTAGTCTTTTTTAACGTATCCCACTTATTGACAACAGTAATAATCGCCTTACCCGCTTCGTGGGCATAGCCGGCCACTTTCTTATCCTGTTCGCGAATTCCTTCTTCAGCGTTCATGACGAACAAAATCACATCACTTTGATCAATTGCTTTCATTGCCCGCATGACACTATAACGCTCAGTATTTTCATAAACCTTGCCACGCTTACGAATACCGGCCGTATCAACCATAGTGAACTTAATACCATCCGCTTCAAATCGAGTATCGATTGCATCCCTAGTGGTACCGGCAATATCAGAGACAATTACCCGATCCTCACCAAGAATGGCATTCACCAGCGAGGACTTACCAACGTTAGGGCGACCGATAATACTAAACCGAATATCATCATTTGGTGCCTTTTCATCAGTTTTTGGAAACTTTTCAACTACCTTGTCGAGTAAGTCTCCCAGTCCAAGCCCATGGACACCTGAAATTGGCATTGGATCCCCAAACCCTAAAGAATAGAAGTCGTATATGTCCTCTCGACCCTCCGGATTATCGACCTTATTCACAGCAAGCACAACCGGCTTATCACTTCGATAAAGGATTTTAGCAACCTGCTCATCGTCAGCGGTCAAACCTTCCTTACCACTCACAATAAAGACGATAACATCCGCTTCATCGATAGCAATTTCTGCCTGGTTCTTAATTTGGGTACTGAAAGGAGCGTCACTGATTTCAATACCACCAGTATCAATCATCGCAAACTTAGTAGTCAGCCATTCGCCATGAGAATAAATTCGATCACGAGTAACCCCAGGGGTATCTTCAACAATCGAAATCCGATCCCCAGCAATTCGATTAAAAATCGTTGACTTACCAACATTAGGACGGCCAATAAATGCGACTGTCGGCATTGCCATAAAATAACCTCCTTATATGTTTAATTCGAAACAAAAATGGCTGGGACAAAACTTGGTTTTGTCACCACCCACTTTGTTGTTCCCTGTTATAAAGCTTGATTGATCATCAAACCTTCAAATTACTTATCTTCATGATTCTTAAGTTCATTACCAATAATATCACCCAAAGTGAAACCAGTTTCTTCTTCAGGAGCGTTGTTATTATTTGAACTCTGACGAGGCTTTCGTGGAGAACGCTTTGGCGTGTCGTGCTTAGGCTTGTCTTCTTCAGGTGCGTCCGTCAATGCTTTAATTGAAAGTGCTAATCGCTTTCTTTCAGGATCAACATCCAAAACCTTCACCTGAATAGTCTCACCGACTTTTAAAACATCTCCAGGAGTTGCAATATGCTCATGTGAAATTTGAGAAATATGAACTAATCCCTCAACACCTGGGAATACTTCAACAAAGGCACCAAAATCAACTAAGCGTTTAACAGTTCCTTCGAGGACACTACCAACCGGTGCTTTTTCTTCGATTCCGTCCCAAGGTTCTGGAAGAGTTTGTTTAATTGAAAGTGAAATACGATTACGGTCAAAATCAACAGACAAAACTTTAACTTTAACCTGTTGACCAACCTTAAGCACATCAGAAGGCTTATCAACTCGTTCATATGCAATTTGAGAAACATGAACTAACCCGTCCATGCCACCAAGGTCAACAAAGGCACCAAAACTTGTTAAGCGCGCAACTGTGCCTTCGACGACATCACCTTCGTGAAGAGTTTGCATTAATTTTTCACGTTCTTCAGCTTTTTCAGCTTGAACAATGGCCTTATGTGAAAGAATTAAACGATTCTCAACAGGATCAATCTCAATAATCTTAAGTTCAAGTTCTTGACCCTTGAATTGATTAAGATTATCAACAAAGTGATCCGAAATCATTGAAGCTGGGATAAACCCACGAACACCAGCATCAACAACTAAGCCGCCTTTGACAGCTTGAGAAACCTTTGCGGTGATCGTTTCGTCATTCTTGGATTTTTCAGCCAATTCATCCCAAACTTTACGAGTTTCCAATTGACGAGAAGAAAGCACAAAACTACCGCCCTCTTTATCGCTGCCAATTCTTGACGTAACAACTAACTTAAGCTTGTCACCTTGCTTAATATCATCAAACTTTTGTGAAGAATCAAGTTCACGTTCTGGAACAACACCTTCAACACCAGAACCTTCAATTCCAACAATCAACTGACGGTTATCATCTGTTGCCAAAACTTCACCGGTGACAACGTCACCTACTTTTACTTCATTGACGCTATTTAAAGCGTTTAATAAATCATTTTTATCGTTATTTGCATTTTCACTCATCAAACAATTCCTCCTTGAAACAACTCTATTCATAATTTTATCTTAAATTCACTTAGATTACCAGTTAATTGAACAATTAGTTAACATTCAATTGATTATTAATCACTTTTGCAATGGCTGAGACCACTTCTTTGATTGAAAGTGAGGTGGTATCAATTTCGACTGCATCCTTAGCCTTAGTAAGCGGTGAAATCTTTCGGTGTGAATCTTTATAGTCCCGAGCCTCAATCTCAAGTTGTAATTCATCGAGTGGCGTATTAATTCCCTTTTGAATATTTTCTTTGTATCGGCGCTGTGCCCGTTCAGCCACACTGGCAATCAAAAAGATTTTTACCTCTGCATTTGGTAAAACCGTGGTTCCGATATCTCTACCGTCCATCACAATCCCACCATCTTTGGCAATTTCGGCTTGTCTAGCACTCAGTTCCTGGCGAACATTTGCAATTGCCGCAACAGCTGATACGGAATTAGTAACATCCTCCTGACGAATATCTTCGGTCACTTCCTTGCCATCAACAAATACCCGTTGACCATTTTCATCAGGCTCAAAAGAAATCTTGGTAGTCATGGCAAGTTTTGAAATTTTAGTATCACTATCTAATGAAATTCCAGCCTCAATCGTTTTTAACGTAATTGCGCGGTACATCGCCCCGGTATCACAATAAACGTAACCAAATTGCTTCGCAACTAACTTGGCAACCGTACTTTTACCAGCAGACGCTGGGCCGTCGATTGCCACTTGTAATCCATTTTTATGCATTTTAATTTAACATTCCTAACATTATTTTTTTAAATTGGCATCACTCATAACACCTTGAAGAAAACACCATTTCTAGCAATTATTATTTAATTCGTAATCGTTGTCCTGGATGAATAGCCGAATTCGTACTTAAACCATTCAACTGCATTAATTGTGCAAGGGTAATGCCATGGTTGACGGCAACGCGATACAAGCCTTGACCAGCTTCTACCGTTGCGTACTTACTGCCAACGTTTGACGCACCGGTACTTGACCCCGTAGAAGGATTCGTGGGCTTTGAAGTCGCAGTTGGCTGCTTCACACTGGTATTGGCAGCTGCCACAGGCTTTTGAGAAGACACTTGAGGTGCCTTTTGAGTGGTCTTCTTTACCTTTTTTATAGGCTTACTTGAACTTGTTGTTTTTGCTTTTTCAGATTGCGCACGATCACTCTTTTTTGCTGTATCAGAAAATACTTTGGAAGATTTTTTTTTTGCATTATCCTGCCTGACAACCCTAACAGCAGAAGCCGATTGCTTTGAATCTTGCTTTCCCATTGCACTTTGCCGAATCAGCCCATAAGCCAACGCAACTAAGGCAACAATAATAATGATTGCTGCCAAAACAATCGTAATCAGATGATGATTCTGGCTTTCTTTTCGTAATTTAACCCGTGATAAATTCCCGTTTTCATCACGATCCTCAGAGAATGTTTGGTTCCATGGTTGATCATCGTCCGTCTTTTTTTGTGGGTTATTTGTATTCATATTAACCCCTCCCTCATATGGATATAGACGTATTTATTTTATCATTAATTTTACTGAAGAGCCCTTAATTTTTTAATAAAAATAAATTGTTAAGGATTTGATGCCAATCAGTGGATCGCTGGCGTTTAACTTGCTTAACCCCTTTGAGATAATGATCGTTAAACTCTCGCCAGTGCCCCCAAAAATCACTGTGAAAGTCGCAACAGAATTCTGAATTTTCATTATTAACGACTTCATCAAAATGTTGTAATAGTAGTTTTCGTCGGCATCCTGTTGTATAAATATAGGCGATTATCGCTTCTAACTCCTGAATCCGATGTTTTTTGGCTTGGTCAAATATACTAACCGCCTCTTCAAAGGATTTGCCCGTATCATAATAATACTTGATAACCCGAAACGCATCATTTTTTTCAAGCTCATTGGGATGCTGATAAAGATAGCTTAATAGCTGTTCTTCTGGAATTGTATTTTCGATTAATCCTAACTGTAAATATTGATCATTGGGTTCATAAAGTAAGATGGCAAGGCTAGGCTGTTGATCTCGGCCACACCGACCAATTTCTTGAACGTAACTTTGAATATTATTAGGAAGATGGTAATGAATCACAAAACGAACATTTTCTTTATCAATTCCCATTCCAAACGCACTGGTTGCACAAACAATATCAATATCATCGTTCATAAACTGCTGCTGAATTCGAAACCGTTGCTGATTATCCATGCCACCATGGTAAGCCATTACCCGCTTGTGTGTTTTCTGCGTTAACATAGCCGCAATTTGTTCCGCCTGACTCTTACTGGAAAAATAAATAATTCCTGATCCGTCTAAATGACTAACCAAACTTTCTAGCTGATCGTTTTTTTCTTTTTGATTTGCACAAACCTTCGCGCTTAAAAAAATATTACGACGATTTGTTGGCATCACAACTTGCCTAGCTTCACCAACGGAAAATCCCATCCGTTGTAAAATATCGGTTCTGGTTGGTTGAGTAGCCGTTGCTGTCATCATCAACGTTAGCGGATTACCTAACTGTTTTCGGACTGCCCCCAATCGCAAATAATCCGGACGAAAATCTGGGCCCCATTCGGTAATACAGTGAGCTTCATCGATAACAAATAACCCAATGTTCTGCTGAGCTACAAAGGGAAAAACACTCTGATTTACAAGCATTTCTGGTGATACATAAATATATTGATAATGGCTGAGGTTTCGTAATATCGCAGTTCGCTCTTTAAAATCCATTGCTGAAGTAATTGCGACAACTCGTTTAGAACCTAAGTACTGCAGCCGGCCTACTTGGTCTTGCATCAATGAAATTAACGGGGAGACAATGAGGACCCGCTGATGAGTAATTGCCCCATATAGCTGGTATAGTAACGTTTTACCGCCACCAGTTGGCAAAACAGCTAACGTGTTTTGTCCTGCAAAAAGGTTCAATAAAACTTCTTCTTGACCAGGCCGAAACGATTTGAAAGCTGAGTGTTTATGCAATTCTTTATTAAGATCAATCATTTTGACCCAGCTTTCGTTCTAATATTTGAAACAAGCGAAACTGAAAAAATTGTAATTCTGGAATATGTGCTTTAGCATCTTGAAATTGCCATTCGCCGTCAACTTTTGACTGATTGTCGCGTAGTTTTGTTTTCAAGGAAGAGGTCAGTAACCGATCAAATGGAAATTGACCACGTGGTTGAATAATCGCTGCTTCGAGTAAATGCTCCAAAACAGTGGTCAACTTTATTCCTCGAACTTGAGCAATTTTTGCAGGATTAAACTTATTTTGCGAAATAAATAGGTCAAATGTTTGCTGAGCACTTTTAGACATAACTGGTCGCTCAAGGTCGGAAAGCAATAATTTCAAAGGGGTTAGTCTATCATCGTGTAGTTGCAAAAATAATTTCGCATACAATTTTAACCACTGAAGTTGAACAATTGTTGGGTCCAAGCCGGTCTCAGTAGCTATTTGCTCTTCCGTCTCACCAGAAAATTTATGGCCAGACAAGCTCTGAACGAAAATGTTGGCAAGTAAATCACTGTTTAAACTTGTTAGAAAATTTTCTAACAAATCATGGAAATACTGGGGCAATTGCCGTTCTTTGTTCTGGATAAACCAACGTTTAATGAGCTGATCGTCAAAGAAGCCAATTGTTTGTGGGTAATACTGACTGTTCGCATAACTATATTCAGAAATTACCTGTGCCGCGAAAATAAATCGTCTTGAGAATCTAACAATATCGTATTTAACCACCGTTGTCAGTTCTTTGGTAGCCCCAAGTGAGTTCGAAAGTTCTTGCTTCTTATCCTGGCCTTCAGGGGTTAATTTATACAAGAGCCCCTCATCGACAATGACCATTTTAGCCCGAACTAAAGCATCAATTGTCGCTTGTTCGTCACCAAGCGAAAAGTTTCGTAATACGCCAAAATAAGATAATAAGTCGTATTCTAACCCCCAGTATAAATTCGAAACGGTTCTTCGACCAATCAAGACATTTTTGATTGCTTTCGCCCTCCGAAATTGATCCGGATCTCCACATAATAAATATAATGTTGATAACTTCATTGCTTTCTCCTAAGGTAAAGTGAGCGAAACAAAGCGCCTAGAAACTGGAACATAAGTCTCCTCTGACAGAAATCCCTGGTTTTGGGATTTTTGGCAGAGGTGCTTATGTGGAAATTTCTGCTTTGTGTAGCTGTCCTAAAAAGTGAGCGGTACAAAGCGCTTAGAAATCAGAGTGTAAGTCTCCTATCGAGGAAATTCCTGGTTTTGGAATTTATTCGATAGGTGCTTACGCGCAGATTTCTGCTTTGCATAGCTGTCCTAATAAAGTGAGCGGAACAAAGCGTTTAGAGTCCGGAGCATAAGTCTCCACCAGCGAAAATTCCTGGGCTTGGGATCTTTGCTGGTGGTGCTTATGTGCAGGACTCTGCTTTGCACAGCTGTCCTAAAAAGTGAGCGGATCCAGGCGATTAGAAGTCGGAGTGTAAGTCTCCTCAGGAACAAATTCCCGGTTCTGGAATTTGTTCCTGAGGTGCTTACGCGCAGACTTCTGCCTGGAGGAGCTGTCCTAAAAAAGAAGCTGAAACAAAACGATTGGTTTTGAAACAGCTTATTATTTATTCATCACTAATTATTATATACGAAAGCTAACGTCGTAGTTATGTCAGTTATTTAAGTTTTAACCGTGGTAAAAACTTATCCTTAATCGCATAGAACAAACCACCAACCACGACTCCCTTAATCAAATTAAACGGCACCGCGCCAGCCAAGATAATGGTTGCCAATGGCAGACCTAATTTCAATCCAATTATCTTCATGTAAAGCGGAATAACAGCCACCCAGTTAAGAGAAGACATCACAATAGCCAGACTAATTGCCATAACAAGAGTGACCATCATGGCTTTCTTAATGCCGTTTGTAAAGGAGAACAGCCTATTTGCAAGATAGTATGCCCAAATCAGTACTAACGACGAGATGAATGAAGAACCAACCCCGATAAGCCCTGGTATTGACGCACCCGTCGTCAACCAGTACAAAATGGACTTTAATCCAGCAACGGTCATTCCACCAACCGGGCCAAATAATACGGTCCCAATTAAGATTGGCATATCACTAAAATCAATTTTCATATACGGGACAATCGGAATGATTGGAAACGAGATAAACATCAAAACAAATGAGCATCCTGCCAACACCGACATCTCTACCAAACGGGTCGTCAAAAACTGACGATTGTTACCACTATTTTCCATTGAAAAAACCCTCTCTTCAATGGTCAATCTTCAAAAATAATGTCCTGACAAATGATATGTCAGGACATTATTAGCGTAGTAAAATTAATCTTCTACATACCAGACTTTACTGTCGGTACTGGGATCACACCAGTTCAACGTGATAAATCACGGTCGCGGACTTTTACCGCCGGTCGGGAATTACACCCTGCCCTGAAGATAAACCAATTTATTTAATTTCAACTACAAATATATCAGAAACTTACAAATTGTCAACGCTTTACATTCTCAGAAAGTTCCTTTAATTCTTCGACTTCGTGGGGCCGTAGTCGTCTATACTCACCAGCTTGCAAACCATGTAAGTCTAAGAAGCCATATGTCTCCCGACTCAGCTTTTCAACTGGATGGCCGATTCGTTCAAACATATTCTTAACCTGGTGATTGCGGCCTTCGTGAATGGTTAACGAGACGATTGACGATTCTTTATTGGTGCGAATGAGCTTTGTCTTCGCCTTAGCAGTCTTTCGATGATCAATGACCACCCCTGTCCTTAACTGCTTTAAATCATCATTAGTCACAATCCCTTTAACCTTGGCAACATATGTCTTTTCGACTTCATACTTAGGATGCGTCAATTTATTATCCAAGTCACCGTCGTTTGTTAACAGCAACAAGCCAGACGTATCGTAATCCAACCGGCCTACTGGATATATTCGTTCAGGAACTTCCTTCAAAATATCAACCACCGTTTTTCGGTGCTTATCATCACTAACCGCAGTGATGACACCTCGTGGTTTATACAATAAATAGTAAACGGGTGGCTCCTTTGAAATTGGCACTTCATCAACTTTAACTTCGTCACTGACATTAACTTTAGTACCAAGCTCAGTGACAACTTTGCCATTGACTTTAACGTGACCAGTTGCAATTAGTGTTTCAGCCTTCCGTCTTGAGGCAACTCCGGCATGGGCAATTACTTTCTGTAAACGTTCACTCATTTGTTCATCTCCTGATCATGACGATCAATTTCTTTATTAAATCGGGTTAACAATTTATCACTCGTATTATCATCCAATGGCTCATCCTTCGGCAACTCTGGCAAGTCAGCTAGTGACGTTAAGCCAAAATAGTCCAAGCAAAAATTTGTCGCACCATACTGCTTAGGATTACCAACTTCCTGCTTAACACCCACCATCTCAACTAGCCCTTGATTGATTAATCGATGGATAATTGCAGCACTATTAACGCCCCGGATTTCATCAATCTCAATACGTGTGATTGGCTGATTATACATAATAATTGAAATCGTTTCTAATGCTGCCTGTGACAGTACCCTTGGCTTAGCGTCGTTAATATAATCGTCTACTAAATCAGCCAGTTCAGACTTCGTTCCTAACCGATAAACATCATTGCTGATAAGAACCTGTAACCCACAGTCATTGTCTGAAACAAACGATTCTGCAATCTTTTCAATTAACTGTCGGCACGCAGCGACCGAAAGAGAAGCTCGCTGGGCAATTTGTCTGAGCGTAATTCCCTGATCGCCAGCAGCATACAACAATGCTTTGATTTTTGCTAAATTACTCACTGCCATAAGCGGGCCCCCTCTCAATTTGAATATTGCTATCTGCATTTTTCTGATCTAGCATCACTTCATTATATTTTGCCATTTCCAGAATTGTTAAAAAGTCAGTCACAACCTCTTCAGCCTTATCTGTATGATTGACTAAGGTAGCAAATGAAATGGGCTGCTGGGTGCTGTTTAGTAATTTTCGAACCTGTTTAGTTTGACTTTCAATTGTGAATTCCCATTCGTGAATGACCGTAGACATTGGCTGATTATACTGAAAGTGCTTTAATGCGTCAACGTAACTCGCCATTAAGTCTAACCCATTAAATGGTGAGGGTATGACTAATTCTGCTTTAGAAGGCAAAACCGTCAATTCAGAACGGGTAAAGCTCTTTCGTCGCTTTATTTCCAATTGCTTGAGCTGGCTCGCAACTGATTTATAACGTTTATAATTCAATAATTGAGTTACCAGTTGTTCCCGGGGGTCCTCAGGTTCCTGCTCATCGTCAGCCACCGTCTCAATTGGCAACAACATTTTAGATTTAATGACCATCAGTTTCGCGGCCATTACAAAGTATTCACCGACAATTTCCAGGTTAAGCTGCTGGGCGTCATAGATATACGCCATATATTGCTCGGTGATTTTTGAAATTTGGATATCGTAAATATCCATTTTAGATTGCTGGATTAGATGGAGTAATACTTCCAAGGGCCCATCAAAATCATTTAAATGTAATTCCAATTGACTATTAGGCATGGCGCTTCGACTGCTCCCATTTTGCACAAACATCCTTGTTATCAAAGCCACCAATGATCGTATCATCTGGATAAAGTGCCTGCAATTCATCAAGAAGCTGATTGTAATGATGCTGATCCACGCTTTGAGGCGTCAACACGAGTTGATGAATCAAGAGCTGTTTACCATTTAGCTCGATGCCGACCAGTCCAGACCAATTATTGTTTTCATCACGCCAAAGATAAATAACCCGATTATCACTGCCAGCATACCAATTCATCTCTTGAGTAACTAAGTTCATATTCTGTAATTCCGATATGAGAGAAAATAATCCCATTGTAATTTTTTCGTAGTCTTTTCGATACTGATACAACATGTTATCACCTCGTTAAATTAAGCTCTGGGATGAAATTTATCGTAGACCTCTCTTAAATGCTTGTGCGAAATATGCGTATAAATTTGCGTCGTTGAAATATCAGCGTGGCCCAACAATTCCTGAACAATCCGCAAATCAGCCCCATTCTCTAATAGATGGGTTGCAAAAGAATGTCGCAGGGTATGGGGGGTAACGTGCGTTTTGATTCCCGCCTGGTTGACGTATTTTTTGATCATTTGCCAAATTGCCTGCCGGGTTAACTGGCGGCCATGGGCATTTAGGAAAACGAAGGCCGTATTCGCCCGCTTCCGCAGTAACGCAACGCGAGTGGTCTTTAAATACTGATTCAACCAATCGATTGCCACATCACTAATTGGAATAATCCGCTCTCGATCCCCTTTACCAATCGTTTGAATTAAATTCATCGATAAATGGAGATCAACTAGTTTGAGGTTTACTAATTCGCTTACCCGCAGCCCGGTTGCATAAAGCGTTTCTAAAATTGCCCGGTCCCGAACCCCCAACTTTTTACTAACATTGGGCATGCTAAGCAACAGGTTAACCTGGGCTTCTGTTAATACATCGGGTAGCCCCTGAGCCTTTTTGGGTGAATCGACTTTTAGCATCGGATCTTCCTTTATCTCACCAAATTGAACTAAATACTGAAAGAAGCGCCTTAAACTTGAAACCATTCGAATGACCGTATTTCGCGCCCGACCTTCATTTTGAAGTGTTTCTAAATAATCTAAGATAAGGAACTGATCAACTTGTGTGATGTTTAACACTGACTTTTTGAAATAAGCAACGGCTTCCAGTAAATCTTGGCGATAGCTCACGATCGTATTTTCAGATAATCCCCGTTCAACCCGTAGATAATGTAAATAATCTTCAACCTGATCAATCATGTCATCCCTACTTCGTCAATCTAATATGGCCATCCTCTTGAACAATTAATCGATCTTTGAGTAAATGCCCCAATGCCCTTTTAAAAGCACCCTTACTAATCCCAAAATAATCTTTTATTGACTCTGGCGTGCTTTTATCACTAAAAGCGAGTTCCTTTTCGTCCGTATGTTCAATTGCGGCTAGAATCATTTGGGCATCCTCACCAATTTCCTGGTATGCCCGAGGTTTGGTTGAGATATTAATTGAGCCGTCTCGAAGCGTTCCGATTACTCTAGCACTAACTTCCTCACCCAATCGCGGTTCAAGCTGGCGTTCATCAGGATGCAAAAATGCTAGGTGATAATCCTCAGTTAGAAGGCGCGTTCCAGCCATCTTCAAGCGATATACCCGGGCCTTTAAATCCTTATTTTTGATATCACTGGTAACTGGTCGGGCAATTGCCGCAAAAATTTCCTCATCGGCTAAGTGCCCCCAAATCCGGCTTTTATTATCAACCGTTAAACAGATTAGTAATTTATCGCCTGCTTGTGGCCAAAGTGACCGAATCGTCGGTAATTCATCGATTGAAACAACCATATCCTTATTCGGTAAGCCGATGTCAACAAAAACACCTAGGCCAAACTTTTCCTTCACAACGGTTGCAAATCCGTAGTGGTCCCGGCGAATTTTAGGGATGTTACGCGTGATTTGCATTTTGTGTTGTTCATTTTCATACGTAAAGCCGGTAAAGTTTGCCCCAATTTTAAGCGGCTTTTTAACCTCAGCTTTATCTAACAGAAAAGTTTCACCTTCGATTTGAACGTAATAATCCTTATCATTCTCGTCGATTACTTTTCCAGTTATAACTTGTGCAACTATATTATTCATGTTTATCTCCGATCTCATCCATCATATCCTTATTTTACACGTTTTTGGTCCGGATTTCGACCATCCCCTAATAATCACAAACAGGTCCGAACGGATTTAACCGCCCGGACCTGTTTATGATTAACGATAACTGAACATCATAACGCTCAGTTTAGATTGATGATGAAGCACCATGATAAATAACACCACGATGTGAATCAACAGTAATTAATTCACCATCAGAAATCTTGGTTGTGGCATTTTGAGCACCAACAACAACAGGAATTCCCATTGAAATACCCACAACAGCTGCATGTGAAGTCAAGCCACCGTTTTCTACAACAACGGCACTCGCCTTTTCAATAGCTGGTAGATATTCTTTGTCAGTTGACTTAGTAACTAAAATACTACCTTCAGTCACTTTGCTCTTAGCATCGGCTGCGTTCTTTGCGATAACAGCTTTACCAATAACCGTCTTATCACCAACACCTTGGCCTTGAACTAGCTTTGAGCCAATTAATTGAACTCTCATCAAGTTAGTTGTGCCACTTTCACCAACTGGAACACCGGCAGTAACGATAATTAAATCGCCTTCCTTAGCCAAGCCAGTTTCAAGTGCCTTCTTTGAAGCTAATTCAAAGATTTCATCAGTACTCTTAACTTCGTCAACTAAGATTGGGTGAACACCCCAATTGATCATTAGGCCACGACGTGTACGTTCGTCAAATGTAATGGCAAGAATGTCAGCATCTGGATGATACTTAGAAATCATCTTAGCAGTGTAACCTGAACGAGTAGCAGCAACAATGGTATGAACACCTAACTCTTTAGCAACTCGAGCAACTGATTCACCAATTGATTCAGTAACATCACTTGAGTCAAACTTAGGACGAGGTGTACCGAAATCGTTAAAGGCATTTTCAGCCTTAACATCAATCCGGGCCATTGTTTGAACTGATTGAACAGGATAGTCACCGTTAGCACTTTCACCAGAAAGCATCGTTGCATCAGTACCATCAAAGACGGCATTGGCAACATCAGAAGCTTCGGCACGTGTTGGACGAGGGTTTTCTTGCATTGAGTCAAGCATTTGAGTAGCCGTAATAACTGGCTTACCTAATTGATTACAACGCTTGATCAAAGTCTTTTGTACCAACGGAACGTTTTCTGCTGGAATTTCAACACCCATGTCACCACGAGCAACCATTAAGCCATCAGAAACCTTGATGATATCTTCGAAGTTATTAATTCCTTCTTGAGATTCGATCTTTGGGAAGATTTGAACATGTTCCATGTGCTTTTCTTCAAGTAATTCACGGATGTCCAAAACATCTTGTGCCTTACGAACGAATGAAGCAGAAATAAAGTCGATTTCATGATCCAATCCAAAGCGAATATCGTCTGAATCTTTTTCAGTGATACCAGGTAAGTTGATTGAAACACCAGGAGCGTTAACTCCTTTACGTGATCCAAGAACACTATCATTTTGAACCGTTACAACAAGTTCTTTGTTAGCATCATCTTTTTCATCGATTACGGTGTCCAACAAACCATCATCAAAAAGGACGTGGCCGCCAACATGAACATCATCGAAAAGGCCTGGGTAAGTAACAGCAATCTTGTCTTTTGTACCTTCAAGGCTGTCATCCATTGAAATTCTAAACTTATCACCAGTGTGATATTCAAGCTTACCGCCCTTTTGAACGGTCGTCCGAATTTCAGCACCTTTAGTATCAAGCATAATTCCAACGGTCTTGCCAGTTTTCTTTTCAGCTTCGTGAACCTTGTTCATACGATCAAGATGTTCAGGGTGGTCACCATGTGAAAAGTTAAATCGGAAAACATTAGCACCAGCTTCAATAAGCTTAGTAATTGTTTCAACATCAGTACTTGCTGGTCCTAATGTACTTACGATCTTAGTTTTCTTCATAAGTAAAATCTCTCCTTCGGTTTTTGGGCACCAAACACTTTTTAATAACGCCATAAAACGTTACAAATAAACTATCGGTATCCTTTTAGATTTCAATCGTATTTTATCACTTTTCAAACCGCTTGTCGCCCATATTTTGCCGTTCAAATACCGTTCTGTAAGTATTTTACATAGTTAAAAGTTAACCTAACAGAAATGTAAGCCTTTACTGAACATTTCACTTAATTTCCAAATTACTTATACACAACGTTCTTTGTACCAAAAATTGCCATCAATTTCTCAGAAATTAGCGTACCGCTTTGTAAATTAAACTGGGTATCAAGCCGCCAGGTACGCTTGGTCTCCGATTCATATATCACTACAGGAACGTTTCCGTGAAAATTACTAGTCAGTTGAGTTAACTTATGAAAAGCATCATTTCGATCATGGGCCTGATCAATTCTCAAATACCATTTAGAAGCAGGATTGACTGGTTGACTATTACGCATTGCATTATCTGCAGGCTCAATTCTATTCGCAACAATCTGAATATCGGTTGTTTTTTCAACCTTCCCCTGAACCAAAATGACCATATCCTTGTGAAGCCAAGATTGATTGTTAATGAAGATGTTGGGGAAAACGGTTACCGAAATTTCACCAGCTTGATCATTACCATCCACAAACGCCATTTGTTTCCCAGTCTTGGTTCGAATAATTTTGACCTTCGTCACGTAAAGAATGACAAAAATATTAGTCATTCCTACCACCAATTCATTTGTCGATTTCGCATTAAGTTGTTTGGCCAAAGTCGCAAAACGTTCCGTCGGGTGGCCTGAAAGGTAAGCTCCCAGGTATTCGTTCTCTTTATCAAGCCGCTGCATCAGTGGCATTTCGGGTTTATGAGGCATCTTAGGTTCAAGGGCTTTAAACAAGCTCATTGAATTACCGCTAAGTTCCACGGAGCTGATAAACTCTGGTGCCGCAGCAATTAGTTCAGATCGATTAAAGGAAAACGTATCTAGTGCACCTGAATAAATTAGCGCATTGATCAAATCAACCTTTCGATATTTTGGCTGCAGTCTGTTTAAAAAATCCGCAAAGCTTTTAAATTCACCAGTTTGGGTACGTTCAGCTAATAAGTCACTTACCATATCATGACGAATCCCTTTGATGGATGCTAAGCCAAACATAATTCGGTCATTTTGAAATGAAAATGTTGCCGGGCTTTGATTAATATCAGGTCCATTAATTGCAACATCCATTGATTTAGCATCAAGTAGATATTCTTTGATCTTTACCGGATTACCCTGTACGGAATTTAAGAGGGCAACGTGGAATTCACCAGGATAGTAAACTTTTAGATAAGCAAGTTCATACGCCATCTTGCTATAGGCAACTGCATGAGATTTATTGAACCCGTAATTAGCAAAACGCTCAATATAATTGAATACCTTAGTGGCCACTGTCTGTGAATGGCCCCGGTTTTTCGCGCCAGATAAAAACAATGATTTCATTTGGTCCATTACTTTCAGTTTCTTCTTACTCATTGCCCGTCGTAAAATATCCGCCTGTCCAAGTGAAAAGCCTGCAAGCTTGGAAGCAACAAGCATTACTTGTTCCTGATAAACAATGACACCATAAGTTGGTTTCAAAATTTCTATCAGTGAATCATCCGGGTAAGTCAGCTTCTCGTGATTCGTTTTTCGCTTAACCACCTCATCAATATTTTGCATTGGGCCAGGCCGATAGAGTGCATTAACTAGGGCAATATCTTCAAAGTGTTCAGGATGTAATCTACGTAACACGTTACGAATACCCGTTGACTCAAATTGGAAAATCCCCGTTGTATCACCCCTAGCAAATAACTGAATTGTTTTGGCATCATCCAAAGGAACCGCAGAAATATCCAGGGATTTTCCAGTTACCTGTTTAATTTCACTAAGCGCATCAGCCAAGATCGAGAGGTTCCTAAGTCCTAAGAAGTCCATCTTTAGCAGACCAACGGACTCAACATAGTCTTTAGAATATTGAGTCATCAATAAACCATCGTTGCCATCTTGAAGGGGAACTAGTTTAACCAACGGATTGTCACTCAACACTAAACCAGCCGCATGGGTTGAATAGTGCCGCGGCAATCCTTCAAGGGCGGCTGCCGTATTAAACAGAGCCTGATTCAGTGGACTATCAGCAATTAGATTTTTTAATTTTTGAGAATTCGCCAACGCATCCTTTAACGAAACATGAAACGCACTCGGGATTGCTTTACTCCATTGATCTTGTTGGCTGGTGGTTAATCCAAACACCCGGCCAACATCTCGAATTGATTGTTTAGCAGCTAATGTCCCAAAAGTAATGATTTGGGCAACCCGTTCATGGCCATACTTGTGATGAACGTATTGAATAACCTCATCGCGCTTGTTATCAGGAATATCTAAGTCAATATCCGGCATTTGAACTCGCTCCGGATTTAAGAAACGTTCAAACAGTAAATCATATTTAATGGGGTCCACATCAGTAATGAATAACACATATGCAACCAATGAGCCAGCAGCAGAGCCTCGCCCCGGCCCAGTAATGATATTCGTTTGGTGGGCAAAATTAATGACATCCCAAACAATTAAAAAATAATTATCAAACCCCATCGAATGAATAACGGCTAATTCTCGTTCTAGTCTCTCCTCATAAGGCTTGGTATCCGTAATCTGATTATGCTTAAGTCGAAACTGCAATCCCTTCTCACAGAGCTGGCGCAAATACACCCCTGATTCAATCCCATTTGGCGTATCAAAGGCAGGTAACTTAGGCTGATGTTTCTTAATTTCTACGTTGCATTTTTTGACCAAAGAGTCGATCTGCTCAACGGTTGCTTGTAAATGGGCCTTCTGATAGGCTTCATCCATTTGAGCCGCCGGTCGTAGCCAGTATGGACCGACTTGCTTACTAAGCGTACCAACGTTATTAATTTTATCCCCTGCACCGATCGCCTTTAAAACTTGCATTGGAAAATAGTCGGATCCATCGATATAGTCGACTGGGCTATCAGCAATTAACGCGATTTGATTATCGGCAGCCAATTTACTCAACATATCAATTAAAGGAGCAGATGAATGATAATCAACCCCAATTTTAAGTGAATCACTGGCTACCCCTAACTGCCTAATATGGGTCAGCAATTGATTAATTTCTGCCTGCCTTCCTTGCAATAACAGGTCGTTCACTTCAGCAAGTGGCGGCAAAATAATGAATAGATGGGTTAAATATTGCTTTAAATTGGCCAACGTTAGTTCAGAAGTCGTCAATCGAATAGTTGAAATCTGCATCAAATTTGCATACCCAACCTGATCCTTTGCGATCAAGACGATTGGGTAATCCTTCTCATCCATAATAATTCCGGGAATTTGTAACGTAAGGCCAATAATTGGCTTCACATTAGCTTGTAAACATGCATCGTAAAATTCAACTGCCCCGTACATCACATTAATGTCCGTGAGTGCCAAGGCATTATAGCCGCGTTCCTTAGCTACCGTGACCAAATCAGCAATTCGGATTGGGCTTTGAAGCAAACTATATGAACTAATTACCTGTAATGGAACATAATTCACTTTATTACCCCACTTTCTATGAGAAATTATACCAAAATTATCTAACTAAGGACTAGCAATGCAAGGTAAAGTTTTAACGATTATGATTTTTAAGTCAGCTCTACTAGACATCAATGTGCGCGTATACGCCAGCGCCACCAAAATAACAACTGCCCCAAAAAGTTCACGTGATTTTTGCCGGCGATTGTGCTAGAATATTTTTGATTGTTAATGTAGAGAGGTGGCCGTTGTCATGAAACTCATCAGTTCAAACCTTGTTGCAATTTTTTGGGCATTTATCTTTGGCGAAATTGTCGGTTACATAGGCTCCAAGCTTGAAGTAATGCCTTATAACATGTGGCAAGTGGGAATTGCTGCCGCAGTAGTTGCATTCGTTGCGGTTAACGGAATTTACTTAATTAGTAAAGATGCTTGATTCATTAAGATAACTATTAATTACCTAATAAAAGAAGCTGTGACAAACATGATGTTTGTCACAGCTTCTTTTTTGGTGTTTTTAACCAAAAGATTCAGCACCGTTAGAATAACCCTGCTTTTGGATTCAATCTTAACTTCAAACGGTCACCTCAGCCTGTTCAGAAACTTTAAAATCAAATTATCAACCTTTTCATGGTCCTTTTCATTCAATACTTCATGTTTCATATGTGGCATGATTATGCTCGAAACATTTTGATACCCAATCTTATGGAGCGTCGAAATCGTATCAGCAATCCCGCGTTTGCCACCACTAAACTTATCGTGGTCACCAACAATCGTTAAAATTGGCAAAGCTGGCGTCAAACACTTAAAATGCTTAATCTGTTTTAGTTCATAGTCACCTCGCCATAAAGTTTGGAGGCTTTTGACCGGGTACTCATGAATCATCAATGGATCACCAGCCACCCGATAGATGTTATGTTGATTATAACTTAGCCATTGATGATTATTGGGATTAAGGCCGGACATGTTTGAAAGCAGACGACACCGACTATTCCGAGAACGAAATTTCAAAAATAAATTTGCCAGCATCAACCCAATGGGGACAACCGGAATATAATTTACCGTTCCAGTCAAAACTAGGCCGTTAAGTTCATCATCATGCTTTTGTAAATATATCCTGGCTAAGATAGAGCCAAACGAATGGCCAAACAGGCTTACCTTAAGCCCACCCCATCGGTGTTTGGCATATTGTGTGATTTGACTTTGATCGGCAATCAACTGCGGTAAACTCATCATGATGCCCAAAGGGTCTGCCGATGAAACAGAAGCACCATGCCCCCGATTATCAGATACAATCACGTGATAACCATTTGCTCGCAAGAATTCAGCAAATCTAAAGTAGCGTTCTTTGTGTTCCAGTGCGCCATGGATAATTTGAACAATTCCCCGTGGATTAGGCGCATCAAATAATGCCAGCGATAGTTTCGTTTGGTTGTTAGTCGGCAAATCAACAAGTCGTGGTATCATAGCCGCCTCACTTTCATTAAAATAACTTCCTGATTAACTGAATCATGCCCCGACTATTACTTATCGTTAACAGTACTTAGGCTAACTTTTCAGCGACAAACTTTAAATGGTCACCGTCTAAGTTAATGTGGACAACACTGTGGGGCTTAACTTGATCGGCCACAATCATCTTAGCCAATGGTGTTTCGACAACATTAGTAACATACCGTTGCAACGGCCGTGCGCCATATTGTGGCTCATACCCGTTCTTGGCAATCCATTCCTTAGCATCGTCTGCAATTGACAATGTGATATCTTGGGCCTTGGTACGTTCTGATAACTGATCAATCAGTTTTTGGACGATCATCTTAATATCCGCCCGCGAAAGTGGCGTGAACATAATCACGTCATCAATTCGGTTCAAAAATTCGGGCTTAAACGAGGTCTTCAACAACTGATTAACCCGCTGCTTAGCTTGATCAGAAATGTCACCATTGTCATCTGTACCGGCTAATAAAATGTCCGATCCAAGATTAGAAGTCATAATTAAAATGGTATTTTTAAAGTCAATCGTTCGACCCTGACTATCAGTTAAACGGCCGTCATCGAGTACTTGAAGTAAAATATTGAAAACATCCGGATGGGCCTTTTCAATTTCATCAAACAAGACAATTGTATATGGATTACGTCGAACGGCTTCCGTTAGTTGACCACCCTCTTCATAACCAACATAACCAGGCGCAGCACCCACTAACCTCGAAACCGATTCCTTTTCCATATATTCTGACATGTCGATTCTAACCATATGGTTCTCTGAATCAAATAGATCTTCAGCTAATGCCTTGGCTAATTCGGTCTTACCAACGCCAGTAGGACCTAGAAACAAGAATGACCCTAATGGCCGACTTGGATCCTGTAACCCTGCACGCGACCTAATAACGGCGTCTGAAACGGCCGTTACGGCAGCGTCTTGCCCAATCACCCGTTGATGCAAGTTATCAGCGAGACGAAGCAATTTTTTTCGTTCACCTTCAACTAACTTAGTAACCGGAATCCCCGTTTCGCGACTTACAACGCTCGCAATTTCGTTAGCAGTTACTGATTCAGAAACTAGCCAATCAGCATGTTGATCATTTTGTTCCAACTTTGATAATTCAGCCTCTAATTGAGGAATTGTCCCGTGTTGCAACACAGCAGCTTTATTGAGATCATAGGTGTTTTCAGCCTGTTTCAAGTCATTTTTCGCCTGATCTAACTGCTTTTTCTTGTCACTAATTTTTTGAATGGCGTCTTTTTCCTGCTTCCAGCGGGCGTTTAACGCATTAACCTTTTCTTGCGTATTAGCCAATTCTGCTTGAAGCTCTTTTAATCGCTTCTTCGAGGCGTCATCCGTTTCCTCTTTTAAGGCGGTCTGTTCAACCTCTTGGCGCATTAATTGCCGCCGGGCTTGGTCTAATTGAGTTGGACTAGAATTCATTTCAACCCGGATTTCGGCAGAAGCCTCGTCAACCAAATCAATTGCCTTGTCAGGCAGGTTTCGGTCCGTGATGTAGCGATCAGATAATTTAGCAGCCGCTACCAGCGCATTATCATGGATCCGAACACCGTGATGAATTTCCAAGCCTTCCGATAGGCCGCGCAAAATTGTGATCGTATCTTCAACAGATGGTTCATGAACCATGACGCGTTGGAACCGCCGTTCGAGGGCCTTATCCTTTTCCATGTACTTTCGATACTCATCAATCGTAGTTGCACCGATTAAATGAAGTTCACCACGAGCCAACATTGGCTTTAAAATATTGCCAGCATCCATGCTGCCCTCAGCTTTACCCGCGCCAACGATATTATGGATTTCATCAATAAACATGATGATTTGGCCTTCAGCTTTTTTGACCTCTTTTAAGACCGCCTGCAGCCGTTCTTCAAACTCACCCCGGTATTTAGCGCCAGCGATTAATGAGCCCATATCGAGTTGGAAAATTGTTTTATTTTTCAAGTTTTCGGGAACATCCCCGGAAGCGATTCGCAAAGCCAGCCCTTCAACAACGGCTGTTTTACCAACTCCAGGAGCCCCAATCAAGACAGGATTATTTTTAGTTTTCCGAGACAAAATTCTGATAACATCAAGAATTTCTTCATCACGACCAATGATTGGCCCTAATTTATTGTCACGAGCTGCCTGGACTAAATCAGTGCCGTACTTTTCCAATGATTGATAACTATCTTCTTGGTTCTTCGTCGTTACTTTTTGGCCACCACGGATTTTTTCAACGACGTTTCTAACCTTCTGCTCAGTAACGCCCTGGCTAGTTAAATAATCAGCAAACTTATCACCGTGAAGTTGCATGACGGCAATTGTCAGTGTATCAACCGCAATGAATGAGTCACCAAACTCATTCTTAATCTGCTCAGCATCCTGTAGCAGTTCGTAAAGGTTTGATGACAGTGATTGTCCATAATTAATATTGCTACCCTCGACGGTTGCAATTTCATCAATTTCATTGTCTAATTCAGAATTAACGTTAGCCAGATTCAACCCTAATTGAGAATAAATTTCCCGGGCTAATTCCCCTGGCTGAACTAAGAATTTGAACAAGTGAGCGACCGTGATATTTTGTTGCTTGCGAGTCGTTGCGATCTGTTGTGCCTGAGAAATTGCTTGGGTGACTGCTTCGGTTAAATTATCAGGATTCATTAAATGACCACCTTACCTGTCTGTATTTTAATATCTCTAATAAAAAAGTTCGAAACAAAAATAGATCATTTTCATTTCAAACTGTCTGTTATTATGTTATCAAATTTAAGGAACTAAAAACAATTATTTGACCTTTTTTGACCAATTTATTTTTCGGTGTATAATTTGATCATTTCAACGATCACATCGACTGCTTTTTCCATTGTCTGCTCGGATACATACTCAAACCGGCCGTGCATATTTTCGCCGCCAGCAAATAAATTTGGCGTCGGCAACCCCATAAATGAGATTTTTGAACCATCGGTACCACCCCGGACTGGGAAAACATTTGGTTTTACGCCAACGTTTTTCATCGCCTGTTCAGCAATTTGGACAACAGTTGGATCTTTTTGAATGATTTCACCCATATTATAATATTGGTCCTTGAGGGTCACCTTAATCCGTTCAGATCCCAATTCGTTGTTCATTTGGTCGGCAATTCCCTTGAATAATCGTTTCCGTGCTTCAAAACGATCACGATCATGGTCACGAATAATGTAAGCCAGACTTGTGTGATCAACTGTTCCTTCAAAATCATAGATGTGAAAGAAGCCTTGGCGTCCATCAGTGCGCTCTGGCCGATCAAAATCTGGTAAGGCTTGGTGAAAGTCCATTCCCAGCTGAATGGCATTTACCATAACGCCCTTAGCTTCGGCTGGATGGACATCGGTCCCCTGAATCGTCACCTTGGCGTCAGCTGCATTAAAGGTTTCATAATTTAAATCACCTAATGGACCACCATCAACCGTGTAAGCAAAATCAGCCCAAAAATCTGTCACGTCAAAATGATCAGCGCCGGTTCCGATTTCTTCATCAGGACCAAAGCCAACCTTAATATCACCGTGTTTAATATCTGGATGAGCGCGTAAATATGTGAGTGCTGCAATAATTTCCGCAACCCCCGATTTATCATCCGCCCCCAGTAAAGTAGACCCATCAGTCGTAATCAAGGTATCGCCTTTATACCTTTTCAAGCTGGAAAAGATTGCTGGATCCAGTGTATACTTTCCTTCTTTGTCCAGTTGAATCACTGATTGACCATCATAGTTTTTAACAATTTGTGGCTTGATATTTTCAGCATTAAAGTCAGCTGTATCAATATGAGAAATGAAGCCAATGGTTGGTACTTTTTGATCCACATTTCCTGGTAACGTCGCAAAAACATAGGCACTTTGCTCATTGGTATGCACATCGCTCAATTCCATTTTCTCAAGCATTTCTGCTAGGGTGTTTAGGAACTTCGCTTCCCGGGCGGCTGATGGGATCGTTGTCGAATTTGGATCAGAGCGGGTATTAATTTTAACAAAGTTCAAAAAATTGGTTATTAATTCTGGGTATTTTGACATCATAAACACTCCTTTAAATCATAAAAATGTAAATGGATCTGTATTAATCTTTGATTGAATCACTTGCAATGGCCAATTGTTTTCAGTTGCCCACTTTTGGAACAGACTGGCTAATCGAGGGATACAAATGCTTTCAATATGGTGGCCAGGGTCGATAACCGGCAAATCTGCGGCTAACATATCATGCCCAGTATGATAGTAAACATCACCAGTGACATAGACATCGGCCCCCTTTTGTTGCGCGAGGTTGAAGAATTTGCCACCGTCACCACCTAAAATAGCCACTTTTTTTACTGGCCGACTCAGATCATTTGCAATCACTCGTAGTCCCGAAATATTGAAAACCTGCTTACATTTTTTAGCGAAGTCTTCTAACGACATTTGGGTTGGCAACTCACCAATTCGCCCCATTGTAAATCGATAACGCTTATCGGCAAGCTTGATGAGATTATAGAGTGGATTGTTTAAGGGGTGAACATCCCTTAACGTCTTCAAAACTGTGCTAAGCTTTCTTTCAGGGACCTCAAATTCAAGCCTCGAATCCTCAACTTCCCTCGGCTCCCCCGCAACGCCAATCGTTGGGTCAGCCCCCGCCTTGGGAACATAATAAACGGTGCCATCGATCTCATACGTATAACCCGCAAACTGATCACTGCTAACCTCACCGCCGGCATCTACTAAAGACATCCGAACCGCCGTAGCATAGACCTTAGGAACCTGAACGGTTAATCTAAAGACTGAACTTTCATATCCAGGAACAAGCCCGCCAATATGCAATAATCCAAGCTGTTGAGCTAACCAATCATTCATCCCCCCGTCGGCAGAATCAAGATTGGTGTGAGCAGCGTAAACCGTTATCCCGTGGGTAAGTAGCTTTGCATACATCGCATTTTGAGGAACATCCAGGTTCAGGTTCTTGGCCGGGTGAAACATCACTGGATGATGCGCAAAAATAAAGTCAACACTGTTAGCAATTGCTTCATCAACGACTTCTGGGCGTACGTCCAGAGTCGTCATCACCTTATGAAGCTCATTATTTAAGGAGCCAATTTGAAGCCCAACTGGATCATGATCCATTGCTAACTTTTTGGGAGCAAACTGCTCAAACCGGTCAACTAAATCCTTAACTTTCACGACTAATCACTCCCTTAATTATTTGAATCTCATCGCTGATTAAGTTAATTTTCTGAGTATTTTTATGTGACGCCTTTTGCATATTACTAATAACCCTCTCAAGTAATCGGACTTCTTCCTGCCATTTTTCGATAAAGACGGGAGATTTTTCCCGAATCAAAAATGGGCCAAATTTCAATTCCTTCTCGGTATACGAGACCTTTTGGGGTACTTTAACTGCCGTAATAATCTCGTAAATATGGCCATCTTCAGCCAGAATCTGTTCAGCCTTAATTTGATAAGCGTTGGTCATCAACCAGCGTCGGACCGTATCCTCGCCAACGTTAGGCTGTAAAATTAGCTTTTCAGTACCAGTCAATTTAGCCCTGCCAGCTTCCAATATGTGACGAATCAGGTTCCCACCCATTCCAGCAATCGTGATGACGTTGATATTATCATTAGGCTGAATGGCAGCGAGCCCATCAGCCAGCCTGGGCTGCAAGATAGCCAATAAAGCTGCCTTTTTAATTTCAGAAATTGCGTTTGAAAGTGGTCCCTTGGCAACCTCGCCGACAACCCCGTAAGAAATAATGTGGTTCTTTGCTAAATAAATGGGTAAGTATGCGTGATCAGAGCCAATATCTGCTAAACGGCTCCCAGATTCCACGTGGTCACTAACCGCTTGTAATCGTTTTGATAAATGCGTGCTATTCATAAATAACTCCCATGTTAATTGATAATTTCATTATAAATTATAACCAATCAAAAAAACAGGAGCCCCCAAACAAAATTTACATCTTGCCTGGGGTTCCTGTTAAATTAAATTACTCTAAAAAGTCTTTTAGTTGTTTACTACGAGAAGGGTGGCGAAGTTTTCGAAGCGCTTTAGCCTCAATTTGACGAATTCGTTCACGAGTAACGCCAAACACCTTACCAACTTCCTCCAGCGTTCGTGTCCGCCCATCATCAAGACCAAATCTTAATCGCAGAACGTTTTCTTCTCGGTCGGTCAGCGTATCCAAAACGCTTTCCAATTGTTCCTTCAATAGTTCATAAGCCGCATGATCAGCTGGTGACGTTGCATCTTGATCTTCGATGAAATCACCAAGGTGTGAGTCATCCTCTTCACCAATTGGTGTTTCCAGTGAAACTGGCTCTTGCGCAATCTTCAAGATTTCCCGAACTTTTTCAGTCGGCATATCCATTTCAGCCCCAATTTCTTCGGGCAATGGCTCTCGGCCAAGGTCTTGGAGTAATTGACGTTGAATTCGGATTAACTTGTTAATTGTTTCAACCATGTGAACCGGGATTCGAATCGTTCGTGCCTGGTCCGCAATTGCCCGAGTAATTGCTTGTCTGATCCACCAAGTTGCGTAGGTTGAGAATTTGAACCCTTTGCGGTAATCAAACTTCTCAACGGCCTTCATCAACCCCATGTTTCCTTCTTGAATTAAATCAAGGAATTGCATTCCCCGACCAACATAACGTTTAGCAATCGAGACAACTAAACGAAGATTGGCTTCAGCTAATTCCTGCTTAGCTTCTTCATCGCCATCCTCAATTCGCTTGGCAAGTGAGATTTCCTCGTCAGCACTTAATAGTGATACCCGACCAATTTCCTTAAGGTACATTCTAACTGGATCATTGATCTTAACGCCAGTTGGAGCCGACACATCAGAAAGTTCCTTTTTAGTGACCTTCTTAGCGGCACCAATAGCCCGGGGATCTGGTTCACCGTTTTCATCAACGACACTGATTCCGGAATCTTCAATTTCTTCAAGTAATCCCTCCATATCCTTCTCATTCAAAGAATATGGTTCTTGGATCTTCTTCTGGAGTTCATCATAGGTAATGTGGCCAATTTGTTTATTTTCTTTAACAATGGCATCAAATACCTTCTTATACGGCTTATCGGCTTTCTTAGCAGTCTTACTTGATGTTGTCTTCTTGCTTTGAGTTGCCTTTGTTACCTTTACCTTACTTGCTTTTTTGTTAGCCATCAAAATGCCTCCTGAAGTTAGACTTGTTGCTTCGTTCTCTTTTGTTGCTCAAGCTTTATGATCTCAATCATCAATTCCTTTTGTTTCTCAACATCACCAATCTTGGTCGCCTGTGTCAATTCAGATCGTTTTTTCTTTAATTTCGAATCAACAGGCGCTTGGTACATCAATACATTGACACAATTATCAATTTCTTGATCACTTGGTTCATCGGGCAGTTCTAACATTTCAATATTAATCAACAGACTTTGCAACGAATTTTCGGTAATTAAATTACTAAATGCTGCAACGCTATACTCACTAAACTTAGTGAAATAGCCTTCAGCTAAGAGATATAGCATCTGAAACTGTTCATCAACAAATGCAAACCCTGGAATATTGCTAACCTTTAGCCAAACATCGTGATAATGAAGCATCCGGTTAAGCAACTGCATCTCAGCGACTTGAACCTTAGAAAGGTGCTTGGCCCGCTGTTGTTGCACGGGTGGATTAGGCCGTTGATAATGATCTGTTGATTTTGGCATTGCTGGTGTCCGCTTTAATAGTGGCATCAATTGTTGCTGTAGAAGTTTCTTTTCAACCGAAAATTCATCTGCCAATCGATTCAAATAAAGATCACGCGAAATGCTTGAATCAATATGGCTGATTAATTTGATTGCTTCAGCGATATAATTTCCCTGATCAACTTCAGAATGTAAATTATACTGTTTTTTTAAATAAGTGAGTTCAAACTCAATCGGAGCTTGGGCGTGATCAATCAACTTGTTAAAGTCGTCTGCTCCTTTGTTACGAATAAACTCGTCTGGGTCCATTCCATCTGGAACCGTAACAACTTTAAGATCAATCGTTGTATCGTGCTCACCAAATTCATCAATCGCGCGTTTAATGGCCTTTTGGCCTGGTGTATCCCCATCGTAACAAACAACCACATCATGCGTAATCCGCTTAATATCGTAAATTTGCTGCTCAGTCAAGCTGGTTCCCATCGAAGCAATTCCGGACTTAATCCCAGCCTGATAAGCAGTGATGACATCCATAAAGCCTTCAAATAAAATTGCCGGTTGTTTGTTACGGATATTCATTCGTGCTAAGTCGAGGTTAAACAAGATCTTTCGTTTATTAAACGTCTCGGTCTCAGGACTATTCAGATACTTAGGCATATCCGGATTTGCCGTCAAAATTCTACCAGAAAAGCCAACTGTCTGACCACCACCATTTCGAATTGGATACATCACTCGATCAACAAAGCGGTCACGTAAATTACCATCTTGATCTTCAGAAAATAGGCCAGATTTACGAAGTAATTGGTAATCAACTTTTCGTTCATCAAAGAATGGTTTTAATAATCTTTGAGAAGGCGCATATCCAAGCTTATAAGTGGCAATTGTATCATCCGTAACACCACGCTTGTGTAAATAATCTAGTGCTGGTTGACCCATTTTGGTATTTGTTAAAATATGGTTATACAGCTTCACCGTCTGTTCATGAAGGTCAATTAATTGCTTTTGCTTGGAATCAGCTGCTGTGTTACCAGCGCCTTCATGGTTCACAAGATATTTCTTATCAAGTGGAACATTTTCAAGCTCGGCAACTTTTTTGACGGCTTCTGGAAATGAAATGTTTTGTAACTCCATTAGAAACTTAAAAACATTGCCACCACGGCCACAACTAAAGCAATGAAAAATCTGCTTATCTTCCGAAACAGAAAAAGACGGGGTCCGTTCTTCGTGAAACGGACAGAGGCCAAATAAATTCTTTCCTGATTGTTTCAATTGAACATATTGAGAAACAACATCGACTATGTTGACCTGAGATCTGACTTGTTCAATCACATCTTCTGGGATCTTGATAGTTTTCGCCTCCCATCTTTAAAAGCCTGTATAAATACCGGCAAAAAGCCGCACCAGAAAGTGCGACTTATTGTCCTAGCGATACGTATTTAAATACTATCATATAATGTCAATTAGTACAATCAAAAGCACTCATTACCCCTTAACAACTAATTTGTCTAAATCACCCACAAACATAATCATGTTTGCAATAAGTGTGAGCTGGCGAAGACGATTATTCTTTAATTGATCATCTTTAGCCATAATCATGGTTGCATCAAAATAAGTATTAATGTCATCCTTCAACTGCGCTAACCGTTGAAAATCTTCTTCTGCACCTAAACCAGTAAAGCCATCATCAGCCTTCTTGACGGCTTCGAAGAGAACCTTTTCAGACTCATTTTCAAAGAGGTCAGGGTTAACTGTTAAATCATCCTTGGCAAAAGAACCCTTCTTGGCAATACGTTGGACCCGGGTCAAGGATTCAATGACGGCTTTAAAGTCATTATCATCTTTATGGTCCTGCAGCATCTTACCACTTGCAATGTTAAAGACAATATTTGTTTGTGATCCAGATGTAACGGCATCAGCAATATCATAACGAATTCCTAAATCATCCAAGAATTGTTTAATACGGTCCTTCATGAAATTACTAACGGCATTGATCTGGCCCTTCATATCAAGCTTAGGAGCAACCGCTTGCTTCTCTTCGTCATCAATAACATTCTTAAGGGTTGCGATTAAATCAAAGTTCCACTTCTTATCAGCAGCGATCCGGACAATCCCGCTTGCTTGTCGGCGAAGTGCATATGGATCGTTTGAGCCACTTGGAATCATCCCAGCAGCAAAGAATGTCAAAATACTATCCAATTTATCGGCGACCGCCAAAACAGCCCCAACATTGGATTTTGGTAACGCACCATTGGCTGAAATTGGCATATAATGTTCTGAAATTGCTTTCGCAACGGCGGGTGATTCGCCATTTAACAGGGCATATTTTTCACCCATGATTCCTTGGAGTTCAGCGAATTCACCAACCATTCCAGTAATCAAGTCAAACTTATAAATTTCAGCAGCTCGGCTGAGATCTTTTAATTCATCATCTGAAAGACCAACTAATTTCCCAAGGTAACGAGAAATCACCTGTACCCGTTGCATCTTCTCATACATTGTCGAAATTTTGTCATGGAAACTAACCTTTTTCAACCGTTCAACGTAGTCAGCAATTGATTTTTTCTGATCCTCTTGATAGAAGAACATGGCATCTTCTAGACGGGCCGTCAAAACCTTTTCATTTCCCTGGATCACATTTTGCAAGTCATAGTCGTTACCATTTCGAACAGAAACAAAGTGTGGCAACAACTTACCGTCTTGATCCGTTACGTAAAAGAAGCGTTGATGATCTTTCATTGACGTGATTAAGACTTCATCTGGAATTGTTAAATATTTATCGGCAAAATTACCAGCAAACGCCGTTGGCCATTCGACCAAATTATTAACTTCTTCCAGTAAGTCCGGGTCAAGATTAATCTTCCAATTATTATCTTGGGCAATTTTATGAATTTGCTTGGAAATGAGTTCTTTACGTTTCTTAGCATCAGCTACCACAAATTGTTCAGTTAGTTTTTCTTCATATTCGTCCGCATTTGCTAACTCAACGTCTTTGCCAAGGAAACGGTGCCCTGAGGTAATCCGATCAGCAGTAACGTTCAAGATCTTAATTGGAATTACTTTAGCGTTAAGCAAAGCCACTAGCCACTTGATCGGTCGAACGTATTCAAAAGAATAGGTTCCCCATTTCATCATGGTTGGGAAAGTCATTGCAGTAATAACACCCTTCATACCGGCTAAGATTTCGTCAACGGGTTTACCAGCGATGTGCTTTTCAACAAATACATATTGCGTGCCCTTAACGTCTTTAAACGTAATGTCATCAGTAGAAGCACCCTGGCCCTTAGAAAAGCCAATGGCTGCCTTCGTCCAATTACCATCGGCATCTTGAGCAATCTTTTTAGCGGGACCCTTAACGGACTTATCAATATCAGGTTGCTTATCAGCTAACCCGGTAATAAATAATGCAAGCCGTCTTGGCGTGCTAAACGTTTTGATATTTTCAAATGTAATCCGCTGCTCAGACAAGAAATCACTGGCGCGTTTCTTCAGTTGATTAATACTTGGCGTAACAACGTGAGCGGGGATTTCTTCCAATCCGATTTCAAGTAAGAAATTGTTAGCCATTATTTTTCCTCCGTTTCATCTTTAAGCAATTCTTGCCGTTTCTTTTCATCTTTGATTAGTGGGAAGCCTCGGCGTTTTCGAGCGGCCACAAACTCTTTAGCAACCCAACGGGCTAAGTTCCGAATTCTAGATAGATAACCGGCTCGTTCAGTAACTGAAACGGCACCACGAGCGTCAAGGAGGTTAAAAGTATGACTGCACTTTAAAATATAATCATAAGCGGGATGAACTAAGTTTTGCTTAAGTAAGCGCTGGGCTTCATGTTCATACTCGTTAAAATGCTTTAATAACATTTCCTGATCGCTGACTTCAAAACTATACTTTGAATGTTCATATTCAGGTTCTTTGAAAATATCTCCGTATAATACGTCATCTGACCACTCTAAATCAAATACAGAATTCACGTTTTGGATATAAGAAGACAACCGTTCCAATCCGTAAGTAATTTCGGAAGCAACTGGATCCATTTCTAAACCGCCGACGATTTGGAAGTAAGTAAACTGCGTAATTTCCATTCCGTCCAGCCAAACTTCCCAACCAACACCGGCACACCCCATCGAAGGGTTTTCCCAGTTATCCTCGACGAACCGAATATCATGTTCTAAAGGATTGATTCCCAATTCCTTCAAACTATTTAAATACAATTCCTGAATATTTTCGGGAGATGGTTTCATAATTACCTGGAACTGATGATGTTGGTACAACCGGTTAGGGTTCTCACCGTAACGGCCATCAGCTGGTCGCCTTGATGGTTCAACGTATGCCGCATTCCAAGGCTCAGGACCAATTGCCCTCAAAAAGGTATAGGGACTCATGGTCCCCGCACCCTTTTCAGTGTCATACGCTTGCATCAGCATACAACCCTGAGCTGCCCAATACTTCTGCAGTCGCAAAATAATTTCTTGAACTGATAATTTTTCAGTCATTATATTCCTCCTAATAAAGTGAGTGGAGCAAAGCGGTTAGAAACTGGAACATAAGTCTCCCCTAACAGAAATCCCTGGTTTTTGGGGATTTTTGTTAGGGGTGCTTATGTGGAAGCTTCTGCTTATCCGCAGGTTTCTGCCTGACGCAGCTGTCCTAATCAAAATGAATAAAGTGATCAACAATCACAAAAAAGCCCCTATGCTTAAAAGGCTATAACTAGCCACTTAAGCATAGGGACGACTAAATCGCGGTTCCACCCTACTTCTGGTATGTTGATACCAGCACTCAATTGTTCAGCTCAAAAAGCGCCATTTGAATAATTACCCTAAACCAGCTCTCACTTACCTGGTTTCGTTGTATAAAGCCATTAATCAATTTCTTTTCTCATCACTGAATTATTCATTTCAATAAATAATCATAGTTGACATTAAAATAAATGTCAACGCAGCTTGTAATCAAATTTTAAATTTGCCAAGTTGATCGATGAATCGCTTACTCTTAGGAATGACACCCACACTTCGTTGATAAATTTGATCTAAAACTTGCCGGAGCGACTTTTTAGTACGGTCGTTAACCGAAATGTGGGTTAATTTCGACAAATCAACCACGGAAAACAATCTTAAGTAGTAGATCGTTCGCGCGTCCAAATGCATTCGGTAGGGGTCCTTATTCCAATGATTCCGGCATAACAACCCACCATATGCTTCAGAATAATCAAACGGCAAATCACGCCGATGGCAAACAACACAGTCTACCCAGTTGGGGGCAACACCAAACGCCTGAAGTAATTGAACCTCAAAAATGTTGGTAATAATTTCAGCATCAAAGCCTTCGTTAATCAGCTTTAAGCCAATCAACAGCTTGTCATACCAGTCCACAATAGGGTCACTATCATGGAAGGCCAAATCAATTAGTGACATGGTATAGGTTGCATAAGCATTCTTAGTAATGTCATCAGCAATTTCGTTAAAATGATCAACGTGTTTGCCATCGTTAATATACGAAAGGCCGTCCGCTTTGATGTCACCACCGTACAAACCGTACGTGAATGGCAGAATTGCGGCTCGCATTTTAAACCGAGGCCGCTTGGCACCGCGGACTAAGAACATTTTCTTACCAAATTCCCTGGTCAAAAACTTTACCAAAAGGTCATGTTCACGGTACGGCTTGGTATAAAGCAAAATTCCATTAAATTCTGTGATTTGACCCTTTGCCAAAATTTATCACCTCGTCAAAATGTCAAATTGGTAGTGGCCAACCAAAATCTATTATTGAAAATCAAAAAAACTTGATGAGTCATTTCAAACCACGTTGTTCATCTGATAAAGGTCATTGTTATGACCGCCCCATAAACCAGAGACTTTCATACAGAAGTCGTGGAGGAGTCCAAGGACCAAGGATTTCTATGATTTTTGGCAACTTAGAGCATGGAACACACCAAGCAGGAATCTACACCTAAGTTACCTTAACTAAATCTTTATTGCCACATAGATTAGGAACGCTCCGCAAAGCAGAAGCTTGCACCTAAGCCGTCTCGACCAAAAATCCAAAACCGGGATTTCCGGTCGAGACGGCTTAGGCTCCAGCTTCTAACCGCTTTGCTACGCTCACTATCTAGTCTTTCCGATACCCATACGAATCCAACAAACTCTGCTTATCTCGCCAGCGGGGTTGCACCTTGACCCAGAGTTCCAAAAATACTTTGTTACCCATCATATTTTCAATATCCTTTCTGGCGAGGGTACCGATCTTTTTGAGCATCAAACCACCTTTACCAATGACGATCCCCTTTTGACCATCTCGTTCAACGATAATCGTTGCTTGAATTCTCAGCAACCCATCGTCATTCTTAATTTTTTCAATATAAACCGCCGTTGAGGTTGGAATTTCTTGACGAGTCAGTTGCATTACTTTTTCTCGAATTAACTCAGAAATTACAAATCGCTCTGGATGATCAGTAACCTGATCCTCTGGATAATACTGAGGACCCTCAGGCAACTCCTTAACCAGTGCCTCAATGAGTTCTGGGACGTTATTTCCTTGCAATGCAGAAATTGGGTAGACATCCTTAAATTTCAACGCACTCTTATATTGGTCAATAATTGCCATGATGTCATCTGGAGAGATTTCATCAATCTTATTAATCAATAGATAAATGGGCTGATCAACCTTTTTTAGCTGATCAATGATGAAATTATCACCAGCACCGCGGCGCTCAGTCGCGTTGACCATAAAAAGGACTGCATCTACTTCTTTAAGCGCTGAAAGAGCCGATTCCATCATAAAATCACCTAATTTATCCTTAGGCTTATGAATTCCAGGAGTGTCAATAAAAACAATTTGAGCTTCCTTTGTTGTGTAAACACCCTGAATTTTATTTCTGGTTGTTTGAGCCTTGTCACTCATAATTGCAATCTTCTGACCAACGACTCTGTTCAAAAATGTTGACTTGCCAACGTTAGGCCGCCCAACAATTGCGACAAACCCTGAATGGTAATTTGGATTATCCATTTTATACCTCACTTAATTTAGTAATTCAATAAACCGTGGAATAAATATCAGCGAACCAATAATGACCGCAAAAAGAGCTGACATCAATACGCCGCCAGCCGCAATATCCTTAGCCCGCTTCGCTAATAAATCAAAATGATGCCCAACAATTAAATCAACGACGTTCTCAATAATTGAATTTAAAACTTCGGAACCAATGACTGAAAAGAACGCAGCAAATAACCAGAGCCACTCATTAATCTTGATTTGACAGGCAATTCCTAAACATACCGCTAGAAATGCAATAATTAAGTCAAACCGAAAATTACGCTCCTCAAAAACTAACCGTTTAATGCCATCAAGAGCATGTCCAAGCGACTGGAAAAAGGTCTTATTTTTATCTAATTGTCTACTGTCTTTATCTTTTAAGGCCATATTTATTTAAAATCTCTTTTTGCAGTGGGAACATCACATCAGCGTCAGCTTTTTTCATATGATCATAGCCATTAAGGTGTAAGAATCCATGAACAACTAGGAAGCCAAGTTCTCTCTGGAAAGAATGGCCCAAATAGTCAGCTTGTTCAACCACCTTATCAACGGATACAAAAATATCACCAATATTTTCAGGAATACTTTCTTTAAGTGATTCGTCCATAATAATTGGAAAGTCGTCGTCGGCAGAATCTTCAATCGCAAAACTAATGACATCCGTTGCCCGGTCAACTCCCCGGTATTTTTTATTAATTTGATGAATTTCATCGTTATTGACGAGGGTCACCGACATTTCCGTATTGTCAGCCAAGTGAATGTAGTTGCCGGCAAAATCCAAAACATCGTGAATCAGCTTGCGGTCGGATTCACTAACACCGTCTTGTGTTTTATCGTATATCTCTAAATCCATTCAAATCTTCCTCAATTAATTTAATGACCGCTGTCTTCATAAGCGGTAATGATCTTTGCAACCACTGGATGTCGAACAACATCTTCCGCAGTAAAGGTTACAAATTCAATTTGATCAATATTTTTTAAGATCTTCTGAGCGGCAACTAGCCCGCTAGCCGTTCGCTTGGGTAAATCGATTTGCGAAATATCGCCATTAACGATCATCTTTGAACCAAATCCTAACCGCGTTAGAAACATCTTCATTTGCATGTTAGTTGTATTCTGGGCTTCATCCAAAATAACAAATGCATTATCCAAGGTTCGACCACGCATATAAGCTAACGGTGCAATTTCAATCACACCGCGATCCATCAGCCGTTCTGTGTGCTCAGCCCCTAATATTGAATGAAGTGCATCATAGATTGGCCGTAAATAGGGGTCAACCTTTTCCTTCAAATCTCCCGGAAGAAAGCCAAGACTTTCTCCAGCCTCAACAGCCGGTCGAGTGAGAACAATCTTATCAACCGTTCCCTGCTTTAACGCAGCAAGCGCCATGACAACCGCTAAGTATGTCTTCCCAGTTCCAGCAGGGCCAATTCCAAACGCCACGTCATGGTGTCGAATGGCTTGTACATACTGCCGCTGACCAAACGTTTTAACTCTCACGGCCTTTCCCTTAGCATCTTTAATCAAGACTTGATTATAAAGATCTTGGAAATATTCCAACGTCCCATTCTTAGCCATATTCATCGCACTAATGAAATCACTGCTATTAATATTAATTCCCTTCTGAATCAGGGAAAGAATGTTTTCAAGAATATGAGTCGTTGTTTTGACCGTATCTTCTTGGCCTGTGATTCGCATCGAGTTACCAAAGACGTTAATTGAGACACTCATTCCCTCTTCAAGGATGGTCACAAACTCATCCTGGGTGCCAACGATTTGTAATAATTCGTTTGGATCAGATACGATAAATTCCTTTGTAATTTGTTCAGTATCAGCCAAATACACGAACTCCTTTTTATTTAGTATTATTAGTGTGATACTAGCATAAAAACAGCCCTTTCCAAAGCATTGTCAATTATAAATTAGCCTTGCAAGTGCTTTTTAACTAGTTGATTGATGAGGCTACCATCCGCCTTACCTTTAACTTTAGGCATTACGGCACCCATCACCTTACCAAAATCAGCCATCGACTCAGCCCCAACTTGTTCAATTGTTTGCTCAACAATCGCCTTAACCTCATCAGCGGATAGTTGCTTAGGGGCGTATTCTTCAGCAATCTTCAACTTAGCCTGTTGATCGGTCACTAAGTCTTCACGATTAGCCTTTTGAAATTCTTCTAAGGATTCCTTTTGCTGCTTAATTTCTTTCATGACGATTGTATTAACCTGATCATCGGTTAACTTATGATCGGCACTTTCAACTTCAGCATTCATTATTTGGGCCTTAATGCCCCGAATAACACCCAATCGCAGCTTGTCATGGGCCTTCATTGCCGTTTTTAAATCTGAATTTAATTGATCATAAACACTCATTAAAGTATCCTCTTTTCAATTTATAAGTAAATTTTACCATTAAAAAAGATCAGAGACTAATAAAATTAGGCTCCGACCTCTCAAGCATGTCTTAGAAACGACGCTTCTTCTTGTTATTACGCTTACGTGCTGCTTCTGACTTTAATTTACGCTTTACACTTGGTTTTTCATAAAACTCACGTTTACGATATTCCTGTAATGTACCGCTTTTTGAAACTGTACGTTTGAAGCGTCGAAGAGCATCATCAAGAGACTCGTTTTTGCGAACGACTGTCTTTGCCATGTGAAATTCCCTCCCTCCGAGCTTGAATGTAACTGTTTAAAAAGCACTCCAAGTGCATCCTAAAACGGTTCGAAATAAATTATACATATCATTCTCATTGCCGTCAATGATTTAAAATAAAAACGCTGTCACATGTTATTATTTATTTAAGAAATCTTTTTAGGGGAGCTAATTTACTATGAAAACTCAAAACGTATTTATCATATCTGACTCAAGTGGTGCAACCGCTCAAACAATCGCCCAAACAGCGGTATCCCAATTTCCAAATTTAAAAGCAGAAATGCGCCGGTTTCCATTTATCCAAACCGATTCAATCTTGAACGGTATTTTGAAATTAGCCAGAACCAATCACGCAATCATCTTTCACACCTTAGTTAGTACCCAACTCAGTCAAATGGTAGCTGACTTCTGCAGGAAAAATCAGATTTATAATTTTGATTGTATTCAACAACCCATGGAAATGCTCGCCAATTTAACTGGGGAGCAGCCCGCCCATGTCCCTGGGTTAATTCACGATTTGAATCAAAATTACTTTGAGCGAATCTCTGCCATTGAGTTTGCCGTTGAAAATGACGATGGTAAAAATGCGAAAGGTTTGCTAGAAGCCGACATTGTGCTTTTAGGTGTTTCAAGAACCTCAAAGACCCCTTTATCCCTATACCTAGCTAACCAAAACCAAAAAGTGGCCAACTTACCAATTGGCCCAAGTCTAAAGATTCCTGATGAATTAGATGAGGTTGATCCGACAAAGGTATTTGGCTTATTAAATACCCCAGAAAAGCTCCATAAAATTCGCCGACAACGAATGCTATCTTACGGATTGGACGCAGATACTCCTTACTCAGATACTGAAAATATCAAGAAGGAACTGCAGTATGCCAAGCAACTGTACAAAAAACTCGGTTGCTTAACGATTAACGTCGCAAATAAATCAATTGAAGAAACAGCAACAATTATTTTAGAGAGTTTAAATCTGGATACAACGACGTTTGAAGATTAATATGAATCCCAAACCAGCTCATTACCAAAGTATTAGCAAGATAATCTCACAGTAGTAAGTTCATTAATGACTTTTTCATTTGCAGCTACTTTAAGCATTACGCTTATACTAATCACATTGACAGCAAACAGCGGATTCGTGTCATTTAACGACGGCAGGCCATCATTCTTAATAATTAGGAATGATGGCCTGCTGCCGTTAAATTTTGGGATCTAACCGGCTATTCACAATCTCGGATAAGCAGAAAAAACATTCTGCTACCTCAACCTAACTAAGCGGTCACAGGCCAGCCTCTCATCAAAAGAGAACCACTAATTAAAACGGTTTGCCCGCCTTCATATCGGCAACAATGTTGGAATTAAACTTTTGCTTTTTCAACATTGCGACTTCGTAGCCATGGGGATTATATTTAACCTTTTTATCATTTTCATCTTTTAATATCGGCGTTTCCATAATTTTAGGGACCATTGTTAACTGATCATGATGCGCAATATAGTTTAACGTTTCAAAACCAATCGTTCCAAGTCCAATCATTTCATGCCTGTCCTTATGGCTTCCCTGTTCATTTTTAGAATCATTGAGATGAATCACCTTTAGCCGGTCAATTCCAATAATGTGATCAAATTCATTTAAAACACCATCAAAATCGTCTTTAATATTGTAACCAGCATCGCTTGTATGACAAGTATCAAAAGTGACAGAAAGTTGTTCGTTATGAGTTACCTGGCTAATAATCTCAGCTAATTGCTCGAACGTTGTTCCCACTTCAGTTCCTTTGCCAGCCATTGTTTCCAATGCAATTTGAACATGTTGATCATCAGTGATGACTTCATTTAGTCCCTTTGCAATTTGATCAATTGCCTTTTTAGGACCGGCACCGACATGGGCACCCGGATGAAGTACAATTTGGTCAGCGCCAATTGCTTCAGCTCGCTTAATTTCCTGTTGTAGAAACTGGATACCAAAGGTAAAGTTCTGTGGTTTTAGCGTATTTCCTAAATTGATGATGTACGGTGCATGAACCACCACTGCTTTTTCATCATGAGCCTTCATGTAGGCTTTGCCAGCATCGGCGTTCAACTTTTCAATCGGTTTTCTCACCGTATTCTGAGGTGCCCCAGTATAGACCATAAAAACATTCTCACCATAACCAGCCGCTTCCTTAGCTGAACCAAGAAACATATCCTTGCCATTCATGCTAACGTGCGAACCAATTAGAAACGTATCATCACTCATCTATTTTTTTCCTCCTTGCAAAATCAGCTGACAAATTTTTTGGGCAGCTTGACCATTTTCCCAAGCACAAAATTTTTGGTTAAAGTCATGTAAATTACTTTGATAGTCAGGGAATCCATTTGCTTGTCGATAATTCTTCAAGGCACTCATGAACTCACTGCTAGTAGTCACTACTGGGCCTGGCAAGTTTTCTTGTCGATAGTCAAAATAAAACCCGCGAAGCTCATCACGATAATGTGCCAAATCATATGGGAAAAACAGCATTGGCCGCTTAAGGTTGGCATAGTCAAACATCACCGATGAATAATCAGTAATTAAAAGATCAGTGATTAAATACAGCTCATTAATGTCTTCGTCAGCAAAAATTTTAACCCGGTCTTCAAACCCTGTAATATCAATTTTATCCTTCACCAGATAATGCGGTCTAATAATTAAAACCGTACCTTTCGAAACGGTTTGAAAAAACTCAGCTAAGTTAAAGGGTAACGTAAACTTGTACTGGCCCTGCTGCTGAAAATCATCATCCCGCCACGTGGGTGCATACATCATGACGGTTTTCGGTTGATAACCAAACAGTGCCTGTTTAACTTGGGCAATATAATGATGATTATTGTCATTGTACAAAGTATCATTGCGCGGATAGCCGATTTCAAGAAAGTGGTTATTAAATTTGAATGCCGATTTAAAAATTGTTTCAGAATATTGATTAGGGGCAATTAAGTAATCCCAACGAGCTGCTTCAGCTACAAATCCCTCATGATACTTCGCGGTTGTACTACCAGGAATTTCAACGTGTTGAATATCCACGCCTAACTTCTTCAACGGCGTTCCATGCCAAGTTTGGATGTAAGTCGTCTGCCGGTTCTTTTGCCACCACTTTGGCATTCGGGAATTCATTATCCAAAAGTCCGCCCGAGCCATATATTTAACCCAGCCGGGAGTAAATCGTTTAATCAATTGAATATTCGGAAATTGTTGGCTTAACCGGCTATATTCAGACGGTTTAACGCTAAAGTAACAACTCCCCTGAATGGTTGGATCGACTTGAATCAATTGTTTGTAGATAGCAAGTGGATTGTCACTGATATCTCTGCCATTAAAACTTTCAAAAATAATCAACCGCGATTTTACCCGCATACAAAGAAACCCACCGTTTATCACGATGAGTACGTAGCGGGCTATTAATTTAATCAACTTAACAATTATTTTTTTCAATAGCTCACCCTCCAAACTAAATCAAATCAACAAATCGTGACCGGAATTTATAATGGAGATGAGAACCAACCAACAGGAAGAATAAGATCATTCCCCAAAATACAATTGTTAAGGTCGGCTTTTGCCAGAACCAGTTAGTTGATAACATTGAGTCCCGAAATCCTGAAACGACATAGAAAAATGGATTTAATTGAAGAATATGAACAAATGGTGCTGGAAATGAATTGGTTTCAAAGTTAAACAGCACCCCGGACATATAAAATAACATCCGCATCAGTGATTGAAGTAAAATTCGGTAATCACGGACTAACACAGAAATTGTGGAATTAAAAATCCCAAAGGCAATTAACCAGGCAATCATACAAACAAAGTAATAAAGCCATTGAATCCAGTAAATAGATGGCCGAACACCATACAAGCCGCCGACAACAATTGAAAATACTAACATTGTCCAAAAAGCGCTTAGGTTACTAACAATCTTGATAGTCGGTAAAATACTTACCGGGAACTTCATTTTTGAAACCATCCCAACCCGCTGATAGATACTCTTCGAAGCATCCAAGCTGGCCCGGTTCATGAAGAACCACGGAGTAATTCCAATAACCATCCATGGTAGGTAATCAACACCATGTGTCGTACTCCCATGCTTTAACCCAATCCCGAAGACAAGCCAGTAAATCCCAATCTGAATCAGTGGATACAAGTATTCCCAAACTAACCCTAAATAATGACTTTGATACTCCGCCTTATCCTCATACTTAGAAATTCTGAAAATAATGCCAATGCTTTCAAATTGCTCTTTTAATAGTGTAAAAACTTCTTTCACTTTCAGGCACCCCTTAATGTGACTTTAAAAACTGAACATAACGTTTAACAACCCGCTGAGTCGCGTGACCATCATTAAATGTATTCCACCAGTTATTAAAATCATCAAAATTAGTTGGTTTTGCGGCAACGATTGCTTGTTTTAGTTCGTGAACCGTTGTAATTGGTTTGGTTGGCAGCCAATCCAAGTAATCATCTTGAATCCCCGGATCCTTTTGATACTGTTCATTATCAAACATGAAAAAGATAAGTGACTTCGCATTGGGTAACAAACTAAAGTCAAAAGCAACCGAAGAGTAATCAGTTACGAGTGTATCCGCAACTGCCAATAAGTCGCTTGTTGCCAGCTCATGATAAAATTTAATGCGTGGATTACCAATTTCTCTGACTGCATTTTCACGATCCCGAAGGACCGGGTGTAGCTTAACCACAACGATTGCGCTAGCATCAGCCGCAAGGGCGTCACTCAACCCAACCGGCAACTTAAAGCTTTGATGAGGTCGATATGTAGGTGCATACAAAATAACCCGTTTATCCTTCAATTCTGGGGCGGCCCGATAAATTCTTTGGCGAGCAACCCGCTGCCAATTCCTATCTAAATATTGATCAGATCTTGGATACCCTAAAAGCTTCATTTTATCGAAGTTTTCATGGTAACTGGTTACAAAAACATTTCCCATCGCTTTTGAAGCAACAATATACTCGTCAAAATGGTCATAGACCGCTTGAAACCGCTGCTTATCGGACTTGCTGCGGTTAGCAGTCGTCCGATCTTCCCAACCAAACTTTTTGATTGCCCCGGCAGCATGCCAGATTTGAACAATTTTAGTATCCCGTCGCCGATGGAGGCCACCCAAAAAAGCATAATAGTTATCACAAATGATTAACTTGGCGCTCATTAAAAGCGGCACTAGGTCAAAAACAAACTTTACCCCATCTCGAAATGGCCGAGTGATGAGTCCAAACGCTGCCAAATCAGTTGCCGCCGCTTCAGTATCTGGTCGATACAGAACGATTAATGTCATTTTACTCGGAATTTTTTGGGCCAACTCCTTGATAAAATCCACGTTATCATCAAAGCTCATCAAGTAAATGACTTTATTCCTTGATCGAAAAAGATTCAACCCAGAAACTAGCTTGATCAGCCATAAATATAAGACTTTCAATATCTTCACCGTTTTTCAGTATTTAATAATCACACTGAAATATTATAACATAAACATTTCTCAGAACGATTTTCTTAAATAATCTTTAGAAACTGCAACCCAAACTCACCACTCACCATTATGGCTTCGGTTCATAAAAGCGTCCCAATATCTTAACAGAATCAGCGATGCTAGCAAAGGCATCTGGATCTGACTCAAGCAAGGCCTCTTCTAGCTCATTCATTTCATAACGCGAAATCACTGTAAACAAGATGGTTTTGGCATCGTGGTGGTAGGCGCCCTCCGCATTATGAACAATCGTAATTCCCCTGCGAAGATGGTTTTGAACACTATCAATCACTGTGTTCGGCCGATTGGTAATAATCATGACTTGCATTCGCTGCTGCTTAGTGTAGGTCATATCCATTACCTTTGCATTAACCACTAAACTCAGCGCGGAATAAAATGCGTATGGCCACCCATACATAAAAGCAGCGGCAATAATGATCAACGTGTTAAAGGCAATGTTGATTGTCCCAATTGACCTACCAGTCCGTTGACGAATAACAATTCCAAGAATGTCTAAGCCTCCCGTTGAAATGCCATTCTTCAACGCTAAACCCGTTCCAAATCCGTTAACTGCGCCACCAAAAATTGCACAAATAATGGGATCATGAGTCAATGGAATTGGCTTTAACAATTGAATCATAAAGCTTGATAGGAATACGGTAATAATCGTAAAAATTGTAAATTGCTTACCAATTGCCCGCCATGCGAGGAAAAATAACGGTACGTTCAGTAGAAATAGGCCTAATCCAGTTGAAATGGTGATTGGGAAAGCCCGCAAAGAAATTGTGTTTAATAATTGCGCAAACCCAGTTATCCCAGAAGAATAAATATGCCCCGGGGTCCAAAAAAAGTTCACGGCAATTGACACTAAAATTGCATAAATTAGCGAAGTTGAAGTCTTTGTGACGTAAGTGTGTCGACGCATTAATTTTGAAACGTCATCCATTTTATTTTCCTTTCATGCATGTCAATAACATTCTTAGAACTAATAATAAACTGAATCTGCTTAAATAACATCAAAAACCCCGTAATCAATAGTTAAAGATTACAGGATTTTGACTGATACGAGGTACTTATATGCTTACCATAAAAGTTAAATTATTTTTTAGAATCTTGGTCAGCTACAAACAAGCCCAAGTCTTCCAACTGTTTATTGGCAACCGGTTGTGGGGCGCTAGTTAGTGGCTCAACGGCTTTAGAGTTCTTAGGGAACGCAATAACATCACGGATGTTTTCACGATCAGCAAGCAACCTGACAAATCGATCCAACCCAATTGCTAAACCACCATGAGGCGGGAATCCGTAATCTAAAGCATTTAGGAAGTAACCAAATTGTGCTTCGGCACTTTCCTTAGTAAATCCAAGTGCTTCAAACATTTTTTCCTGAAGGGCCCTGGTGTGAATACGAATGGAACCACCACCAAGTTCGAGTCCGTTAAGAATAATATCATAACTTTGAGCATATGCTTTATGGGGATCTTCACCCTCATTCATGAGATAATGAACATCATTTTCATTTGGCATCGTAAATGGATGATGAGCTGCAACGTAACGCTTCAAATCAACATCCCATTCGAATAATGGCCAGTTAACAATCCACAAAAAGGCAAATTTAGAGTCATCAATCATATTTTGTTCTTTAGCAATTTCAACCCGTAGGTATGCTAGCGTATTGGCAACTACCCGACTGTTGTCAGCCGCAAACAATAACAAGTCACCAGGCTTAGCTTCTGCCTTATCCAAAATCTTTTGGCGTAAATCAGCATCTTTGAAGAATTTAGCAATTGGACCATTAAACCCATCATCAGTGACTTTTAGCCAAGCAAGGCCCTTAGCCCCAAATCTTTCCACGTAGTTGGCAAATTGGTCTAAGTCCTTCCTAGAATACTTGTCTGCACCGCCAGGAACGGCAATTGCCTTAACTTGACCGCCATCCTTAACGGCTCCTGAGAACACCTTGAAGTCAACATCTTTCATAATGTCTGAAAGATCTTTCAATTCCATTCCAAAGCGCACGTCAGGTTGATCAGTCCCAAACCGGGCCATGGATTCATCCCAATCCATTCGCTTGAATGGTAATTTTACATCGATCCCCATGGCGTCTTTCATGACCTTGGCAATGAAACCCTCAGTAACGTCTTCAATTTCTTCTTGGTCAGCAAACGACATTTCCATGTCAATCTGAGTAAATTCGGGTTGGCGATCACCCCGCAAATCCTCGTCCCGATAACAACGAGCGATTTGGTAGTATTTGTCGAAGCCAGCCCCCATCAATAGCTGTTTAAATTGTTGTGGTGATTGTGGTAACGCATAGAATGAACCTGGATAAACCCGTGAAGGAACCAGATAATCTCGAGCCCCTTCTGGTGTTGATTTTGTTAGGGTTGGCGTTTCGATGTCAATGAAATCTTCACTGTCAAAAAAACTATGGATTGATTGAATAATCCGGTTTCTTAATAAAATATTTTTCTGCATTTCTGGCCGTCGAAGATCCAAGTAGCGATATTTAAGCTTAAGATCCTCTGAAACGTTGATGTTATCCTGAATATAAAATGGCGGTGTCTTAGCAGTTGCTAAAATCTTGGCGTCAGAGATATCGACCTCGATTTTACCAGTCTTCATCTTGGAATTAATTTCTTTAGGATCTCTGGCAACAACTTTACCCTTCGCTTCAACAACATACTCACTTCGTAACTTATCAGCCACGCTAAGAGCATCTTTTCCAAATTCTTCGCTAAACACCAGCTGAACAATGCCTTCACGATCTCGCAATTCGATAAAGATTAAGCCACCAAGATCACGGCGTTTTTGAACCCAACCCTTTAAGACAACTTCTTGGCCAATTAACTTATCGTCAACCAGGCCTGCGTATGTGGTTCTTTTCATGTCTAATCAATCTCCTCATCATCATTAAAGTATTTATTGATCACGTCATCAAAATCCTGCGTAATGTCAGCTAACGGTACAGCTACTTCTTTTCCACTTGTCATCTGCTTGACGTTCGCTTTTTTGGATTCCAATTCACTTTCACCAATGGTAATTGTGTACTGCGCATTCAGCCGATTGGCCGTCTTGAACTGAGCCTTTGGTTTGCGGTCAAGATAATCTCGATCAGCGGAAAATCCATTTGCCCGCAATGCTTGGACAATTTGGAGGGTTTCAACGCTGGTCTGTTCACCAATACCAACAACGTAAACATCCAATTGATCAAGGACGGGGAAAGTGACATCTTGGGCATCCATTAAGAGCATTAACCGCTCCATCCCCAGTCCAAAACCGATTCCAGGCATTTCAGGACCACCAAGCTGCTCAACTAAGCCATTGTAACGACCGCCGGCACAAATTGTCGTATACCCCTCTCCAAGTGATTTCGAATTAACCATAATCTCAAAGATGGTGTGGCTGTAATAATCTAACCCCCGAACCATGTCTGGATCAATGACATATGGAATTTTAAGGGCATCCAGTAATGATTTAACCCGATCAAAATGACGCTTTGAATCTTCATTCAAATAATCCAGGATTGATGGGGCATCCTTAACAATTTCTTTGTCACGCTTATCTTTGCTGTCTAATACCCGCAATGGATTCTTATGGAGACGAACCTTTGAATCATCACTCAATTCATCAAAATGGGGTTCTAAGAAATCAATTAATGCTTGACGATAGGCATCCCTTGATTGTTTATCTCCTAAGGTATTAATCTCTAGTCGCAAATCAGAAAGACCAAAGTGTTTCAGCAAATCCATTCCCATTGCAATGACTTCAACGTCTAATTCAGGCTCATTACTACCAAAAGCTTCAACCCCAATTTGGTGGAATTCCCGTTGACGGCCTGACTGTGGCCGTTCGTAACGAAACATCGACCCCATGTAAAACACCTTAACCGGACGGGGATGTTCTGGGCCGTAAAGTTTATTTTCAACAAAGGCGCGGACAACCCCAGCGGTTCCTTCCGGGCGAAGACTCATATGACGACCGCCCTTATCGTCAAAATCATACATTTCCTTTGTTACGACATCCGAAGTATCACCAGACGTTCTTGAAAAAACGTCAAAATTTTCAAACATTGGTGTTCGAATTTCATGATAGCGATAATCTTCAAATAGCATTCGGGCAGTCTCTTCAACGTAATTCCACTTCTTAGCATCGTCTGGAAGAATATCAGCTGTTCCCTTTGGTCGTTGATATTTCATTAATTGTTGCCTCCCACATATATTTCCGAAAAAAAAGACCCCTGTCCGAAGACAAGGGTGCAATCGCACGGTACCACCTTTATTAGTTCCTCTAGGATAACGCTCGCGCGAATAGCAATCACTATTAACCATTACATCAAAAAGTGTCACTTCAAAGCAATTCCCACATTCTCTCAGCAAATGAATGTTCTCTGGCTGGTAACTACTCTTACTGTTCTTTTCATTCGGTTGACTATTTAACTGTAATTAAGATTAGTTGACTAGCACCCAAAAGTCAAGAACCGATTGGAGATTAAAAAAGGGAAACACGCTAGATTGCTTGGAATTTTTCAACTATAATAATATTATTTAATTGAACGGAAGACATTGAATGAAAAAGATCAGGGAAAATAAAAGTTGGATAATCACCACAATTGCGATAATGGCCACCTTTATCGTTTTATTTGTTGCCCTTTATTCCAATTCGGTTACTGTCAAGGTCAACCAGTTAAACATCCGAAGTGGTCCAGCGGTGACTTACTCTGTGAAAGCCAAAGTCAAGCAAGGACAACGACTGCAAGTTATCAGCCGAAAGAATGACTGGATTAAAGTAATTTATAATCATAAAACGATTGGCTGGGTTGCTTCTTGGTTAGTCACCAATCCAGATATTAAACACGTCACCAGACTCTCAGAAGCAACGGTGGTGCTTGATCCTGGTCATGGCGGCGCAGATACTGGTGCCTTATCGATTTCTGGTCAGCCCGAGAAACGATATACATTAATTGTTGCCAAGCTGGTGGCTCAAAAGTTACGTTCCAGGGGAACCAAGGTTATTATGACTCGGGATCGCGATAAAACCGTTTCGCTTTATTCCCGCCCAAAGGTTGCAATTAACGCATCCGCAAATGCATTTGTGAGTTTCCATTTTGATTCATCTGATGAAGATAATACAGCATCTGGTTACACATGCTATTATTATCACGATGGCGATTCCAAAGATTTAGCAAGCGCTATTGATACCAAAATGGCTCATCTCCCCTTAGCCAACCGGGGCATCGACTTTGGCAACTATTTGGTAATTCGGGATAATGCCGTCCCAGCGATTCTGATTGAAGGTGGCTACATTAATACGAATAAAGACTTCAAATTAATCCAAAGTAAAGCTTATCAGGAACAGTATGCTAACGATGTGGTTGCCGGGTTGGCAGCCTATTTTCGAAATAATAATCAATAAGGAGCGTGTTTTATGACCTTAAGTAAAGTTTGGTTATCCCAGTTGCCGATTGATGACATCACAAACGTCAAACCCGTTTCTGGTGGAGACATTAATGATTCATACATGCTTGAAACAAAAAGCGGCCGTTATTTTATGAAAGTCCAGCCTAAGCGGGGGCAAGCATTCTTCGCCCATGAAGTTGAAGGATTACATTTATTAGGCGAAGTCGCCAATACACCAACCGTCGTAGCAACTGGGGAAATTGGTTCAGATGGTTTTCTTATCCTTAAGTGGATCGATACTGGCAGTGGCAGTCAAATTAACCTTGGCAAAATGGTCGCCAAAGTTCACCAGCAGCATGCCAAACAATTTGGTCTCGATCATAATTTTACCGCGGGCAAGTTACCGAAAAATAACACCTGGCAATCTGATTGGGTAACCTTCTACCTTGATCAGCGTTTAAAACCATTAGTCGATTTGGCCATCAAAAAGGGTCGCTGGAATGATTGGCGGAATTCTCAGTTCCAATCATTATGCGACCAATTCAAAAAATATTATTCAAATCACGAAATTGTTCCTAGCTTACTCCATGGGGATCTCTGGGCGGGCAATTACCTCTTTACCGAAGATGGAACACCGATGTTGATCGACCCAGACGTTTTTTATGGCGACCGAGAACTAGACATTGCAATGACCACAATCTTCGGTGGCTTTTCCCAAGAATTTTATCAGGGTTATAATTCAGTCTATCCATTAAAAATTGGGGTTGATAAACGACTCGGCTGGTATCAGTTAAATTACTTGCTCGCCCATTTAAATCTTTTTGGGGAAACCTATGGCCCCATGGTTGATCAGATTTTGAAGCCCTATTAAGATTGAGATAACCAGGGAATCAAATCAAGCAGTGAGGTGACCCTGATTTCAGGATCACCAGAGTCACCAATAATCCCATCAGGATCGAACAAACACGAAGCAATATTTGCATTGTGCCCCGCAGCAACATCTAACTTGCGGTCGCCAATCATGATTGCTTTTTTTCTGTCGACATGGTTATGAGTGATTAAATAATTAATTGATTCCGGGTTCGGCTTGCGAGGAAACTTCTGATCTGACGTCACATAATCCGTGAAATACTGGGTTAACTTGAACTGATTAAGCAGTGTTTTAGCCTGGTCATCACGGTGGGTCAACAAATAATTGGCGCCTTTAAGCTTATTCACTAAGTTAAGTACCTCACGAGCACCAGCAAATGGTTCTGCCGTTGAAACTAATTCGGTCTGATATTTTTTATTTAAACTTCGTAATTGGCTTTCCGCGATGCCATAAAAAGCAGCAGCTTTGCGGATTGCAGTTCCAACGTCGTGTTGTCTCATGGTTAAATAAATATCGTGCTCATCAATCTCGACTTCATCAATATTTAAATCAATTAGCGCATGCTTAAACGCCTGAACCATCTTTGGATACGTATTAAATAAAGTGCCATCAAAATCCCAAAACAATTGGTTGATCATTTGTGTCCTCCCTTTTTAGTGCGAACAAACCCAGTAGCTTAAATATCCGGCTTCGTAAAAACTAGGGCCACTTTAACCGTAAACATATTTTTTATGCAAGTAACATCAACGTTTAAGGCATCACCGATTAAAATTTAAATTTTAATCGGTGATGCCTTAAACGTACGCCAAATCTGGATAAGCGCTACTTGTTTTCCGTATCGAATATAATTGTAACCGGCCCATCATTTTGCAAGTCTACTAGCATATCCGCACCGAAGACACCGGTTTGGACCTCTAGTCCCGCATCCCTGAGTGTGTCATTGAATGTTTCATAGATTTTCTGGGCGTGAGCTGGTTCACCTGCCCCCGTGAAACTTGGGCGGTTACCCTTTTTAGTATCAGCATACAGCGTGAACTGTGAAATCGATAGAATTGCCCCATTCACGGTGTCGATATCTAAATTTAATTTATCATTTTTATCTTCAAAAACCCTAAGTTTGTGAATTTTATGGGCTAAGTAATTGATTTCATCAATCCCGTCAGAATCTTGAACACCGACTAACAACACAAAGCCCTTGCCAATCTTGCCGTGAACAGCCCCATCAATTGAGACAGATGCTTCTTTAACTTTTTGTAGTACAACTCTCATTAAAGCAATGACTCCTTATCTGAATTTACGCTCAACCAAATAAACGTCGTGAACGTTTCTAAGTGCATTAATTAAGCGATCAAGTTGTTCCAAATTTCGAATACCCACAAGCAAACTAATCGTTGCCATTTTGTTATGATCAACTTGGCCATTAACGGATGAGACCGTTTTGGTAACGTTATTTACAGCAGTCAAAATATTCGTCAGCAGGCCTGCGCGGTTGTAACCCTGAACTGACAAACTGGCTTCATAGGTCGTTCGATCAGTTGGATCATTTGCCCAAGAAACCTCAATTAAGCGTTCGCCATTTTCCTCTGCCTTAACAATATTTGGGCAATCAACCCGATGAATGGAAACGCCCCGGCCCTTCGTAATATAACCAACAATTTGGTCGCCTGGAACTGGTGTACAACAGTGACTTAACCTGACCAGTAAATTATCAACACCTTCAATAACAATGCCATTCGACGACTTTCGTGCCTTCTTTTTCGTGGTTTCACTATTTTCGGTGATTGTTTGGTGGCCTTCGAGGACTTCCTTTTCAGCCTGATCCTGTCGTTCACGTTTTTGCTGTGCCCGGACATCCTCAGTTAAACGATTGACAACTCCAGTGGGTTGAACATCGCCGAATCCAATTGCGGCAAGTAAATCTTCGGCGTGCTGATAATGCATGTTGGTTGCCGTCGTCTCTAATTTGTCAGGTGCCATCACAATATGGGGGTCAAATCCTTCTTCCCGAAGCTTTCTGGTAACAATCAAGCGCCCGTCTTCAATGTTTTTTGTCCGGTCTTCTTGTCTGAAATACTGCTTGATTTTGTTGCGAGCCCGTCTAGTATGAACCAGCGGGAGCCAGTCACGACTTGGACCCGCTGACCCAGTCGAGGTAATAATATCGACAATATCCCCATTTTTAACCTGATGATCAAGGGGAACAATCTTACCATTGACCCTCGCGCCGGTTGTGTGGTTACCAACTTCAGTATGAATCATATAGGCCATATCGAGCGGGCCAGCCCCCTTTGGCAACTCATAGACATCACCTTTGGGGGTAAAGACATAGACATGATCCCCAAAAAGTTCGCCTTTGACGCTATCCATAAAATCAGCAGCGTCATCAGTATCTTCTTGAAGTTCGATAATTTGTTTAAACCAATTAAGCTTGTTGTTATCTTGAGAAGCCTTTACTTCACTTCGAATGCCTTCCTTATAGGCCCAGTGAGCAGCAATACCAAACTCAGCAACCCGATGCATTTCTTCGGTTCTAATCTGAACCTCTAATGGTTTGCCTTCTGGACCGATAACCGTTGTATGCAGTGATTGATACATGTTTGCTTTGGGCATTGCAATATAGTCTTTAAATCGTCCTGGCATTGGTTTCCATTTGGAATGAATGGCTCCTAAAACGGCATAACAATCCTTAATTGATCCGACAATGACTCTAATGGCAAGCAAGTCATATATCTGGCTGAACTGCTTGTGCTTCTCTACCATTTTGCGGTAAACAGAATAGATGTGCTTAGGTCTGCCGTAGATTTCACTCTTAATGTCCAGATCCGAAATGGCGCTCTTGACCTCACTAATTGCCTTTTTTATATAATCAACCCGCTGGTCACGACGAGAATTCATCAAATGAACGATTCGATAGTATTGTTGCGGATTCAGGTAACGTAACGAAATATCCTCAAGCTCCCATTTAATCGTTCCAATCCCTAATCGATCAGCAATTGGGGCATAAATTTCCAGCGTTTCTTTAGCAATCCGACGTTGCTTATCAGGCCGCAAAGATTTTAATGTCCGCATGTTATGCAAACGGTCCGCTAATTTGACGATCATCACCCGAATATCTTTACACATTGCGAGTAATAGTTTTCGATGATTTTCAGCTAATCGTTCCTGGCTCGATTTGTACTTAATCTTAGAGAGCTTAGTAACACCATCGACAATTAAGGCAACATCGTCACCAAACAGCTCTCTAATGTCGCCAAGAACTGCTCCGGTATCTTCAACCACGTCATGCAAGAAACCAGCGGAAACCGTCTCAGGATCCATATGAAGGTCTGCTAGAATCCCGGCAACTTGGATTGGGTGGGTGATGTAAGGTTCTCCCGACTGTCTTTTTTGATCCTGATGGGCAATCCGAGCAAACTCGTATGCTTTCTTAACTTGTTTGACGTGTTCATCGTTCATGTATTCTGATACTTTTTTGATGACATCGTCTGCTGTCCATACTTTAGTTGCCAATCTTATCAACTCTTCTCTCAATCTCCCCGTTAGACGGGTTCGTGAATGTGATTACTAATATTTTAGCATTATTTTCAGGTTTATTCAGCTACCTTGTTAATTCTGTGAGGACTGAGCATGCCGATAGAAAGTACAGAGGAGCCGTTTCTGTGCGCATAATCCGTGGGCCCAGTCCAGCGGTGGTATACCCATTTTGAACTAGCATCTGAATTTCTGCGGGCGAAACCCCGCCCTCTGGACCAAAGACCGCAACAACTGAAGCACCAGATTGAAGGCTGCCAATTTTTTTGACAAGGTTAGCTTCCTCACCAGATTTAGCTGACTCTTCATAAGCAACGATTTTGGCATCAAAGTCTTCGGTTACTAAATCTGCAAGGTTATGCAAATACCTTACCCTAGGGATAACATTTCGATGTGACTGTTCGGCTGCGCTTAACGCAACTTCATTTAGTCGTTTTATTTTCTTAGCACTCTTTTGATCCCACTTAACGATTGACCAATCCATAGGAACGAAGATAACTTGCGACGCCCCAAGTTCAGTTGCCTTTTGAACAATTAATTCGGGCTTGTTCCTTTTGGATAGACCGCTCACAATTGTAGCAGCAATTGGCAGTTCAACGTTAACTGACAGTTTGTTAACAATGATGACAGAAACTTTTTGGTCGACAATTTCATTAATTCGAGCTTCATAGACCACATGATCCACGGAAACTAGTTCAATGTCGTCACCCACCTCTGCCCGTAAAACGCGGCTTAAATGATGACTAACTTCCTTGGGCAACTCAAGATGATCACCGGCTTTTAACAGCTCATTTGAAAAATAATGTTGCATATTAATCCTCATCCTTTGGTTTCTGGGCAATAATGGCAAACCAATCCTTCATTTTCATGGACTCAAGCACTTTAAAACCGCCATCAACCATTGCTTGCTCGACCAACTCATACTTATCCTTAATTATTCCTGAGGTCAAGAAGTATCCCCCCGCCTTCAAGTTATCGAATGCCTGGGGAACAAGGGGAACGATGATTTCAGCCAAGATATTAGCAACAACGATGTCAACATGCTCATGGATTCCCTTTAATAAATCGTTTGCAGAAATTCGAACGTCCTTTGCAACAGGGTTTAAGTCAATATTTTTTCTGGCCGACTGTACCGCAATTTCATCTACATCAAAGGCATGAACAGCGGCTGCTCCCATCAGCTTAGCAGCGATACTTAATACCCCTGAACCAGTTCCGACATCCAAAACCGCTTCACCACCACGCATCACGACTTCCAGCGTTTGAAGTGACAACTGGGTCGTTGGATGTGTTCCAGTCCCAAAGGCCATTCCCGGATCAAGCCGAATGATCTTTTCCAACTTGTTTTTGGGTTGGTAGTCCTCCCAACTGGGAACAACCGTTAACGTTCTGGTGATAGAAACTGGATGATAATACTTTTCCCAAGCAGTCCGCCAGTTTTTATCTTCGACCGCGCTCAGTTGAACCTCGGCTGGCCCAGGATTAAGGCCAAAAGATGCGAGCTTTTTTACCTGATCAGTTATTTCTGAAACTTGTGCTTGAATATTTTTACTATTTGGATAGTACGCGGAAACAACCGCCCCATTAGCAATATGAACCAAACTGGTGGGATCGACAATTTCGCCATGGTTCCCATATTTACCGGCAGTCAATTTTTCGAAATCTTTGGCATCCTCAATTGAAACCCCTGATGCCCCGTAAGTCATTAGAATGTTTGAAACCGCCTCAACGGCCTCGCTGCTCGTAATAATTGATACCTCTGTCCAGTCCATTGCTAATCTCCTTTGTCGATTGAATACAAAAAGAGCATCCTACTTGGATGCCCCATCAGGTACTTGATGCTGTTTACTATCCTTATCTTCACGAGCGCGTACTTTAGCCTCGTGCTTTAGAAGATGTCCTTCGAGGTACTGAAGTAACTCAGACTCATTTTCAAAAATCCGGGGGTGTTTTTGCTTATGAAGGCGCAAATCAATCTCATTGATTCGCTGCCTGCCAGTCCATTTGTGGCTATATCGAATGATCAACCGATTGTCCAGACGATCCCGACCAAAACGGAAAATATAAATATTATCTGGCGTAAGTAAGGGGCGAATATATTCTTTTTTATAAAAATAGCCATTTTTTCTAAGATATTGTTTTGTTCTACTTAACAATGATAGACACCTCCCCACTTATTAGTTTTTTTAAAGGAACTCAAATCGAATAAAAAACGAATTAATATATATAATAATTGAATGTGATCGAAAACGCAAACATTTTGTTGTCAATCTCGCTTGCGTTAACTAATCTATCTATCATATGATGGAAGAAAAGGAGTTGGAAGTTCATGGAATTATTTCGCATTCGTTTTATTAATAAAATCCGGCCAGATACGATCGAAATTCGCTATCGAGCCGTCTTAGAAGCCCATTCTAGTGACACCATTTTTGAAGGGCATCAATGCTTTAACCGCCATTACTTGGACTACACAATTTTGAAAAACGGCGAAGTAGCGCTTCGGGCAATTACAAATATTTTCTCGGCACTTCCAGAGGGCCTTGTACTCGATAAAGTCAGTTTTGAACAATCTCACGACCGTAATTTACTTCAGGTTCCAACCAAAGAGTTCTTTGATAACCTTGATAATTATATTATTAATAATAATCAGTTGAACCGGGTAATTCAAAAGACTAATGCTGATAAGAAATTAATTGATACTAAATTAATTACTGAACTGCGAATTGGTTAACGTGACTTGTTATCTAATTTGTCACTCACTTGAGTCCTACTAGCTGACCGCATCTAGCATTTTTAAGCAAATGATGACCTAACTTAAAAGTCTATCAGTTTGACTCTATATGACACCTGACATATACTGATGGTGAATAGGAAGTTGGTAATGCGTCAGTTAACTTGGTAATATTGATTGCCAAAATAAAGACTAATTCCGGGTAAACAATATGACGATTAAGGATAAAATTCAAAGTATCATTAATAGCAAGGATAGCGCCTATCAAATTCAACAACTGACCGGTGTTAATTCCTCAATTATTATCAGGTTGCGAAATAACAAGCGCTCCGTTAACAACTTGTCACTGCAAACCGTCGAAAAGCTTGAACAATATTACGACTATCACTTGGTGCCACCTACAACCAATTTAATAAACGGGCAACTTTCCCACTTTCGCCACCGTCTTATTAATATTTTGCAAGAATTATACGAATCTGAACAGGAACGGGTCGAAGAAGTTGATGCCCCTACAGATGAGCCCGCAATGGCCGCAGTTATTGAACAGCTTTTCAATGATGTCCTTGATGATCAATCGGAAATCGATAAACTAGATAAACTTTATCATCATAAATTAGATAAAAAGCCAATGGCCTAATGATTAAATGGCTATTTGACTTTGACCCCAAAAAATGATGCTTACCTCAAACCAATGGGATAAGCATCATTTTGCTATTTATTCAAATGTTGAGTTCACCAATTGGTCATCTCCAGAATCGCAATCATTTTTTGAGTGTTTTAGTCGGAAAATGGTGGGAACTTACTGAAATGATGGTCGACATTCTGCAAGGATAACGCCTATTTGTCGCCCTTTTCCTCTTCGTCAGTCTGCAAAACTGCCATGAAGGCCTCCTGTGGAATTTCAACTTTCCCAACAGCCTTCATTCGTTTCTTACCAGCCTTTTGCTTCTCCAATAACTTCATTCGCCGGGTTCGGTCACCACCATACAGCTTAGCGGTAACGTCCTTTCGATAAGCCTTGATGTTCGTTCGGGCAATGATCTTCGCCCCAATTGCAGCCTGGACTGGAATTTCAAAATTTTGCCGGGGAATAATGTTTTTAAGCTTACCAACAATATCCCGTGCCCTCGTTGCAGCAAATTGTCTATGCGAAATAAAGCTTAACGCATCAACTTGCTCACCGTTTAGCAAAATATCAATCTTTACTAAATCACTTGGCTTATAATCCTCCAGATCGTAATCAAGGGAAGCATAGCCTTTTGTACTAGATTTTAATTTGTCAAAGAAATCAAAGATAATTTCTGACAGCGGCATATGATAAATGACATTTACCCGGTATTCATCAAGGTATTCCATTGTATCAAATTCGCCACGGCGTCGTTGACAAAGTTCCATGACGGGGCCGACATAGTCATTTGGCACCATAATGGTTGCTTTGACGTATGGTTCAGAAATTTGTTTAATCGCGGAAACTTCAGGCATTTCTGAAGGATTTTCAACTTCCTTCTGTTCACCATCCGTCATATCAACCTCATAGGTAACCGATGGGGCCGTTGTAATTAGCTCAAGGTTAAATTCCCGTTCGAGCCGCTCCTGAACAACATCCATGTGTAAAAGTCCCAAAAAGCCACAACGAAATCCAAATCCTAATGCTTTTGAAACTTCGGGTTCAAATTCCAAAGCGGCATCATTCAGTTTCAACTTCTCCAAAGCTTCACGCAAATCATCAAACTTGGCGTTATCAGTTGGATAAAGACCAGCGTATACCATTGGGTTCATCACCCGATAACCAGGCAGCGCCTCTTCAGCCGGGTCGTCCGCATTCGTAACCGTATCACCAACTCGAGTTTGGGTAATGTCTTTGATGCTAGCAGTGATATAACCAACGTCCCCAGACATTAGGTAATCTCGTTTTACCGGCTTAGGGGAATTAACCCCAACCTCGGTTACTTCATACTCACTGCCGCTATTCATCATCCGAATTTTATCACCAGGTTGAACAGTGCCTTCAAATAGCCGGACACTTAACACAACACCGCGATAATCATCATAAACCGAATCAAAGACCAATGCCTTTAAAGGCGCATTAACATCACCATCTGGGGCAGGAATTTTGTGAACAATCTGTTCAAGTAGATCTTCAATGCCAATGCCCTTCTTAGCACTTGCCAGTACTGCGTCAGAAGCATCGATCCCGATTACATTTTCAATTTCGGTGCGGACCTTTTCCGGCTCGGCAGATGGTAAATCAATTTTATTGATAACCGGAACAATTTCCAAATTATCATCAATTGCCAAGTAAACGTTAGCCAGTGTCTGCGCTTCAACCCCTTGGGCAGCATCAACAACAAGCACGGCACCCTCACAAGCAGCTAAGCTTCGAGAAACCTCATATGAAAAATCCACGTGGCCAGGGGTATCAATCAGATGAAACTCGTAGTCATGCCCGTCTTTAGCATGATATGTCAATTCAACGGCGTTAAGTTTGATGGTAATTCCCCGCTCACGCTCAAGGTCCATATTGTCCAAAAGCTGGTCCTTCATGTCCCGTTTGGCAACCGTATCAGTCATTTCGAGAATTCGATCTGCCAGCGTCGATTTCCCATGGTCGATGTGAGCAACGATGGAAAAATTGCGAATATATTTTTGATGATCCTTCATTTTTTGTAAATCCATGTTGTATCTCACTTTCATTCTTATTAAATCTCATTATACCAACCATTTCAGTGTAAATGAAAGCAGGCCAACTAGCAAGTTCTCTAAAAACTAGTGGTGAGCTATCCTAAGCAGCGCCATCTTTGGTTTAAGCAGTTTATTCCACCTCGCCGAAATTGATGGTTAGCTAAAATAATTGAGAGACTGGTATTCACCAATCTCCCAATTATTATTTATCGTATTGATAATCAAAAAAGCATTTATTTTTTGGTGTCAAACGCATCTTTCATTTTGTCAAAAAAATGACCGCCGCCTTTGCCATCCAGACTTTCACCACTAGCCTTAGCAAATGCTTCCATTGCAACTTTCTGATCCTTATTTAAGCTCTTAGGGGTCGTTACGGTCACCGTCACTCGTTCGTCACCAGTACCGTTACCGCGCAATCTAGGAGCACCTTTCCCTTTAAGTCTAAAGGTTGTGCCAGTCTGAGTTCCAGCAGGAATCTTCAGTTCAACGTCTCCGTGGACAGTCTTTACCTGAATTTTCCCACCTAAAGCTGCACGAGCAAAACTAATTCTTTCATCAACGTAAATAGTTGACCCATCACGGGTAAAGTCCTTGCTTGGTTTAACCTTAAAGACAATGTACAAGTCACCATAAGGGCCACCGTTTTCACCGGCTTCACCTTGGCCTTGAAGTCTCATCTGCTGACCATCGTCAATTCCAGCGGGAACGTTCACTTCTAATTCATGACGTTCGTCAACTCGGCCACGACCATCACAGGTTGGACACTTTTCCTTGATTTCTTTACCAGTTCCGTGACAAACAGGACAAGTCTGTCTTGACTGCATTCTGCCAAGCGGTGTGTTGGTTTCAGTGGTAACATAACCACGGCCGCCACATCGTGAACAAGTAACTGGCGAAGTCCCTGGCTTAGCACCAGTACCGCCACAAGTCTTACATTGAGCTTCGCGGTTATACTTAATAACCGTCTTTTTACCAAAAATGGCCTCTTCAAAATCCAACGTCATTTGGTACTGTAAATCGCGTCCTTGCCGTGGCGCAGATGGATCAGCGTTTCGTTGGCCGCCACCAAAGAACTGGCTAAATATATCATCAAAGCCAAAACCGCCGCCACCATCAAAGTTGCTAAATCCACCAGCACCGCCACCAAATCCAGCACCAGCACCATCAGCTGAACCGTATTGATCATAGTTTGCCCGCTTTTGGGGATCACTTAGTGTTTCATACGCTTCGTTGATTTCCTTAAATTTCTCCTCAGCATCAGGAGCCTTGTTGATATCAGGATGCCACTTTTTAGACAACTTACGATAGGCGTGTTTGATTTCATCGTCACTGGCGTCTTTTGAGACTCCGAGGATATCATAATAATCTTTACTTGCCATTAGAAACTCCCATCTTCAATCAATTCTTTATCCTTGATAGAATACCATATTTTAACAAAAAGCCAAAGCCGGCTGGCCTTGACTTCTTGCTTAAATAACAATCTTAAAGATTATTTTTTATCATCGTGCACTTCATGGAAGTCGCCGTCGACAGTTCCGTCGCCGCCTTTACCATCGTCTTTATTATCAGATGTGCCTTCTTGAGATCCTTGTTGGGCTCCTTTGGCATCACCGTCTTTTGGTGCTTGTTGTTGATACAATTTAACGGCAAGGTCTTGAACAATCTTATTAAGATCATCCTTTTTAGCCTTCATATCGTCAACGTTATTATCTTCCTTGGCTTTCTTGAGGGCATCACGAGCATCCTCAGCCTTCTTGATTTCGTCATCAGAAACCTTTCCCTTAACTTCCTTAAGGGTCTTGTCAGTCTGGAAGAGCAGTTGGTCAACTTCGTTATTGAGATCAGCAGATTCCTTACGTTGCTTATCTGCGTCTTCATTTTCCTTAGCTTCCTTCATCATCTTCTTGATTTCGTCATCTGAAAGGCCTGACGAATCTTTGATGGTGATCTTTTGTTCCTTACCAGTTCCCTTATCCTTAGCAGAAACGTTAACAATTCCGTTCTTGTCAATATCAAAGGTAACTTCAATTTGAGGAACCCCTCTAGGAGCAGCTGGAATGTCAGTCAACTGGAATTGACCAAGTGTCTTATCGTCAGCAGCCATCGGTCGTTCACCTTGGAGAACGTGGATATCTACGGCAGGTTGATTATCAGCCGCAGTTGAGAACACTTGTGACTTACTAGTAGGAATAGTCGTGTTACGGTCAATTAACTTAGTAAAGACACCACCCATTGTTTCAATACCAAGTGAAAGTGGCGTTACATCAAGTAGGACAACATCCTTAACATCACCAGTGATCACACCACCTTGGACAGCAGCTCCTAAAGCAACCGCTTCATCAGGGTTAATTGAGTGGTTAGATTCCTTGCCAGTCCATGACTTAACTGCTTCTTGAACGGCTGGAATCCGAGTTGAACCACCATTTAGGATCACTTGGTCAATATCAGAAGTTTGTAAGCCAGCATCCTTCAAAGCGTTATCAAACGGTACTTTGGTCTTAGCAACTAAATCAGAAGTCAATTCGTTAAATTTAGCTCTAGTAAGGGTCGTTTGTAAATGTAGTGGCCCGTTATCGCCAGCAGAAATAAATGGCAAGCTAATTTCAGACTCAGTCACACCTGATAAGTCCTTCTTAGCTTTTTCAGCAGCATCCTTCAGACGTTGAAGAGCCATTTTGTCTTTTGATAAATCAACCCCATTTTCCTTCTTGAAGTTGTCAACTAACCAACCAATAACTCGTTGGTCAAAGTCGTCACCACCAAGATGGGTATCACCATTGGTTGAAAGTACTTGGAAGACACCATCACCCAATTCAAGGATGGAAACATCAAACGTTCCACCACCTAAATCATAAACCAAAATTTTTTCATCTTTATCTTGTTTATCAAGACCATATGCTAAAGCTGCCGCCGTTGGTTCGTTGATAATTCGCTTAACATTCAAGCCAGCGATCTTACCAGCATCCTTAGTAGCTTGACGCTGAGCATCATTAAAGTATGCAGGAACGGTAATGACAGCATCCGTCACTTTATCACCCAAATAGTTCTCAGCAAAATCCTTAATGTACTGTAAAATCATTGCAGAAATTTGTTGTGGTGTGTATTTTTTGCCTTCGATGTCAACGGTATAACCCTGTTCACCCATATGACTCTTAATTGAACGAACAGTGTTAGGGTTAGTAATCTCTTGGCGCTTAGCTACTTCACCAACCTGTGGTTTGCCATCTTTAAATGCGACAACGGACGGTGTTGTTCTTGCCCCTTCAGGGTTTGCAATGATCTTTGGCTCGTTACCTTCAAGTACAGCAACGGCTGAGTTCGTGGTCCCTAAATCAATACCAATAATTTTATTACTTGCCATAAATAATCCTCTTTTTCTTTAAAGATTTATTTTGCTACAACAACCATCGCTGGTCGTAAAACCCGATCCTTCAAACGATAGCCATCCTGCAAAACCTGAACAACAGTTTCAGCCGGATGATCATCATCCGCCGCAGCAGTTTGGATAGCCTGTTCGAATTTCGGATCAAATGGTTTGTTCAAAGCATCGACAATCTCAATGCCATTGTCTTTGAGTGCCTTATTGAGATGCTCATAAACCATGGAAACACCCTTCTTAAGTTGCTTACTATTATCGTCAGTAGCTTCAACTTCAAGGGCACGCTGTAGATTATCAACAATGGGCAAAATATCATGGGCCAATTGTTGCCCATCATACTTGATTAAATCGGCTTGCTCTTTTTTGGCATGATTTTGAATATTTTTCATATCCGCCTCAGCCCGAAGGTACCGATTTTCCATATCGTCAAACTTTTTTTGAAGTTCAACGACCGTCTTTTTAAGCTTCGTTATTTCTTCAGTATGTTTATCAGCAGGGGCAGCTTTAGCCGATTTTTGGTCTGTCTTATTCGCTTGATCATTAGGCTTCACTGCCGATTGCTTTTCCGGCTGATCTTGATTCTTATTCGTGGAATCTTCCTTATTATCTGCCAAACAATCGCCTCCTTAGGTTGTAATTTGTGAACATTACGAGTCCTGGTCATCATCGTAATAGCCTAACAGCTTCTTAGTCAATTCTTCCCGTAAAGCCCCAACGATGCCAATAACTTTTGAGTACGGCATCCTTGTCGGCCCAATAACTGCAATGACACCATGACCATATTCGTTCAAATCATAAGTTCCCGTGATAATACTATAATCCTTCAACAAGTCATTCCGAAGTTCACCACCGATTCGTACTTGAACATCATTAGACTTGGTATTGATAATCTTTTGAACCGTATCCTCAGTTCCAAGTAAGTTATACAGTGGCTTTAGCCGATCAACATCTTGACGTTCAACAAACCGTAATAGATTTAATTCACCGTCAACATGAACCTTATCACGACCCGCTTCATTAAGCATCTCACCAAATATTTTCAAAAATCCTTCAGGAGTCTGAATGTACTTGGTCATGAGCATTGGGATATCAAATTTAAGCTTATCAAGAACTTGCTTAAGCGGCTTGCCTACCAATTCAGTATTAATAATATTGACGATCGTTTCTAATTGTTCAGAAGAAACGTTTGCGAGCCTAAAAATCTTATTAACGACATGACCCGTATTGGTAACGATGATTGCCATTACTTGCCGATCATCTAACTTAACAAGCCTAAAACCACCCAAAGTAACGTTATCTCCAGATTCTGGATTAAACGTTAACGCCATATAACTGGTTAGATCGGACAGAACCTTCGCAGATTCTTGAATAATCTCATCAATTCGATTGAATTCACTGTTGAAAGAACTTTTGATCAAATCTTCCGCACTGTCATCCAGTGGATCCGGTTCAACTAAATTATCCACGTAATAGCGATAACCTTCAATTGATGGTACCCGCCCTGACGAAAAGTGCGTCTTAGTAATTAAGCCCTTTGATTCAAGTGCAGCCATATCGTTTCTAACCGTTGCAGAACTCACATGGGTTGGAAACTCTGAAGCCAATGCCTTGGAACCAACTGGCATTCCTGTTCTTGTATAATCACGAATGATTATTTGAAGAATACTTTTTTGCCTATCCGTTAGCACCAGAATCACCTCTTTTTAGCACTCAATATATTCGAGTGCTAAGGCACATTTATAATTTAACAAACCACTCCACAATAGTCAAGGAATTACGGCATGTTTTTAGCAACAATTTGTTTTGAGTGCTAATGGTGCTAATCTAAAATAGTTGGATGTGTTTGTAAATATTGACGCGTATTGTTGGCATCGTCAGCGAGCTGATCAATTAACTGCTCTGGTGTTTGGAACTTAACTTCATCACGGAGATAGTGTAACCAATCAACTTTAATAACTTCACCATAAATATTTTGGTTAAAATCAAGTAAATTAATTTCGACAGTCATCGGATGAATATCGGAAAAGGTGACATTCTTACCAATTGACGCCATCCCTAAATATTTCTTCCCGGCAATCGTCACAGTCACAACGTAAATACCGATTCTTGGCAGCCATTGGTATTCTGAATGTTCGACATTGGCAGTTGGATATCCTAATAAACGACCACGTTCCTCACCGTGAACAATAACGCCTTCAGTTTGAAACGGTCTCCCCAACAATTGATTGACCTCATCAACATTTCCAGAGTCAAGCTCAATTCGAATTCTGGTAGAACTAATCTTCTTTCCATCATCATCAACGGGTGGGACGGTAATGACTTTAAATTGACCATCTGCATATTTCGGTAGATTCGCCATTGTCGCCGTTTGTTTATCCCCATATGTATGGTCAAAACCGGCAACAACCGCCAATGCATTAAACCGTTCAATGAAGTTCGTGATAAATGCCTGGGGACTCTGACTTTGAAAGGCATATGAGTAATTAACCAAAAAAACTTGATCAACGCCAAAGGCTTCAAATAATTTCATCTTATAATCTAGTAGTGTGAGGTAGCGTTTCTCATGACCGGACATTTTTTTATACACCAACGCCGGATGATGATCATAAGTCAGCACGGCAAACGTTGCCCCACTTTTAGCAGCCTCATCCTTTGCCCGTTTCAGAACTTCCTGATGACCCTTATGAAACCCATCAAATAGCCCCATTGCAACGACCGTCTTGCCATCAACATGAAACGAGTCATCCAAGGGATAATGGAGCTTAGCTATTTTCATCTTTAATCACCCCTTTACTCAAGCTATAAACATTTTATACGGCCGATATTGAGAGACGTCTGAATCAAATTGATACAGGGCTTTCACAGCCCCAACATACTCAAGACGCACAATTGGCGCATGATTCGGATTAATTGACTGATCTAAAAAACCACCGTGAGACACGATTTGCCAGCGGCTTTCATCAAGTGAATAACTAGGATAAGCTTGCAGGGCTTGTTTTAACGGCCGAAAAACGGTGTTTAGTTCATCATTGTCAGCAGCCGCCTGTACTTCTTCTAACGTCACACACTGTGTAATATCAAAACCACCACTTTTAATCCGAGTTAAGTCGCTCATAACTGATGGTATTTCAATCAGCTTACCAAAGTCCACGGCTAATGTTCTAACATAGGTTCCTTTTGAACAGGCAACCTCAAAAAAGATTGTCTGCGTCTGCTCTATCTGATCATATTGCGCCGGTTTAATCTGTTTAAAGTAATCAATGTGAATTGGTCGGGCAGCCCTTTCAATCGTCATCCCTTTGCGGGCATACTCATACAACTTATGACCATTGACTTTGACGGCTGAGTACATTGGCGGCACCTGCATGATATCCCCCGTCAATTTGGATAATAACGCATCAATTTCGGTCGAAGTGAGTGGGGTTTCAATTGGCGTATGCGCAATTAACTGACCATCTAAATCCTCAGTATCATAAGCCCGCCCCAAAGTAATTGCACCCCGGTAGACTTTACCAGATTGCATCATCAACTCACTAATTTTAGTTGCTTGACCAATACAAATTGGTAGCACCCCGTCAACATTTGGATCCAAAGTACCTGTGTGTCCCACTTTTTTGGTGTGTAAAATTTTCCGAAGGGCACTCACACACTCGTGGCTTGTCATTCCACGTTTCTTGTATAAAGCAATTACGCCATCCATTCAAACTCTCCTAAAAAATCATGTAATAAAAGTATATCACAAAAGTAAACCGAAAAAAGACCAGTAGTTAATCACCACTGGCCTACTTTGGGCTATTCACCCTGCTTTTTTAACTTATTAATCAATTGATCGATTTTGTCACCGTATTGAACAGAAGTGTCTAGTTCAAATTTAATTTCCGGAGTCTTATAAATGCTCAACCGGTGGCCAAGTTCGCCACGGATTAGCCCAGCGGCCTTTTCAAGCCCGGTTGCCGTGCGATCTTCATCCTCTTTTTTATCAGAGAGAATGCTGTAATAGATGGTTGCTTGCTGCAAATCACCTGTCACCTCAACCCCAGTTAAAGTAACCCCTTCAACCCGTGGGTCTCGTACTCGTTTGAGCAAGATATCATTAACTTCTTTTTGGATCTCTTGTTCCAATCGGCCAACGCGATAATGCGCCATGAGAACACCTCCAAATTACTTAACTGGAACTTCTTTCATAATATACGCTTCGACAACGTCGCCAACCTTAATATCATTGAAATCTTTGATCGTTAAGCCAAGTTCAAAGCCTTGCTTAACCTCATTGACATCATCTTTAAAGCGTTTCAAACTATTCAATTCACCAGTATAAACAACGACACCGTCCCGAATAAGTCGGACTTTACTATTCTTTTGAACGTAACCGTCAACAACCATTCCACCAGCAATTGTCCCAACCTTAGAAGCCTTAAAGATATCTCGAACTTCAACTTGGCCAGTAACCTGTTCTTTATAAGTTGGTGCAAGCATTCCCTTCATGGCCGACTCAACTTCATCGATTGCGTTGTAGATAACTTGATGAAGTCGAATATCAACATGGTCACTTTCAGCCTGTGATTTAGCTTGCGGCGTTGGCCGAACGTTGAAACCAATAATAATGGCATTACTTGCTTCTGCAAGGGCAACATCACTTTCATTGATTGCACCAACGGCAGCGTGGATAATGTTAACCTTAACACCTTCAACCTCAATCTTCTGCAGGCTGTTGGCGAGGGCTTCAACCGATCCTTGAACATCGGCTTTAATAACAATATCGACTTCCTTCATTTCCCCTTCTTTAAGGGAATCAAACAAGCTGTCCAAGGTTACTCGGGTTGTTTGACGACGTTCTTCGACCTGTGCTTCTTTTGCCCGTTCTTCACCAACTGACCGAGCAGTTTTTTCATCAGCGAAGACAACAAATCGATCACCAGCCTCTGGCACATCATTTAAACCAGTGATTGAAACTGGCATTGCCGGAGTGGCTTTCTTCAGATCACGACCACGTTCATTTGTCATGGTTCGAACCCGACCAAACGTATTTCCAACAACGATTGGATCGCCAACACGTAACGTTCCCTGTTGAACAAGCAACGTTGCAACGGGTCCTTGGCCTTGATCCAAACGTGCTTCGATAACGGAACCAGCACCAGGTTGGTCGGGATTTGCTTTCAATTCAAGCATTTCTGCTTCCAGAATAATCATATCCAGCAATTCATCAATATTCTTACCAAACTTAGCAGAGATATTAACAAAAATAGTGTCACCACCATTGCTTTCAGGGATCAAACCGTACTGCATCAATTGATCAGTAACGTGTTGTGGATTTGCATCTGGTTTATCAATCTTATTGATTGCAACAATGATGGGTGTCTTTGCCGCTTTAGCATGGTTGATCGCTTCAATTGTTTGCGGCATGACACCATCATCGGCAGCAACTACCAACACGGTAATGTCGGTAATATTCGCACCACGAGCCCGCATTTCAGTAAAGGCGGCATGTCCAGGTGTGTCCAAGAATGTAATTAAATTATCACCGTGGCGAACTTGATAAGCACCAATTGCCTGCGTAATTCCACCGGCTTCACCAGCAGTAATGTGGGAATGCCGTAAATGATCAAGCAACGTTGTCTTACCATGATCAACGTGACCCATGATCGTGACAACTGCTGGCCGGGATTCCTGATGATCCGTATTGGTTTCTTCTTTTTCAAAGATTTTATCTAAGTTAGACAAATCTTGATGGACTTTTTCTTGAGCCGTAATCCCATAATCAGCTGCTAGAATTTCGATTGTATCCTTATCAAGTGACTGGTTTTGGTTAACCATCACACCTAACATAAATAATTTCTTAACAATCTCAGCGGGTTCACGGTGCAAAATCTTACCAAGATCTTGTGCATTCATTCCGTCTTGATATTCAAGTACCTTTGGCAATGGCCGCTCTTTACGTTCAGGAGCCCCATGGTGTTCAACTTGACGCAACCGCTGATTCTTTTGCTTCCGTTGCTTCTTGTTGCGCTTTTTGTTGAATTTCCTTGAACCACCACGATTATTATTACGATTCAAACTACCGCCAAAGCGGCCACTTCCCGTATTACGGTGAGCATTATTTGAATAATTATTGCTATGATTGTCACTCGTTCGATTATTAGTTGACCCTGAAGTTGAAGCGGTAGCAGGGCGACTAGATCGAGTTGTGTTCGAATTATTAGTGGTGCGGTTGCTGTTATTTCGAGAATTATTATGAGACTCATTCCGATTATTACTATTGTTGTGAGTCTCATTTCGATTATTACTGTGGTTATTTTGACTCTGGTTATGACGACTACCAGTCGAATTCGTTGTTGCCCGACCGCCGTTATTGGTATGACGGTTATCATTACGGGCAGTCGAATTATGATTTCTTGAATCGCCACGGTTATCAGAATGCGTCGTCACGTGTTGGCTATGCGCATTATGATTGCTATTTTGAGAATCATTATTTCGGGCAGTTGAATGATTCGATGAGCCATGATTACTGGTTGAAGTCGAGTGACTTTCACCGGGTTTCTTTGTTACGTGAGTAGTTGAATGCTGCGATTTAGTTGGTTGCGGCCTAGCTTGGTGGCTTGAAACACTTGCACCCTTGCTAAACATTTTCCTAATTTGTTTTTCTTGATTATCATCAACCGTTGACATGTGATTCTTAATTGTAAAGCCGGCTTTATCGGCTCGGTCAACGATTTGCTTACTGGAGACATTGAGTTCTTTAGCTAATTCGTAAATTCGCTTTTTCCCCATATCATCACTCTCCCTTATTATTATCGGTTAGCTCAACCAATTTTTTTGCCATACCCCGATCGGAAATTCCGATAATCGTTCTTTTCATACCGATTGCATTACTAAGCACTGCTTTAGTGTACATGTTATTCACGGGGACGTGGTAGTAATTAGACTTATCTGTAAATTTTTTTTGAGTCGCTTTGCCAGAATCCGAGGCGATAAACAAAAAGTGGACTTTGCCGCTTCTTATCTCAGAAAGTAATTTATCCTGCCCAGATACTATCTTACTCGCTCTTCTAGCAATTCCAATGAAATTTAAAATTGCCTGATTATTGTCCATTTTCAAACAACTCTTTTCGAGCTTGTTTATGATCAACATAAGCGATTAGTTCATCGTAAAAATTGTCTTCCAGTTTGGTTGAAAAGACCTTCTCAAAAGTATGCTCTGCCTTAGCTTTTTTAGCAATATCCACATTTATTGAGATATAAGCACCCCTGCCAGACTTTTTACCGGTTTCATCAATAGAGACATTCCCTGCCGAATCACGAACAATTCGTACTAATTCCTTTTTAGGAGCCATTTCTCCAGTGACGATATCTTTTCTCATTGGAATTTTTCGCTTTTTCATACAATCGCCTCCTAAAAATTAATCCTCATTGGGTTCATTCGTATCCGGATTGTCTGGATCCGCAGCTGGTTCTTCAGGTTCAGCAGTATCATTAGGGTCATCAACTTCATCGGTTGAATCGCCTTCCGTTGTTGCCTTTTGGTTAGCCAAAAATTCTTTCGCTTCGGTTTCTGACTTAATATCAATCTTAAAGCCAGTTAACTTAGCAGCCAAACGCGCATTTTGACCTTTTTTACCAATTGCCAGTGATAATTGATAATCAGGAACAATGACGGTACATGCCCGATCGTTATCAGGATCAAAAATAACATCGACCACCTCGGCTGGATTTAAGGCGTTGGCAATGTACGCAGCATCATCTTCGTCCCACTCAACAATATCCATGTTTTCGCCATGAAGCTCATTAACAATCGTTTGAACCCGTTGTCCTCGAGGGCCAACAGCTGTTCCAACCGGATCAATATCGCTACTGTTTGAACGAACAGCAACTTTGGCTCGATCCCCAGCTTCCCTAGCAATAGAGACAATTTCTACAGTTCCATCATAAATCTCTGGAACCTCTTGTTCAAATAAACGTTTTAACATGCCAGAAGCAGTTCGACTGACGAATACCTGAGGCCCCTTAGTCGCATTCTCGACCTTCGTTACATAGACCTTGATTCGATCCTGTGGCCGATACACTTCATTTGGCATCTGATCTTTGGCTCCCATAACGGCTTCAACCTTACCTAAATTTACGTATACGAACCGCGTATCTTGACGCTCAACCGTACCCGTTACTAGCTCATCCATGTACTTAGAATATTCATCAAAAATATTTTCTCGCTCAGCTTCACGGACTCGCTGCATGATCACTTGCTTGGCAGTTTGAGCAGCAATTCGACCAAAGTTCTTTGGGGTTACCTCAAACTTAATTTCATCGCCTAATTCATATCCTTTGTTAATCTGAAGCGCATCATCCAGGGTCACTTGAAGTTGGTCGTTTGTCACGTCGTCCACAACGGTCTTAACCGAATAAACGTGCATTTCTCCCTTAGTCTCATCAAAATCAACTTCGACGTTTTGCGATTGCCCATAGTTTCGCTTGTATGCGGAAACTAAAGCAGCCTGCAAGGCCTCGATAACGACCTCTTTTTTGATACCCTTTTCTTCTTCTAGCGCTGAAAGAGCACCTAAAAGTTCTTTACTCATTCTTACTGTCTCCTTTGATTAGAATTTAATTGCAAGCCGTGCTTTGGCAACTAAATCTCGTGGAATTTCGACAACTGGGTGCTTGCCCCATTTATCATTTTCCATCACTAGCTTATCATCATTGAGGGTCTTTAAAGTCCCCTCAAATGACTTGCTGCCATTTAAATTTTTATATAGCGAGACGTTAATGTACTCACCGACTGCCTGCTTTAATTCCGCCTCATTTCGAAGGGGACGTTCAGCGCCTGGTGACGATACCTCCAAGAAATACGCTTGGGGGATCGGGTCTGGATCTAACTCGTCTAATTTTTCACTTAATTCATCGCTAACTAAAACACAGTCATCAATAGTTACCCCGCCTGTTTTATCAATATAAACGCGTAGGTACCAACCGCCTTTTTCTTTTACAAACTCAACGTCGAATAAGTAAAACGAATGTTTATCTAAAATTGGTTTGACGACCTGTTTAACCGTTTCAACAACATTGCTCAAAAAAAAGGCCTCCTAAAAATTATCCATTAAAAAGAGCGAGCATTTCTGCTCACTCCTTGCAAGTTATTTAGTAAATTAAGTATACCATACGGTTAAAAAATTACAAATTTAACTTACCTAAGCCTTACATCATATCAAACAAACTCAATTGATTTTCATCTGGCAGCCCATCTAACACATGGTTTTCGGTCATAAAATCAATCAAAGTTTTGGAAACCTTGCCACGCTTTGCTAAATCTTCCTTAGAAAGAAATGGCTTATCCTCTCTAGCAGCTACAATTTGCTTAGCAACGTTCAAACCCAACCCAGGAACCGAATTAAATGGCGCAATTAACGTATTACCATCAATTAGCCATTCACTCGCATCGGATTTTGCGAGATCGACCATCTGGAAATCATAGCCCCGCTCAAGCATCTCATTGGCGAGTTCCAAAACGGTCAATAAGTTTTTTTCTTTCGTGGAGGCTTCCATTCCCTTATCATTAATTTGTCTCATGGCATTTTTGACAGCCTCTTTTCCCCGACACATTGAGACAATATCGAAATCGTCAGCTCGGACAGAGAAATAGGCAGCATAATAAATCATCGGGAAGTAAACCTTAAAGTAAGCAATTCGTAATGCCATCAAGATATACGCAGCGGCGTGGGCCCGTGGGAACATATACTTAATCTTTAAGCATGATTGGATATACCAATCAGGAATCTTAGCTTTCTTCATTTCAGCCTGCCAATCGTCAGGAATTCCGCGCCCGTGACGGACGCTTTCCATAATCTGGAATGAAAGCTCGGAATCTAGCCCCCAGTTGATGAGATCGGTCATAATGTTATCCCGACAACCAATCACGTTGGCAATGGTAGCTGTCCCGTTCTTAATCAGTTCATCAGCGTTACCCATCCACACATCAGTTCCATGCGATAACCCTGAAATTTGAAGCAACTCAGAATAATTGCTTGGATGCGTTTGCTCAAGCATGCCACGGACAAATCGGGTCCCAAATTCTGGTACCCCGAGCGTCCCGGTTTTCGATTGAATTTGATCTTCATTGACCCCAAGTATTTTAGGACTTGAAAAAATCGACATCACTCCTGGGTCATCCATTGGAATAGTTTTTGGATTGATTCCTGATAAATCCTGAAGCATCCGAATCATCGTTGGATCATCATGCCCCAGAATATCAATTTTTAAGATATTATCATGAATAGAATGGAAATCAAAATGGGTCGTTTGCCAGGCAGCATCTTGATCATCAGCTGGGTATTGGATCGGCGTAAAGTCGTAAATATCCATGTAGTCCGGCACAACGATAATACCAGCAGGATGTTGCCCAGTTGTCCGTTTAACCCCAGTCGCTCCTTTGGCGAGGCGATCTTCTTCAGCTTGACGGTAAACTTTTCCCTTATCGCGTTCATAGGCCTTTACATATCCATAGGCCGTCTTGTCAGCAACCGTTCCAATTGTCCCGGCTCGAAAAACGTTTTTCTCGCCAAATAAGACTTTTGTATAGTTATGGGCAATTGGCTGATAATCACCCGAAAAGTTTAAATCGATATCAGGAACTTTGTTTCCAGTGAACCCAAGAAACGTTTCAAACGGAATATTATGACCATCGCCAATCATCAAAGTTCCACATTCAGGACATTTCTTTCGGGGTAAATCATAGCCCGAACTATATTCACCCTTTGTGAAGAACTCCGTATGACGACAATTAGGACAACGGTAATGCGGCTGAAGAGGGTTAACTTCCGTAATTCCGGTTAAAGTGGCCACAAGGCTAGAACCAACGGACCCCCGTGACCCAACTAAATACCCATCTTTATTACTTTTAGCAACTAATCGTTGGGCAATTAAATAAATAACTGAGAATCCATTTCCAATAATACTTTTTAATTCTTTATCTAACCGATCTGAAACGATCTTAGGTAATGGATCACCGTACCATTCGTGAGCCGTATCCATGGTCCGAGTCTTGATTTCATCCTCCGCTCCAGCCATTCGTGGCGTGTATAGCTTATCTTTCAGTGGATGAACGTCGTCAATTTCGTCGGCAATCTTGTTTGTGTTAGTAACAACAATTTCCTTAGCCTTATCAGCTCCTAAGAATGAAAAATCACCAAGCATTTCATCCGTTGTTAAGAAATGTAAATCAGGTAATTCCTGTCGATTTAGTGGGTTAGCCCCACCTTGTGAATTAATTAAGATCTTACGATAAATATAATCTTGTGGGTTCAGGTAATGAACGTCTCCGGTTGCGACCACGGGCTTCTGTAATTCATCCCCTAATTTGACAATATTGGTGATAATCTCTTCCAAATTATCTTCGTCAGCAATTAATCTGGACTCAATCAATGGCGCATACGCCCGCCGCGGTTGAACTTCTAAGTAATCGTAGAACTGCGCTTTTTGACGCGCTTCATCCATTCCTTTTTGCATCATCGCAGTAAAAACCTCACCAGATGAACAGGCGGACCCAACGACGATGCCATCCCGGAACTTCTCAAGTTGACTACGGGGAACTCTGGGAACCCGATGGAAGTATTCAACGTTAGATAGTGAGACAATCTTGAACATATTTTTTAAGCCCACTTGCGTTTTTGCAAGTAAAATGGCGTGAGACGGCCGGGCATGCCGATAAGCATCGTTGTCAGTCATATGGTCGTTAAGTTGATCATGGTAAGCAATTCCATACCGTTTCTCAGCATCTTTTAGAAACAGGTAGTTTAGATGCCCCGTTGTCTCCGCATCATAAATTGCCCGGTGATGATGTTCCAAACTAACATCAAATTTTTTGGCCAATGTGTTTAACCGGTACCCCCGCATGTTTGGATACAGAAACCTTGCAAGGGTCAGCGTGTCAATAATGGGATTCTCCATCTCATGCATCCCATGACGACGATACCCTTTGTTCATAAAGCCCATATCAAAAGTAACGTTATGGCCAACGACGATAGCATCCCCACAAAATTCCCTAAAGAGCTTGAAGACTTCTTCCTCAGACTTTGAACCATGAACCATATCATCGGTAATCGAAGTTAGGTTTGTGGTTTGCTCAGACAAATGAAATCCGGGGTCAATAAACTCCTCAAATTGATCGATAACATTACTATTCTTCATTTTGACCGCCGACAACTCAATGACACGATCGTACATCGCCGACAATCCAGTTGTTTCGGTATCAAAAATGACGTAAGTTGCATCAAGTAAGGGAATATGCTTGTCGTTATAGGTAATTGGTACCCCATCATCAACCAAGTTAATTTCGACCCCATAAAGCATTTTAATATCATTCTTTTCAGCCGCATGAAAGGCATCTGGGAATCCCTGAACCCCGGCATGGTCAGTTATCGCCAGGGCTTTATGCCCCCATTTTTTTGCTTGCTTTGTAAAGTCAGCAATATTGTTAGTTGCATCCATTTGACTCATCGATGTATGCAAATGGAGTTCAACCCGTTTTTCACCTTCAGGCGCACTATCCTGACGAGAGACTGTCTTAACGGGGTTGATATCGTATGCATTCAAAGTTAATTCATGAGAATAATTGTCCTCTTGAACATTACCACGAACCTTGACCCAATCGCCCTCATTAACACCCTCAAAAAGAGCCTCTTCACCCTTATTAGAAAACTTCTTAACTTGAATTGAAGACGTATAATCGGTGATTTTAAGCATCAAAAGTTGCCGGCCAGAACGCAACTCGCGGATCTCTTTGTTAAAAACATAACCCGAAACAACGATTGAACGCTCTTCTTCCGTAATTTCCTCTAACTGAGTTACTGGTAAATCACTCTTGATTTTTCGCCCAATGATCCCCTTTGCTGGCCCACCAGCGCGTTTGGGCTTCGCAGCGTTGCTTTTAATGGCTTCGTTGGCCTTTTTAACTAATTTAGCATTCGCCGCTTCGTTCTTTTGTTTGAGTGCTTTGATGTTTTGCTGGGAAGTGCTTTCATCCACAATCGTATGAATTGTAAAGTTGGGGAAGCCGGCCTGTTGATACATTTCTTCAATTGGTCCAAGGGCTGTATTGGTCATAAAGTCCTTCACAATATCATTTTCAGCTACAAATTCAATTCTGGAGTCGACAATCGAGGGCGACTTATCCTCACACAATTCCTTAATTAACGGTGATGTCACACCACTGTTAACCACAACCCATTGCCAATACTGACGCAACAATTGTTCATTAAAATTATTATCAGTCGCCGAAATATTAAGGGAGACACTTGCGATTTCAGTAAAGGCAGCCTTGAGACGAGCATTAAAATCAGTGAATACTTCAAATGGCAAGATTCTTGGCGTGGTTATGTCAAATTGCCAACGATTACTCTGCTGGTGGACTTCAAGACGGTCAATTTGGGCACCTTGAAAATAAGGCATCGTAGCCGCCTTTTGCCATTGGAGTTGTTGTAACAATTTTTCAAACAATTCATTTCGATCTAAACTCACGACAAATCCTCCTTGATTTAGTACAAAAAGTGGTTGGAATCAAAACGCTCACTGTTCCAATCACTTTATTTGATCTGACAACAATGACATCCGTAAACAGATCACTATTTTCTTATAACTCTCTCGTACTCACCCAAACAAAGTTAATCAAGATTTTTTAATAATATTTTAATCGTTTCACTTAATTCGGCAACTTTACTCTCGACAGTTTCGCCATTTTTGCGGATCTTAATTTCAACAATTCCCTCATCAGCTTTTTTACCAATGGTAATTCTTAACGGAATTCCCAATAAATCAGAGTCAGCAAACTTAACGCCTGCCCGCTCTTTTCGATCATCAACCAAAACTTCAAATCCAGCTTTCGTCAAATCAGATTCAATTTGATTAGCAAGATCCATTTGAACTTGTTTCTTTGCATTTATTGGAATTACATGAACCGTATACGGGGCAACTGCAACCGGCCAAATCAACCCATTCTCATCGGCATTTTGCTCTGAAATTGCCGATAATAACCGGCTGATTCCAATTCCATACGAGCCCATAATAACAGGGACTGATCGACCATTTTCGTCAAGAACATTCGCTTTTAAAGACTTTGAGTATCTAGTTCCTAATTTAAAAATGTGGCCAATCTCGATTCCGCGAGTAAATTTGAGCTTTCCTTTACCATCAGGCGACAACTCGCCCTCTTTAATTGTAACGAAATCAGCAACTTCATCAATGCGAAAATCACGATCAGAATTAGCGTTTACGTAGTGATAACCGTTCTCATCGGCACCAACAACGGCATTCTTCATGTTAGCAACTCGCTGATCAGCAATAATCTTAACATCTTCACTAACCCCCACTGGGCCAAGTGAACCAAAGTCAGCGCCCAGGTACTTCTTTGCCTGATCATCAGTTGCCAAATCAAGGAAATCCGCTTTGAGGTAGTTTTTAACCTTCACTTCATTAACATCGTAATCACCACGAACAAGCACCATCACCGGCTTTTCATCGGCAATGTACAACATCGACTTAATTGTTTTAGTTTCGGGTAAATCCAAGAGCGCTGCCACTTCTTTGATTGTTTTAGCATTTGGCGTGGCAACCTTTGTCATTTCAGTTTCGGCTTCATCATCTGGCGCGTCGACCACCTTCGATGTTGCCATTTCCAAATTAGCGAAGTAATCACTTTCATCAGAATAAACAATCGTGTCTTCACCCACAGCAGCCATCGCGGAAAATTCCTTGGAATCTGAACCGCCCATTGCTCCACCATCACCGATAATGACGCGATACTTTAAACCGATTCTGTCAAAGATGTTTCGATAAGCTTTCTCCATTGCTTGATAGGCGTTATCCAAATCAGCTTCGTTGGTCGCGAATGAATAGGCATCCTTCATAATGAACTCGCGACTTCGTAACAGCCCATATCGGGGACGGTTTTCATCCCGATACTTATTTTGAATTTGGTACAAGATCAATGGTAATTGCTTGTACGACTTAATTGAATCACGAATGAGGGCAGTAAAGGTTTCCTCATGAGTTGGCCCAAGAATAAAGTCGGTATCATGCCGGTTTTTAAATTTAAACAGTTCTGGTCCGTATGTATCGTATCGGCCCGACTCCTTCCAGAGATCGGCCGGTAAAATGTCTGGCATCAGCATTTCATGTGCAGAAGTCTTAGCCATTTCTTCACGCACAATTGTCTCAATTTTTGATAAAACTCGATAAGCGAGTGGCAAGTAAGCATACATTCCAGCTGAAACCTGTCGGATATAGCCAGCTCGTACGAGCATACGATGGCTTAACGCCTCTGCACCACTCGGTGTTTCTTTAAGTGTTGGCACTAAAATCTGTGATTGCTTCATTGAAAAAATTCTCCTTTAAATTCTAATTATGAATCAATGTAAGAAGTAACGCTCAATATCATTCCATGTAACCAAAATCATCAGCAGCATTAAGAAGGCAAAACCAATTAACGTCACAATGGTTTCAGTTGTCTGTGAAACGGGCTTTCGCCTAATGGCTTCAATAATATTTAAGATTAATTTTCCACCATCAAGCCCTGGAATTGGCACCAAGTTAATGATTGCTAAGTTTAGTGATAGGAAGGCTAAAAATCTTAAGACACCGGCAATTCCCAATGAGGTTGCCTGCGAAGTTGTCGCAAAAATTGCAACTGGGCCGCCAAGATCGTTCAAGCTGAAATGACCACTAACCATTGACCAAAGTGCACCTAATAACGTTTTACCCATTGACCATGTTGTTGTAAAACCAGACAAAATCTTAGCCTGGAAACTGGTATCCATCGTTTGAGTAATACCGATGAAACCAGTCTTCTTACCGTTAGCTGTCTGGGATTTTGGTTTCATGTAAAGTGATTTATTTTGACCATCCCGATTGACGATAACAGAAATTCGTTTGTCAGGTTTGGCTTGAATCTGGATCGCCATATCCTGCCAATTACTCGTTTTATGACCATCAATTGAGACAACCTGGTCGCCAGACTTCATTCCGGCATCCCTAGCCACTGAATCATTAGGCATCACATTAACTTTATTACTATTTGATGCCACGCCCCCCTGAACGAACCCTAAAATTGTGTAAACTAAAATCGCCAAGATAAAGTTATTAAAAACCCCGGCAACGTTCGTTAACATTCGCTTTGGTAACGGCGCTGATTGGAACTGAACATCTCGGGGCGCAATCTGCAGTTCCGTTCCGTCAGTTTCAATAATTGTGGCATCATGATCAACTGGGTACGACTTAATCTGAGTTTCGTCGCCATTCTCGTACCCTTTAACATATAGTTTTGTATCTAAATCCGTATCAGTTATTGTAACGGGAATTCCTTGAAATAGTGAGTGTTTATTACTGGTATTAATTGAAGTAACGACATTTTGATCGTTTAGTTGTAAGGTAACCGGCGTGCCGGGCTTTAACTCTTCTTCACCATCGTCAGCTTCACCAGCCATTCGAACGTACCCACCAAGCGGTAAGAGCCTCAAGGTAAACGTCGTCCCGTTTTTTCGATAATAAAACACTTTAGGCCCCATCCCAACAGAAAATTCTCGGACAAGGATCCCTGAGCGTTTTGCAATTATGAAATGGCCAAACTCGTGAAAGATCACCAGAATACCAAAAACGATAATGAATACAATAATTGTCCTTATCAAGTGACTCTTTCCTCCTAAAAACTAAATGATGCCAACTAAGTGAAGCATTGGCAGTACGAAAAGTAAACTGTCAAACCGATCTAAAATGCCACCATGACCTGGTAATATTTTACCAGAATCCTTGACACCATAGTATCGTTTAAGCGCAGATTCGATCAAATCACCAAACTGGCCAGCTATCGAAAGAATAACCGTGATAATGATCATTTGCAACAATGAGTATCCTTCGATTGGGAAGAAAAAAACAAAAATTGAACAAATAACCGTTGCAGCAAGTGAACCATAAACCGAACCTTCCCACGTTTTATTAGGGCTGATTCTAGGGGCTAACTTATGTTTCCCAAATAACCTACCAAAAATGTAGGCACCACTGTCAGTTGACCAAACAATGAACAGTGCGTAAAGCAGCACAATCAACGAAACACCGCGAGCCAGGATAAAGTAATGGAATCCCATTCCGACATAAAGCATCCCTAATGAAATAACACCCGCATCATCAAAAGTGAACAGATTTTTACTAAACACCGTCAATAACAACAGCATCAGAACAAACAAAAAGAAAACAAAATTTTGTTCAACCTTACCTGGTAGAATTGCCGTCCATGTATCCGGTAAAATTAACACGCTGACACCGAGATAAGCAATAATTGACTCGGCAGAAACCAGAATGCGTTTCTTCATTATCAACACTTCAGATACCGCGACAATTCCTAATGCCATTGCGGCAATATCAATCCAAATGTGTCCAAGAATGATGATTGGAATAAAAATGATTAGTGCAACTACTGCTGTTATTACCCGTTGTCTCAAGACTATTCGCTCCTATTTACTCGTTTTTAGACCACCGTACCGGCGATCCCGATGTTGATACGTTAAAATCATATCGGTTAACGTCTGTTCATTAAAATCCGGCCAAAGTACGTCGGTAAACACTAATTCACTATACGCAATTTGCCACAATAAGAAATTTGAAACCCGTTCTTCCCCACTTGTTCTAATTAAGAGATCTGGGTCAGACAATTTACCCAGAAAATTTGTCATCAAATGATCCGTAATCATTTGATCATCAATTTTATCGGGTTCAATTTGTCCGGATTTAACCTCACTCCCAATTTGCTGCACAGCCATTCGAATATCTAATCGACTTCCATAGTTTAAGGCAAAATTCAATATCATGCCAGTACACTGGCTGGTATCAGCAATTGTCCTGTGCACAGCTCGTTGCGTTTGGGTTGGTAATTGATCAATCACTCCCATGACCTTTACTTGAACATTGTTTTCAATCAATTCCGGAACAAAATTATCAAAAAATTTGACCGGTAAACTCATCAAAAAGCTTACCTCATCCGTGGGCCGCTTCCAATTTTCCGTTGAGAATGCATAGAGCGTTAATACTTGAACACCTAGCTTACTGGCAGCTTTGGTAATTGTTTTGACAGTTTCCATTCCCTGCCGATGACCGGCAATTCTTGGTAAATGCCGCTTTTGTGCCCAGCGACCGTTGCCATCCATTATGATTGCAATGTGTTTTGGAATCCGATTCGTATCTAACGTTGGCTTAGTTTGATTTGATTTATTAAACATGGCACACTCCTAAAATTAGCTTAAAGCAAAAATAAGGGATGAGAAGAACTCATCCCAAAATGCACTTAATTGTTAGTTTGCTGCACCATCTGGACGTTCAACCATTCGCCACTCACCACGATTAGCATCTGCGAGGGTGCTGAAATATTTGAGCAGCTTATTAGCATCTTCAGGGCTCTTTTGGCCGAGCATGTTTAATCCCTTACCAGTAGTCATTGGCTCTGATAGGTCAGTAATTTCATTCCCCTTTTCGATAGTCGCATTGGAAAAAGCAATTACCCAATCTTCTTCTACTAATTGAGAAACAATGAAAAAGAGGTTAAAATCATCCGTTACAAATGCCGGCATTGCGTATAAGTCATCTTGAACTGGTTGTAAATGACCCCCGTTGTAATCAAGTACGGAAAGATTATCCGCTGTTACTGGTTGGTTAAGCTTAAAAAGCATCTTCGCAAATTCATCAGTTCCAGGAACGACTGCAACTTCGTCATCTTTATTTGTATTATCTGAATTTTTATCTGTCATCGTAATCTCTCTCCTTCTAGCCGTTAATGACTTCGTCTTCCTTGTCAGAAACGATGCCGTCGACACTTTTAATAGAGCTATCGGTCAACTTTTGAACTTGGTCTTCAAAGCGATGTAGTTCATCGTCAGTAATGTCTTCATTCTTATTACTGCGCTTCAAGGTGTCCATCGCTTCTCTACGAACGTTTCTAATCGCAACTTTGCTATCTTCACCTGTGGCTTTAACTTGTTTAGCAACCTCTTTACGGCGTTCTTCCGTTAAAGCTGGAATTGCTAACCGAATTGCGGTCCCATCGTTTGCTGGACTAAGACCTAAATCAGCCTCATAAATTCCCTTTTCAATGTCTTCAAGAGCAGATTTATCATAAGGTGTAATCAAAATAACCCGTGCCTCAGGAATCGTAATCGATGCAATCTGGTTAAGGGGCGTTGGTGCCCCATAGTAATTAACCATTACCCCATTAAGTAAGCTGGCATTGGCACGGCCAGCACGGATTTTTCCGAGTTCGCGTTCCAAGACTTCCTGAGCTTTTTTCATCTTTTGTTTTGCTTCACTTAATACTGCTTGTGAATCTGCCATAGTTATTTCTCCTTCACAGTCGTTCCGATACTTTCACCGATAACGACTTTTCTAATATTTCCTGGGTTATTAAGGTTGAAAACAACGAGCGGAATATGATTATCCATTGAAAGTGAACTGGCAGTAGAATCCATTACCTTGAGTCCCTTTTCAAGAATATCCATATATGTCAAAGTTTGAAATTTAACAGCGTCCTTGTTTGTGCGGGGATCAGCAGAATAGATTCCGTCAACCCCATTTTTGGCCATCAAAATTGCGTCAGCACCAATTTCGGCGGCCCTCAATGCAGCCGTTGTATCAGTAGAGAAATATGGATTCCCGGTACCAGCTGCGAAGATAACAACCCGGCCCTTTTCAAGATGACGAATTGCTTTCCGGCGAATGTATGGCTCTGCAATCTGACGCATCTCAATTGACGTTTGAACGCGGGTGGGCACGCCCAATGACTCTAAGTTATCTTGAAGTGCCAGGCCGTTCATCGTTGTCCCCAACATGCCAATATAATCAGCCTGAGCCCGTTCCATGCCCATTTCGGCACCGGCTTCACCACGCCACATATTTCCGCCACCAACAACAATCCCAATTTGAACCCCGAGATCAAATATATCCTTAATCTCTTGGGCAACGTTTTTGATAACGGGCGGGTTAATCCCAAATCCTTGTTTTCCGGCCAATGCCTCGCCGCTTAATTTTAAAATAATTCGATTGTACTTTACTTTAGACATCCAAGTGCCTCCCATTGTTAATCATTACACTCAATTTTAGCATACTAAGGAAGTTAGCAACAAGAAAACTGGCATTTTCAAGAATTCTTAGCATTTAAAACTAGTGAGCGGAGCAAAGCGGTTAGAAGCTGGAGCCTAAGTTGTCTTGATCAGAAATCCCGGTTTTGGATTTTTGGTCAAGACGGCTTAGGTGCAAGTTTCTGCTTTGCGCAGCTATCCTAATCAAAAAATGCTTCGTAATCCAAAATAACACATGGGCCTTTGTAAGTATACAAAAAAACTGGGATCAAAACGAAATGTCCTGTCTCAGCTTTTATTTGGGCTTGTTTTTTTACTTTAATTGATCCCGAACTTCATCTTCAAAACTTTCTTGCTTCTTTTCGATTCCTTCACCCACTTCGTAACGAATGAATTTAACAATCGACCCATTCTTAGAAGCAACATATTTGGAAACCGTTTGGTCTGGGTCTTTAACAAATTCTTGATCTTCTAAGCAAATTTCAGCCAAGAACTTGTGTAAGCGTCCTTCAACCATCTTTTCAACAATCTTCTCTGGCTTGCCTTCATTAAGGGCTTCCTGGGTTAAGACTTCTTTTTCATGAGCCAAACGATCTGCAGGCACTTCATCTTTATTGAGGTACTCGGGATTAGTGGCAGCAACGTGCATTGCAACATCCTTTGCAGTTGCTTCATCGGCGCCTTTCAATTGAACCAAAGCGCCAATTAACCCACCATTATGCAAATATGAGCCAAATACTTCATCATCATTCTTTTCAAGAATTGCAAAACGACGAAGGGTTACCTTTTCACCAGTTACCTGAGTTGTCTCAATCAAGTCGTCCTTTACAGTCCCTTTATCAGTTTTTAGTGCTAAAGCAGCATCAACGTCAGCTGGCTTATTAGCAACAATTGCATCACTTACCCGACTAACAAGTTGCTTAAATGGATCACTGCTGGCAACGAAGTCAGTTTCTGAATTAATTTCCACAATTGCAGCTGTATTACCATTAGTAACAATGGTTGTCAATCCATTAGCTGCAACGCGGTCACTCTTCTTTTCAGCCTTAGCGACGCCCTTTTCACGTAAAACTTCGATTGCCTTATCAAAGTCTCCTTCAGTGGCAACTAAAGCCTTTTTGGCATCCATCATACCAACGCCAGTCTTTTTTCGTAACTGCATTACTTGAGATGCGGAAATTTTTGCCATTATAATGGCCTCCTTTTAATTGTCAATAAAAACTGACCCCACACCAAGGCCAAATTGGTCCAGAGCGATAGGGTCAGCCTAGTGCTTAATTAATTATTTTTTTGAATTGTCGTCTTCAACTGCATGGGCAACGTCTTCAATTGAATCTTCTTTTTTAGCATTCTTGTCAGCATCTTTGTCTTCAAATGTCTTTTCATTGACATCATCTTCACCCTGACGGCCTTCGACGATGGCATCAGCCATTGTTGACGTAATTAGTCGAACGGCACGGATGGCATCATCATTAGATGGAATCACAACGTCGATTTGATCTGGATCAGTGTTGGTATCAACCATCGCAACGATCGGAATATTCAACTTCATTGCTTCATGAACTGCAATTTGCTCTTTACGAGGGTCAACGATGAACAACACATCAGGAATCTTTGGCATATCTTCAATTCCGCCTAAGAAACGTTCCAACTTGTCTTGCTGCTTGATCAGAAGAGAAACTTCCTTCTTAGGAAGAATATCAAATGTCCCATCAGTTGCCATCTTCTTAAGATCTTTCAAACGCTTAACCCGTGACTGAATAGTTTCCCAGTTAGTCAAGGTTCCACCAAGCCAACGGTTGTTAACGTAATACTGACCAGCTCGCTTTGCTTCTTCAGCGATTGAATCCTGTGCTTGCTTCTTAGTTCCAACAAAAAGAACAACGGCGCCCTTGGCAGCTTGTTCCTTCATGAAATTGTAAGCAACATCAATCAGCTTAACAGTCTTTTGTAAATCGATGATGTAAATACCATTACGTTCAGTAAAGATATATTGCTTCATCTTTGGATTCCAACGACGGGTTTGGTGACCAAAATGAACTCCGGCTTCCAATAATTGTTTCATAGAAATTACAGACATAATAAAACCTCCATATAGTTTTTCCTCCCTAACGATCAGCTGCCTCAAGAACCAATCACTTGGCACTCCCTGAAACATCACGTTAGGTGTGTATTTAAAACACCTTTAAAAGTATATCGAATATTTCCTGCTGGCGCAAGCATTAACCGTGATTTGTCATCATTTTGTTATCTAAATTGTCAAAAAATATTAAAACGTGTTAAAATTGTAATTCGTGGCAAGGAGGGAATCATATGATTAAAGCCATCGTTTTCGATGTTGACGACACACTTTACGATAAACAACAGCCTTTTGAGAAGGCATTCAAGCAAACATTTCCTTTCGATCTGTCCACAGACGAAATGGATAACGTCTTTTCGAACTACACCCGCCAAGAACAGTTGGCAATCGCTAAATCAAATTCTGATTCGGAGTTCAAACTATCAACAGCTGAAATTAATTATCACTGTCTGCACCACACGTTTAAAGAGTTTAATTTACCTGGGATTACCCAATCACTCGCAAATGATTTCTTAGCTGCATTTAACAACTTTAGTAATGGCATTCAACTATTTGACGGTTTAACAACGGTTTTTAATACGTTAGTCACGAAATTCAAGCTGGGAATCATTACAAACGGTTCAAACGAAACTCAGCTTGCGAAAATAATGAAGCTAAAACTTCACCATTGGTTCGACCGTGAACAAATTATTACATCTGAAGACGCTCAGGCAAAGAAACCAGATCCAATGATTTTCACGTTGATGAACCGGAAATTCAATCTGCATGGCAACGAAATGATGTACGTCGGTAGTTCATACTTTGATGATATCATCCCGGCTAAAAAAGCTGGGTGGCAAACAGTTTGGTATAACAATCACCATAGCCAAATAAGCGATCCCAATATTATCCCAGATCAAACGGTTAAGAATCCTGAGGAGTTACGAGATTTATTATTAGATTTAGCGGCTCAAGTCGATTAATTGACCTTCAAGTAGCTGATTATTTTAAAAAAACAAGGAATTGTGACAATAGATGCTTTGATTCCAGAATTTAAAAAGTCCCAACCATTCCAAGATCAAAATGAATGGTTGGGATTTTTTAAATTCTTGGGATCAACGACCTAGTCATCTATTGGCAGCAATCAAAATTATCGTCACAATTAATAAAGACGACTAATGGTCACTCTTTTATAGGACAGCTGCACAAAGCAGAAGTCTGCACATAAGCACCTCGAGTAAAAATTCCAAAACCCGGAATTCCCACCCGAGGAGACTTATGCTCCGACTTCTAATCGCTTTGCTCCGCTCACTTTTTATTTTGCTGTCTAAAATTTTTATTTCTAAAGATCAACTAACTTGTCAGACTTACCAGTTTTAATCAGTGACTTATTAGCATCCATTGCATAACAGACCATGTTATGGACGGCTCGTTTTGTATAAAAAGCAATGTGAGGGCTTACCAATACATTTTCACGCTTAAGCAAATTCTTTAACCGTTCGTCAGGAATTTTATCAAAACTGCCAAAATCACTATTAAAAATACCTACTTCATCTTCATAGGTATCAATGGCTGCCCCAGCCACTTTTCCTGAATCAAGGGCGCGAATTAACGCATCCGTGTCAATCAGAATTCCCCGAGCTGGATTTAAAATATATATCCCCGTCTTCATCTGCGCAAACGCAGCATCATCTAACATGTGCTCATTTTCTTTGGTGGCAGGGGCATGAAGTGAAATGACGTCTGCTTTGGCATACAATTCAGCTGGCGTATCAACATAGATGCCTTCTTTTTCTAACTCTGGGTTGTGGTAAATGTCATAAGCGATTACTTTAGCACCAAATCCCTTATATATTTGAATGGCGGCCCTGCCAATTCTGCCAGTGGCATAAACCCCAACGGTCATTTGATTTAATTCATCCGCAATATCTGGTGCCCAGCGAAGGTCGCCGTTGGCCATCTTACGATCAAAGGTATTGGTCCGTCGAAGTAATCTCATTAATTGGGTGACCGTAAACTCGGCAATTGCCTGGGGTGAATAGGCCGGTACGTTTGTCACCCGAATATTATTTCGCTTTGCCGCATCAACATCAACGTTATCAAAACCGACGTTTCTAAGTGATAGATACTTAATTCCAAAGCGTCCCAGCTTGTCGAGTACATCAGCAGTGTATGGCTTTTGTTGATATGTAACAACCCCATCGGCACCCTTCGCTTGATCAACAGTCGTTTCATCCAGTAACTTCCCAGTAGAAATAACCTCAACATCTGAATTTTCTTCTGACCATTTATCCAAAAACGGTTTTTCATCAGCGCGAATCCCATAAGCAATAATTTTCACGGTTATAACCTCCTTGTAAACGTGTTTTAATTATAACACGAACGCCTTAGTTTCAGGCGATCATTACCGTCACCAAGGCTTACAGAACTTGAACTCCCTGGTCAATTAGATAGTGAATTTTTTGCTGACGGGTTAACTGTTTAAAATGATATTCGGCACTTAGGGCATCGTGTTCATTGGTGAACCTTTGCTTAAACAAAATCTTTTCAGGATAGTGTGACCGGGTATACTTAGCTCCCTTTCCTTCCTGGTGTTGCCTAAAGCGCCGTTCGACGTTGGTACTAAAGCCTGTATAGAGACTGCCGTCTTTGCACAATAAAACATACATAAAAAAATCATTTACTGGTTCCATAAAGCATCTTCTTTACTTGAGGTGTATAATCATCGCCATCATACGTCAGGACGTCAGCGACTACTTTCAATCCATCTGGCTTCCCATCCTTAATGGCTTCAACAAGTACCATATTAGCATCAGCGCCAACCCGTGGCCTAATAAACTGAAGAATCTTAGGCTCCAGGCGATTAGCCCTTAAACTTACCAATAAATCTGTTAATCGATCTGGCCGATAAACCATAAAAAGCTTGGCATTCATTTTCAAAAGGCCAGCAGCAACCGCAACAATCTGATTTAAATTAGTCGTAATCTCATGACGAGCAATTGCCAGATACTTATTGGGATTTTTTTCACTGGTCTCATAATTAACAAAATATGGCGGATTACAAACAACTGCATCCACCGAATCTTTTTCGATGTATTTGGCCGCATTCTTTAAATCATCGTTCACGACGTCAATTTGACTTTCAAGGTCGTTCAACTGGACACTTCGTTGCGCCATGTCAGCCAAACGAGCTTGGATCTCAATCATGGTAATATGAGCAGTTGTCTTTTCGCTCAAAAAAAGACCAATTGCACCATTGCCAGAACATAAATCAACAACTCTTTTAATTCTTTTACCAGTCGTTTTAGCAAAATCTGCCAATAAGACCGCATCTAAAGAGAATGAGAACACGGCATCACTTTGAATTATCGAAATATCTTTACTGTACAGCTGATCAATCCGCTCATCGGGACGTAACTTAACTTGCATCATTATTATTCCTTTGCAATTTAGTTTGCCAAACACTTCTAGTTTACGTTAATATTATTTTATCAGATTATGAAAGAAGGAAATGGGATTGTTTTATTCATTTGCCAGAATCATTGTTCGATTCCTGGTTTTTTTAATTAACGGAAATGCCCATTATTTACACAAGGATCGCCTCCCAAAAGGGAATTTTATTTTAGTTGGCCCCCATCGAACCTGGTTTGATCCGATTTATTTTGCATTGGCAGCCAGCCCAAATAAATTTACGTTTATGGCGAAAAAAGAATTATTCAAAAATCCAATTATTAGATTTATTTTAGTTCATGCCAACGCTTTTCCAGTTGACCGAGAAAACCCAGGGCCATCAGCAATCAAAACGCCCGTAAAGAAACTCCGAAAAACGGACTTATCCCTCATTCTTTTTCCATCGGGAACGCGCCATTCAGAAGAACTCAAAGGTGGCGCTGCATTAATCGCAAAATTAGCAAACGTTCCATTAGTTCCAGTTGTCTACCAAGGCCCCTTAACCTTTAAGCGCCTTTTTAGGCGAAAACCGGTCAAAATTGCATTTGGTGATCCAATTTATTTAGATCGGAAATCAAAACTCGATGACGATAGTCAAAAGAAGGTCGAAGAACAAATGCAAAGCGCGTTTGATGCATTAGATTATTCGGTGGATCCTAATTTTAAGTACGTGGACGTTTCAAAGAAACCTGAACAAAACAATTAAAGAAAAAAGTCCTGACATTTAAACGTGTCAGGGCTTAATTTTTTACGCAAGCTAACGACTACTTTTTACTAGCTTGGTTTTGCATTGAATGCATCATTTGGTTCAATTTCTTCTGTGAGGGTTTTTGACCCATTTGCAGCATCATTTGTCGCAATTGATCTTCGTTAAAGGGTGGGTTTTCCTTAAGATACTTTTCCATATACTTACGAGCACCATAAAAACCGCCAACCAATCCCAGGATCAAGGCCAACACAACGATCAATATCCAAATCCAAGTTGCCAAGACAAGGCCTCCTTTATAATCTCATTTAATAATTCTACACAATAATGGGTAATAATTAAAGACCCAATCTACAAAAGCACCATTTACTTGGTTACAGCTAGTCATCACGAAGGCCTTTATGCTTTTGAATCTTCTTAACCTTCGTCGAGGTAACTTCCTTACCGTCTTTGTCATAGACCTTCATCATTTCAATTTGTTTCTTGAAGTTATCACGGAAGCGGGCAACGTACTTTTTGCGTAGTTCAGCTTGTTCAACCTTCTCAAGCTCGGTCAGTCCTTCTTCTTTAGCCTTGTGTGCAAGCTCATTAATTCGCGGAACAATTTCCTTTAATACCCGATCACCAATTTTTGATTGTAACTTTTTCTTTTCTTCTTCATTCATAAAAAAAACCTCCAATTAGAAATTATAACGTCTTTAACCAGAATATGCGAACATGTGTTTGAAAAGTTTATAGGGTTATGATACGATTAAACCAATCATTAAACGAACCTACGAGGTGTCAACATGACAAAGAATCCCGAAAATAAACAATATCAAATTCTACACTACATCTGGGAAAAAGTTAACGAGAAAGGATATCCACCCACCGTTCGAGAGATTGGCGAAGCGGTTAATCTTTCATCAACATCAACTGTTCATGGTCATATTTCCCGCTTAGAGCGAAAAGGGTATATCGTCAAGGACCCTTCAAAGCCCAGAGCACTTGAGGTAACGACAGCCGGGCTAGATGTTTTGGGGATTGCTCCAGAACAGAAGCAGATCCCGGTTCTAGGAACCGTTACGGCTGGAGAACCAATCCTAGCTGTCCAAGAAGCGACTGACTATTTTCCACTACCACCAGCACTAGCCCATAGTGATCAACCGCTGTTCATGCTTCAAATCAGGGGAGAATCAATGATTAATGCTGGGATTTTGAATGGTGATTACGTGGTAGTTCGCAAGCAATCATCTGCCGATAATGGTGACATTGTCATTGCAATGACGGACGAAAACGAAGCAACCTGCAAACGTTTCTTCAAAGAGAGCGATCATTATCGTCTTCAACCAGAAAATGATACCATGCCACCCATTATTCTAACAAAAGTTGCCATTTTGGGTAAAGTTGTTAGTTTGTACCGAAGCGACATCTCATAATTAATTAGTAACAAGCAGAGACTACAGCAAAAAGCTGATAGCCTCTTTTTTATTGAGCTTTATTTTCCGCCGATTTTCCCGTATCCAAATACACCAATCGGTCGGCAGCCCTACCTCGTAACACATATCTGCTTTGATCAGCAGTGACGTCATAAGTAATGTCGCCACTGGTAATTGGCATCGCGGCTTGATACATTTTCTCGTACTTGGGAATACTGAGTTTATGCCGATCATCAAGCAAGTTATCAACCGGTTTCTTCAGTGCTTGGCGATCAAAGTTTTTGGCAACCGTTCCACTATAAAATTCTCCTTGAGCCCCGGAGCCATAACTAAAGAGCCCAACTCGATCTCCAGGCTTTAAACTATCCGAGTTAGATAGTAAAGATAACAAGCTTAAATAAAGCGATCCCGTGTAAAGATTGCCAACGACGGCATTATATTGGGTTGAAAAATCAAATTGTCGCAATAATTTAGTGGCGCTTGCAGTTCCTTGAACCACGGCGTCAATTGCTTTCAATCCCATTTTAGTGAACGGCAAATGAAACGCTAAAGCTGAAAAATCTGCTAATGAACGGCCAGTTTTATCCTGGTATTGCTTCCAAGTTCGTTTAAAAAACTCAATATAGACGTCCGTTGAATAATGACCGTCAACAACGGCTTCCTTTCGATAAAGTGGCCGCCAAAAATCCATGATATTTTCAGAATAAAAGGCACTTTGGCCATCTAATGCCAGAATCCGTGGATTAGCCGTAATAAGCATCGCAACTGCCCCGCCACCTTGAGTAACCTCTCCTGGTGTGTTAAGACCGTACCTGGCAATATCGCTAGCAAGAACCAGCACCTTACTCTCAGGATGCAGTAAGACATGGTCATAGGCCATCTGAATGCCTGCTGTCGCACCATAACAAGCTTGCTTAATTTCAAACGCCCGGGCCCGCTTAGATATTCCTAATAGATCCTGGACATAAATGGCAGCTGCTTTGGAATTATCAACGCCAGTTTCCGTTCCAAAAATAACCATGTCAATATCCGCCTTATCCGCTGAGGTTAAAATTCTATCCGCCGCATTAGCAGCCAACGTAACCGCATCTTGAGTCTCTGGGATAACCGCCTGTAATTTCTGACCAATTCCGATTAGGTATTTATTTGGATCCACGTTCCGTGCCGTTGCTAAGTCCACCATATCGATATAGTACGGTGATGTGAAAAAGCCAATTTTATCAATTCCAACAGTCATTGATGGTCTCCTTTATAAAGAATGAGACTCAGATAGCCCGTCATAAACGTCTGCATCTCAGTCTCATTATGTATAACACGCTAGTTATAATTGGGCTCATTTACTCATAAAATGAATTTTGTAAGTATCATGCCCATTCATGGATTTGATTTCTAAGCCTTCGTGAAGATCACCAGCATAGACAAAGCCTTCATGGGTGTGACCAGTAGAGATAAACGTCCACTGAACGACTTGATTACCACTTAATGGTGAACCAAATACCCGGACGCCAGTGAAGGTACCAGTTGTATTATCTGAAAGAACAACTTCTTGATTTCCTAAATTTCCATTCACGTTTATAGTTAACATACAATTCTCCTAGCAATTTCGTTTGTACAACATCATAATATATCATAATTGAAATTCAAAAGCTAATCAGGTATGGTGAACTTAGTACCTAACTTTAATCAAAGGGAGTGATTTTTATGAAGCTCAACATTCACAGATCAAAAGACGACCGAATCATTGGTGGCGTATTAGGTGGCTTAAGTGAGCATTTTAATTGGAATGCCACCCTGGTCAGAATCTTATTTGTCATTTTGGGACTAACGCCAATCGTTCCTGGCATCATCATTTACCTAGTGTTATGGATATTAATGGCCGATCCAGCTTGATTTTCATTTAACAAATCGCGCCAACGATCGGCGCCCCAGCCAATAAATTAAGCCCAATGCTCCACAAAAGAAGATGAAGAACAGGCCAAAGCATTCCAGAAAAAATGTGTCTGGTAACATATTGATTACTGGATCAGTGTTTGGATCAAATAACCAATCATTATTTCGAAATAATAGCTCATGGAAATAAATAAACAACTGATCGAAGTTAAGAAACATCATCACAATAATCATTAACGACAGCGTAACCACGACCTTAATTGGCGTGATTAACAGCCATGTTAATGATTTTTTATTTAACCGATGAAGTAAATAACCGGTTATTGGAACCAAAAAAAGACCAACAAAATTATTCAACATAATTAAATGGCGAACATCGCTAAAATGCTGCATTCCTTTCATAGAGCTGAAAAAATAATGAAAGTGTAAGGACGATATCCACGGTAATTGAAGATACTTGATTATCTGGGTATACTCATGCAACATTTGCGTTGGTTCCAAACCGGTTGCTTTAACCAAATGTAACATCGGAATATTGATCGCAAACAGCCAAACACTGTTCACAGTCAAAAAGATTGCAAGGGATAAGCAACCCAAAATAATGATGATTGAAAAGCTAATTTGTTTTAATGTTAGTTTCACGTTAAAGCCGCCAATCATCCAAACTATCAATTTGGTAGGTTGGTTTAACTTGTTGATCCGCAACTTGGCTTCTTGTAGACAGCCCGGTATAAACTAACATGGTATCAACCCCAGCATTTATTCCTGCCATAATATCAGTATGATAATTATCCCCAACCATGACAACCTCATCCTTACTAAGACCAATTTTAGTCGCCGCACTATCCAGAATTCTGGCCTTGGGCTTTCCAATCATGATTGGCATTTGTTGCGTCGCATACCGAACAAAGTCGACCACCGCTCCTGCTCCGGGCATCATGCCCCGTTCCTTTGGAATATTAGTATCTGGATTTGTTCCAATAAACGTTGATCCGTTTCGGACTGCCAAAACGGCTCTTGCAAGTTTCTCATACGTCAAGTCAGAATCCAAGCCAACCACAACATAATCCGGATTATCTGCCTCTAATTGATAACCATTCGCCAAAATAACCTGTTTTAATCCAAGCTCCCCCACAATATAAACGGTTGAATGATCCTGCTGTCTATCTGCATTCATAAAGTCAACGGTTGCCATCCCGGAAGTATAAACATTTTCCGGTTTAACATGGATATCATGATTTTCTGCTAGATTCTTAACCACGTCTTTAGGCAGTTGGGTTGAGTTGTTGGTCACAAACAGAAACGGAATTTGAGCTGCTTGTAGCCGTTCAACAAACCTTTTAGCAGCTGGAATTCTTTTCTTACCAGCATATACCGTTCCGTCTAGGTCGATAAAATAGCCCTTATACTGCTTCATCAGCTTCATCCCTTCAATTAATTTTTACTTTCTCGAATAATGAAGTGGTGTTTATTCGATTTCTCTTCAGCTTTAACCACCATTTTCTTTCGTTTTTGGACCGGCTTTTGTTTAGTTGTTACCTTTTGTTCAACAAATGAATGATTCTTACGACCATGATGATTGTTATTACTGTGACTACGATTGCGGCTTGAATGACGTCGATTGCGAGTATTGCGAGATTTTCGGACAATTGGTCGGGCCTCTAAGTTGTGAATCACAAAGTATGGCGCCCCAAAATTAACAAATTCAAGGATATAGTCGTTTAATGCAGATACAAACGGTCCTACTGATACATCGCGGTCATCGTTATAAAAGCCTCGAAGTCGCAACTTACCATAACCCCAGTCCCCAACAATATAGTCAAATTGACTCAATGCTGGATTATATCTGCGAACAAATTCATCAAAATTAAATCCCTTAGCATGATCGGTCACTAATTCATACTTATGATCATTGATTAAAAATTCCGTTTCAGTAACCTGGGAGATTCTTGCCAAGGGGCGGCGTTTTTCATCTTGCGCTTCAACAAGCTCATCTAATTGTTTTCGATCCAAAATATCCCTCCTTTTAACCGTTGAGCGGATAGTGCTTTGTTAAATAATCCCCAAAAACGTCTCGTAAACTTTGATCGTATAAAATCTCATTCTTACCAACAATTGAAATCGTTGGAAAAAACGGAATGAATAGATAGTGATCGGGCATCGCAATTTGGTAATTCTTAATTGGCGAAACGAGCTCCTCCCTAAAGAAGAGTTGCCCTGCCTGCTTATCATAACGCAGGCCATTATAATGCAGTTCACCAAAATATTTGCCCCGAAATCCCATTCCCTTTTGCTGGAATTTAGTAAGAAAGTTACGATTCCGTTCCATTTCCTTAATTAGCCGCCAAAGATTATAGCCATCAAGTGTTACTCGCATAACGTGCATTGCGTGTGGTAGCATCTGATGAAGTTCATTACGGTCGACGATGCCGGTCGGTAAATCGGTTAAAAATAATCCTGAGTTAAGGATACCAGCTTGTGTCTCGGCCTTCTCCATAATCGCATGGAGCCCTTCATCAACCAGTCTGGAATGGCCAACAAGTGTCGTCGTCATTGGCGCCTTAATTCGAGCAAGTTTATTTCTGGCCAACAATTTTTCACCGTGTTGCTGATACTCGTTGATTTCATCCTCGTCAGCTGGATCAACGGGAAGTGTTGATGTCTTGGTCACAACTGCACGATCTTTAATTATCCGATGATTTTTATCAACTTCAATTGTAATTTCGCCAACATAATGGCCCCATTTTTCGGCTGCTGCTAACAACGATGTATTATCCCGTTCGCCCTTAACCAGCAGATGATGGGTATGGGCACCAATAATGATATCCAATTGTGGAAACTTACGGGCAAGCCTACGATCAACGTCGAGTCCCAAATGCGATAATAATACCACAACGTCATATTGACCCTGGTTTTCCTTCAAAATTTTGGGAATGACGGTGTCTGGCGATAAGGGTGTCCAGCCTAGAATTGGATAGGTCAGAATATAGGGGGCAGTGAGGCCAATAACCAGCACCCGAGTTTTTTGCGGGGTAGTGATCATCTTGAACGGCTGAGCCCATTTAGGAATCTGCCTTGTCTTGGAATCCAAAATATTTGCCAGCACGACGTCAAAATTTGCATCCGTGTATAACTCATTTAACTGTTCATGGGTGTTAGTCAAACCTTCATTATTACCAATGGTGACAGCATCATAATGAATTTGGTTAAGCAATTCGACGTTTGCCTTCCCGTTGGTAACTTCCGTTAGTGGATGGGCTCGGTCAATGGCATCCCCCAGATCAAAAGTGAGCACAGTGGTGTTTGGATGCTTATTAAGTTGTTCACGTCTTCGTAAAATAAACCGTCTTATTCTGGGCCAATTCTCAAAATGGGAATGAATATCGTTTGTGTGTAAAATTGTGATCTTTTCCGTCATTCAATAACCACCTATAACTATTTTCGTTTTGCAAAATCAATCGCTTTTTGGGTCACCATTTGTTCAATCTCTGCCTGAGAAAACGGTGTTCCAAACGGCGGCTTCTCAGCTAAATAATCCGTTTCTGGGGTATCGACACCAACGTTGATATTTTCCTTTACTGGCACTGCATAATGGTGAATATGGCCATGCAAATTAATGATTTGTTTGACAATTCCCATCATCATCGGGTAGTGCGTCATATAGTACTGGCGATGATTCATCTTTATTAAAACGCCCACGTCATGAAATTCAAATTTTTGGTGATCACCAACGGGATGATTATGCTGCTGCAAATACTTAAATAATGCCCTCGAATCATGATTACCCTTAATAAGAACTAGGCGGCCATTCAACTGATCTAAGACTTCAAATATTTTTTCTAACGCAATCTTTTCGGGACGAGTATGCAAAATAGCGATATCACCTAGATGATAGACCACGTCGTTCGGACTCACCCGTTTATTCCAATTATTAATAATCGTTTCATTCATTTCTTCAACGCTTAAAAACGGCCGGGGAGCAAAATCACTCATCCCCAGCAGACGGTCGTGAAAAAAATGAGTATCAGCCGTAAAATATTGCATGAAAAAGCTTCTTTCAGTATTTAATTATACTGTCAATCATAACACCCAACGAAAATGAAGTAATTAAAAAGTTACTTCCGACTTGTCCGGTCGGAAATTGCCTTTGCGACAAATAGAGCTCCTAACCAGACAATTGATCCCACAAGGGCAATTAGCGTATCCGTTTTTAAAGTGAGAACAACCCCAACAAAGATTAAGAACGCTAAGACAAAATAATCCGAAATTGGGAACAAGGGCATTTTAAACTTCAATTTCGGAGTATCGCCCTTTCGCTTAATTTCATTCCGATATTTGATATGAGCAACCACAATCATCCCCCATACAAACAGAAAACAAGTCGTTGCAACACTTGATATGAAACTAAAAACGTTTCCGGGCATCATAATACTCAGCAACACGATGACAGCAATAACGCCAGTTGAAAATAGGATGGCATTAAATGGGATCTGACGGTGAGATAATTTCCCAACGGTACGGCTAAAGGTTGATTTACCACCATACGTGAGTGAAAAAAGCATTCTACCCGTCGTAAATAATGAACTATTACAGGCAGAAATTGCAGCTGTTAGTACGACAAAGTTAATAATCATCGCCGCAGAATTAATCCCAACTCCTGAAAAGACTTGGACAAATGGACTTGAAGTTGGTGAAACGTGTTGCCAAGGGAAAATACTCATCAATGCCAAGAGTGATCCAATATAAAATAACAACACCCTTGTTGGAACCTCATTGATACTCTTTGGAATCGTCACCATTGGGTCTTGTGTCTCAGACGCAGTCATTCCAATCATCTCAATACCCGCAAAGCTAAAGAGAACCATTTGAAATGACAATACAAATCCTTTAACACCATTTGCAAACAAGCCACCCGAAACAACGTTGCTAAGTTCAGCATGCCCGTATGGTGTCTTAAAATGGATGGCCACTAACACAATGCCAATCAAAATTAGGGCAACAATCGCAACAATTTTCACAATTGCCAGCCAAAACTCGGTTTCTCCAAATGCAGAAACGGCAACAATGTTAATCACGAATAAGATGGTTAATAGGACTAATCCGGTTACCCAAATTGGGATGCCAGGAAACCAAAACTGGACATAAAGACCAGAAGCTGTCACTTCAGCCATTGCAATGGCAATCCAACACATCCAGTAAGTCCAGCCAATTGCAAATCCAATTTTATCCCCTAGGTACTTCTTGATGAAAAATACAAATGAGTTGCTGCTTAAATCAGACAGCAATAATTCCCCGAGGGCCCGCATCAAAAGAAAGCAGGCCAAGCCAGCAATCAGGTATGCCAGCATAATGGACGGCCCTGCAAGGTGAATTGATTGGCCAGCCCCCAAAAATAAGCCGGTTCCAATCGTGCCACCAAGCGCAATCAGTTGAACATGGCGGTTCTTTAATCCTTGAGATAGGTGCTGATCATCTTGTTGATCGGCCAATGGGATTCCTCCTTTTTAGAACATTTAGTCAGATAAGGGACTGGGCTTTAGCAGTGTGATTGGTTCCAGTGTCCCAGGTAATCATTATTGACTAAGTTATATAACCAAGTGGGCCTTAAATCTACTTTAAAACAAAAGCCGTGATCTAATATCACGGCCAAAACGTATCCTTAAAGCTTCAAAACACGAGATATACATGATTACTTTTGTGTTTTTCGCAGTCGCTCAATATCTCGAACAATCATTAATTCTTCATCGGTTGGAATCAGTAGTGTTTTAACTCGTGAACCATCAGCAGATAAATCACGTTCAACACCGCGAATATCATTCTTTTCAGGATCAACTTTGATTCCAAAGTAATCTAATTTGTCAGCAACTTCTTGACGAATCATAATATCATTTTCACCAATTCCGGCGGTGTAAACTAATGCATCAATTCCGTCCATTTCAGCAATATAACTACCAATATAGCGAATAATCCGGTTCTTAAAGATCTCCCGGGCCAACATTGCGCGATGATTGGTGTGCATAACCCCTTCGATTTCACGCATATCAGCGGAAACCCCAGAGAGACCGACCAACCCAGACTTGTGGTTCAAAATATCAACCATTTCATCCATACTCTTGATGCCGGCCTTATCCATTACGTATTGGAGGGCAGAAGGATCGACATCACCAGAACGGGTTGCCATTGTAATACCAGCAACGGGAGAAAATCCCATTGAAGTATCGAATGATTTACCATCCTTGATTGCATCAATTGAAGCACCTGCTCCTAAGTGAAGCACAACCAACTTGAGGTCTTCTAGTGGCTTGCCAAGCATTGCTGCTGCCCGTTGAGAAACATACCGATAACTTGTCCCGTGAGCACCATACTTACGAACTTGATACTTTTGGTAATATTCGTAAGGCAAACTATACATATAGTTAACTTCTGGGAGGGTTGTATGAAATGACGTGTCAAAAACCGCAACACTGATGACGTTAGGCAAAATCTTTTTGAACGCCTTAATCCCCAAGAGATTAGCAGGTTCATGCAGCGGCGCAAAATCAGTCAGCGACTCGATTTTTTTCATCACATCATCATCGATAACAACTGAATCAGGGAATAGCTCACCACCAGCAACAATTCGGTGACCAACGCCAGTAATTTCATTATAGTCCTTGATAATTTTTAAACTGAGTAATTTGTCCAAAACCAGTTGAATGGCTTCTTCGTGATTATCAATGTCCTCAGTATCCTTAAACTTTTTACCATCACCGTACTTAATTGAAACTTCGGAAGAACCAAGACCGATACGATCAATGGCCCCACTTGACAAGACCTTTTCTTCCGGCATTTGAAATAACTTATATTTAAGCGTTGAACTACCAGCGTTAATTGCGATTGATTTTCCCATAATTAAAATTATTACTCCTCTAATATTTTATTTAAGATCTTGCGCTTCCCAAGCGTCGATTTCAGTTAAAAACTGTGCAAACGCCTTTTGGTCCTTAAACGACGGGAATTCGCCAAGCATAACCGGGTCAACTTGTTTGGCATCATGACCAGCATTTTGCAAAATTAAAATTGCCTTTTGAGCAGCGGTATTCTGAAATAACTCTCCTGGGAGATTAAGTAACCCCTGTAGGTAAACCTTGCCTTGCATCCACTTTAACAACTGTTTGGCCTCATCGGTTTGGAAAAGTTGGCTTGGAACTAAAAACAATCCAAAGCCACCCTTTTTAACGTGATCCATCGCAAATTCAATTAATAAATGGTGAACATAGGAATGGCCGTTCTCAGAATGGGTAGCAAAGCCCTTGGCATTTTCATCAATTGGATAGTAACCAATTGGCAGATCACTAACTGCAACGTCAACAACTGGCGCTAAGACGTTTTGGATGGTATCCTCGTGAAATAATTCGGCATGAATGTGCTGAATCTCAACAGAATCAGCCGCCAACTCAAACATGGCATCGTCGTTTTCAATTCCAGAAATTGATGGCGTTAGATTCAATGTATTATGCAATTGATTGTAGAGCGCGGTTAGCAAATTGCCAGTTCCCATCGCCGGATCCAACAAACTAATTGTATCAGTTCCCCGAAAAATTCCAGAAATGATATACCCAATCACGTTAGCAATTGTATCCGGTGTGATTTGGTAATTCGCCTGAATATTATCTACCCGGGTGGCCTTTAGTATCGCCATCTGTATTCCCTTACGTAATGTTTCTGAGTCATAATCCGATCGATTAAAACCTGAGCAAATATGAGTCAACTTCTGGGTATCAGCATCTGACAACTCTAAATTTGTGGCATCTTGATCCTGAACAACAGATAACGTTTCAATCAGTGAGTCTAAATACGATTGGTCCTTCGCCTTTTGAATAAGCTCACTAGCTTGATTCAAGATGTTAAAGAAACGCTCAATTTGTGCTTCAGTCAGAACTCTCAACTCCTTTTCACAACACTTGGACACTATTAGATACTACCAGAAAAGGCTTTAACAATTCAAGTAAGTTTATAAAAACATTAGAACGCGGGTTGCCAAATATTGTGGAAACCAAGTAAGCTTTACACGCCGGCTCAAGTGACCAATCTAAAGTTCCGAAGAAGTGATTGCAGCCGGTTGTTTGCCCTTATATATTCCGCTAAGTAATTGCTGCGATGGGAGCGTTATGCTGGTTGGAGATCTGAATAGCCATTTTGAGCTTTACGGTTTGTTATAGCGTTAATCGATGCGCAGATGGTGATCAGCAATCATAGAAGGACACACATCATCCTAGTTCCGGGCATTTGCAATTTTTTCATCATGAAAATGACTGCGTTGCTTATGGGGGTGTCTGGTAAGTCGTTTATTTCGGTAATTATTGGTTATTTCAGAAATCGTCGATATTTCTTTATTGTACGAAACACATTGGAAAACAAGGCAGGTTAACAGAATTCCCGTAAAGATAACGGCAACAACGGTTAGTGAGCCACCTTTACTTGGTCGAAAGATCGGAATACGCAAGACACCGCTGACCATTTTCAAAAGTAACAATAGTTTTGAGACACCTCCTATCATAAGACCAATTGACGTTTTTTATTGTGCTTAGTAGCCGAACATGACCCAACTTCGCCCCGGTAATCCTGATCATGTCATCATATTGTTGCATATGATAAATTTTTTGGGTTTCAGAACTGTAAAGCTTGACATCTCGTGAATGGATTCCCCGGATTTGAAACTGGTAGCGACTAGATTCAAGTAATTGAATATACTCATAAAAGGCGATTACCTGCTTATTTTTAGCCCGACCCATGTAGTTGATCATTACCGTAATTGTCCAAACAGCTAACACACAGATTAGCAAGCTTACTAAGCTTTCAATTAATAAATAGCCACTTCTTTTTTTGAAATGATTATCGTTGGATCGTTTTTTCATAATTTTTCCGTTCCACAATCATTGTTCGTTGGGAATCATCTATGTTCTGATTCATTTGGGTAGTTACATGAATATAAAATAAACTAAATGCAGAAATGATTGTCAGGCCAATTAATGAATCAATTGCGGTAAACCCCTTTTTATTCCATTTTCTTAAGACGATAACCACTCCATCCTAATTGAATTTTTTGTTGGTATTTTTCCCGACCGTCCTTAGAATACCAATGAATCGTTCTGGGGCTCACGAAGCCGTCATCGGCAACGTTAATTTGAACGTATTGGGCAATTTGAAGATCACGCGGGTATCTTAAAGATTTTACCTTTAGTTGTCGATTTTTTGGAACAAAGACCACTCGATCAGAATTAAGCTCAACCCGATAACTGGTGTGATAGATTTGGGATTTGACCGTCATTTCATTCCAACAGTCCGCCATTGAATCCCAAAACGCGTTTTCTGCTGGGTTACTCAAATTGACGACCTTAATTAAGGCAAGATTCAATAATAAAACTGAAATAACGATTCCAAGGTAAACAATCAATTCAATCATGGTAAACGCTGATTTATTCCGTGACTTCATTGTTTGTAATCTTCAAGCCTTCATCTTTGGCTTGGTTTACCTGTTTTCTAGTAAGATAACCTTCTCGGGTGAGCTCAGCAAAACCCACTGATTTAATTGTTGGGTGCTGGCTAGTATAAGCATCTACCTGTGCTTGAACGACAGAACTCATCGCCGTTGTGTGGACAGATTGGGCATGCTTTCTTTGATGAGTTAAATTTGGAATAATGATCAAGATTAATAGTGAAATAATAACCTCGATTTAAAATTGAAGTGCAACACCTG